>DATBER010000106.1:0-51004 GCA_036558905.1 Jatrophihabitantaceae bacterium | reverse complement strand
CCCCCCCCCCCCCCCCCCGCGACACCGCCCGGGTCAGCGTTACGTACAGTCGGCGCAGCCCGGCCGCCCGGGTCGGCTCGGCGGCGACGATCTCGGCCGGCTCGACCAGCACCACCGAGTCGAACTCGAGGCCCTTGGCCGAGGTCGCCGGGACGACGCTGACCCGCGGGTCGTCCTCGGCGTCGAGGCTCTCGGCGGTGACGCCGGCCGTCGCCAGCTCGCGCAGGGTGGCCTCGACCCGGGCGTCCGGCACGATCACGCCGATCGAGCCCTCGACATTTAGGCTGCGCTGAACGGCACCGAGCAGGTCGTCGGTGAACGCCAGGGCGTCCATACCCTGCCGTACGGACGTCGCGGGCGGGACGTCGGCGATGTGCGGCAGCAGCCGATTGGCCACCTCGAGCACCTCGCCCGGCACGCGGTACCCGGCGGTCAGCGGCCGGATCGAGGCGCCGTCGTGGCCGAGATGCTGCAGCGTGATCGGCCACGATCCGGGCGCCCACGGGGTGGTTGCCTGGGCCAGATCGCCCAGCACCGTAATCGAGCCGAGCGGGCAGCGCCGGGCGATGGCGCGGCACTGCATCGGCGACAGGTCCTGTGCCTCGTCGACCACCACGTGCACGTACGACTCGGCGCCGTCGATCATCGAGGCCAGCTCATCCAGGAGGACGACGTCGGCGGTGGTCCAGCGCTGGCGGCCCGGGCGGTGCAGGGCGGCCCGCTCGTCGTCGGTCAGCGCCCGCCCGCAGCGGGTCAGGAACTCGGGCTCCGTGTACAGCTTGGTGAGCAGAGCAACGGGGTCGATCGCCGGCCACACCTGGTCAACGAATTCGCGGACCGCGGCCGAGCGGGCGATGCGGGCCGTCTCGGCGTCGGACGGCGCGCCGCCGGCGTCCTCGCGTTGGCGGCGCACGTCCTCGGCCAGTTGGCTGCGCAGCCGCTCGCGGACCACCGACCAGCGCACGTCGGCCCGCCGGGCGTCGTCCACGTAACGGCGCAGGCGATGCTCCGGGATGCGGTAGCGCTTCGTGCCGACGACCGCCACGACGTCGTCGGCCGGGCGGGCGACGTGCGAGTACACCGCCCGACGCAGCACGTCGGCCAGCCGGGCGTCGCCCTTCAGGACCGCGAGTTCGGCCGGTTCGTCCGCGCGCACCGGTGCATGCGCTACCAGTTCGTCCACTGTGGACTGTTGGATGCCGCCTTCGCCCAACGCCGGTAGCACCTGGGCGATGTAGTGCAGGAAGGCCCGGTTCGGCCCGACGACGAGCACCCCGGACCGGCGCAGGCGGGCCGGATAGGTGTAGAGCAGATAGGCCGCCCGGTGCAGGCCGACCGCCGTCTTGCCTGTGCCGGGCGCGCCCTGGATGCACAACGACGTGTCGAGATCGGCGCGGACCAGCTCGTCCTGGTCGGGCTGGATGGTGGCGACGATGTCGCGCATAGGGCCGACGCGGGGGCGCTCGATCTCCTGCCGCAGCAGGTCGGACGTCAGGCCCAGTGCTTCGCCGTGGTCGAGGTGCTCGTCCTCGTAGGAGGAGATGACGCCGTCGTGGAAGCCGAATCGGCGGCGCAGCGCCACGCCCATCCGGTCGGCCGGCGTCGCCCGGTAGAACGAACGGCTGATCGGCGCCCGCCAGTCGATGACCACCGGATCGCCGGCCGCATCGCGCACGTGCCGCCGTCCGATGTGAAAGATTTCCCCGTTGTCGCGGTCGGTGCGCCCGAAGAACGGCGGGGCGTCCGGGTCGGCGGCCAGGGCCTTGAGCCGCTCGGCGCGCATCCGGCCCAGGCTCTCGCTGGTGAACGCGTCACCGCCGACGTCGCCCAGTCCCTCGGCGTCGGCCCGCATCTCGTCCAGGCATTGGCGAGCGAGTTCGAGGTGGGCCCGTTCGGCGGTCAGAGTGGGATCGTCGCTCACGGTCTACCGACGTTACCCACGCCGGCAAACCAATTAAGGCAGCACGAGGTCGGCCAGCTCGGCGACGAGCGCGTTGCGGCCGCGCGTGTTCTGCGGCAGCACGGACGGAACCGACTGCGCCAGTTGGGCGTGTCCGAGGTAGGCCGCATACGCCAGCGTGGCCCGCCGCTGAGCCACCGCCGGGGTGAGCCCGGCGCTGCGCAGCAGCTTGGCGACGTACTCGATGCGCCGGCTGGTCACCCGCTCGACCGCGGCGGCCACGTCGGGATGGTCGGAGCCGGCGAGCAGCAACAACTCGCCCGGGTGCCGCCCGGCGGTCACGTCGGCGACGAGCAGCTCGGCCCGGGTGCGTGGGTCGTCCGACTTGGCCTCGACGGAGGCGATGACGTCGTCGGTCGCGGTGGCTTCCCACCGTTCGAGCGTGGCGCGCAGCAGGTCGTCCCTGGACGTGAAGTGCCAGTAGAACGAACCCTTGGTGGCGCCGAGCTGGCGGGCGATGGGCTGGACGGCGACGGCATCGGGACCGGCCTTGAGCATCAGCTCGAGGGCAGCGTCGATCCATGAGTCGCGGCTGAGACGGGAGCTAGCTGTGGGCACACCCGTACGCTAGCGTACATATTGCGACCATACCTCGGCGTACGGAGGAAAATGTCTGCCGTTTACGAAGTCATGCCGCGACCCGACTGGGCGTTGACCACCACGGTTGCCACCCCGCCCGGTCTGACCCAGGATCCGGGCGTCTGGGCGCGGGCCATCTTCAGCGCCCGCGCGGTACCGGCCTGGGGCAAGGCCCTGCTCGCCGTGCGACAGGCAGCCGTGGTGCTGGTGCGGATCCCGCTGGGCCGGTCCGACATGCTGGCCGTCGATCGCATCGTGGGCGACGAGGCGCTGATCGACACCGACGACGTGCACCTGCACTTTGTGGCCGGCGTGCGGGCCGAGCCGGGCTTCGTCCACGTCACGACGGCGGTGGCGCTGAAGGGCTGGCGCGGCCGGCTGTACTTCGCGCCGGTCCGGCTGCTGCACGATGCCATTACCCGGTCGATGATGGAGCACGCCGTCGACGCGTTGCGCGCCGAGTCGCGGCGCCGCACCGCTGACCGCTCCTAAAATCCCGGCGTGACCGCTGAGCGCGCCCGCCTGGCCGAATCGCCCACTGCGTCCGGACCGTGGCGGCTGTGGGGGCCCTACCTGGCCGGCCGGCAGTGGGGCACTGTCCGCGAGGACTACTCGGCCAACGGCGATGCCTGGAACTACCTGCCGTTCGAACAGACGCACGCTCGGGCCTATCGCTGGGGCGAGGACGGCCTGGGCGGCATCTGCGACCGGTACGGCTTCCTGAACTTCGCCGTCGCGTTGTGGAACGGCCGTGACCCCGTCCTCAAGGAGCGGCTGTACGGGCTGACCAACCAGCAGGGCAATCACGGCGAGGACACCAAGGAGTACTGGTGGGCCGTCGACGGCACGCCGACGCACTCGTGGATGCAGTGGCTGTACCGCTACCCGCAGGCGGCCTACCCGTACGCGCAGCTACGGGACGAGAACGCCCGGAGGGGCCGCGACGACCGTGAGTACGAGCTGGTCGACACCGGTGTGCTGGCCGACGACCGGTTCTTCGACGTGCTGGTCAGCTACGCCAAGGCCGGGCCTGACGACATCTGCATCAGCATCGACGTGACCAACCACGGTCCGGACCCGGCGCCGCTGCACGTGCTGCCGCAGATCTGGTTCCGCAACACCTGGGTGTGGGGCAGTGATCCGCGCCGGCCGTTGCTGCGCCGGCTCGACGCGGCGCACCTCGCGGCCGGCGGCGTCGACGCAATCGAATGCACCCACGAATGGCTGGGACGCTACTTCGTAGCCGCGGAACGCGGCGCGCCGAGTGCAAGTCCAGGTGCCTTGGGCAGCATCGTCTGCGAGAACGAGACGAACAACGCGCTGCTGTTCGGGGCGGTGAACGCCGCGCGCTACACCAAGGACGGCGTAAACAACCGGGTCGTGCACGGCGACGAGTCGGCGGTGAACCCGGACGGCGTCGGCACCAAGGCCGCGTTCTGGTACCGCTTCGATGCCGTGGCGCCCGGCGCGACCGCCACCGTACGCCTGCGTATGTCGACCGCCGAGCCGGATGAGGACACCTTTGCGGCCGGCTTCGACGCGGTACTGCGCGATCGCCGGGCCGACGCCGACGAGTTCTACGCCGGGGTACTGCCGGCTCGGCTCTCCGACGAAGACAAGCACATCGCCCGGCGGGCGTTCGCCGGGCTGCTGTGGAACAAGCAGCTATACCGGTACAACATCGACGAGTGGCTGCGCGGCGACCCGGCCGAGCCGACACCGCCACCGCAACGTCGCGACAAGAACGCCCGCAACACGTCCTGGCGACACCTCGCCCTGGCCGACGTCATCTCGATGCCGGACGAGTGGGAGTACCCGTGGTTCGCCGCCTGGGATCTGGCCTTCCACTGCGTGGCGCTGGCCCACGTCGACCCGGCGTTCGCCAAGGAGCAGTTGCTGCTGCTGTGCCGCGAGTGGGCCATGCACCCGAACGGCCAACTGCCGGCGTACGAGTGGGCGTTCGGCGACGTCAACCCGCCCGTCCACGCCTGGGCGGCCTGGCAGGTCTATCGCATCGACGGGCAGCGCGACCGCGACTTCCTCGTCCGCATCTGCACGAAGTTGCTGCTGAACTTCGCGTGGTGGGTGAACCGCAAGGACGCCGACGACTCCGACCTGTTCGAAGGCGGATTCCTGGGCATGGACAACATCGGCCTGTTCGACCGGTCGGCCCCGCTGCCGGCCGGCTTCCGGCTCGAGCAGTCGGACGCGACGAGCTTCATGGCGTTCTACTGCCTGCAAATGCTGAAGATCAGCCTCGAGCTGGCTCGTACGGTCCCGGCATGGGACGAGGTGGCGACGAAGTTCCTCGAACACTTTCTGGCCATCGCCCACGCCATGGGCCGGTTCGGCTCGCAGAACGTCGGCCTGTGGGACGAGGACGACGGCTTCTGCTACGACGTGCTGGTGCATCCGGACGGCTCGTACGAGCGGCTGCGCGTGCGCTCGATGGTCGGCCTGCTGCCGCTGCTGGCCGTCGCGACCGCGCCGAGCTGGGTGGCCGACGCATTGCCCGACTTCACGTCCCGCCTGCGCTGGCTGGCCCGCCGCCGGCCCGAGCTGCTCGCCCCGTTCCTCGTCCGGTCCGGTCCGGACGGCAACCACGTGCTGCTGTCGCTGCTGTCTCGCCCGCGCCTCGAGCGGCTGCTGGCGCGAATGTTCGACGAGGACGAGTTCCTTTCCCAGTACGGCATCCGGTCGATGTCGGCGGCGTACCGAACGCCGTTCACCACGGACGTCGACGGGCAGCCGATGACGATCGACTACGAGCCGGCCGAGTCGCGCACCGGGCTGTTCGGTGGCAACTCGAACTGGCGCGGCCCGGTGTGGTTCCCGCCGAACGTGCTGCTGGCCGACGCGCTGCGCACCTACGGCGACTACTTCGGCGCGGAGTACACCGCGCACGCCGAGACGATCGATCGGCGGCTGATCAATCTGTTCCGGCCCGGGCCGGCCGGGCGGCGGCCGTCGGACGGGCCGCACGTCAACGGTCCACTGTGGACAGAGCACCCGACGTTCAGCGAGTACTTCAACGGCGACACCGGCGAAGGGCTGGGCGCGTCGCATCAGACCGGGTGGACCGCCCTGGTCGCCCACCTGCTGTGCCGCCCGTGATCGACCCGGCGCTGGTCGATCGTGCCCGCCGGCTGATCGTTCCCGGCGAGCGGCGGCTGCTGGGCATCACCGGGGCGCCGGCCGCCGGCAAGTCCACGCTGGCCGCCGAGCTCGTTTCGGCGCTGAGCCCGGGGACGGTGCTCGTGCCGATGGACGGTTACCACCTGGCCGCCGTCGAGCTGATCAGGTTGGGCCGCCTGGAACGCAAGGGTGCGCCCGACACCTTCGACGCGGACGGGTACGTGGCCCTGCTGCGCCGGCTGCGTTCTCGGGACGACGACGTGGTGTACGCACCGGAGTTTCGTCGCGAGATCGAGGAGCCGATAGCCGGGGCCATCCCGATTCCGCGCGACATTCCCCTGGTCGTGACGGAGGGCAACTACCTACTGCACTGGACTGCGGCGCGCGAATTACTGGACGAGGTGTGGTTCGTCGAGATCGACGAGGCGATGCGTCTGGAGCGGTTGATCGCCCGACACATGGCGTATGGACGGACTCGGGCCGAGGCGGCCGGCCGAGCCCACGGCAGCGATCAGCGCAATGCCGAACTGATCGTGCGCACCCGCGACCGGGCCGACCTCGTGGTGGGCTGACCACGATCGGGAGAGTGCGCGCCGGCGCATCTGGTGCGTTCGGGCATAGTTAGACGTCGCATACCGGGCCGAGCGGACGGAGACGACGGGTGGCGGGCGACCTGGACACATCGACGGCGCTGTCGTCGGCGCCGCGGCGGTTCGCGCTCGACGGGCTGCTGGCCAACCGGCGCTGGGTTCATCGCACCCGCCCGTTCCCGCACGTCTACGCCCGCGACGTGTTCAACGCCGACTTCTACCGCAGCCTGCACGAGGAGTTCGAGCGCATCGAGCGCGACGAGCCGGAGACGTTCCTGCGCAACATGGGCGACTACGACGCGTCCGGCGCGACGCTGGACCAGTTCCGGCACGGGCCGCTCGGGGTGTTCGTGTCCCGGGACTGGCACGACATGATCGCCGCCGTGGCCGGCGTGCAGGCCACCGGCGACATCAATGCCACCCTGCATCATCACGATCCGGGCAGCGCCGGTGGCTGGCCGCACAACGACCTCAACCCGTCGACGTTCGCCGGCCCGCCGCCCGGCCCGGACGAGGTCCGGCTCGGGGGCGACGGCGGGGTGGGCGTGGTGAGCGGCGACCGTCCGGAAGGGACGCCGGCCCGCGAGGTCATCCGCGCCGTGTCGCTCTTGTTCTACCTGGGCAACCCCGAGTGGGAGTCGGGCGACGGCGGCGAGACCGGACTGTTCAACGACATCGCCACGGCGGCGGCCGGACCGGCCCGGGCGGTGCCGCCGATCAACAACTCGTTGGTCATGTTCGAGTGCACGCCCCGGTCGTGGCACGCGTTCGTCAGCAACCGGGTCAAGCCGCGCAACTCCGTGGTCATGTGGCTGCACCGAGCCAAGGACGAGGTCGTCGAACGGTGGGGGGACGAGCGAATTGCCTACTGGAAGTGAGACGGGCCGGCGGGTCTGCCTGCTGACCGGCGCCGGCGGCACGCTCGGCAGCGCGTTCTGCCAGGCCTACGGCGCCCATTACGACATCGTCGCGGTGGCCCGGCACCGGGTTCCGGTCGTGCCGTCGCAGGACGAGTGGTTCGTCGATCCCCTCGCGCCCGAGGCCGAGCTGCCCGAGAACGACGGCCGGGTGTACGTCGTGCGGTCCGATCTGGAGCAGCCGGGCCAGGTCGAGCGAGTCGTCGACCTCGCGCTGGCCCGGCACGGCCGCGTGGACCTGCTCGTAAACGCGGCCGCCTACTCGGTGTGGCACGCCCCGGGTCTGGTTGACGGCGACCGGCTGATCGACACCGTCGACCGGCACTTCGCGGTCAACGTCGGCATCCCGTTGCGGCTCGCGACCCGGCTGGCCCAGCGGTTCTGGATGGGCAACGACCTGGACAACCGCGCGCAGAACCGCAACATCGTCAACGTGTCGAGCCTGGCCGGCTCGCGCGTCTACCCGGGCGGGCAGGCGGTGTACGCCGCCTCCAAGGCGGCCCTCAACCAGCTCACCCGGCATATGGCCGCCGAGTTCGCCGAGTTCGGCCTACGGGCCAACGCCCTGGCCCCGAACAGCTTCCCGTCGATCGTCAGCACCGAGTCGGTGGTCAAGGCGATCGCCCGGCTCGACGCCGACACGGTCACCGGCAAGGTGCTGGTCATGGACGGCGATTCGCCCGGCTCTGCAGGTACTGCTGCTCCGGCAGACTGAGCGTGCGCTGGGCGGCCCGCCGGTAGTGCTCGCGGGCGGAGTCGTGATCGCCGGCCCGGTCGAGCAGGTGAGCGCGGACGGCGTCGACCCGGTAGTGCCCGGCCAGCGCCGGATCCCTCGCAGCTGCGTCGAGCTGGTCCAGGGCGATCGCCGGCCCGTCGACCATGGCGACGGCCACGATGCGGTTCAGCGTGACCATCGGCCCGGGCGCGATGCTGGCCAGCAGGTCGTACAAGGTCAGGATCTGCGGCCAGTCGGTGTCGTCTGCAGTCGCCGCCTCGGCGTGCACTGCGGCGATGGCGGCCTGCAGCTGGAACGGCCCGATCGGGGCGTGGGCCAGCGCGTCGGTGATCAGCGCGGTTCCTTCGGCGATGGCGGCCGCGTCCCAACGGCGCCGGTCCTGCTCGGCCAGCGGCACGAGCGCGCCGCCCGGGTCGGTGCGGGCCGGACGGCGGCCCTCGGTCAGCAGCATCAGGGCGAGCAGCCCGGCAACCTCGCCGTCGTCGGGGCGCAGCGCGTGCAGCTGCCGGGTCAGTCGGATCGCCTCGGTGGTCAGCTCGACCCGGTGCAGCGCCGTCCCGGAACTGGCCGTGTGCCCCTCGGTGAAGATCAGGTAGAGGACGTGGCGCACGGCGGCCATCCGGGCCGGCAGCTCGTCCGGCGCGGGCGGGCTGAATGTCGCCCCGCTGGCCTTGATCCGCTGCTTGGCCCGGCTGATGCGCTGGCCGATCGTGGCCTCAGGCACCAGGAACGCCCGAGCGATCTCGTCGGTACGCAGCCCGCCCACCGCCCGCAGGGTGAGCGCCACCTGCGACGCCGCGGTCAGCGCCGGATGGCCGCACAACAACAGCAAGGTCAGCGTGTCGTCGACCTCGGGGACAGGCGCCGGCTCGGGCATCGCGGCGGCCGCCTCCTCGCGGCGACGCCGGGCCGACTCGTTGCGCCACAGCTCGATGCGCCGCCGGGACGCGACGGTGATCAGCCAGGCCCGCGGGTTGTCGGGCACGCCCTCGTCCGGCCACTGCGTCGCGGCGGCGAGCAGCGCCTCCTGCACGGCGTCCTCGGACGTCTCGAAGTCGCCGCCCCGCCGGACCAGGGCGGCCAGCACCTGTGGCGCCAGCTCGCGCAGCTGGTCGTCGACGTTCACATGTCCACGCCGAAGTCGTTCAGCGTGCGCATCGGCCACACCTCGACCCGTACGCCGGCGTCCAGGCCCGGTACCCGCGCCGCGTGCTCGATCGCCCGCTCGGCGCTGTCGCACTCGACGTAGTAGAAGCCGGCCAGATACTCCTTGATCTCGGCGAACGGTCCGTCGGTGGTGAGCGGCTGGCCGTCACGGACGGTGACCCGCCTCGCGTGCGACGGATCCGCCAGCGGACCGGACACGATCAGCTCGCCCGACGCAGTCAGCTCGTCGGTCAGCTCCTGGTACGCGCGCAGTCCGGCGGACCGCTGATCGGCCGGCAGGTTCTCCCAGATCTGGCGCGACTCGGGATTGGTGTAGATCAGGATCAGAAACTTCACGGCCCGTCCTCGCAGTCGTGTCGAAATTCGCCGCCCAGCTTCTACCCCGCTCCGAAGGCACCCGCCGATGGTGCCGCTTCGAAAAGGGGTTCCGCACATGTCTCGCCACACGTTCGTCAACCTGCCGGCGCGCGATCCGGGCCGGGCCGTCGAGTTCTTCACCGCGCTCGGCTTCGCGCCGGGCCCGCCGGCCGACGGCCGCACCGCTCAGCTCGTCATCAACGGTCAGGCCAATCTCATGCTGCACGCCGAGGCGTTCTTCGCCGAGTTCGCCGGCGCGGCTACGCCCGATCCGGCCACCCATCGCGAGGTCGTCGTCGGCTTGACGGCGGACAGCCGGGCCGAGGTGCACGACCTGGTCGAGCGGGCTGTCGCCCTCGGCGGGCAGGCCGTCGGCGAACCGCAGGACTGGGGGTTCATGTACATGCGGGCGTTCCGCGACCTCGACGGGCATCAGTGGTCATTCATGCACCTGTCCTAGGCGACTCCTAGGCGACCAGGTTGGGCGCAGCCAGGAGTTGCGGACCGAGGCGGCCGCCGACTGGGCCGCCTCGGTCAGACCCTCGATTCGCTGAACGTGCGCGAACCTAGGCGTCCAGGCGCTGCTTGAGCGAGGACAGCTCGTCACTCATCGACGACGGCAACTGCGGGCCGACCTTCTCGAACCACGCCTCGATGTCCGGGATCTCCGTGCGCCACTCGTCGACATCCACGTCCACGACCGCGCGCACCGCCTCGATGTCGACGTCCAGCCCGGACACGTCCAGAGCGTCGGGTGTCGGCACTCGGCCGATCGGGGTGTCGGTGGCGGCCGCCTTGCCCTCGATGCGCTCGATCGCCCACTTGAGCACGCGGATGTTCTCGCCGAAGCCCGGCCACAGGAACTTGCCGTCGGCGTCGCGCCGGAACCAGTTGACGTAGAAGATCTTCGGCAGCTTGACGGCGTCGGCGCCCTTGCCCATCTCGATCCAGTGCGCGAAGTAGTCGCCGGCGTTGTAGCCGATGAACGGCAGCATCGACATCGGGTCGCGGCGCACCACACCGACCTTGCCGCTGGCGGCCGCCGTGGTCTCCGACGACAGCGTCGCCCCCATGAACACGCCGTGCTGCCAGTCGCGGGCCTCGGTGACCAGCGGGATGGTCGTGGCCCGGCGGCCGCCGAAGAAGATCGCATCCAGCGGGACGCCCCGCGGGTCGTCCCACTCCGGGGCACGCGTGTCGCACTGCTCGAGCGGCGTGCAGTACCGGGCGTTCGGGTGTGCGGCGGGCTCGCCCGCGTCCGGGGTCCAGGGCTGCTTCTTCCACGAGGTCATGGGCGCGGACGGTTCGTCCATGCCCTCCCACCAGATGTCGCCGTCGCCGGTCAGCCCGACGTTGGTGTAGATGGAGTGGCCCTTGGCGATCGTGCGCATCGCATTCGGGTTGGTATGCCAGTCGGTGCCGGGCGCGACGCCGAAGAAGCCGTTCTCCGGGTTGACCGCGTACATGCGCCCGTCGTCGCCGACCCGGATCCAGGCGATGTCGTCGCCGATCGTCTCGACCTTCCAGCCCGGCAGGCTCGGCTCCAGCATGGCCAGGTTCGTCTTGCCGCACGAGCTCGGGAAGGCCGCGGCGATGTAGTACGACTTCTGCTCGGGCGACGTGATCTTGGCCAGCAGCATGTGCTCGGCGAGCCAACCCTCGTCACGGGCCTTCACCGAGGCGATGCGCAGTGAGTAGCACTTCTTGCCGAGCAGCGCGTTGCCCCCGTAGCCCGAGCCGTACGACCAGATCGCGCGCTCCTCGGGGAAGTGAACGATGTACTTGGTCTCGTTGCATGGCCACGGGACGTCCGGTTGGCCGGGCTCGAGCGGCGCGCCGACACTGTGCAGGCCCGGGACAAAATCGACGTCCTCTCCGAACCGCTCCAGAGCGCGAGTGCCGACGCGGGTCATGATGTGCATCGACACCACGACGTACGCCGAGTCGGTGATCTCCACGCCGAGCTGCGAGTGGTCACCGCCGAGCGGACCCATGCAGTACGGGATCACGTACATCGTCCGGCCCCGCATCGAGCCCCGGAACCGCTCGGTGAGGATGGCCTTCATGTCGTCCGGGTCCATCCAGTTGTTCGTCGGCCCGGCGTCACGCTGCTCGCGGCTGCAGATGAACGTGCGGTCCTCGACCCGGGCGACGTCGGCCGGGTCGGAGGCAGCCCAGAAGGAGTTCGGCTTCTTGTCGGGGTTGAGCCGGGTGAACGTCCCGGCCGCGACGAGCTGATCGGTGATCCGCGTCCATTCCTCCGGTGAACCATCGACCCACTCGACCCGGTCGGGCTGGGTCAGCTCGGCGGTGTCGCGCACCCAATTCAGCAACTGGGCGTGTTCGGTGGGGGCGGCATCAAGGCCCGGGATGGCAATTGTCATCGCGAATCTCCTCGTCAGTCGTCATTGACTGGTCGTCGGCGCCATGGCGCACAGCTACAGCTACGCACCGCTGGTTTCGGGGATTCGACAGACTGTACTTCCCGGTAGCGCTTACAAAGTTGGTCTTCCGTGCGTCGATCATCACACGTGGCTGATCTTGCGGGAGGACGCGCAGCGGCTTTGCCGGGCCCTGCGTGGCTTTAGACCTGTACGCGCACAGCCACGCATACCCCGCAAGGTGGTGACTTGCCTGCCATCGTCCTACCCGTGTAGTGGCAGGCCTTTGGTTATCTTGTCGACGTCGCGGCGCGGCCCGTGCAGGGCGATCCCGACCAGCTTCAGGTCGGCGCGCGCGACCGCGGCGACGGCGGCCCGGTTGTCGACGTCGTTGCCGGTCGAGAACAACTCCTCGGTGTAGACGGCCGGCACGATGCCGCGGCTGAGCGCCCGGTCCAGGCTGCGGGTCAGGCCGGCCGCGTCGGCGGCGAACACCATGACCGGCTGACCGAGCATCGGGGCGTACTTGGTGCCGTCGGCGTCCTCGTACGGCTCGCCCACCGCCTCGGGCGCGAGGTGCGCGACGCCGCTGGCCAGGAAGGCGGTCAGGTTCAGCTTCTGCCAGGTCGGTAGGTCCTCGCGGACGACGATGGCAATCTTGGTCTCGAAGGCAATGTGAGTGGTCATCGCCATCGAATGTAGGACGATCAGCGGCGATACTGCGCATGACCCGAACTTGGTTCGGCACATCGAGGAGAAGCACGGCCATGGACGAACTTGATTCGGCACTGGTGGCCGCCCTGCAGGCCGACGGTCGGCGCAGCAATCGCGACCTGGCCGGCGCGCTGGGCGTCGCCCCGTCGACGTCGCTCGAACGGACCCGGGCGCTGCGCACGCGCGGGGTGATCACCGGCTATCACGCCGCGGTCGACCTCGGCGCCCTGGGCCGGCCGGTGCAGGCCATGATATTCGTCCGGCTACGCCCGCAGTCGCGCAAGATCATGCACGGGTTCCGCGACTTCGTGGCCGCCCTGCCCGAGACGGTGAACGTCTACATCGTCACCGGATTCGAGGACACGCTGATCCACGTAGCAGTGCCCACCCCGGAGGCGCTGCAGGACTTCGTGCTCGACTCGCTGACCAAGCGCCCCGAGGTGGCCGACGTGCGCACCGCCGTGGTGTTCGAGCACGTCCGCAATCACGTGGTGCGCCCGGCCTGATCCGGCCCCCCACGCCGGTTTTGGTCAGGAGGTCGCAGATAACCGGCCCGATGACCAAAACCGGAGAGGGCCGACCTTACGAGGCCTTGCTCACCGTCGACATGTTGAAGTCGGGGACGCGGACCGGCGGCATGGCCGTGCGGGTGAAGTAGTCGTTCCACTCGCGTGGCAGCGTGTGCTCCGTGCGGCCCACCTCGGTGATCCGACCCAGCAGGTCGACCGGCGACTCGTTGAATCGGAAGTTGTTCACCGCACCGCGCACCTGGCCGTTCTCGACCAGGTAGACGCCGTCGCGAGTCAGCCCGGTGAGCAGCAGGGTCTGCGGATCGACCTCGCGGATGTACCAGAGGCAGGTCAGCAGCAGACCGCGTTCGGTCGAGGCGATCAGCTCGTCAAGAGACGCGCTGCCTCCCCCGTCGAGCACCAGGTTGGTCGAGAGGTGCCGCGGTTGCGCCGCCGTGCGAGACGCCCAGGAGCGGGCCCGTATCAGGTTGGCCAGCACGCCGTCCTCGATCCACGACGTGGCCGCCACCGGAGCGCCGTTGTCGAACACCGACTGCAGGCCACCCTCCGAGGCGGTCACGATCTCGAACGGTGCGCACTCCAGGCCGGGCTCGGCCGGGTCCGACCGCAACGTGAGCGGTAGCGGCGAGAGCTGCTCGCCGATGCGCGTCGTGCCGTTCGGGCCGGCGAAGACGTTGCGTCCCTCCTCGGCGTCGCGCGCGGACGCCGTCCAGTAGGCGTAGATCATCAAGTCGGCCACCGGCCCGGGCGGCAGGATCGTCTCGTACCGGCCGGCCGGCAGTTCGAGCGAGGTGGCCGCCCAGTCCAGACGTGTGTTGAGCTGCTCGACGGCGGCGTCGAGGTCGACGTCGCTGAAGTCGCGGGTGTGCACGCCGGCCCAGGCCGAGCGGGTGTAGTCGTCGGACTTGCCGTTCAGCTCGAGCCGCCCGTTGGGTTGGTCGAACCGGCGCCGCAGCCCGGTGGAGGAGCCGACGAACGTCGAGGTCATCTGGTGCTCGGCGAACCCGAACAGCAGCCGGCCGTTCTTGGCGGCCTGCTTGAACGCCGCGCCGAGCTCGGGCGCGAACCGCTCGAACACCTCGACGCTGGTCGTGGCCGGTGCGGCGTCCCAGTCGTCGTTGACATCGTACGGCGACACGAGCGGCGCGAAGTCGTCGGCCGGTGCGGCGTCGCGGGCGGCCGCTTCGCTGGCTCGCACGACGGCCGCCAGCTCGTCGGGCGTGCTGACCGACCGGGTCACGACCCCGGCACTCTCACCGGCCACCGAAATGACCGTGATCGACCTCGACGTCATCTGCCCGTTGGTGGTCAGGCTGTTGTTGGCCCAGCGCAGGTTCGTCTCGGTCGACTCGGACGCGACGACCACGCAACCGTCCACAGTGGACTGCTGCAGCGCCTGTTCGACGAAATCCTGAATCATCAGCGGCCTCCCTCGGCGACGGTGTTGAGCACGTTGACGCCGCGGAACAGCGTCGCCGGGCAGCCGTGTGACACGGCGGCCACCTGGCCGGGCTGGCCCTTGCCGCAGTTGAACGCGCCGCCCAGCACGTAGGTGTCGGGTCCGCCCACCGATTCGAGCGATCCCCAGAAGTCGGTGGTCGTCGCCTGGTAGGCCACGTCCTTGAGCTGGCCGGCCAGCTTGCCGTTCTCGATCTTGTAGAACCGCTGGCCGGTGAACTGGAAGTTGTAGCGCTGCATGTCGATCGACCAGGAGCGGTCGCCGACGACGTAGATGCCGCGCTGCACGCCGCTGATCAGCTCGTCGGTCGACGGCCCGCCATCGGCCGCACGCAGGGAAACGTTGGCCATGCGCTGCAACGGAATGTGCCCGGGTGAGTCGCCGAACGCACACCCGTTGGAGCGGCCGAATCCCTTGGCCTGGGCCATCTGCCGATTGAGCTGATAGCCCACCAGGGTGCCGTCGCGGACGATGTCGAACTGCTGGGTCTGCACGCCCTCGTCGTCGTAGCCGACGGTGGCCAGCCCGTGCTCGACGGTGCGGTCGCCGACCACGTTCATGACGCCGCTGCCGTACCTGAGCGTGTTCAGCTTGTCGAAGGTGGCGAAGCTCGTGCCGGCGTAGGCCGCCTCGTAGCCCAGGGCCCGGTCGAGCTCGGTGGCGTGACCGATCGACTCGTGGATGGTCAGCCACAGGTTCGAGGGGTGGATGACCAGGTCGTAGCTGCCGGCCTCGACGCTGGGCGCCTTGACGTGCTCGGCGAGCAACTCCGGCAGCTCGGCGATCTCGGCGTCGAAGTCCCAGGCGGTACCGGTCAGGTACTCCCAGCCACGGCCGGCCGGCGCCGCGATCGTGCGCATCGAGTAGAACTTGCCGGCGCCGCGATCGACGTGAACCGCCGTGAACTGCGGGTGTACGCGCACTCGCTGCTGGGTGGTCGTCGTGCCGGCCGTGTCGGCGTAGAACTTGTTCTCGAGCACGTGCTGGAGCAGCGCGTCGACGTGATCGACCCCGTCGGCGGACATCAGCCGCTCGGACAGGTCGGCCAGCCGGGCCACCCGGTCGGCCTCGGGAATGTCGAACGGGTCGACATCGTAGGACGACACCCACGTCGCGTCCGGGTAGGTCGGCTCAGCGGCCAGCGTGACCGGGTCGTCGCTGAGCACCCGGCTGACCTTGGCGGTGGCCACCGCTTGCTCGGCCAGCCGGCGGGCCGCCTCGGGGGTGCGGGCGATGTCGCTCGCGAATCCCCACGCGCCGTTGTGGATGACCCGCACGGCCAGGCCCAGATCCTCGGAGTCGCTGCTGGAGTCGAGCTTGGCGTCGCGCAGCTGCAGCCAGCCGGTCCGGATTCGTTCCAGGCGGAAATCGGCGTGCTCGGCGCCCAGTTCGCGGGCCCGGCTCAGCGCGGCGTCGGCCAGGTCGCGCGCGGGCAGGGCGAGGAAGGATGCGTCCATGTCGGGCATGGCGTCGAACCTACCCAGTGCCGCCAAGACCATTGCTGGCCCTCCGGTGGTCACTCAGCTGGTCACTCAGCGCATCTGACCGAATGATGGGAGCTTGGCGCTTCTGCCCACCGGTGCTTGAATTTGGCGACATGGACGATTCCGACGGGTACGCCGCGCGACCCTGGGTGCGCTGGTACGCGTCGGGCGTCGCGGAGAAGCTCTACGTCCCCGACGTGCCGCTGACCCAGCTGCTCGACGACGCGGCCGACGACTTCCCCCGGCGCAAGGCGCTGGCCTTCCTGGGCCGGACGATGACCTACCGGGCACTGGTGAACGCCGTTGACCGGTTCGCCGGCGCGCTCGACGAGCTCGGCGTACGCAAGGGCGACCGGGTGGCGCTGATCCTGCCGAACTGCCCGCAGAACGTGATCGCGTTCTTCGCGGTGCTCCGATTGGGCGCTGTGGTCGTGCAGCACAACCCGCTGTACACGCCGCCGGAGCTGCACCACCAGCTGGCCGACAGCGGCGCGTCGGTGGCCATCGTCTACGACGGGGCCTACAGCCGGCTGGCCGAGGCCCGGCCCCGCACCGCGGTCCGGCACGTGATCGTCACCTCGCTGGCCGACTACCTGCCCTCGGGCAAGCGGCTGGCCCTGCGCCTGCCGTTCGGCAGCGCCAAGCAGGCCCGCCAGCAGCTGGTCACCCCGCTGCCCGACGGCGCCGACGTGCTGCAGTTCGCCGACCTGCTCGACTCCGGCAAGCCGGCGCCCGACGTGCCGATCTCGCCGGAGAACGACCTGGCCCTGCTGCAGTACACCGGCGGCACGACCGGCCAGCCGAAGGGTGCGATGCTCACCCATCGCAACCTGGTGGCCAACGCCCACCAGGCGGCGGCCTGGGACCCGGACATGCGCCGCGGCAACGAGATCGTGCTGGCCGTGCTGCCGATCTTCCACGTGTACGGGCTGACGATGTGCCTGGCGATGAACATGCTGGCCGGCGGCACCCTCGTCCTGCTGCCGACGTTCGACCTCGGCCTGGTGTTCAAGGCGATCGACAAGTGGAAGCCGACGGTCTTCCCCGGCGTCCCGCCGATGTACGACCAGATCGTGCGCTCGCGCCGGACCTCCAAGCACGACCTGCGCTCGATCCGGACCTGCGTGTCGGGCGCGATGCGGTTGCCGCCCGAGACGGTCTCCCGCTTCGACGATGTCACGGGTGGGCGTCTCGTCGAGGGATACGGCCTGACCGAGAGCTCGCCGGTCGCGCTGGCCAATCCGCTCAACGCCAACGCCCGGCCCGGCACGATCGGCGTCCCGGTGCCCGGTACCGATGTCCGGATCGCCCAGCTCGACGACGCGTCTCGCGACGTCCCGATCGGGGTGGCCGGCGAGCTGTGCGTGCGTGGGCCGCAGGTGTTCGCCGGCTACTGGGGCCAGCCGGCCGAGACGGCGTCGATGCTGCGCGACGACTGGCTGCTGACCGGCGACGTCGCCGTGATGGACCCCGACGGCTTCGTCACGATCGTCGACCGCAAGCGCGACGTGATCATGGCCAGCGGCTTCAGCGTGTTCCCGTCCGAAATCGAGGACGTGCTGGCCGAGCACCCGGCGGTGAAGGACAGCGCGGTGGTCGGCGTCTCGCACTCCTACCGGGGCGAGACGGTGAAGGCGTTCGTCGTGTTGGAGCCGGAGTCGCAGGTGACCGAGGCCGAGTTGCGGGCGTTCTGCGCGGCCCGGCTCGTCGCGTACAAGGTCCCGGTGCTCTACGAGTTCCGCGACGAGCTGCCGCACAACATCCTGGGCAAGGTGCTGCGCCGGGTGTTGCGGGCCGAGCACGAGGCGGCGCGGGCCACGCTTCCGCGTCCGGACGACACCGACCAGCTGTGGAGCACGATGGAGCTGGCCGCCTACGGCACGGGGCAGCATGAGACGGGCGTCCTGTACCAGGATGCCGGCGCCATCGCGCATTACACCGAGGAGCTGCCGGCGCGGCACGCGTTGACCCCCGGGGCCGAGTCCGGGCTGGTCGACGAGCTGGAGCGGCTGGCCCGGCTGCGCGACGCCGGGGCGCTGACCGACGTCGAGTTCCAGGCGGCCAAGTCGCGGCTACTGGGCTCCTAGGCCGTCCCACGACCAGTGCGGCATCGGCGCGTCTCCGGGAACGATCGAGCCCACCGGCGAGTACGTCAGGACGTCGGCCACCGCCCACTCCATGTAGGCGCGCAGGGCGGTCCGGAACTCGGGATCGGCCGGCAGCCCCGCATCGTCGGCCGCCCGCACGAAGCAGTCGACGAAGCGCCGGCCCAGGTCGGTCATGTCGCCGTTGCCGGAGTGCATGTGCAGCAGCCGCGACTGGGTGCCGCAGGTCTGCGAGTACGTCGGCGGCCCGCCCATGACCTCGGCCCAGTACGCGGCCAGTCGCTCGACGTGTTGCGGGTGCTGCCCGGGATGGGAGAACGGGTGGTTCAGCTCCGGGTCGGCCAGGCAGCGCGCGTGATGGGCCCGGGCCAGCGCCAGGAAGGCCGGCTCGCCGCCGGCGAACTCGAACAGGGTTGGCCGCACGGTGATCAGCCTGGCATGCCGCCCGGCACAATGGCGAGGTGCGCGTCTGTTTCGTCTGCTCGGGGAACATCTGCCGATCACCCACCGCCGAGGTGGTGTTCGGTGCGCTGCTGCGCGACGCCGGCCTGGACGACGTGTTCGTCGACTCGGCCGGCACCGGCGACTGGCACGTCGGCGACGACATGGACCGCCGGGCCCGGGCAACGCTCGTCGCGCACGGCTACGACCACTCGCGCCACGAGGCCAAGCAGTTCACGCCGGCCGACTTCGCCAGCCGCGATCTGGTCGTCGCCCTGGATGCCGGGCATGTGCGGCAGCTGCAGGAGCTGGCGTCGTGGGCCGACGAGCCGGACGAGGCCCGGGCCAAGATCGTGCTGCTGCGCTCGTTCGACCCGGACGCCGACCCGGCCGACCTCGACGTGGCCGATCCGTACTACGGCGGCCCGGACGGCTTCGTCGAGGTGCTGCAGCAGATCGAGCGGGCCGGCGCCGGGCTGCTCGACCACGTGCGAGCCGGAGTCACCGACTGACGCGGCGGTCGTCAGCAGAGGTGGAGGCCGCCGTTGTAGCCCTTCACGAAGCTCAGCACCCGGTCCAGACCCGTGGTGCCGCGCGCCCCGAAGGCCTGGTCCTGACCGACCAGGCTCAAGACGGCCGACGTCGCCTCGTCCATGTCCGGCGGCGACAGGGTGAACTGGCCCGGGGCCTGCGTGACGTTGATGTTCTTCGCGTAGGCGCCGGTGTAGCAGATCGCCGCGAGCAGCGCCGCGCTGTCGTCGAGCGAGCGGTTGAACAGTTGGTGCCGGACGGCCAGACCCCAACCGAGCGAGAAGAGGCTGCCGAGGGCGAAGTCGCCCGGCTGATTCGTCTCGACCGTGACGTCGGCGTTCTGCCGATCGATGTTGAGCACCGACATGCTGTCGTACGCCGAATGCGCGTAGTTGACGTCGAAGTAGACGGTGTTGTCGTCCGGGCAGTAGCCGAACGAGCTGCTGGTGTCGCCGCACTTGGGATGGGTCGCCTGGGCGACCTTGACGTCGGCCCAGGACTTGTTGATCGACTGTGCGGCCTGCTTCCAGAACCGGTTCAGGTCCGGCTGCAACCCACCGCCGCCCTGGGCGTTGGATCCGGGGTTGATGACCTGCTCGAACGGCTCGTTGCCCTGCTGCTGCTCGTCCTGCGCTGTGCTGAACGGGCGCTCGGTGAACGTGCGGTCGGCCCAGTCCGACTTGTAGCACTCGGTGACGCCGTGCTCGAAGCCGTCGGCCACCGCGCCGATGCGGTCGAAGCCGTCACCGTGCGAGATCTGCCGCTCGTCGGCCGGGGTGTCGTCGCGGACGTTCAGATAGCCGATCAGCGCCTGGTCGAACTGCGCCGGCGTGGCCCGGATGTGCGCCGACTGGTTCTGCAGGACCGTTGCGGTGAACGCGCCGGACGCGCAGTCGGCCTGGGTCTCGTGGACGATGGTCGGCACCTGCTGGTTGAACAGGCCCAGGCGTTCCTGCACCGCGTGGCCGAATTCGTGCGCGAACACCATGGCGACCAGCAGTGGGCCGTACTTGTCGCCGAGCACCGGAACGAGATGTTGGGCGTTGCGGTCCCACGCGATGGAGTCGTCGAGCTCGCAGTAGAACGCGTTGTCGACCACTGCGTCGGTGCCGGCCTTGTTGATGCAGCCGTTCTGCTTGGCGTCGGCGGCGGGATGCGCGCCGTCGACCGAGTAGAGCTTGCCCTTCAGCGGCGGCAGCGGCTTTCCGCTGGACACGGAGGGGTACACCCTCTGCCAGAAGGTGAATACGTCGCTGAGCGCGTTCTTGACGGTCTGATCGAAGGGGCCGCCGGAGTCGCCGACCACCGAAAGCTGGGCGTCGGGCGCGGCCGGTGGGGGGACGCTGCGGCCGGCGATCGTGGTCGTGCAACCGGCCACCACCAGAGCCGCCAGTACGCCGACCGCTACGGATGGCCGCCACAGCCGCTGTCGCATCGGCGTCCCCTCATCCAGCGACGGATCGATCAGTCATCGGAGTCTAGCGAGCCCAGCATTTGACGGGGCTGTGACGGCAGCTGCGAATCACCGATGATCAACAGGCGCCGGGGCCTGCGACGTCGTGCCGCGGGCGCCGGTCGCTGCCGACCAGGCTCAGCCGCCGAAATACCGGAGATACGAGCGATGCACGATCAGTCGGGCCGGCGCCGCTCGATCAGAACGGTGTCGCGCCATCGGCCCCGGTAGCGGGCGATCCGCTCCCGCACGCCCACCAGACGAAACCCGGCCGCGTAGTGCAGTTCGAGCAAGGGGATGTTCTCGGGGAACACCGTGGTCTGCAGCGTCCACAGGCCGGCGGCGTCGGCGGACGCGACGAGTTGCTGCAGCAGGGCCCGCCCGACGCCTCGGCCGCGGAACTGCTCGGTGACGTGCACCGCGGTCTCGGCGACGCCGGCGTAGCACGACCGCGTCGACACCGGGCTGGCTGCGGCCCAGCCGACGACGATGCCGGCGACGTCGGCCACCCAGCGATGAGCCGGCAGCCACCGGGCGTCGAGCACCTCGGGCCGGGGCACCTCGGTCTCGAACGGGGCGTTTCCGTTCGCAACGCTCTCGGCGTAGATGCGCAGGACGGCCGGCCAGTCCGGATCGGCGAGCGCGCGCACCGAGGTCACGGCGCTCATTCTGACCCCTCCGTAGGCTCTGGGGCGTGATCCTCACCAATGCGCGGCTGATCGGCGCCGACGACGTCCAGGCCGGTTGGCTCGAGATCGAGGACGGCCGGGTGGTGGGCTCCGGCGCCGGGCCGCGTGCGGGCGTCGACCTGGGCGGGCGCTACCTGGCTCCCGGTTTCGTCGACATGCACGTGCACGGCGGCGGCGGCGCGGCGTTCAGCGACGACCCGCAGACCGCGATCGACTTCCATCACCGGCACGGCACCACGACCTGCGTGGCCAGTCTGGTAACCGCACTGATCCCGGAGCTGGCCAAGCAGATCGCCGAGCTCGTCCCGCTGGTCGAATCCGGGGCGCTCGCCGGGGTGCATCTGGAGGGTCCGTTCCTGGCCGCCGCCCGCTGCGGCGCGCACGACCCGGCGCTGCTGCGCCCCCCGTCGCCCGACGACGTCGCCACCCTGCTCGACGCCGGGCGGGGCGCCGTCCGCATGGTCACGATCGCGCCCGAGCTGCCCGGGGCGCCCGACGCCATCCGGCAGATCGTCGACGGCGGCGCCGTGGCGGCGATCGGCCACACCGACGCCACCTACGACGAGGCCCGCGCCGGGCTGGCCGCTGGGGCGACGATCGGCACGCACCTGTACAACGCGATGCGCCCGCTGCATCACCGCGAGCCGGGCGTGATCACCGCCCTGCTCGACAGCGACGTGACGCTCGAACTCGTCGTGGACAACATCCACATCCACCCGGCCCTGGTCAGCTGGACCTTTCGGGTGGCCGCCCCTGGGCGCATCGCGCTCATCACCGACGCAATCGCGGCCGCCGGGGTCGGCGACGGCGAGTACCTGCTCGGCGGGCTGGACGTGACGGTGCGCGACGGCGTCGCAAGGCTGACGCACGGCGGCTCCATCGCCGGCAGCACGTTGACCCAGGACGTGGCGCTGCGCAACACGGTGGCGGCCGGCGTGCCCTTGGTCGACGCCGTGGCCGCGCTGACGTCCGTGCCGGCGCGCGCCCTGGGCCTGGAGGCCGGCACGCTTTCCCTCGGGGCGTGCGCCGACCTCGTCGTGCTGTCGTCCGACCTGGAGGTGGACGGCGTCATGCGCGCCGGCAACTGGATCGTGCAACCGTCGGCCGCCTGACGCGGCCCAACGTTGCACGATCGGTCACTGGTCGGTCTGGGTGACCTTCGACAGGCCGCGCGGCTGGTCGGGGTTGAGGCCCAGCTTGCGGGCCAGCGCCTCGACCATCACCTGACCGGGCACGACCAGCGCCAGCGGGGCGAGCGCCTCGGGCAGGTCCGGCCCGGGCAGTACCACGTCGCACTGGCCGGCGAATTCCGCGTCACCGCCGATGCCGATCACCGCGGCGTGCTTGGCCCGCACGGTGGTGGCCAGCTCGGTCATCCCGGGAAGCGTCGGCCCGTTCGGCGCGGCGACGAGCACAGCGGTCAGGTCGGCGTCGACGACGGCGATCGGCCCGTGCTTGAGGTCGGCGTAGGACAGCCCGCGTACCGGGCGCAGGCACGTCTCCTCGACCTTGAGGGCCACCTCCAGGGCGGTGCCGTACGTGATGCCCCGCCCGGTCACCAGCGTGTGCTGCGTGCCGGCCAGCTGCTCGGCCGCGGCGTCGACGTCGATGTCGAGCAGCCGGGCGGCCTGGTCCGGCACGCGGGCGAAGTCCAGCTGCTTACCGCCGAGCGCGTCGACCAGCACGGCGATCGCCGCCAGCTGGGTGGTGTACGTCTTGGTCGCCGGCACGGCCTTCTCGGCGCCGGCCTGGGTGATCAGCGCCAGGTCGGCGGCGTTGGCCAGCGTGCTGCCCTCGACGTTGGTGACGGCCACCGTCCGCGCGCCGTGGGCCGCGGCCCAGGCCTGCGTCTCGGCGATCTCGGCCGTCTCGCCCGACTGGGACACGCAGACGGCCACCGTGTCGGACAGGTCCAGGTCGGCGCGGTAGTGCGTGGCCACCGACGGCGCGGCCAGCCCGGCCTGCCGTCCGGCCAGCACCTCGCACAGGTACCGCCCGTAGATCGCCGCGTTGTCCGACGAGCCCCGGGCCACGAACAGTACGTGCCGGCGTCCGTCGGCCAGCTCGGCGATCTCGTCTCGCAGCGGCAACAGCGCGTCCAGGGTGCGGGCCAGCGCCTCGGGCTGCTCGCCGATCTCGTGTCGCATCACCGTCATGTCTAGACATCTTGCCGGTCCTCGGTTTTGGTCAGGCGGCCGGTTATATGCGACCGCATGACCAAAACCGGGGGCGATCAGCGGCGGGCGACGAACAGGCTCTGCAGACCCCGGCCGATCGGGCCGCGCTCGTCGTGCAGGGTGGTGTCAGCCACGGCGATGCCCGACCCGCCGAGCGTCGTCCGGGCGTCGAGGGCCACCCACTCGCCGGCCGGGTATCGGTGCAGCACCACGCTCAGGTCCGGGTTGACGAACACGTACTTGTCGAAGTCGAGGACGTTGCTGATGCCGTTGCCCGAGTCGGCGGCGGCCAGTACGCGAGACAGTGGCGAGATCGGCACGCCGGCGACGACCGGCACGGTCAGCCGAATCCAGCACGTGGCCGGACCGGGCTGCCGGAACGCACCGGCGACGAATCGCGACTCGAGCGCCGTGTGATAGCCGATGTCGAACGGGAACTCGAACGGCCGCGGCTGGGCTTCATCCGGTGGCGGCAGCACGGCGACCGGCTCGTCCACTAAATCGTCGTCCGGCGCGACCCGGATTCGCTGGGCCGTGGCGCGCAGCACCGCCTTGCCGTCGTCCGGGGTCAGCATCACCTCGACGACCTCAACCGACCGTCCACTGTGGACAGTGCGCACAGCCGCGGTCAGCGGCGCGATCGGCACCGGGCGCATCAGCTCGACGGTCATGCGGGTGACGCGCATGTCCTCCCGGGCGCCGTCACGGGACTCGACCAGGTGCCCGGCCAGCGCCGACGGCGGTCCGCCGTGCTGGGCGGCGGCGTCCCAGGGACCCCGGGTCAGCTCGGTGGACGTGAAGCGATCAGCCGCTTCCTGCACGTAGAACGCCATGGATCCGCAGGCTACGGGGCCGCGACAACACGGATCTCGGGCGCCGAGCCCGGAGCCGCCCACTGCAACAGGGCCCGACCCTCGCGGTTGATGCCGGGCAGGTGCCGCGTGGCGATCCGGGCGAACGGCGCAACGGTCAGCGTGGCCGTGTCGCCGGCCCGCTCGATCGCCCAGTTGGCCGCCCACCGCCCGTCGACGAGCAGCTCGCCGCGGCTGCCGCCGTTGCCGGGGTAGAGCGGCACGAGCTGCCCGTCCGGCACCACCCGCGACCGATCGGCGTGCGACAGCAGCAGGTTGTCGTACTCGGGCAGGAACCGCGGTGGCGCCGGGGTGTCCGGGTCCGGCCGGGGCGCGTCGGGCAGATCGAGCAGCTCCCGGCCCTGATCGTCACGGAAGCACAGCAGCCGATCGCCGAGCCGGTCGGCCACCTCGCCCAGCCGGGTCAGCCCGCACCATGTCTGCGCGTCCATGACGGTGGCCGGCCCGAATGCGCCCAGATAGCGCAGCAGCAGGTCGTCGACGGTCAGCTCGTCGCTGGATTCGGCGCCCAGCCACTCGCGGGTGGTCGCCCAGACAGGCGAGCCGGCGCCGCGCCACGTCCCACGTGGTGGGATCTGCAGCTGCGGCACCAGGAACCCGACCGTGTGGGCCAGGGAGTCGGGATCGCGGCCGGGCCACTGCTCGGCCAGGCGCCGCCCGAGGTCCTTGCGGGTGCGGGGCTGCTCCTCGAGCAGCGCGCGCCCGGCCGCAACGAGTGCGCCGACGTCGACGCCGTCGACGTTCTTGCGGAACGGGCCGTTGTAGTGAGCCCGCTCGACCGCCGGGCGGAGCACCGACCGCAGGGCCAGACAGTCGCGGGCGGTGACGAGGTGGACGGTGGCCCGCATCAGGCTGGCCCGCACCGCCTGCCGCGACGTCATCAGCTCGTCCAGCTCGTCGGGGCGGAAGTCCTCCAGTCGGGTCCACAGTCCGACGAACGGCGCCTTCGGAGCCTGCGACTGAAGGCCCACCAGGTGCTCGATGGCGTCGGCAGCGCTCAGCTCGGCCCGTTCGAGCAGCAGCTGTCGGGCCAGTGTCGCCCGGTTGATCGCGCGAGGCGACAGCCTCATTGATCGACGGCCAGGCGCACTCCGAGCCCGATCAGCACGACGCCCGTGGCGGTATCCATACGCCGGCGTACGCGATGGTCGGCCAGCCAGCGGGTAACCGGAGTGGCCACGGCCAGCAGCACCGCGAAATACAGCGCAGTCTCGACGATGAAGATGGCGCCGAACAGGAGTGACAGGCCCACCACCGAGTACCCGTGCGGCACGAAGCCGGGCAGGAACGTCACGAAGAAGACGCCCACCTTGGGGTTGAGCAGGTCGGTGGCCAATCCGGCGACGAATCCTCGTCCGAGCAAGCGCTTGCGCGGACGCTCGTCGGGCGCGGCCATCCGGCGCATCCGCAGCGACTGCACGCCCAGCCAGATCAGGTAGGCCGCCCCCGCGATCTTGAGCACGATGTAGCCCGCTTGACTGGCCCGCAGCAGCGCCGACAACCCGAGCGCCGCGGCGATCACCCACACGGTCAGCCCGCAGAGCACGCCGGCCACCGTCTGCGCTGCGCGGGCGCGACCGTCGCGCAGCAGTTCGCGCAGCACGACAAGCGTGTCCGGCCCCGGCAGCAACACGAGCAGCGCGGCGGCGAGGGAGAACGCGGCGACGGCCAACACCATGGGCCGGAGTGTAGAAGCGCTCGGCGCGCCAATACCACACGTTTGTCGTTTGGCCCAGGTCTGCTTGCACTCGCGTGTCGCGACTCAGGCGAATCTTGCGGGCCGGGTGGCTCGTTGGGGCTCTCGTGACAACATTGCGTAGTCAATGGGGCACGTTCTGATGAAGCGTCCGAGTCGCGAATTCGATGCGACGATCGACCTCGGCAAACCGGCCGCCCGACACGCGAAGGGCGCGCGACCCAAGCCCGCGCCGCGGCACGCTCTGGTCCGGCAGCCCCCGGCCCCTCGTCCGCCGCGGAGCCGACCCGAGCACGCGACCGTCCGGCTGCATCTGCCCTCATTCCGCGGTCACGAGGTCCGCCCGCGACACCTGCTGATCGGCGCGGCCCTGCTCGGGGCCGGCGTGGCCTCGTTGGCCGGAGCGGGGGCGGCCGCGCACCGCGTCGACGCCGCCACCCCGCCCGGACCGCGCCTGGCTCTTCCGACCGCAATGGCGCTGCCGGACCCGGGCCGCCGGCCGACAGCGTCGGCGCCGACGCTGCATTCGATCCTGCCGTCGACCGGCATTCACTCGACGCGTCCGATCGACGTGCAGGAGCCGCCGCGTCAGGACGCGCCGGCCGTCGCCAACTCACGGGCCGGCGCCGCGGCGCCTCCGGCCCAACCGGCGTTGGGCCGCACCACGTGGTGGTGGACCTCGTCCGGGTCGGCGCCGGGGATCGGGCCGAACCCGTCGTCGCCCGACGACCCCAGTGCACCCGTCGGCTCGACCACGCCGCCGAACCCACCGAGCACCGAGCCGACGGACCCGGGCTCGCCGCCGTCCGGCCCCACCTCGTCCCCCTCCGGCCCTACCTCGCCCCCCTCCGGCTCGCCGCCCTCGGATCCGAGCTCGCCCCCGTCCAGCCCGTCCGACCCTCCGTCCAGCCCGTCCGACCCTCCGTCGAGCCCCTCCGGCACGCCGACCGATCCGCCGTCGAGCAACGGTCCGGCCGCCCCGCCATCCGGCGATCCGACCGTTTCGGGCGCCGGCTGAGCAACGTTTCGGACCGGCGGCACGTAAGCGGGCAGTCGGGCAACAACGCATGTCCGGTAGGGCACCGTCGGGTAAATCCGCCCGATTCGACGGTGTCATTTCTCCGTGATCCGGGTTAGCCTCGGACGGCAGATTCCTACACAGGGCTCCTCACCGGTCGAGGAGCGGACGCCATCTCGGATGAGCTCCGAAACACGCGAGAGGGCAGGCGGATGCCGAAGCGAGGTACCAGGCGGGCTCAGCCTAAGCACGCCACCGTCCGGTTTCAGATCCCGGTATGGACCTCGCGCAAGCAACGCACCGCCGTCGGCGCGGCGATCATCGCGGCCGCCCTCGGCACCCTGGCCAGCGCCGGAGTCAGCCCGCACCGCGTCGAGGCGGCGCCGGCTCATCCGCCGGCCAACACCCAGTCGAGCGGAGTGCCCGCGGCCGGCGTCCCGTCTTACGACCTGCCCATCGACGGCGGCCAGCCGCCCACGTCTCGCCCGATCGTCACGCCGACCGGTCCCGGCGTGCCGCCCAACATCACCGATCCGCCGCCGGGAGGGCCACTCGCTCCGCAGTTGGCCAGTGACGGCATACCCGCGATTGCCCTCGACGCCTACCGCAAGGCGGCCGCCCGGCTGGCCGTTACCGAGCCCGGCTGCGGCATTCCGTGGCCGCTGCTGGCCGCGATCGGGCGCGTCGAATCCGACCATGGACGGTTCGCCGGCTCGCAGCTGTACTCCGACGGCACGTCGGCTCCCCGCGTCATCGGCATACCGCTGAACGGCGACGGCACCGCGCTGATCCGCGACACCGACCACGGCGTGCTCGACGGCGACACCGTGTACGACCGGGCGGTCGGCCCGATGCAGTTCATCCCCTCCACCTGGGCCACCTGGGGCGTCGACGGCAACGGCGACGGCGTCATCAGCCCGTTCAACATCTACGACGCCGCGCTGGCCGCCGCCGACTACCTGTGCGCCGCGGGCGGCAACCTGCGCACGTCCGACGGCCAGGTCAAGGCCGTGCTGACCTACAACGACTCGGCCGAATATCTCGCCACGGTGCTGGGGCTGGAGAAGGTTTACGCCGCCGGTGTTCCAGGTGTTACCATCCCGGTCCTGCCGGCCGAGCCGAAGCCGAAGCCGAACGAGAAGCCCGTGCTGCCGCCGGCCGACCCGGGCCGCCCGGCCGGCCTGCCGCCGGTTTCGACGAAGCCGCCCGCCCAATCCGGTTCGACTTCGGGTTCGCATCCGGGCTCGACCGGCGGTTCGACCGGTGGCTCGACGGGCAGCTCAACCCCGCCGCCTCCGACGTCGACGCCGACCGACACCCCGCCGGCGGTGCGGCTCAAGGTGACGGCGAAGACCGGCGCACCGCACGACATCACGGTCGACGCCTCGGGCTCGACGGACGACCACGGCATCAGCGGTTACTCGTTCGACTTCGGGGACGGCTCGACGCCGGTCTCGCATGCGGCCGCCTCGGCCGAGTACGTCTACCCGAAGGCCGGCTGGTTCGTCGTCACCGTCACCGCGACCGACAGCGCCGGCCACCAGGGCAAGGCGACGGTGCGGTTGCTGATCGACACCCCGCCGACGGCCGATCTGCAGCTCAAGCAGGCCGACGGGTCGCTCGTTGTCACCGCGGACGCCACTCACTCGGCCGACGACGGCGGCGTCGGGATCGCCAAGTACGTCATCGACTTCGGCGACAAGACCGACCCGGTCACGGTGGACCCGGGCAAGACGCAGGACCACACCTACGCCGCGGCCGGCGACTACACCGTCACGCTCACGGTGGTCGACACGGCCGGTAAGTCGACCACCGTGACCAAGCCGATCACGGTCACCGCCCCGTCGCCGACCACGACGCCCTCGGGCACCACCTCACCCGGCACTGGCGGCTCGACCCCCGGCGACGGCAGCGCCGACCCGTCCGCGTCGACCAGCTGATCGCTTTCCGCACATAGAAACGGCTGGCCGTCCATAGTGGACGGCCAGCCGTTTCCGACTAGCTGCGGTCGTTACCGGACGCTGTGGCGACCGGGGTTCGGACGGCGGCCGGCGAAGAGCAGGCCCGCCCCGAACAGGGCCAGCAGGCCGGCCACCAGGGTGGCCTGCCCGACCGGGACGTCCGGCCCGGTGTTGGCCAGCGGACCGCTGCCGTGCACGTCAGCGGCCGGCGCGATGCACGTCGACAGACTCGGGAACGTGTGCGTCCAGCTCGTGGTGCCCACCAGCGGGTGGCCCGGCCGGGCGATCGCCCGGATCGTGACCGTGGTGCCGGCGGTGGCGCTGTGCGTGCCCGGCGTCACCGAGACACCGTTCACCGTGTAGCCGGCGGTCGAGTCCGGGATGGTGTAGTGGCCGGACGACGTGCACGTGTTGTTGACGAACGTCGGCACGTGCGCGTTGCAGTCCGTGGGCGCCGCCTTGATCGTGAACGTCCAGCTGGTCGTGCCCGGCAGGGCCTGGCCGTTGCTGCCGAACGCGGTGATCTTCACCGTCGAGCCGGCCTTGGCCGGGTAGGTGCCGGCCTTGGTCTCGGTCCCGTTGACGAAGTAGGTGACGCCCTCGGTTGTCGGGACCGTGTAGTTGCCGTTCGCCGAGGTGCACGACGGCTGGGTAACCGTGGGCGCGTTGGCGCAGTCGGTCGGCACGGCTTGGAAGGTGAACGACCAGCTCTTGTCACCGGTCAGCGTGAAGCCCTGCTCGGCAATCGCCGTCACCTCGACGACGTCGCCCGGCTTCGCCTGGTAGGTGCCGGGGCTGACGTCCTTCTGCTCGACCTGGTACTGCACGCCCTCGGCCTCGGGGATCGTGTAGGTCGGCTGCGGGCTCAGGCAGGTGCCGTTGGTGAACATCGGCTTCGTGGCCGTGGTCTCCTTCGGCGGCGCGCAGTTCGTGGGCAGGTTGATCTTGTCGGATGAGGCGGGAGCCTCGAAGTTGTCGCTCCACACGACGTCGACGCTCAACGAGGCGGTGCCGGCGTCCGCGGGAACGCCCGACTGAGTGAGGTGGTAGGTGTTGTCGCCGGGCACGTCGTTCAGCCCGTCGGGCGTGATCGTGGTGCCGGCCGGTGTCGAGTCGGTGATCGTCACGTCCGCAGTGAGGGAACTCCGCTGCAGGTCGAGCGTGTAGTCGATCGTGACGGTGCCGTCATTCGCGCACTGTGCTACCCCGCTGAGTACCGCGGTATGTGCGCCCGCGGGGCTCGCGAGGATCACCACCCCGACTACTCCGGCTACACCCGCCAGGACTGCGCCGCCGACGCGCGCCAGCTTCGCGCGGCTGCCGAATTTCCGCATGAGAAAGATCCAACCCTCTTAATCCCCAGTGTCGGGCGAACGCGCAAGAGGGTCCTTCGCGCGGCAACCCATAACGGGTTGGCGCACCGCCATCGGTTTGAGGCCTCGAATGCGTCGACACTGACACACCGCCCCCGTGGCGGCGAGAGGCAGTCTGTCGCAGATTGCCCCAACAGCGCAATAACCTGATGGTGTCTATTTGCGCGATGTCAGCATCCGGCAAGCTCGGCACCACCGCGCTCAGGAAGGTTACGGTGGCGTAGGTTAGACGAGTCGAGTGCGAGATCGGAGGCGAGCGTATGACGGCGCTGCAGACGCGCCTGCTGCACGAACTCGAACCGGTGGTCGCGGCGAACGTCGACCGCCACCTCGGCGTGGCCAAGGATTGGCAACCGCACGACTACGTACCGTGGAGCAAGGGCCGTGACTTCGCGTTCCTCGGCGGCGACGACTGGACGCCCGACGATTCGGCGCTCGATCCCATCGCGCAGACCGCGCTCGTCGTCAACCTGCTGACCGAGGACAACCTGCCCTCCTACCACCGCGAGATCGCCACCCGGTTCGGACAGGACGGTGCCTGGGGGCAATGGGTCGGCCGATGGACCACCGAGGAGGGCCGGCACGCGATCGCGATTCGCGACTACCTCGTCGTCACCCGGGGCGTCGACCCGGTGGCGCTCGAGCGGGAGCGCATGGCGCACATGACGGCCGGCTACGACTCGGGCGACAAGACGATGCTGCAGGCCATCGCTTACGTCAGCTTCCAGGAGCTGGCCACCCGCGTTTCGCACCGCAACACGGGGCGGGCGGCCGGTGAGCCGCTGGCCGAGCAGCTGCTGGCGCGCGTCTCGGTGGACGAGAACCTGCACATGGTCTTCTATCGCAACCTGATGGCCGCGGCATTCGAGATCGCGCCGGACGAGACGATGCAGGCCGTGCGGGACGAGGTCGTCGGCTTCGAGATGCCCGGCGCCACCATGGCCGACTTCCGCCGCCGGTCGGTGATCATCGCCAAGGCCGGCATCTACGACCTGCGGCTGCACCACGACGAGGTCGTGGCTCCGATCCTCAAGTTCTGGCGGGTGTTCGACCGCACCGACCTGGGCGCCGAGGGCGAGCAGGCCCGCGAGGAGCTGGCCACGTTCATGGCCGGACTGGACACCCAGGCCAGCCGCTTCGTCGAGCAGCGTGAGCGGGCGCGCGCCCGGGCCGACGCTCGCGCCTGACGGTTGCCCCTGATCGGTTGCCGCTGGCTGGCGGGCCCTGCTCGGTTGCCCCCGACGGTTTTGGTCACCGGGCCGGTTATTTGAGACCTGGTGACCAAAACCGGGTTAGGCGCGGGGTACCCGGATCGGTTCCTCGAGCAACTCCACGCGCAGTGGCTCGGCCGGCCGCAGCCAGGGCTCGTCGGGCGCGCCGTCGGGGTCGGCCCGCCACGAGTGGCACACCCGGGGAATCTTGATCGGATGGATGGTCAGGGCGCCGTCGCGTCCGATGTGCAGCCGCAGAAACCCCTTGTAGTCCTCGATGGACTGCCCGGCGAATGCCTCGTTGAGGTTGACGTCGAACTGGCTGACCACCGTCAGGTAGATGCCGGTGAGCAGACCGGCGACGGCGCCGATCAGGATCACCGTGACCACCGCGGCCAGCACGGCGAGCGCCGTGTCGGGCAACCAGTGCTCGTCGTGCAGCCGGAGGACCGCTGCGGTCCAGCCGATGCCCAGGCCGACCTGGGCCAGCCCGTGCAACAGCCCGGCGACGAGCGCGGTACGGCGGGGTGAGTGGGGGTCGATCCGGGCGAAGCCCACCGCGCCCCAGACGATCACCACGGCGATCAACAGCGCCGGCAACGACGCCCGCAACGTCTGCAGGCTGGACCACCCGCCGCCGAACCGGCGCCCGTAGTCGACGGCGAAGACCAGCGAGATGACGAACACCGCCTGCACGGCGCCCAGCAGGGCGACGAACCCCGGATTGCGCCAGCCCAGTCCGAGGATGCCCGGCGACAGCCACCGCGACGTGAACTTGTCCGGGTAGCGGGTCCGCAGGCGAAACGGCCGGGTTGGCGTCTGCCGGCGCATCCGCGACTTGGGCGAGGGCAGCTCGATCGACTCGGGTAGCCGGTGCGTCGCGACCAGGTAGGCGCCGCCGGTTCCGCAGGTGATGCGCTGCTCGTCGTCGGCCGAGGCGTAGCGCGCGTAATGGTGCGAGTCGCCGGACAGCATCACCCGGATGGACGCGCCGGTGGGACGGACGATCTCGCGGTCGAAGAAGTCGATCGGGTCGTACGCGCTGGGGTCGTGGTCGGTGTGCGCCCAGGCCGGCGTGGACCAGCACAGCAGCACGGCGTCGCCCGGCCGCAGCTGGCGGGCCGCCTGCCGGAAGTACTCCAGCTGCGGCGCGTCGATGTAGGACGTCAGCTGGGCGTCGACGCCGAACAGCCACCACCGCTGGGGCAGCCCGACGGCGAAGTAGCTGCGTGTCTGCTCGGTGGCCCAGCCGCCGATCGGGCGCTGCTGGGTGAACACGCGCAGGAACGCCGTCAGCCCGTCGTACCAGTCATGGTTACCGGGCAGCGCGAACATCGTGGGCAGCGTGACCGGCGGCTCGGGCAACGCCGCGTGGTAGGGCCCCTTGGTGCGGTCCTCGTAGCCGCGCGTCGAGGCGACGGGGTAGACCTCGTCGCCGCCGAGCACGAGGATTCGCCCACGCGGCAGGGATGTTCCGTCGACGTCGAGCTCGGGGGCGGCCAGCAGCGACGCTACTGAGTAGGTCGCGTCGAAGCCGTCGCCGACGTCGGCCACGAAGTCGAACCACAGCTCGTCGGCCGTGTCGTGCCGGTGCACGATACTGGGCAGTACGGCCTGGAGCTCGCGCTTGTCCGAGTAGCTGCCGAAGATCGACGCCAGCAAGGCACGCGTGCCGGTAGCCACCAGCACGCGGGGCGACAGCCACCGCACGGCGCGCTGGCGGGCGAAGCCGAGTTCGAGTTCGGACAGATCCTTCGGCCGGCGCTCGGGCACGGCGCGATGGTATCGATCGCGTGTGGTCAGCGCGTGGTGTCGAACGGGTTGGGTCGGGCGGCAAGTGCGAGGATGCCCGGATGGGTCGTCGGGTGCTCGCCGCCGGGCTGGCCGGCCTGCTGGTCGGCGCGCTCGGCCTGTCCGCGTGCGGCGCCCACGGCGACAACCCGGCCGCGCCGACTCTGCACGTCACCGTCACGCGCACGGTGACGCCGTCCAGCACGGCGCCGCCGCGACCGCGCACCGTAACGATCACCGGATCGGGCGACGTGCTGATCCATCCGCCGGTGTGGGAACAGGCGCTGGCGGACGGGCACGGCCGCTACGACTTCGGGCCGATCTTCGCCTCGATCGCCCCGACCACCCGGGCGGCCGACCTGGCCATCTGCGAGATGGAGACGCCGCTCGCGCCGCCGAACGGCCCGTTCCAGGGGTACCCGACGTTCAGCGCGCCGCCGCAGGTGCTCACCGCGCTGAAGGGCGCCGGGTACGACAGCTGCACCACGGCGTCCAACCACACGATCGACCAGGGCTTCGCCGGCCTGAAGCGCACGCTCGACGAGCTGGACGCCGCCGGGCTGAAGCACACCGGCAGCGCCCGCACCCCCGCCGAGGCGGCCCGTCCGCTGATCATCACCATGTCCAACGGGGCGAGGGTCGCGCAGCTGGCGTACTCGTTCGGGTTCAACGGGCTGACCCGTCCGGCCGGTCAGCAGTGGGAGGCCAACCTGACCGACGTGCCGACCATCCTGGCGGCCGCGCACCGGGCCAAAGCGGCCGGCGCGGACATCGTCGTGCTGAGCCTGCACTGGGGCATCGAGTACAACCACGGCGTCACCGACGAGCAGGTGCAGCAGGCGCACGAGCTGCTCGCATCGCCCGATGTCGACGTGATTTTGGGCGACCACGCCCACTCGGTCGAGCCGTTCGAGCGCATCAACGGCAAGTGGGTCGCGTACTGCATGGGCGACCAGATCTCGCGGCACGAGGTGATCCGCAACGACGACCGCGAGGGCGCGATGCCGCGGTTCACGTTCACCGAGGTGGCGCCGCACAAGTGGAAGATCACGCGCGCCGAGGCGATTCCGACCTGGGTCGACGTCGCCCCGAAGATCCGTCTGATCGACCTACCGGCCGCGCTGACGTCGCCGAGCACGCCCGCCGCGCTGCGCGCGACCTACCAGGCGGCGCACCAGCGGATCGCCGGCTACCTGGCCACCCGCGGCGCAGTCCAGGCCGGGTTGATCGTCAGGTAGTGCTGGCGCGCAGGGACGCCAACCAGTCGCGGACTCGGCCCGGCGCGTGGCACCGTTCAAGGGTGGACGAGTACCTGAACGTGAACCGGGCCAACTGGAACGAGCGGGCACCCGTGCACGCGGCGTCCCGGTTCTACAACCTCGACCGGTACGCCGAGGATCCGACCGCGCTGAGCAGCATCGTGCAGTTCGACGTGCCCCGGCTCGGTGACATCACGGGGTCGCGCGGTGTACACCTGCAGTGCCACATCGGCACCGACACCGTGTCGCTGTCCAGGCTGGGCGCGCACATGACCGGACTCGACTTCTCCGCCGCCTCGATCGCCGAGGCCCGCAAGCTGGCCGAACGGATCGGCGACGACACCGAGTTCGTCGAGTCGGACGTCTACCACGCGGTCGACGTGCTGGGCCGCGAGCGGTTCGATCTCGTGTTCACCGGGATCGGGGCGCTGTGCTGGCTGCCCGACATCCGGCGGTGGGCCGACGTCGTGGCGAGCCTGCTCAAGCCCGGCGGGCGGCTGTTCATGCGCGAGGGCCATCCGATGCTGTGGGCGATCGACGAGCGTCACCTCGACCGGCTGGTCGTCGACTACCCGTACTTCGAGACGCCCGAGCCGATCGTGTTCGCCGACCCGAGCACCTACGTCGAGACCGACGTGACGTTGGAGCACCAGGTCACGCACAGCTGGAACCACGGTCTGGGAGAGATCGTCTCCGCACTGCTCGATGTCGGGCTGACGGTGACCCAGCTGGTCGAGCACGACACGGTGCCGTGGGAGGCACTGCCGGGGCTGATGGAACAGGTCGGTGAGCTGAAGGAGTGGCGACTCGTCGAGCGCCCGGAACGGGTGCCGATGACCTACACGCTGCAGGCGGTCAAGCCGGCATGACAGTGGAAGTGCGCCCGGCCCGTCCGCGCGACTACGAGGCGATCGTGGCGGTCGTCGACGAATGGTGGGGCCGGCCCATGGCCCGGATGCTGCCCCGGTTGTTCCTCGATCACTTCTACGCCACGTCGCTCATCGCGGAACGCGACGGCGACCTGCTCGGCTTCCTGATCGGGTTCCACTCCGCGTCGGCACCGCATCGGGCCTACATCCACTTCGTGGGCGTGGCCCCGGCTGCTCGGGGCACCGGCCTGGCCCGCCGGCTGTACGAGACGTTCTTCGCGGCGTCCATACAGGACGGCTGTACGACGATCAGCGCTATCACGTCGCCGACGAACACGGCGTCGGTCGCGTTCCACAAGGCAATGGGCTTCACCGTCACCGGGCCGGTGGCCGACTACGACGGGCCTGGCGTCGACCGCATCGTGTTCGAACGCCAGCTAGCCTGAACCCAGCATGTCCACGTCCCCGTCCCGCGCCGAGCTCCGCGAGCGGCTCGACGGTTTGACGCTACGGGACGCGACCCGGCTCGGGCGGCGCCTGGAGCGTTCCCGAAATCTGGGGCAGCTCGCGGCGCAGATCGAGCGGGCGTCGCAGCTGGTGGCCGCCCGGGCCGCCGCGGTGCCGGCGATCACCTACCCGGCGCTGCCGGTCAGCGAGCGACGGGACGAGATCGCGGCGGCGATCCGCGACAACCAGGTCGTCGTACTGGCCGGCGAGACCGGATCGGGCAAGACGACGCAGCTGCCCAAGATCGCGCTCGGGCTGGGCCGGGGCATCCGCGGCACCATCGGGCACACCCAGCCGCGCCGGCTGGCCGCCCGTACCGTGGCTCAGCGCATCGCCGACGAGCTGAACACCCCGCTGGGCGACGTGGTCGGCTACTCGGTGCGGTTCACCGACCAGGTCAGTGACCGCACGCTGGTCAAGCTGATGACCGACGGCATCCTGCTGGCCGAGATCCAACGTGATCGGCACCTGCTGCGCTACGACACGATCATCGTGGACGAAGCGCACGAGCGCAGCCTCAACATCGACTTCCTGCTCGGGTACCTGACGTCGCTGCTGCCCCAGCGGCCCGACCTGAAGCTGATCGTCACGTCGGCCACCATCGACCCCGACCGGTTCGCCGCGCACTTCGGTGGAGCGCCCATCGTCGAGGTGTCCGGGCGCACCTATCCGGTCGAGATCCGGTACCGGCCGCTGGACGCCGACGTGTCCACTGTGGACGACGACGATCCGGACGACCCCGACCACGAGGTGGTTCACCGGGTCGAGGCCCGGGACCAGACCGAGGGCATCGTCGACGCCGCCCGCGAGCTGATGCGCGAGGGACCGGGCGACATCCTGGTGTTCCTGTCCGGCGAGCGCGAGATCCGTGACACCGCCGAAGCGGTGCGCGACCTGAACGCCGAGGTGCTGCCCCTGTACGCGCGGCTGTCGACGGCCGATCAGCACCGGGTGTTCGCCCCGCACGCCGGGCGCCGCATCGTGCTGGCCACCAACGTCGCCGAGACGTCACTGACCGTGCCGGGCATCCACTACGTGATCGACCCGGGCACGGCCCGCATCTCCCGGTACAGCCGGCGGACCAAGGTGCAACGCCTGCCGATCGAGCCGATCTCGCAGGCGTCGGCCGCGCAGCGAACCGGACGCTGCGGTCGCACCGCGAACGGCGTCTGCATCCGGCTCTACTCCGAGCGCGACTTCGACGGCCGGCCGCAATTCACCGAGCCGGAGATCCTGCGCACCAACCTGGCCTCGGTCATCCTGCAGATGAAGGCTCTCGGGCTGGGCGACCTGGAACGATTCCCGTTCGTCGAGCCGCCCGACCGCCGCTCCGTACGCGACGGTACGGCGTTGCTGCAGGAACTCGGCGCGCTGACCGCCGACGGTGAGCTGACCGACATCGGCCGGCAACTGGCCCAGTTGCCGGTCGATCCGCGCATCGGCCGGATGATCATCGAAGCGCAGAAGGAGGGCTGCGTCCGCGAGGTGATCGTCATCGCGGCGGCGCTGTCGATCCCGGATCCGCGCGAGCGGCCGACCGGGGCCGAGGAGGCGGCCCGGCAGAAGCACGCCCGGTTCGCCGACGAGCACTCCGACTTCATCGGCTACCTCAACCTGTGGCGGTATCTCGGCGAGCAACGGGCTGCGCGCAGCGGCAACCAGTTCCGGCGCATGTGCCGCAACGAGTTCCTGCACTATCTGCGCATCCGCGAGTGGCAGGACCTGGTCGGCCAGCTGCGCCAGATCGCCCGTGGGCTGGGCATCGAGGAGTCGTCGCAGGAGGCCGACCCGGCCCGCATCCACAACGCGCTGCTGGCCGGGCTGCTATCACACATCGGCCTGCGCCTGGAGGCGCGCGAGTACCAGGGCGCACGCAACTCGCGCTTCGTCATAGCGCCCGGCTCGGTGCTGGCCCGGCGTCCGCCGCCCTGGGTGGTGGCCGCCGAGCTGGTCGAGACGAGCCGGCTCTACGCCCGGGTGGCCGCCCGGGTCGATCCGGCCGCCGTCGAGCGACTGGCCGGGCACCTGGTCGGGCGCACCTACAGCGAGCCGGAGTGGGATCGACGGCGCGGCGCGGCGATGGTGCGCGAACGCGTGACCCTGTACGGGCTGCCCCTCGTGGCCGGCCGTCGGGTACCGGACCCGGACCCGGCCGAGGCCCGCGAGCTGTTCATCCGGCACGCGCTGGTCGAGGGCGACTGGGACACCCGGCACCGCTTCTTCCACGACAATCAGGCGCTGCTCGCGTCGCTGGCCGAGTTGGAGGAACGCAGCCGCCGCCGCGACCTGGTGGCCGGCGACGAGGAGCTGTACGCCTTCTACGACCGGCGCATCCCGGCCGAGGTCGTGTCGTCGCGGCACTTCGACACCTGGTGGAAGACCGCCCGCCGGGATTCACCTGCTCTGCTCACCTTGACGCAGCAGGACGTGCTGCGGGCCGACGTCACCGACGACCAGCCGACCGTGTGGCGCGACGGCGACGTCGACCTGCCTGTCACGTACCGGTTCGAGCCGGGCGCGTCCGACGACGGCGTCACCGTGCACGTGCCGCTCGACGTCCTGGCGCGGGTGGGCGGCGCCGACTTCAGCTGGCAGGTGCCGGCCCTGCGCGAGGAACTGGTCACCGCCCTGATCCGGTCGCTGCCCAAGGAGCTGCGCCGCAACTTCGTTCCCGCGCCGGACACCGCCCGGGCCGTGCTGGCACACATCGAGCCGGGGGGCGGCGCCGGCGCGCCGACCGGAGGTCCGGGCGTCTCGGGTAGGTCGGAGCCGCTGCTCGACGCGCTGCAACGCGAGCTGCACCGGCGCACCGGCGTGCTCGTGCCGCTGGCCGCGTTCGACCTGGACAAGGTGCCGGCCCACCTGCGGGTGACGTTCGCGATCGAGGACGGTCAGCGCGGCGTCGTCGCTCGGGGCAAGGACCTCGGCGCGTTGCAGGCCCAGCTGGCCGTCCCGGTACGGGCGGCCGTCGCCGAGGCTATCGGCTCGGCCGCGGTACGCGGCGCGCCGACAGTCGGCTCAGGCGCCTCGGGAAGCCTGGAACGTGAGGGGTTGCGGGACTGGCCGGACGACCTTGACGAGCTGCCGCCCATCGTCGAGCAGACTCGGGGCGGGCACACCGTGCGCGGCTATCCCGCGTTCGTCGACGAGGGAAGTGCCGTTGCCATAAGGGTTTTCGCCACGTCGGCCGAGCAGCTGGCCGCGACGAGCGCCGGCCTGCGCCGACTGATCCGGCTCACCGTTCCCTCGCCGGCACGCGCCGTGTCCCTCGGCCGGACGGCCCGGCTGCTGGGCGTCGCGGACACCCTGGACGACTGCGCCGATGCGGCCGTCGACTCGCTGCTCGGCGCCCCGGTCTGGGATCGCGTGGCGTTCACGGCGCTGCGCGACACCATTCGGGCCGAGCTGCCCGAGGCCACCCGCGACGTCGCCGCCCTGGTCGAGCGGGTGCTGCGGGCCGCCCAGGACGCCCGCCTGGCCCTGCGGCCCGAACCGCCGCCGGCCCAGGCCGACGCCGTCCGTGACATGCGGGCCCAGCTCGTCTCGCTGCTCCGCCCCGGGTTCGTCACCGCCGCGGGACGGGGCCGGCTGCGCGAACTCGATCGCTACGTGCGCGCCATCGTCCGGCGGGCCGAGAAGCTGCCCCGCGAGGTGGAGGTCGACCGGGCCCGGATGCAGCGCGTGCACCAGGTGCAGGCGGCCTACGACGAGCTGGTCAAGGCGCTGCCGGCCGTCCGGGCCCAGGCGGCCGATGTCCAGGACATCCGGTGGCTGATCGAGGAGCTGCGGGTGAGCGTGTTCGCCCAGCAGCTCGGGACGGCCCGCCCGGTGTCCGAGCAGCGCATCTACCGGGCGGTCGACGCTGTCACGCCCTGAGCCCGGTCACCCGACCCGATTTTGGTCAACAGGTCTCAAATAACCGGCCCGGTGACCAAAACCGTAATACGCCGGACAACTGCGTTGTCGCCGGACGCCGCAGAGTCGTCCGAACCCCTGAATCCACCCGCATTCGGCCGACTCGGATTTAGCGAATCGTGGATGCGCCGCGTCATAGCTCGTGCTTACACTCCACGCCTCTGACCTCCGGGGGACGTCATGGGACGCTGGGCTGAACTCGTACTGCGGCACCGCAAACTGGTCGTGATCTTCTGGGGCATTGTGCTGATCGCCGGCGCGGCCCTGGCGAGCAAGACCACCAACCGGCTCACCGTCGACTTCTCGCTGCCGGGTCAGCCCGGCACCGAGACGGCCCACAAGATCAGGGACACCTTCGGCAGCGGCGGCGACACGTCGCCCTACATCGCCACTGTGACGCTGCCGGCCGGGCAGACCATCACCGGCCACGAGAACGACGTAGCCCGGACGTTCGACTCGATCGCGACGTCCGTGCCCAACGTCCGGGTGATCGACGAAGCGAACACCGGCGACAAGGCGTTCCGGACCGCGGACGACCGCACCGCCTACGCGTACGTGTTCTGGCGGTTCAACCCGTCACCTACAGCCGGGCTGCAGACCAGTGCGATCCGGACGGCAATCGAGAAGGCCATGCCCGCAGGTTCGACGGCGGGCGTTACCGGCGAGGATCCGCTCGCAGCGGGCAGCGACAACAACGACGGCCCCGGCGTGCTGGGCGAGACGATGATCGGCGCGGTGGGTGCGCTGGCCGTGCTGGCGTTCGTCTTCGCGTCGTTCCTGGCGTTCCTGCCGCTGGTGATCGCGGCCGTGTCGATCTTGACCTCGTTCCTGCTGTTGCTGCCGCTGACCTACATCATGGACGTCTCGTTCATCGTGCAGTTCCTGATCGCGCTCATCGGCCTGGGCGTGGCCATCGACTACTCGCTGCTGTTCGTCAACCGATGGCGCGAGGAACGCGATCACGGCCGGGAGAACCACGATGCCGTCGTCGTCGCGATGCAGACGGCCGGGCACGCCGTCGTGTTCAGCGGCGTGACCGTGGCGATCGGCCTGCTGGCGTTGATCGTCTTGCCCGTGCCGTTCATGCGCAGCATGGGCATCGGCGGGGCGCTGATCCCGGTGGCCAGCGTGCTGGTGACCTTGACGCTGACGCCGGCGATCCTGGGCGGCATCGGGCCGCGCGTCGACTGGCCGAAGATCCGCCACGAGAACCGAGCCAGCCGGGCGTGGAGTCGCTGGGCGGCCGGTGTCGTCAAGCATCGGTGGCTGGCCTCCATCACCTCGCTGGCTGTGTTGTTCGCCCTCATCGGGGTATTCATGGGGGCCAAGATCGGCGTCGCGTCATCGGACTCCCTCGCGCACAACGGCAAGGCCTACGACACGCTGCAGGTACTCGAACGGGGCGGGATGCCGACCGGCGCGCTCACCCCGATGGAGGTGCTGGTCGCGAGCGACCAGGCCCCGGCCACCGCCGAGCGACTCGGCCAGGTCGACGGCATCCAGCACGCGCTCCTGCCGACCGGATCGGCCGGAAACCGCAACGGGCAGAGCATCGTGCTGCTCGTCCCGGAGAAGGAGACCGTCAACTCCAAGAGCGTCGGCGTGGTCAGAGACGTCAAGAGCGTGGCGCGGACGCTGCCCGGTGTGGTCGGTGTCGCCGGCCTCGGCCCGGCCCAGATCGATTTCCTGCGCGCGGTCTACGGCAACTTCCCGTTGATGTTGGGGCTGATCGCGCTGCTCACCTACATATTGCTGGTGCGCGCGTTCCGGTCGACGCTGTTGCCGTTCAAGGCGGTGCTGCTCAACATCATCTCCGTCGGCGCGACGCTCGGGCTGATGGTGCTGTTCTGGCAGCACGGCGTCGGCTCGAACGCGATCTTCGGTATCGCGGCGACGGGTGCGATCACGTTCTGGATCCCGCTGATGGTGTTCGCGTTCCTGTTCGGGTTGTCGATGGACTACGAGGTGTTCATCCTGTCCCGGATCAGGGAGGAGTACGACGGCGCTCGCTCGACGAACGCCGCCGTCATCGAGGGCATCGGACGAACGGGGCGGCTGGTCACCAGTGCAGCGCTGATCCTCTTCCTGGCGTTCGCCGCGCTGGCGTCCGGGCCGGGCACCGACCTCAAGACGCTGGCCACCGGGCTCGGCTTCGGCATCCTGCTCGACGCGACGATCGTGCGCTCGCTGCTCGTGCCGTCGCTCGTCTCGCTGTTCGGACGGTGGAACTGGTACCTGCCGGCCGGCCTGGCTCGGGTGCTGCGCGTCCAGCCGTCTTATCCGCACCCCGAACGCGACGAGCCCCGCGAACCCGAGTCGGCGCGGGTCGGCTGACTCAGGGCAGCTCCAACTCGGCCACCACGGGCAGGTGGTCGCTGGCGATGCGGACGTCCGGGGTGTCGATGGTCCGGGCGCTGAGCACCGTTATGCCCGAATCCGGGAAGATACCGTCGATGCGTCGGGTCAGCGCGGTGACGTTGGATGTGAACCCGTCGCCCTCCCCGGCGACGGCGAAGGCGTCCGCGCCGCGGGCGGCCAGCTGCTGCCAGCCGGGCATGCCGGGCGAAGCGTTGATGTCGCCGGCCACGATGGAGGGGACGCCCGGGGCGAATGCGTCGAGTGCGCGGTGCACCTCGGCGATCTGGTGGGCCTGCGACTGCCCGTCCAGGTGGGTACCGACCACCGCGAACGACGCGCCCCGGTAGCGCAGCACGGCCATGGCCACCCCGCGCTGGTGGTAGCCCCGGTTGTGCGACAGCAGCACGTCGCGTGTCGCCACCACGTCCACGCCCAGGGTCGACAGCACCAGGTTGGCGCCGGCGTCGCGGCCGCCCGTGACGATCACCATCCCGGCCCGGCGGGCCAACGCCGCGCACTTCGACCGCCACCGGAGGAACCGGGGTGCCTCCTGGATGCAGGCGACCTCCGGCGCGGCGTCCATGATCACCCGGCTGACTGCCGGAGCGTCGTCGCGCAGGGATCGGACGTTGTAGGTCATCACTCGCAGCACGGTCACGTGCAAATTCTCTCCGACGGTTTCGCGACACGACTCACCCGCTCGCCCGTCTAGTCGATAGATCCGTTGGCAGAACGCGGGCGAACTAGGGGTATGGCCATGTCGGAGCACTCTGTTGACCACGAGTCCTGGCGGCAGCGTGCGGCCTGCAAGGGGATGGATACGTCCGTGTTCTATCCGGGTGACCGGGAACGCGGGCCGACACTCGCCCGTCGGGAGAGGCGGGCCAAGCAGATCTGCGCAGCCTGTCCGGTGATCAGGAACTGCCTGAAGTGGGCACTGGACGCACGCGAGCCCTTCGGCGTATGGGGAGGAACGTCGGCGAAAGAGCGGGCTCGCCTGCTGGAAGGACGGGATCGCCGGAGCGGATCACAGCGGCAATCAAGGATCCGCCCCGGCGAAACCGGCCACGATCGGAGCGAGCCGCAGCACGTCGGCGGGGCCGGCGAGGTCCGGCAGCGCGACGAACACGGTGCTGACTCCACGTTCGGCCAGCAGCCGGTACCGGCCGACATGCTCGGCCGCGACCCCGGCATGGTGGCGGCGGGCGTATCCGGCGGCCGGCGTTCGGCCTCGTAGCCTCTCCACCAGCGCCGCGACGTGTTCGCGGTCGCGCCCCACGATCGGCACGTCCAGGACGGTGACCGCGATGTCGCGGCCGGCCTCGGCGCAGTGCCGGCGCAGCACGGCCAGCTTGCGGTCGAGCGTCTCCAGGTCGGACGGCAGGTTACACGCGTCGCCCAGCCGGGCGGCGATCCGCAGCGTCCGCTGTTCGCCGGAGCCGCCGACGATGATCGGGATGTCGGAGACCGGGCGCGGGTAGGACGTGGTCTCGGGCAGGCCGGCCGCCGGCTTGGTGCCGGCCGCCCACAGCGCGCGGATGATCTCGATGGCCCGCTCGAGCCGGTCCAGCCGCTCGCCCGCTCCGGGGAAGGGCAGCCCGAACCCAGCGTGCTCGCGGGCCCACCAGCCGGCACCGATGCCGCAGAACGCCCGCCCGCCGCTGAGCGCGTCCAGGGTGGCCATCGACTTGGCGATGATGCCGGGCGCCCGGTAGGTCACCGGCGTCACCAGCGGGCCGAGCGTCAGGCCGGACGTGGCGCCGGCCAGCAGCCCGAGCGTGACCAGCGGTTCCGGGATCGGCTCCCAGGCCCGGCCCACCTGCGGGATCTGGATCAGGTGGTCCATCAGGGCCAGCCCACCGAGGCCGGCCTCAGCCGCCGCGTCGGCGATCGAGCGCAGCCAGCCGGCTGGGTCGTCGCCCCATGCGAACCGCGAGATCTGCAGGACGACACGCGGTAGCTCGCCGGGCGGCACCGACGCGCTGCCCGGGCTGTGCGCCGGCTCGACGCGCACCTGCTGGTCGGCGACGCGGACCAGGTCCCAGCCCTCGGCGGGCAGCTCGCCCGGCACGTCGCGCATCCGGCTCAGCTGGGCGTCCAGCACGGGCGCCGGCACCGGTCGTTCGCGGGCCCGGTTGCGGCGGCGGCACTCGGCGGCCGGCACGTCGAAGACGAGGACGACGGCCGGCAGCCCAGCGGCGCGCGCCTGGGCCAGCCAGCCCCGTCGCCGCTCGACGTCGGTGCCGAGCGTGTCGACGACGGCGGTCAGCCCCCGTCGCATCCGGGCGGTGACGATCTGCTCCAGCAGCGTGAACGCGTCGGTCGAGGCGTCGAGGTCGTTCGGCCCGCTGCCGACCACCCCACGCAGCGTGTCGGACGAGACGATCTCGGCCGATCGGTAGCGGGCCTCGGCCCAGGTGGATTTGCCCGATCCCGACGCGCCGACCAGGACGACCAGAGCCGGATCGGGAACGGTCACCGCTGAAGTGTGGCAGGCGGTGAACCGAAACCGGGCCGGCCCCGTGTGATGGCCGGGCGCGACGTGCCTCGCGTTCACGCACCGGTTCGGACCGGGGCCGGTGACGACGGTCTGGAGGAGGTACCGGATGAGTTTCAAGCGGATTGGTCTCACGGTGCTGGCAGTGGGAGCGCTGGCTGGTCTGTCGCTCGCTGGGGCGGTGAGTGCGCCCGCTGCGCCCAACGCACCTCGGTCGCTGCCCAACTGCGGGGCAGCGCGAATGCTCTGCTCCGAGGTGGCCGACAACTCGACCCGGCTCTTCGGCCACTACGTCGGTCACGACGAGCCGGAGCTGAATTTCTACTCGACGCAGCACGGGTCGGGAAATTCGATGCAGTACTCGTTCACTCTGCCCAAGGACCCGCCGCCGTCGGCCGATCCGCGGTTCTCCTACAGTTTCGAGCTACGGCCGGCGTTGTGGTTCGGGATGGTCCTGTGCGATACGCAGTCCTACCCGGAGCAGGTCAGCCACTGCACGCCGGACAGCGACCGCAACATCGTCGACCCGAACATCAGCCCGCGCCACCCCGGGGCGGCGTTCATGGAGCTGCAGTTCTATCCACCCGGCTGGGTACAGCAGTTCGACAGCCAGAGCTGCGACGCCATCCACTGGTGTGCCGCGCTGACCATCGACAGCCTGGCCGAGGACCCGGTGGCCGGCACGATCATGAATCCGACGTGCGCCAACCAGATCCTGGGCGGCGTCGAGTACGTCAACTTCGCCTACCTCACCCGCAGCGGCCGCCCGCAAGGTCCGCCCAACCCGCTGCAGTTCGACCCGGTCGGGTCGGGCAAGCCGGATCCGCGCAAGGTGCTGATGATGAACCAGGGCGACAAGATCAGCCTCAGCATGCACGACACCGGGCAGGGCGTGCGGGCCGAGCTGGCCGACGCGACGACTCACCAGTCCGGGTCCATGACAGCCAGCGCGCGCAACGGGTTCGGGCAGATCCGGTACGCGCCGACCGGCACGAGCTGTACCGAGATCCCGTACGACTTCCACCCGATGTACGACACGAGCTCGCCGGTCCACGGCGCGAACACGCTGTGGGCGGCCCACTCAGGCAATGTCGCGTTCTCCGACGAGATCGGCCACTTCGACTTCTGCTCGCAGGTCGACACGACGACCGGGACGTGCACCGGCCTGGAGGGCGTGCCTGGTGACCAGGAGCCGGCCGACGACGACGACTTCGCGTGCTTCCCGGCCTCAGCGTCCACCCTGGTGCCGGTGACCGGCTGCAACGGGCAGAACGACGGGTTCGACGGCACGTCGTACCTGCCGCGCTGGCCGAACGGCAGCCGGCTGAACCCGACGTCGATCCTGTTCTCGAGCCCGACCACCAAGGGCCACCGCTACCCGCTGATGGCGTTCGAGGCCGACCTGCCGGCGATCGAGTCGGCCGCCGGCAACCAGCCGTGCAGCCAGGTGACGGGCACCGGTTGCACGCTGATTCCGATCACCGACGACGGCGCGCCGGCGGCGTTCTACCCCTTCTACACGAAGGGGCACACCCGTGCCGGGTGCCGATGGTCGATCGGCAACGACATCCCGGGCTTCACGCAGAACGACTTCGGTCGGAACGCGCAGTTCGGGCAGATCGCCGCTGATCCGCACCTGGTGTTCGGCGGAGGAGGTGCGGCCGCGCCGCGGTTCGCCAACTTCCGCCAGTTCCTGGCTAACCCCTGCTGAAGTCACGCACCGCATCCGCGGCGCGGCGCCGCAGCAACGGGGCCGCGCCGCGGATCGCCTGGTCCGGCTCGGCGAGGGCCAGCCCGCCGGCCAGCTCGCCCCTGCGCACTCGGACCGCTTCCCCTCCGCTCTGACCAATCCGGCGGCCGGATTCTGGTTGGAGTGGAGAGGAAGCCGGCCGGCTGGCGAGGTCCGGGTCAGAGATCCCTTGAACGGTCCGGCGCGAGGACGACTCTCACGAATCGGCCGTGATCGTGACGTCGGCCTGACGCACGAGCGTGCCGAGCAGCTTGCTCTGCTCGGGGGTCAGCTGCAGCAGGGCGGCCAGCTCGTCGGACGTCATGTGCAGAGCGGCCGCCGCCCCGGTCGCCGCGGCCGGTCGTTCGCGGGGCGCGGTCGGATCGAAGCGCGCATCGAGCAGAGCGTCGATCTCGGTCTGGGTACGCGGGTCGTCCGGCCCCCACTCGCACAGCATGGCGACGACGTCCCACGGGATGTCCAGCAGCTGGGCCAGCTGCATCTGCAGTACGCCGACGTCGGGCAGCACCCGGCGTTCCTCGATCGTGCGCAGCCGGTAGCTGGCGTCGAGCTCCTCGTGCTCGCCCACCACGAACTCGGTGCGCGAGGCGCCGAGTAGCGCGGCCAGGCTGGCCTCGACGTCGCCGTGGCGCAGCGCGACCCACACGGCGGCCGGCAGGCCCTCGTCGTCGTTGACGGGGGTCGCGGCGAACGCCACCTCGAGCGGCTCGTCGCCGGGCCGGCCGCGGCGTTCACGTCCCTCGGCGAGCAGTTGCAGCACGGCCACCGGGTCGCGAGCAGCCGCCAGCGCCGTCTCGTACTCGAGCAGCCGCTGATCGGGCTCGCCTTTCAGGCTGCGGGCCATGCCCAGAATTTAGTACCAGCCCTGGTCCATTTCGTGCGCCCAGGCCGCACTCGGCGAGCCGTACACCTCGGAGATGTACCGCAAACCCCACGTGATCTGGGTCGTGGCGCTCGTCTGCCAGTCATCGCCGGCGTCAGCCATCTTGTCGCCGGGCAGCGCCTGCGGGATGCCGTACGCGCCGGACGGGTTGTAGGCCGAGGTGGTCCAGTTCGACTCGCGCGTCCACAGGCGCACGAGCGGCGGCATCTCGTCGGCGCCCCACCCGTAGCGGGCCAGCATCCGGGCGGCGATGGCTTGGTTGCCCTGATAGGCGCTGATCCACGGCGGCGCGATGCGGATCGTGGTGTGGCCGTCGACGCGGCTGCCGGCGGTGCCGGGCCCGGCGTTCAGCGTCACGACCTTGATCGCGTGGGCGCCCTCGCCCAGCTGGGCGGTCATGCCGTACTGGTGGGTACGGGCACTGGCCCGGGTGGCGGCCACCAGGTGGCTGTTGTCGTAAACGCGCACCAGCGCCCCGCGGCGATCGTCGGGATCCCAGGTAGTGCCGGTGATCTGCAGCGTCTCCGCGGTACGGCGGAACTGGGCGTCGCCGGCCGGGTTGCGGGTGGCCGGGTCGATCGGGTTGGGGCGGACGGTCGGGTGCGGTGCCGGGCGCCCACTCGTGGCGCGGTTGGGGAGGTCGTGCGGGGCCGATGCGGAGGACGGCTGGGCGGTCGAGCGGATGGTCAGAGTCGTGATCGTTGCGGTCAGGGCCGTGAGAACTGCGGCGGTTCCCACGACCCGGCGTCGGGAGCGCTTTTCGCTCGGGTTGGACGTAGACACGGCGAACCACTCTTATGCCGGCCGGAACGCCGAGGAGGCCGATTCACAGCGTCCAGTGGGAATAGGGGCCGGCCGGGCGTCGAATTTCGGCGCAGCGCAGGCTCGTGAATCCGGGGCTTACCGGTCGGCAACGCGGGGCGCGAGGCCGGTGTGATCTATCCCGCGCCGCGTGCGTGACCTGGGTTACCGGGTTCGGTGCGGCGGCACGTCGTGCCGGCTCGGTCACCAACCGACCAGAACGGAAAAACGTGATCGGCGCACGGGGGCCAGGTCGCCTGGTCATCGGGGACATATCTCCACTGTTGATGGGGGCCTTGCTCCATCGAGGTCGGCCGATCGCGCTTTTAGCGTCGAGGCATGACTTCGAGACCGATCTTGGCCGCTGTCGCGGCCGCCCTCACCTGCACCGCCGCGGTCGCCGCCACTGCCGCGTCGGCCGCCGCTGCGCCCCCGCACACCGCGCGCGGATCCGTCGTCAGCGTCACGCCGCTGCCGCAGCTGTCGGCCGTCGACGTCGCCGCCACCTTGCGCGACGACGGCTTCGACGCGTCCGGAGTGCGATACGGCGTCGACGCGTATCGAATCGTCTACCGGACGGTCGACGAGAACGGCGATCCGACTACGGCCAGCGGCTTCGTCGGCTTGCCCCGTGACCGTGACCGGCGGCTGCGCGTGATCAGCTACGACCACGGCACAATGGCCGGTGCGTCCGAGGCGCCGTCCGTCGATGACGGGGGGCGCTCGCCCGAGGGACTTACCCTGGCGTCGGCCGGCTACGCAGCGGCGGTGCCCGACTACCTCGGCCTGGGCGTCGGCCCCGGCTACCACCCGTACGTCCAGGTGTCGACCGAAACCACAGCCACGCTGGATATGTTGCGCGCCGCCCGGACGTTCGCGCGATCGGTCGGGCGGACGTTCGACCCGCGCGTGCTGGTCACCGGGTTCTCGCAGGGCGGGCAGGCCGCAATGGCGTTCAGCCACGCGTTGCAGGTCGGCATCGACCCGTCGTTCCGGCTGGCCGCGGCGGCGCCGATCAGCGGCCCGTACCGCATCGCTGATGCCGAGCTGCCGGCGATGTTCTCCGGGCAGCTCGATCCGAAAGATTCGGCCTACTACATCGGCTATCTGCTCACCTCGTGGAACCGCCTCTACCACCTGTACGACAAGGCGAGTGACGCGTTTCGGGCGCCGTACGACCGGACCGTGGCGCCGCTCTACGACGGCAAGCACACCGACGACGTCATCTTCGCGGCGCTGCCGGACTCGATCCAGCAGCTGCTGACTCCGACGATGCTGGCCCAGCTGCAGCACCCGACCGGCGCGCTCGCCGCCGCGCTGCCCGCCAACGACGTCAGCTGCGACTGGACGCCCGGCGTGCCGGTGCATCTGTACGCCGCGCACAGCGACCAGGACGTCGCCGTGCAGAACGCATATCTGTGCCAGCAACAGCTGACCGACCACGGCACCGCCGACGTATCGCTGATCGACTTGGGTCACCTGCAGCACGTCGACTCGGGCAAGGCCGGCTTCGCCGCCGCGCTGCGGTGGTTCGGCCAGATCGCCCCGCCGACCCGCTGATCCCGTCCGTCGTGGGCCGTCCTCTTCGGGCGGCCCACGGCTCTGTCGGCCGCGCCGGTGAGCGCAGGATTCTCGTGACGTCGAAAGAAGGGTCAGCCGTATGTCTTCTCGACGCTGCCGTCGGCGATCTGGGTGACCGCCCGGAAGCAGCGGATCGCCTCGAGCATGGTCGGCAGCTCGAACGCCACCTGCCGCTCGGCGATCTGCCGTACGCCCGGGATGCCGGTCACCATGTTCACCGGATGCGTCGCGTCGAACTCGACGACGTACCGGTACGGGCCGGATCGCCGGTCGACGGCAGGTAGCGGATCCAGGGCGGCGGCCGCGGCGGAGCGGATGAGCGCCGACGTCTTGGACGGCGGCAGGCAGATCGCGCTGTAGCGGTCGACGCACGTCTTGACGGCCACCCGCTGGGCGCTCGGGGCGTAGCTCTTGGCGTCCTCGACGGCGCGGTCGTCGCCGGTCACGAGCACCACGGCGGTCCCGAATTCGGCGGCCAGCGTGGCGTTCATATAGCCCTCGCTACACGGCACGTCGTTCAGCCAGACGCCGGTGATCGTGTTGCCGAGGTAGGTGTGGGCCAGCACGCCCTGGGTCCCGGCCCCGGCGTGATAGCCGATGAAGGCCACGGCATCGTGCCCGAGGTCGATGCCCTGCATCATCGACAGCGGCTTGTGCCGTCCGACCAGCAGCGTGGCCCGGTCGTCCAGACGGTCGAGCAGCAGATTGCGCTGGCTGGAGTGCGCCTCGTTGACCAGGACCTCGTCGGCCCCGGCGTCGAAGAAGCCGGCGATGGCGGCGTTGACGTCGTCGGCGAACAGCACCCGGTAGTACTCCCAGCGCGGCGAGTCGGGCTCGACGTCGTCCGGGAAGGTCACGCCGGTGGCGCCCTCCATGTCAGCGGATATCAGAACTCGCATGACTCTCCTCGATCGGCTGGTCGACCAGATGGCAGGCGACGCCCGGCTCGGCGGATGCCAGCACGGGCAGCTCGCGTGCCGTACAAAGCGCCCGGCGTTCGTCGGACGCGGTCAGGGCGGCGAACCGCTGGCAGCGCGGATGGAACCGGCATCCGCCGGGGATCGCCGTCGGGTCAGGCGGCTCGCCCCGCAGCAGCACCGGGTCAACATCCGTACCGGGCAGTACGGAGATGAGCGCCCGCGTGTACGGATGCTTCGGTCTCAGCAGGACGTCCTCGACCGGGCCCTGCTCGACGATGCGTCCGAGGTACATCACCGCAACCCGGTCGGCGATGTTCCAGGCCAGCCCCAGGTCGTG
>DATBER010000105.1:0-76519 GCA_036558905.1 Jatrophihabitantaceae bacterium | reverse complement strand
GCCCTGCCCGACGAGGGTGGCGCCGCCGGTGGCCGGGGCGGTCGCGCTGACCCGGTACGTGCCGGCCGGACCGGCCGGGACGGTGACCCGCCACCAGCCCGGGTGGTCGACGGTGGTGGTCGCGGTCGTGCGACCGGCGGGCCCGGTGACCGTCACGGCCGGCGGCCCGGCCAGCTCCGGCTCGGCATGCACGTAGACGGTGGCGCCCGACGTCGTCGGATCGGGGTCGGCGTGGATGTCGAGCGGACGCGCGGCGAGCAGGTACGGCACGGTGGCGGTGGTGCCGCCGACCGCACTGGCGTGGATCCAGCCGGAGATGTCGGTGCCGTCGGCCGGCCGCGACGTGGTGACGGTGAGGCGCGCGTTGACGTGCTGCCCCGGAGCCAGCACCGCCACGGGCGGCGACACCCGCGCGGGTCCGGACGCGCTCAGCCGCAGGATCTGCAGCTTGCGGCTGACGTTGGTGAACGTGACGGTGCCGGTCGCGGTCAGCGTCGAGTGGTCGAGATCGGCCAGGCCGAGGTCGGCGACACGCTGGCTGGCCAGCACCGTGGCGTTGTCGGCCGCGGCCACATCCAGCCGGCCGGCGCCCTGGGTGATGGCGTCGTAGCCGGACAGCGTCTTGGCCCCACCGGTCAGCGCGGCGGCCACCTGGGTGGCGGTCCAGTCCGGATGGGCCTCGCGCAGCAACGCCGCGGCGCCGGCTACGTGCGGGGCGGCCATGCTCGTGCCGCTGTCGTCGGCGTAGCCACCGCCGGGCCAGGTCGAGCCGATCTCGACGCCCGGGGCCACCAGGTCGGGCTTGAGCGCGTAGCTGTACGGAGCCGGGCCGCGCGCGCTGAAGTCGGCGATCTGGTCGGTGGCGTCGGTGCCGCCGATCTGGACGTGCACCGCGCCCTGGGCCAGCCACTGGCGCAGGTCCGTCGCGTCGGTGCCGTTGATCACCGTGGCGACGATGTCGAGCTTGTCGGGGTCGTCGGGCGTGCCGGCGGCGAAATCGGGACCGGGCTGGGTGCCGACGTTGCCGTAGTAATTCGGCGTGTTCAGCAGTACGGCCGCGGCGCCCTTCTGCTCGGCCGTCATCAGGATCTGCGAGAGCGAGAAGCTGTTGTACGCGACGAGGACCGCCTTGCCCTGGACGTCGACCCCGTCCCAGTCCGAAGGCTGACCACCGCCGACGTCGACCAGGTCGAGGTCCTGCGGTTTGGCCGGCGGGTTGGCCGACAGGCCCAGCCGCTGGACCGCGAGCGCGTGGCGTACCGGTGAGGTGACGCTGATCGTCGGGACGTCGACGCCGCTGATGCTGGCGCCGACCGCGAGCACGTCGGGGGCCTCGGCCGGTGAGCCGACGGTGCTCTCGCCGGGTCCGCTGTTGCCGGCCGCCGCCACGACGACCACGCCGGCGTGGATGGCGTCCTCGCAGGCCTGCTCGAGGGGATCGTCCGGGGTGGACGGCCCGGTCAGGCTCAAGTTCACCACGTCGGCCCGATGCGGGTTGTCGGCCGCCACGGCCGCCTCCAGGCCCGCGATCACGGTTGACTCGTACCCGTTGCCGGACGAGTCGAGCACCTTGTACGCGGTGAGCTCGGCCTTCGGGGCGACGCCGATCTTGGTGCCGTCGCCCGCGACGATGCCCGCCACGTGGGTGCCGTGGCCGTTGTCGTCCATGGGGTCGGCGTCGTCGTTGACGAAGTCGTAGCCGCCGACCACCTTGTAGCCCCGGCCGAATCCGCCGCCCAGGTCGGGATGCGCGTAGTCGATGCCCGTGTCGACGACGGCCACCGTCTCGCCGCCACCCTGGACGTTCTTGCCGAGCGAGTCGTACGTCTGCCACACCTGCGGCGCGTTGATCAGCGACAGGTCGGGGTCGACACTCGCGTGCATCTGCGCGTCCGGGTAGACGGCGACGACTCCCGGCGTCGCCCGCAGCCGGGCGACTCCGGCGCTGTCGGTGGTGACCGCCATGGCGTTCAGGGTCTGGGTGAAGTCACGCGTGATCTTGACGCCGGCCTGCTTGGCCAGGCCGGCGTGATCGGCCCGCAGCGACGTTGCGCGCTGCTGGGCCTGCGGCCCGGCGTTCAGCGCGGGGGCGCCGCTGAGCTGGACGATCACGTGCTGCGGGGTCGGCGCGGCGGCCGGCGCGGAAGGCGCGGCGTTCGCCGGCGCGAGCGACGCGAGCAGCGCGACGGGCGCGCCGAGCGCCGTCAATACACGGGCGCGGCGAGGCATCAGCGGGCTCTCCAGTAGCGGTCGGATGCGTCCGGCGTGCCGAGGCCGGTCGGCCCGTCGTAGCCCGGTACGGCGGCGCACAGGTAGGTGTCGCTGCAGTTGGTGCCGTTGCTGCCGCCGACCACGTCGTTGACGGCCGATCGGTCGCGATACAGGTCCTTGATCGATCCGCCACCCATGGCGTAGAGGCTGGACACGATGGGAGCGGCCAGGCTGGTGCCGCCGACCTGGACCCAGCCGTCGTAGCCGAACGTGTCGCGCACGGCCAGCCCGGTCCCCGGGTCGGCGACGGCCGAGATGTCGGCGACGGTGCGCATGTCACACAGTTGATCATGCTGCCACGACGGTTTGTGGATGTAGGCCGAGCAGCCGCTGGTGGCGCCGTCCCAGGCCGTCTCGGTCCAGCCACGCTCGCTCTGGTCGCGCACCAGCGACGTGCCGCCGACGGCGATCACGTACCGGGAAGCAGCTGGATAGCTGATGCCGCCGATAAGGATGGCGCCGTTGCCGTAGCCGTAGTCGCCGGTGGCGAACACGGCCGGGGTACGCAGGTCGCGGTAGTAGTGCTCGAGCGTCTGCTCGCCGGAGAACTCGCCCCGGCTGCCGTAGCTGTTCGAGATGGCGTCGACGTGATTGGCGTCAGCGGTCAGCACGCCGGTGAGCAGGTCGCCGGTGTTCGGCGTATTGGCCTCCACGAGCAGGATGTGGCAGGCCGGGCAGGTGGCCGAAACGGCGTCCAGGTCGAGCGAGATCTCCAGCCCCCAACCCGGGTCCGGCGCGGGCAGCGGGGCAGTCTTGCCCTGCTGGTTCACCTTCGTGAAGCAGCCGTTGGCCGTGGTGCACGGCGGCAACCCGTACTGCGCCCGGTAGGCGGACAGGTCCGACTCGGCATTCGGGTCGTCGTAGGCGTCGACGATTGCGATGGTGCGGCCCGGCCCGGCGTTGGGAACGCGGTACGCCGCCTGGATGTCGGCCGGCGCCAACCCGGTCGGCTGATCGGCCGAGGCGCCGGCCGCGGCGTTGACGATCGCCATGCACTGCAGGTCGGGCACGACGGTCGGGACGTTGCACGCCTGCTGCGGCGGAGCGCCCGGTTGCCCGGACGGCGGGGCCGGCGCGGGGACGGCCAGCGGGTAGGCGCGGGTGATCGTCTGATCGATCGCCGATCCGTTGGCGTCTGCGGCGGTCACGTGCAGCGACGCGAACCCGTCGGTGGCACTAAGTACAGGCTGGCTGTAGTCCAGGCGGTAGCGCCCGTCGGTCAGTCGGGTGGCCGGCACGTCCGTCCAGGTCGTGCCGTCGTCGTAGGACACCTGGGCCGCGAACGACGTGATGGCCGTGGCCGGGGCACCCAGCTGGTGGGCCACGTCGACCTCGACCTGCGCGTCCTGGCCAGCCGGGACGACGTCGTCCGAGCCGGCGCCCGTGGCGTACTTGGTGAACAGCAGCGGCTCGAAGCTGCAGCCCTGATCCGCCGCGGCGCCCTTGCCGCCGCCACCGCTGCCCTTGCCGCCACACGACCATCCGGGCGGCAGAGGGTCGGCCGGCCGCGGCGCCGAGGTGAACGCCCAGGCCGTGTGGGTGCGGGTCGACGACGGCCACCACGCGGCGTCGCGGGTCGTGTCGTAGACGAGCTGGTACGAGGCCGGGTCGGCGCTGAGCGGGAACGACGCGAACCCGCTCGGGATCGGCCGGCCGACCGGCTGGCCGTTCTGGTAGAGCGCCAGCGACTCGGTGACCGTGGGGTCGGGCAGCATGAGGTGGCCGGCCGCGTCCGTGGCGCCGAACAGGGTCAGATTGAGCGTGTTGCCGGCCCGGCAGGCCGGGCAGTCCTGGCCGGCCACGGCTTCCTGCTCGATGCCGGGCGCCATCGGCTGGGCGGCCCAGTCGGTCGTCGTGTGCTGGCCGGGCTGGTAGGCGCGCACGATGTCGGACTCCATGGCCAGCGAGTCGGCGTTGTCGAGCACCACCTGCTGGAGCCACCGCATGTCCGGCGGCGCGGCGTAGACGTGTTCGGTGCGCGCGTCCGGCGCGACGACCTGGTCGGCGGCGAACACCTGCACGGCCTGCCACGGCATCTGACCCTCGCGGGCCTCGAGCTCGGCCCGATCCGGCACGGCACTGTGGAACCGCGTCTCGACGGTGGCGAAGTCGCTGTCGGGCAGGGTATGGCTCAGCGTCGACGGGATGGCCCCGACCGATGGGAACTCCATGTCGTAAAGCTGTTGCTGGACGCTGCCGTCCGGGCCGCCGAGCCGCAGCCCCGAGTAGAAGTACAGCTGGCCTGTATGCACCTGCTCGGTTGGCGTGGCGTACAGCGCGGTCGGCCCGAACGACGTGAACGAGTCGGTGAAGCTGACGCCGGTGGCCGGATTGCGCTGGAAGTTGAGCTGAGCGGTCACCTGCTGGGCCGGGTGGCCGACGTCGGCCGAGACGCGCTTGCCCCTGCGCGCGTCGAGCACCACCGTCGTGTCGCGGGTAACGCGCACCTCGGGCGCCGCCGCCAGGGTGAAGTCGATGCTGTTGTCGGCGTAGGCGGTGCTGATGTAGGCGTCGACGCTGTACGTGCCGGCCGGTACGCTGAACGCCAGCTCGCCGTTGTAGAAGCCCTGCGCAGCAAGGAAGTTGTCCACGTTGTCGGCGTTCATTACGGCGCCGAGATCACCCGTCACCCTGTGCCCCCGCCGGTCGATCGCCTTGACCGTGACGGTGTACAGCTTGCCTGGAGGATTGCCGTGGCCCGAGGCGCCGGCCCGGGTCAGGTGGGATATGCCGGCGAACAGGCGCCCGGACGGTGCACCCCGCTTGGCCGCCGTCCACTCCCGGGCCAGTGCGCGACCGAACGCCGCCGGGTCACGCAACGTCAACTGTGCGCCGTTCGCGGTCGCGCCGTTCGCGGTGGCGCCGGGCACGGGCATGGCGGGCTGGCCGGACGCGTAGGTTGCGGTCATCGGCAGGGCGTAGTTGACCGTGCCCGGCTCGGCGTAGTTCGCGGTATCGCTGCCGACGTCGAACAGGCTCAGGTCCAGCGGGGCGCCGATGTAGCCGGCCGCCACCTGCGGGATCACGTAGAGGTGGGGGCCGCTGGCCAGCACCTGGAAGCCCTGCGACGTCACCGCGCCACCCGGCGCCAGCGTCACCGACGGTTGGCCGGCGGAGGTCGGCGCGACGACGACGCGGTCGCCGGTGACGAGCGTGACTGTGCGGGGTCCACTCGTCACCGGCGCCGCTGGTGCCGCTGGATCCGCCCGGGTGGCTAGCGGATCCAGAGCACCCCCCAGGAGGAGGACGACCGTCAGGACAGGAACGATCCGTCGTCGCATAGGGCGCTCCCCGATGGCTACCACTCAGCGTGGTACCGGCACCGTACGCGGGGGCCGCGCAACGGGTCAAGGGTGCGACACACCCAAAATTTATGCGATGAAACGGCTTAAAATCTGGCAGATGCTGTCAGGACGCTCGGCGCCGAGGCACCCGGATGCCCATCCGTCGGCAGGCCTGGCTGAACGTCACCCCGCTGGCCCAGACCGACTCGAACGCGATCTTCAGCGTGTGCGCCAGGTGCGGCTGCTCGATGACCAGGGTCGTGACATCGTCGCGGCCGGCGATCGGGTCGGGCATGGCGAACAGCACGGTGCGCTCGTCGATGATGCCGAGCTTCATTGGCAACGCCTCGACGAAGCGGGCCTCCTCGCCGGCATCCAGGAACGCCCGCACGCCGTTGAGCTGGACCTCGTCCTCGAGCACCGAGAACTCGTACATGCTGCGCAGCACGTTGCGCCGGGCGAGTTCCAGGCCGACGACGTTCTCGTCGACGCTGACCGCCACCGGCGTCTTGGAGAACACGAGCATCTCGCGCTCGACCGTGCCCTGCAGCTCGTTGAACTTGGTGGCCACCGCCTCGGGCGAGCGAATGACCTCGATGTAGTCGAGCGGGTCGGTGTGCTGCTGGCCGGCCTGGTAGGCCGAGCGGAGTTCGTCGACCAGTTCGCGGGCGTCGTCCTCGAGCGCGGTGACCCGTTCGTGGTGCACGAGCATGAGCTGCGTGGCCACCCGCTCGGGCGGCGTCGCGACGTACTTCGCGGTGCGGCCGGGCCGGTCGGCGGCCAGCCCCTTGCCGACCAGGCTCTCCAGCACGTCGTAGATCCGCGGCCGCGGCACGCCGGCCAGTCGCGCCACCTCGGCCGGCGTCGAGGCGTCGCGCCGGACCAGGGCGACGTACGCACGCGCCTCGTAGAGCGTCAGTCCGAGCCGTACCAACCGCTCGACCGAAATGGCGTCCGCCACGTCGCCTCCCCGCTCCTCGGTCAGCGCTGGGCACTGGCCGCCTGGTTCGCTGCTCAGCCAGCAAGCGCCCCCGCAAATGCTCGGCCGTAGGCGGCGAGCTTAGAACGACGCGGGCAGCTGTCAATCAACCCATGCCGGCCCGGACCCGGAAACGACAACCTCGAACACCGTGATCATTTCGGTGGCCGGGCCGCACCTGTGATCACCGGGATCAAGATCATCTGGTACTTCGGACGCCTGATAGCTCTGCGTAATCAGCCCAGCGCGACCCGACAACTCCACCCCAACCAACCCCACCTTCCCGGCAGGACGGTCAGCCCGCGCTTGCGTACCTTTTCAGCTGCACCTTCGTGTTTCGCCACCGTTAGCTGAAAGCTCGATCGAGTTGAAGCGAAGTTGATCACGTGGTACGCACCGTTTTGCCCATGTGACAGGCAACCAACCTTGCAACGGGGACAAGGACGTGCCTCGCGACTCGTGTTGCGCCCTGCCTGACACCTGTTCACCCGTTTGGGAACGCAGAGGAGTAGGCACATGGCCCTTCTCAGACGCTTCGGCGTCAGCGCAACACTGCGCCGATCCACCGTCCTCATCGCCGGTGGCACCCTGATCGCGACGGCCGCCACGGCCCTACCCGCGAACGCCGTCCCGAGTGCGCTTACCCGCACGCCCACCTCGGGACTCACCGCCAACTTCGGCTGCGCAACGCCGGCGAAGGCGGGCCAGCTGACCTGCTTCGGCCAGCTGCGCGCACACCGCGCGTCGAACGGCCGCATCGCGCCGCTGACCGTCTCCACGCCGTCCGGGCTGGGCGTCGCCGACATCCAGTCGGCGTACAAGCTGTCCGGGCGGCACGCCAACGGGCGCACGGTGGCGATCGTCGATGCGATGGACGACCCGAACGCCGAGGCCGATCTGGGCGTGTACCGCAGCCACTTCGGACTGTCGGCCTGCACCACGGCGAACGGCTGCTTCAAGAAGATCAACCAGAACGGCGGCACGTCCCCGTTGCCGGCCGGCGACTACGGCTGGGCCGAAGAGATCAGCCTCGACCTGGACATGGTGTCGGCCGCCTGTCCGGACTGCCACATCCTGCTGGTCGAGGCCAACTCGGCGTCCATCGCCGACCTCGGGACGGCGGTCAACCGGGCCGCGGCCACGTCGGGCGTGGTGGCCATCTCGAACAGCTACGGCGGTTCCGAGGACAGCTCGGTGACCTCGGCCGACCAGTACTACAACCACCCGGGCGTCGCGATCACGGCGAGCTCCGGCGACTCCGGCTACGGCGTCAGCTACCCGGCATCGTCGCGCTACGTGACCGCGGTGGGTGGCACGTCGCTGACCAAGGCGTCGAATGCGCGCGGCTGGACCGAGACCGCGTGGAGCGGCGCCGGGTCGGGCTGCTCGGGCTTCGAGGCCAAGCCGTCGTTCCAGCACGACACCGGCTGTGGTAAGCGCACGGTTGCCGATGTCTCGGCGGTGGCCGACCCGAACACCGGCGTGGCCGTCTACGACACGTACAACCAGTGCGGGCACAGCTCGTTGTGCGACTTTCTGATCTCACTCGGGCTCATCCAGGGCGCGGACGGGTACGTGCAGGTCGGTGGCACCAGCGCCTCGTCGCCGATCATCGCGAGCGTGTACGCCCTGGCTGGTGCCGGACTGAGCAACTCGACCCCGTACAGCCACACCTCGGCGCTGTTCGACGTCACGTCCGGCTCGAACGGCAGCTGTGGAGGTAGCTACCTCTGCACCGCCGGCCCGGGCTTCGACGGCCCGACCGGTCTCGGTACTCCTAACGGCACCGGCGCGTTCTAGTCACCCTCTCCGGTAGGCGGGCGTGGCTACCCCTGGGAGCCACGCCCGCCTCGCTACCTGGCCACGCCCTCCGTGTCGTCCTTGGTTGCCGAACCCGTCGATCGCGCCCTCCTCTCCGGCGCGTGATCAACAGCCACTGAGCTTGCGATTTCGCGAGCTGACGGGCTGTTGATCACAGCGCAAGCGGGCCGGATAGCGTGACCGCCATGAACACCGATCCGCTCGAGGGCGCCCTGGTCCGGCTGCCGCTGGTCACCGAGGACGAGGCCGCGCTCATGATCGACGGCGGCCGGCTCGAGTGGTTCGCTGCGGGGTATCCGCGCCAGGACGACGTCGACGCGGCGCGCATGGTCGGGCGTGGCCCACGCGAGTGGTCGGTGCGCCACGTGGTGCGCCGCTCGGACGGTCAGGCGGTGGGCAGCATCGGCTTCTTCGGCCCGCCCGACGAGAACGGGCAGGTCGAGGTGGGCTACGGGCTGGTCGAATCGGCCCGGCGTCAGGGGCTCATCAGCGACGCGCTCGCTACCGCGCTGGCCGCCGCCGAGGCCACCGGCGCAGAGGTCATCGCGCACACCGCCGACGACAACGTGGCCAGCCGGGCGACTCTCACCAAGTTCGGCTTCGCCCGCCAGGACGCCACCAACGACGACGGCGAGCGGCTGTACGTCCGCCCCCGGCCGTAGCCGCTTTTGGTCACCGGGCCGGGTATTTGAGACCTGCTGACCAAAACCGGGGTCAGGCCGGCTCTTCCGGGTCGACCACCCAGGCGGAGAAGACGGGCACGCCGTCCCACGCTCCACCGGACGCCCGGGCCACCACCGCGTACGGGTGCCCGAACCGCAGCGTGGCGCTACGTTGTCGCCCCTCCGTGACGAGCGAGGCGCGCATCGCCATCGTCGTGACGGCCGCCGCCTCGAAGCCCGTGCGCGTGTAGCGGGCCAGGGCCGCCTGCTTGGCGTCCACCGAGTACGCCCCGGGCGGCAGCAGCTCGATCAGGCCTTCGGCGGCCGCCGGGAAGCCGAGCTCGGGGCTCATCAGCTTGTGCTCGCTCTGCGCCGACCAGGTCGGCAGGACCGCGACCTGCTTCTCGCCGGGCCGGCCCGTCGCCTCGGTGATCGTCCACAGTGGACCGTCGCCCAGCGGCAGGTCGAACAGCGACCGTTTCTCGAGCGGGCCGTGGGCGGCGGCCAGGACGTCGGCCGACTCGACGGAGGCGTCAGCGATCACTGACGTCACCGCCAGCCCGTCGGCCGACCGGGCGGTGTGCACGGCCACGTCCCCCACCGGCGAGGCTGCGATATAGGCCGTGTGGCTGGGCACCGAGCGCAGCACGTGGGCCACCCGGTCCGACCACGGGCTGCGCAGCTCGGCTGAGGACACCACCTCGAACGGCGACTCCCAGTCGACGCGGGTCGCCAGCGCCGAGGCGATGACCAGGATGGTGTCCGCAGTGATCGATACCGGGAACTTGTCAATCAGCCCCAGCGTGTGCTCGGCCGCCCAGCGATCGGCGGCGACCGGCGTCGGGAGACCGCCGACCTCGACGTCGCTCGGCAGGCCGGCCAGCCAGGACTGCAGCGGCGCCACCACCTGCGGCACGCGCCAGACGGCGGCCGCCGAGGCGACGGCCGGATGCGGGTCGGCCAGCAGGGCGGAGGCACGATCGCGGGCGTCCTCGGGCGACGTACCCAGGACTACGGTCAGCTCTTCGCGGATCGCCCCGGCGGCGGCCGGCGCGGCGAGCGCCAGCACCAGCCAGGCGCCGAGCGGCGATGCGACGTGGTGCCCATCGCCCACGGCCCGATGGAACCGTTCGGCGTATCGCGCGATCAGCGGAGCAGTGCTCATACGTCCTACTGTGCCGTAAAGTCCCGGTTGGCACTATCGGCTCTCACCCCCAGGAGCACCGATGAAGCGCGCCTTGCTAGCAATCCTGTCGCTCGTCCTGTTCGCGGCGTTCGCCGCTACGCCGGCCGACGCCGACCCGGCCCCGTCGTTCATCGAGACGCAGACCGACAACCCGGTCACCGCCGAGCCACCCGTCGCCCGACCGGCCGGCCCGCACTGCACGGTCACCCTCGCGAACCACTTCCTGTCCAACGGCCCGGACGGCGCGCCGCAGGACTTCTCCGGCACGCTGACGCCACCGAGCGCCTGCCCCGGTCCGTGGGCCAAGGTCGTCATGGACTACACGGTCAGCGTCAGCGGCCGGCAGTTCGACCGCTTCGGCGACCTGCGCATCGGCAGTACCGAGGTCTGGTGGGGCACCACCGAGGAACCGTCCGGCCCGACGCCCATCACGTACACGGTCAGCAAGGACGTCACCGAATACACAGCCTTGCTGCGTAATCCGCAGTCGTTCACCGGCGGCATCGTCAACTTCACTAGCGACGTCTACACCGGCAACTACGACCAGACGGTCACCCTGACCTACTACTCCGGCCGCGCTCCATCCGTGCCCGATGCCGTCGTCGGCTTCCCGGGCCAGGACGCGCCCGCCCACCTCGCCCTGAGCGACCTGCCCCGCAACATCGTCCGCGCCGACCTGGAGGTCACACTCGAGGGTCACGGCTGCGACGAGCAGTGGTTCAGCGACGTGCCGGCCGACGTCTCGGCCAAGTACCCGAGCGCCGGGCTGTGCACGCACGGGCCGTACCGCGAGGCTGACGTGGCCCTGGACGGCACCCCGGTCGCAGCCGTCCACACGTTCCCGCACATCTACTCCGGCGGCATCGTTCCCACGCTGTGGCGGCCGATCCCGGCCATCCATACGTTCAACCTGTACGCCGAGCACGTCGACCTGACGCCGTTCGTCGGCCGGCTCGTCGACGGCGGCAGCCACGATCTGTCGTTCACGATCCAGAACGCCGGCGACGAGTGGACCGTCGTCGCGACGCTGCTGCTCTACACCGACCACCACGCCGCCCAGACGCACGGCGCGCTGACCACCGACTCAGTCGCGCCGACCGCCACCGAACACGTCGCCGAGAGCGGCGACACCCGCGTGGTCGAGACCACCTCCCGCGCCGACGTCACGGCCGGCTACGTCGACACGTCGGCCGGCCGCGTCTACACCCGGGTCGTCCGTACCATGGCGTATAGAAGCGACGACACGGTGAGCGGCAACGGCCTGGTCCAGCACATCGTGCAGCACGACTCGGGCACGCAAACGTCCATAGTGGACGGTCGCGTCGCCGCCACGCACGCATACGACTACCCGATCACCATCGACTACTCGGCCGCCAACTACGTCGACGACCAGAACTTCAGCCTGACCGGCACGGTCAACATGACGCAGACGCTTGTGGATTCGCAGCTCGGCGCGTCGACGGAGAACGTCACGTCGTCCGGCATCCTGTCGCGGGCCAACGGCGTCACGTCCGAGTCGGACGGCAGCTCGACGTCGTACTACGTCGGCAACGGCTACTACCACTACCTGGCCAGCAACCACGGCCTGATCACCCGGGACGTGAGCCACTAGAGCGGAATTGGCGCGGGCGTCGCTCGACGCCCGCGCCGTAGCGTCGGGCCATGCGTATCCGGATCATCGACGCCTTCACCGATCGACCGTTCGCCGGCAACCCGGCCGCGGTGTGCCTGCTCGACGGCGACGCGTGGCCGGACGACGCGTGGATGCGGCACGTGGCCGCCGAGATGAACCTGTCCGAGACGGCGTTCGCCCGTCCCCAGACCGACGGCGACTGGGCCCTGCGGTGGTTCACGCCGACCGTAGAGACGCACCTGTGCGGGCACGCCACCCTGGCCACGACGCACGCGCTGCGCGCCGACGGACGGGCGCCCGGCCCGGTCCGGTACAGCACGCTCAGCGGCATCCTCGTCGCGACACCTGACGACGACGGCTCGATCACCCTCGACTTCCCGGCCGCCCCGCTCACCGAGGCACCCCTGCCCGACGGGCTGGTCGAGGCGCTGGGCGCCAAGCCCGAGACGGCCTACCGCACCGGCCCGCTCGGCGACCTGCTCGTGGTGCTGCCCGACGAGGCGGCGGTCCGGGCGCTCGACCCCGACATACCGGCCGTCACCCGGATCAGCGTCGACAACGACATCCGCGGCGTCATCGCCACCGCGCCGGCTGATCCCGGCGGGCCGGCCGACTTCGTCTCGCGCTTCTTCACTCCGGCGTCGGGCATCCCTGAGGACCCGGTGACCGGCAGCGCCCACACGGCGCTCACCCCGTACTGGGCGGATCGGCTGGGCCGTCTCGACCTGACCGGCCTACAGGCGTCGTCGCGCACCGGGCTGCTGCGCGTGGCGCTGCGGGGTGATCGCGTCCACCTGACGGGTCGCGCCGTCACGATCGTCGACGGCGAACTGCTCATCGAGCCCTGAACCCGGGCGGTAGGCCGTCCGCGTCGGCCCACTCGTAGGTCACGCCGCGGACGTACCCTGGCGTACGGTCACTCTGGAGCCAGCCGAGCAGCGCCTCGCAGGCGTCCCGGGAGCCCTCGGCGATCACCTCGACCCGGCCGTCGGCCAGGTTGGTGGCCGACCCGGACAGGCCGAGGGCGTCGGCCTCCCGGCGAGTCCACCACCGGAAGCCGACGCCCTGCACGCGTCCTTCGACCCAGACCGTCAGCCGCACTACCACCCGGGAGACGCTAGCGCCGTCGCGGCAACAGCTGCACCAGGGCGGCGACCGCTACCGCCAGCCCGACCAGGTACGGGATGCTGACCTCGAAGGCGTGCACGATCGCCGCACCGCCCGAACCCGAACCGGCCGCGTTGTAGAACACGATGCCGATGATCGCGACGCCCAACGCGTTGCCGACCTGTTGCACCGACGAGAGGACGCCCGCCGCCGAGCCGGCGTGCTGCGGGGTGAGCCCGCTCAGCACCGTGGCCGTCAGCGGCGCCATGACCAGGCCGATGCCCGCGCCGTCCACCACGAACGCCGGGATCAACGCCAGGGTGGACGCGTCGGCCGAGATCCGGAAAAGCACCAGGCCGAGAGCCACCACCAATGCGCCGACCGCCAGGGTCTGCCGTCCGAATTTGGCGGCCAGGCCTTGCGACGCCATCGACGTGGCCAGGAAGCCGATGCCGAGCAGGCTGAAGATCTCACCGGACTCGAGGGCGCCCATGCCCCGGCCGAGCTGCAGGTACAGGGCCAGCACCAGGAAGAACGACGCCATGCCGGCGAAGAACGTCAGCGTGGTGAGCATCCCGGCGCTGAACGCCCGCTCGCGGAACAGGGTCATGTCGACCAGTGGAGTACGGCCCAGCGCGGCCACCCGGCGCTCCCACGTCACGAACTCGGCCAGCAGCACGACAGCGACACCCAGCGAGATCCACGTCCAGGTCGGCCAGCCGTACTGGCGGCCCTCCACGAGCGGAAGCACAATCGCGACCAGCGCGGCGCCGATCAGCCCGGCCCCGATCAGGTCCAGGCGCCCCTGAGCGTCGGCCCGCGATTCGGGTACGTACCGGCGGGTGACCAGCAGGGCGAGCAGGCCCACCGGCAGGTTGATCAGGAAGCACGCCCGCCAGCCGCTGCCGGCGATGTCGGCGTGGATGAGCGCGCCGCCGATCAGCTGGCCGCCGATACCTCCGAATCCGAGCGAGAGACCGTACGCGGTGAACGCCTTCACCCGGTCCTGGCCCTCGTAGGCCAGCCCGAGAATGGCCAGCACCTGCGGGAACATCAGCGCCGCCGACGCTCCCTGCAGCACGCGCGCGCCGATCAGCAGCCCGGCTGTAGGAGCCAGCCCGCAGACCAGCGAGGCAATCGTGAACAGCTCGAGGCCGATCGCGAACAGCTTGCGCCGGCCGTAGTGGTCGCCGAGCCGCCCGCCCAGGATCAGCCCGGCGGCGAAGGCCAGACCGTACCCGGCCACCACCCACTCGATGGACGTGGAGCTGGCGTGCAGCTCGCCCTGCATCGAGGGCACGGCGACGTTCACGATGAAGAAGTCGAGGGTGATCATGAAGGCGCCGGCCAGGATGACCGGCAGCGCCAGCCAGCGCTGCCATGTGGCGGCGGGCGCGGTCGTTCCCGGTTGCGCGATGGTCGTTGTCGTCATGGCATAAACGGTCGCCGGGACGCGTCACGGTGTCGATTACGCGACAGGTAAAGCGTCTTCTTGCTGGTCGGCCGCCGGCGTGAGCTCACGCAGCTGCGGGACCGGCGAGCGCACCAGCCACAGCGCGCCGGTGACCGCTCCGGCCACGGAAAGCGCCAGCGTCGGACGCAGCCCGATCGCGCTGCCCAGCACGCCGCCGGTCAGCGCGCCGAGCGGCCGGACGCCGTAGTTGACGGTGCGGTACGCGCCGCTGACCCGCGAGCGCAGCGCGTCCGGGATGACGCCGGCGAAGATCGCCCCGATCGAGATGTCGAGCAGCATCACGCCCGCGCCGGCGCCGAACTCGGCGGCGAACAGGCAGGCCAGCACGACGTCGTGCGAGCCACCAGCCAGCGGTACGAGCGCGAGCGGCGCCGGGAACAGCACGCAGCCGACGATGAACGTCGGGCCGATGCCGATGCGATCGCTCACCCGTCGGGTGACCGCCGAGGCCAGCAGCCCGCCGACCGCGCCCGCCCCGAGCACCAGACCCAGCGCCGCCGGGCGGATGTGCAGGGCCGTCGTCGCGTACAGGATCATGATCGCGTTGAACGAGAAGGTGAAGCAGTTGACCGTGGCGGTGGCACCCAGTGCCGCGCGCAGGACGGGCGATCCGACGATGAACCGCACGCCGCGCATCAGGTGGCCCCGGCCGGCATCGGACGAGGTCGGCGGCTCGGCCGGCCGGATGCGGGCCAGCGCGTACGCCGACACCAGGAACGTCGCGGCGTCGATCACGATCGCGCCGGGCGGGCTGAACGCGGCGACCAGCACCCCGGCCCCGCTCTGGCCCAGGATGAACGACATCGCCCGGCTGCCGTTGAGCAGCGACTGGCCGGCCACGTAGTCGTCGGGCCGCACCACCGAGACGAACAGGGCGCTGTAGGCGACGAAGAAGAGCACGTCGAGGGTGCCGACCGCGAACGTCACGGCGTAGAGCTGGCCCAGACTCAGCCGGCCGAGCGCGTACGAGAGCGGGATGGTGGCCATGAGCAGCGCTCGCCCGATGTCGGTGGCCATCATGATCCGGCGACGGTGCCCGTGCCGGTCGATCAGCGACCCGGCGCTCAGCGAGAAGAGCAGGCTCGGTACCAGACCGGCGGCGGTGAGCAGACCCATCTGGGTCGCGCCGGCGTGCAGCACGAGCACCGCGGTCAGCGGCACGGCGAACAGTGAAATCTGATCGCCCAGCAGCGAGACCGTCTGGCCGGCCCAGAGGCGGCGGAATGTCACGTCACGCAGGAGAGTCACGGCGGCTCCATGGGGAAGGCGAACGCGATGTAGCTGATCTCCCGGGCCCCTTCCGGGCGCTCCGCGATCTCGGTCAGCCGCCGGGCGTACGGCTCGATCAGGTCTTCGACGGCTTGCTTGACGTCCTCGAGTTCGGCGGCCGTGGCCCAGATGATGCGGTCACCGAACAGGGCGGCACTGCGCCACTCGTCGGTCTCGTCGTCGGTCTGTTGCAGCCACCTGACGAGCCACTCGAAGTAGCGCTGGGCCATGGAGATGCGCAGCTGCTTGGCCGCCTCGGCCGCCTCGGGGGTGGCCTGGATCGGCGGGATGTGCGTCAGCAGTGACGTGGCCTGCCAGGGCTTCTGCCGGCCGGTGCCGCCCGGGGCTTCCTCGACCAGCCCGTACTTGGCCAGCTGGCGCAGGTGGAAGGAAGTGGTGCCCGAGCTCTCGCCGAGCAGCTCGGCCGCCCCGGTGGCGGTCAGCGGGCCGCGCCGGCGCAGCAGGCCGAGCAGCTTGCCGCGCACCGGGTGGGCGTAGGCCCGCAAGGCCCGCGGATCGGTCAGTTCGATGGGTGGGCGCTCGTCAGTCATGGCGCGATCGTGCAACATCGGGACGCCTCACGCGGCCAGCGGTTGCACGATCGGACGTTGTGGCGTGGCGGCGCGCGGCATCCACACCGCGACGATCAGCCCGGCGACGACGTAGCCCACGCCCTGCACGGCGATCACCGGCACGATGCCGATCACGTCGCCGAGCGCGCCGGCCAGCAACGTCCCGGCCAGCATCGCGCCGCCCTGGACGGCGCCCAGCGCCCCGAACACCCGGCCGCGGTGCGAGTCGGACGACGCCCGCTGGAACAGCGTCATCTCGCCAGCCACGACGAACGCGTCGGGTAGCCCCACCACGAGCATGCAAACGACGGCCGGCCATACCGCGACGTACGCCAGCGGGTACAGGAACAGCGCCAGGTCGACCAGACCGAACATCACGGCGCCGTACGCGAGAAGCGATCGCGGGGCGAACCGGTGCGCGACCGCCGCGGCAGCGAAGCCCGAGACGACACCTCCCACCGCCTGGGCCGCGTTGATCGTGCCGTACGCCGAGGCACTGCCGTGCAGCACGTCGCGAACGAACGGGGCGGCCAGCGTGCCGATGATCCCCTCGCCCACCGACGTGACCGCCGCGACCAGGAACAGGATGCGCAGGGTGGGCTCGCGGCGGGCCAGCTCAAGGCCACTGCGCCACTCGTCGCGCAAAGACGGGCGGCGCGTCGCGACGGGCCGGGGACGGGCCTTGATCAGGACGATCAGCCCGGCGGCCAGCAGGAACGTCGCGGCGTCGACGACGGTCACGAGCGCGACCCCGCCGACCCCGGCCGCCACCCCGCCGAGGGCCGCGCCGACCAGCCGGGCGATGTTGCGGTTCTGGCCGTTGAGCGCGTTGGCGCTGATCAGGTCGGGTTCGGCCACCAGGTGCGGTACCAGCGAAGACTCGGCCGGCGTGAAGAACTGCTCGACGCAGCTCTCGTAGAGCACGACCAGGTACGCGATCCACACCCGCTGGGCCTCGTCGAAGGCCAGTAGCGGCAGCAACCCGGCGGCCAGCATCAGGTTGGCGCCGATCATCGTGCGGCGGCGGTCCCACTGATCGACGAACACCCCGGCCAGCGACCCGAGCAGCACCTGCGGCAGGAACGAGGCCAACAGCACCGTCCCGGACGCCATCGTCGACCCGGTGACCGCGTAGACGTAGTAGGTCAGGCCGATCGAAAGCACCCAGTCGCCGGTCAGCGAGACCAGGCCGGCGGCCAGCAGGAACCGGTAGTCCCGGTGCCGGACCAGCACTTTCCATAGCGCTCGCATGCATGCCAACATAGCTTTGCAAAGATGTCTTGGCAAGACTCTTGCAAAGACTCCTTTGCATGCTCGCGTCGGCCCGCCAGAGGTCGGTTTTCCCCCGCTTGTGCCTGTCTGAACACCGCGAATCCGACCACTGGGGGGAAGTGTGATCGTCCGCGGGAGCGCCGCCTCCGACTTGATCAACAGCGAGAATTGGTCGCTGGAGCAGCCAAATTTCGCTGTTGATCAAGGAGCGGGCCGCGCGCCCGAAGGCAACGATCAAGGAGCGGGCCGCGCGCTTACGCCTCGAGGGCGTCGACCTTCGCGTCGGGATCGACGCCGAGCTCGACCAGGATCGCCGCGGTGACCTCGTCGGCGCTGCGGCTGGCGTCGACGACGCGCAGCAGGCCGCGGCCGCGGTAGTAGTCGATCAACGGGGCGGTGGCCTCGTCGAACACCTGCAGCCGGTACCGGATGACCTCGGGGGTGTCGTCGCTGCGGCCCTCGGTCTTGGCCCGGACCAGGATGCGATTGACCAGTTCGTCGCGCGGGGCGTCGAGGTAGATGACCCGGTCGGCCGAGAACCCCTCCTGGTCGGCCAGCCTGCGCGCCTCGCGGGCCTGGCCCACCGAGCGGGGGAAACCGTCGAGCAGGTAGCCGCCGTTGCGGGCCGCCGCCAGGACGCGGGGCATGAGCAAGTCGATCACCAGCTCGTCCGGGACCAGCTCGCCGCGTTCCAGGAAGCCGCGGACCTTCGAGCCCAGCGCGGTGTCGGCGCGCACCTCTTCGCGCAGCAGATCACCGGCGGCGATGTGCTCGATGCCGAGGCGCTTCGCGAGCCGCTCGCCCTGGGTCCCCTTACCCGACCCGGGCGGCCCGACCAACAGCAGATTCATTAGATAACTCTGGCATCACCCGCCGAGAAATGCGACAGAAGTCCGCAGATCTGTGCTGCTGCCAACATCACCGCTGCCCGCGATACTCGCGAGCGTCACCGTGTGTTCACCCGAATCGCCCAGAGTGAGCGCCGTCCAACCACCAGGAATCGGAGGACTACGTGCGTGCTCTGCTCACCGGCGGCGTGATCGCAACCGCGCTCGCTGCCCTGACGGTCGCCGTTCCGGCCACCGCGACACCGTCCACCGGGACGGTCATCAACGAGGTCTACGGGGGCGGCGGCAACTCCGGCGCCACGTACACCAACGACTTCATCGAACTCACCAATCGCGGCACCGCGCCGGCGAGCCTGGACGGCTGGTCGGTGCAGTACCACTCCTCGAGCGCGACCGGCGCCTGGCAGGTCACCGCTCTGTCCGGGTCGATCGCCCCGGGCGCCTTCTACCTGATCGCCGAGTCGCAGGGCGCGGGCGGGACGACGCCGCTGCCACCGGCCCAGGCGAGCGGCACCATCCTGATGTCGGCGACGGCCGGCACGGTGGCTCTGGTCAACTCGACGGCGGCGCTCACCTGCAGCGACTCGGCGAGCTGCCAGGCAGCCAGCGTCGACCTGGTCGGCTTCGGCACGGCGGCCATCAGCGAGGGCTCGCCGATCGCCGGGGCGTCCAACACCGACTCGGTCCAGCGCAAGGACAGCGCCGACACCGACAACAACTCGGCCGACTTCTCCGCGGCCGAACCCACCCCGGCGGCTGCGAACAGCGGCGGCGGCACCGGCACGGGTGAACCCGGTCCGCTGCGTATCCACGACCTCCAGGGCACCACGTTCGTCTCGCCCCACGATGGCGACGCCGTCACCAACGTGCCCGGCATCGTCACCGGCATCCGCACGTCCGGCAGCAAGGGCTTCTGGATCCAGGACCCCTCCCCGGACGCCAACCCGGCCACCAGCGAGGGCATCTTCGTCTTCACCTCGTCGCCCGGCGTCGCGGTCGGCGACAGCGTGCTCGTGTCCGGCACGGTCAAGGACTTCTACCCGCTCAGCAGCGGCGAGAGCGTGTCGACCACGTCGAACCTGTCGGTGACCGAGATCAACAGCCCGCAGACGATCGTGCTCTCGCACGGCAACGCGTTGCCGGCGCCCGAGGTGATCACCCCGACGACCGTGCCCGACACCTACGCGCCCGACCTGGGCGGCGGCAACATCGAGTCGACGCCGATCACGCCCACCCGCTCGGCCCTGGACTTCTGGGAGTCGCGCGAGGGCATGCGGGTCGAGGTCGACGACGCCCGGGTGGTCGGTCCGTCGAACGACTTCGGCGAGCAGTACGTCACCACCAAGCCCGCGCAGGCGGCCACCATACGGGGTGGTACGGAGATCACCGCCGAGAACGCCATCCCGTCCGGACGGCTCGAGGTCGTGCCGGCCGACGGCAGCAAGCCCGGCGTCAACGTCGGCGACGTGTTCACCGGCGCGACGGTCGGCCCGGTCGACTATTCCAACTTCGGCGGCTACCTGATCGCGGCCACCACGCTGGGCGCCCGGCAGGACAACGGGTTGTCTCCGGTGAGCGCCACCCCGCAGACGACCAAGCAACTGGCCGTCGCGACCTACAACGTCGAGAACCTGGCGCCGTCCGACCCGGCCGCGAAGTTCCAGGCGCTGGGCCAGGGCGTCGTCACCAACCTCGCGTCGCCCGACATCGTGGCGGTCGAAGAGGTCCAGGACAACGACGGGGCCACCGACGACGGTGTCGTGGCGGCCGACCAGACGCTGACCAAGCTGACCGCGGCGATCGTGGCGGCCGGCGGCCCGGACTACGCGTGGCGCGAGATCGACCCCGTCAACGACAAGGACGGCGGTGAGCCGGGCGGCAACATCCGGGTCGTGTTCCTCTATAACCCGGACCGGGTCACGTTCGTCGACCGGGGCGGTTCGACGGTGAACCGCTCGACCACGGGCACCCAGGTCGTCAAGTCGCACGGCGCGCCCGACCTCACGCTCTCGCCCGGGCGCATCGACCCGACCAACGCGGTGTGGACGGACAGCCGCAAGCCATTGGCCGGCGAGTTCGTGTTCCGGGGCTCGCCGGTGTTCGTGATCGCCAACCACTTCGACTCGAAGGGCGGCGACCAGAGCGCCGACGGCCGGTTCCAGTTCCCGGCGCAGTCGTCGGCCGTGCAGCGGGCCGGCCAGGCCCAGGTGGTGCACGACTTCGTGCAGAAGCTGCTCGACGTCGACAAGAAGGCCAAGGTGGTCGTGCTCGGTGACCTGAACGACTACCAGTTCAGCCCGGCGCTGGCCGCCCTGCGCACCGGCACCGCCGACGGCAGCGGCCCGTCGGTCCTCACCGACCTGATCTCGACGCTGCCGGTGAACCAGCAGTACACCTACGTGTTCAACGGGGTGTCGCAGGTGCTCGACCACATCCTGGTCACCAACGCGGTGCAGAACGTGCAGTACCAGGTCGTGCACATCAATTCCGAGTTCACCAATCAGACCAGCGACCACGATCCGCAGGTGGTGCGCGTGCAATAGCCCGCGTCGTTCTCCTTTGATCAACAGGGAGAAATGGCCGCTATCGCAGCCGTCTCTCCCTGTTGATCATTTCGCGGGGGCCGTTCGCAGCTGGTCGACCAGCCCGTCCAGGCCACCCACCGCCCGGACCCGGTCGAGCGCGCTGATGTAGTCACGGGACTCGACGATCTGCCCGTCCCGCACCCGCAAGACGAACACGCACGGCACCCGGAACTCGCGGCCGGCGACGCTGCCCCGGTAGGCGAACTCGGCGACGATCACCTCGGGGTCGGCCGTCTCGTGGACGACGATGTCGGTCGCCCGGTAGTCGGGGATCGGCTCGATCGGACCACCGGTGAAGTGGCGCCGCAGGTCGTCCCGGGTCAGCAACGGATCGACCGAGGGCAGCGCCATCGGGTGCTCGACGTGGGTGCGCTCGGCGTAGAGCTCGGCCAGGTTCTCCGCCTGGCTCGCGTCGCCGCCGACCAGTCGGCACACGCCGTCGACGAGACGGTGGAACACTTCCTGCGGGGTGACGGCCTGCGTCATCGTCGCTCCTACACTTAACCGGAGTGGTCGGTCCGAATATACGGAGTGGCCACTCCGGTAGCAAGGAGGAGGCACATGCGCGCCGACGCGCAGGCGAATCGCGACCGCATCCTGGAAGCCGCCGAAGCGGTGTTCAGCGAGGCCGGCGAGACCGGGTCGACCGACGAGATCGCCCGGCGGGCCGGGGTGGGCATCGGGACCGTGTTCCGGCACTTCCCGACCAAGCAGGACCTGGTCGAGGCCACCGTGGTGCGGCACTTCGACGAGCTGGCCGCTCAGGCGCGCGCCCTGTCAGCCGGCGATCCGGCCGCGGCGCTGCGCGAACTGATCGAGACGATGGTGGGCACCGCGGCGACCAAGATCCTGCTCGTCGGGCTGCTCACCGACTCGTCCGGCCGCGTGCCCGAGGCCCCGGTGCAGGCGTCGCAGCGGCTGCGGCGCGCGGTCGGGACGCTGCTGCGGCGGGCCCAGCAGGACGGGGCCATTCGCTCGGACGTGTCGGTGGACGAGGTGTACCTGCTGGTACGCGGCCTCGCCCTGGCCACGGCGCAGCGTCCGGCCAAGCACGCCACCCAGCGCAAGGCGCTCGACATCGTACTGGCCGGACTGGCGCCCTGAGCGGTCTTGTCCACAGGGCCGGGCGTCATCCACAGATCCGGAGGTGAGCGTGAGGTGCGACGCGCCCGCTGCCAGGATGTCCCGCGTGGCTGAGGTAACCGAGGCGGTTCGGCGGGGGGTCAGCTCCACCGACGTGTTCTGCGCGATCCTGCTCGTGGCGGTGGTCGCCCGGTTCGTGTTGGGCGACGCACTGTCCACGCCGTCGGTCGCGGCCTGGACGACGGTGTTCGCCGCCATCTGCATCCAGGCCGCGCCATTCCTGGCGCTGGGCGTCGTGCTGTCGACGTCCCTGGCGGTCTTCGTGCCGCCGGAGTTCTTCCGCCGGGCGCTGCCGACTCGACCGGCGCTGGCCGTGCCGGTCGCCGGGGTGGCCGGCGGGGTGTTACCCGGATGCGAGTGCGGGTCAGTGCCCGTCGCGGCGGCGCTGATGCGACGCGGGGTGGCCCGCGGACCGGCCGTCGCGTTCCTGCTGTCCGCCCCGGCGATCAACCCGGTCGTGCTCGTGGCGACGTCGGTGGCCTTCCCGGGTCATCCGGTCATGGTGCTGGCCCGCTTCGTGGCGTCGTTGGTCACGGCGACGGTGGTCGGCTGGCTGTGGCAGCGCATAGGGCGCGATGCTCCGCTGCCGAGGCGATTCGTCGCACCGGACGGCGCCGGTCGGTGGGAGCGAGCTCGACTCACCGCCGCCCACGATCTCGCTCAGGCGGCCGGGCTGCTGGTGATCGGCGCGGCCACGGCCGCCACGCTCAACGTCGTGATCCCGCGGACCTGGCTCGATCACCTCGGCGGCAATACGGTGGCCGGCGTCATCACGCTCAGCCTGCTGGCGGTGCTGCTCGCCGTGTGCTCGGAGGCCGACGCGTTCATCGCCGCGTCGCTCACCCAGTTCTCGCTGACCGCGCGGCTGGCCTTCCTGGCGGTCGGCCCGGCGGTCGACGTCAAGCTCATCGCGATGCAGGCCGGCACGTTCGGGCGGCGGTTCGCGACCCGGTTCGCCCCGCTCACGTTCGTCACGGCGGCGGTCGTCGCTTCGGTGGTCGGGGCGGTGCTGCTGTGAACTCGCGGACCCAGGCGTTCGTGCTGCTCTTGTTCGGCGGTGCCCTGCTGCGGCTGGCCACCACCGACGCGCTGCTGCGCTACGTCCGACCGGTGGCCCGACCGTGGGTACTGTTGGCCGGTGCCGGCCTGGTGGTCCTGGCCGTCTGGTCGCTGATCGCGCAGTCGCGCACCCGGCCGCGTTCTGACGACGAGGTGGCCGACGCGCACGGGCACCACCACGGCACGTCGCGGGCGGCCTGGCTGGTGCTGGCCCCGGTCGTCGTGATCCTCGTGGTCGCTCCGCCGGCGCTGGGCGCGTACTCAGCCGAGCGGCTGCCGGTCAGTTCGATCAAGCCCCCCTCCCGGCAGTTCCCGGCATTGACCGGCACGGACCCGGTCCGGGTCAGCCTGCTCGACTTCTACAGCCGGGCCGCCTTCGACGCCGGCCACACGCTCACCGGGCGCAAGATCTCCCTGACCGGATTCGTGCTGCGCCCCGAGCCAGGCGGCTTCCAGATCGCTCGGCTGGTCATCACCTGCTGCGCGGCCGACGCCCAGCCGGTGGTTGCGCAGGTGCAGACCACTGCCGCCCCGCCCACTCTTGACACCTGGGTCACTGTCACCGGGACGTTCGGCGGCATGAGCGCGTCCGACGCCACCGTGCCCGTACTGCGCGCCGACACCGTCACCACCATCCGTCAGCCGGCCAACCCGTACGACTAGGACGTCCAGCAAGATGGTCGCTATGGACATGACCGGGTGGCTCAGCGGGCAGGTCTTCCTGTCGACGGTGGACGAGAAGGAGGTGCAAGCCGTCAGCGCCTTCCTCAACGCCCGCGGCCTGGCCTTTCAGGTCCTGACCCTCAGCGAGCGAATGGTGCTCGATCCGCAGAACCCCCAAGACGGCGTCACCACCGACCGGTTCAGCATCGCCGTGCAGCTCGGCGGCTTCCCGCAGGTGCTCGCCCCGGTGCTGAACGACCTGGTGCAGCGGGCCCACGGCGGCGGCTGGCAGCTCGAGGACGAGCAGTCCGAAACCTGAACGCGCTATCGCGCCCGGAGGCCAGCCACTCAGCGGGCCGGCCGACACCGCCGCCCAGAGCGGAGCTCGATCGGCTTCGTCCAAGCGCAAGCCGATCCGGCCGGTCAGCGCTCCCACCACGTCCGCCCGCCATTCGCTCAGCCGACGCCTGCGCGTCCAGCACGGTGGGTGGCCCAGCACCAGATCTACCGGGCCAGGTAGTCCTCGACCAGCACGCGCGACGGTACCTGTCGTAACTGCGGCATAGAGAATGCTCAGGAGCAACACAGACTCATCACGGATGGTGGAATTCATGACCGAGAGCTACCCGGGCAGCGAGCCGCCGAGCGGTGCAACCTGGACGTACTCGCCAGCCCCGGCCACCGTGTACCCCGGATTCGGGCCGCCCCCGCCCCCGCCCCCGATCGACCCGTCGAACCCGGGCGGGGGCGGCCAGCCCTCGTCGCCCCGGTCGCGGGCCATCATCATTGCCGCCGTCACGGCCGCGTTGGTCGGCGGCGGCGTCGGTGCGGGCACGGTGGCTGCTCTCGACGACAACGGCAAGACGACCGTGGTCAACAGCCTGCCGCAGACCACCCAGACCGCCCCGCCGGCGGCCAAGGTCGACGGCACGGTGAGCGGAGCGGCGGCCCGCATCCAGCCGAGCGTCGTCACGATCGACGTGCAGAGCCAGCAGGAACAGGGCAACGGCTCGGGCGTGATCATCGACAAGTCCGGCTACATCGTCACCAACGACCACGTGGTGTCGGTCGCGGCCAACGGCGGCACGATGACCGTGGTCACCAACGACGGCCAACAGGCCAAGGCGACCATCGTCGGGCGCGACACCTCCGACGACCTGGCCGTCATCAAGGTCAACGGGCTGAAGAACCTGACCGCGGCCACCTTCGCCAAGTCGAGCAGCCTCGTCGTCGGGCAGACCGTCGTCGCCGTCGGGGCGCCGCTCGGGCTGTCCAACACCGTGACCTCCGGCATCGTCAGCAACACCGCCCGCCCGGTGCGCTCCGGCGACAACGACCAGGCCGTGTTCGACGCCATCCAGACCGACGCCGCCATCAACCCCGGCAACTCCGGCGGCGCGCTCGCCGACCTGAACGGCAACGTGGTCGGCATCAACGCTGCCATCGCCACCCCGAACACCGGCGGCTTGCAGATCCCCGGCCAGCAGGATCAGTCGGGCAGCATCGGCATCGGGTTCGCCATCCCGTCCGACGAGGTCAGCCGCATCGCCGCCCAGCTGATCAAGACGGGCAAGGCCACCCACGCGGTGATCGGCGTCTCGGTGTCGTCGCAGCAGAACGGCAGCCAGTCGAAGCCGGGCGCACCGATCGAGAGTGTCGACGCGAACAGCCCGGCGGCCAAGGCCGGCCTGGAGCAGGGCGACGTCGTCACCCGGGTCAACACCCAGCGCATCGACGACGCCGACTCGCTGATCGCGGCTATCCGCTCGCACGCCCCGGGCGAGAAGGTGTCGCTCACGTATACGCGCGGGTCGCAGTCGACGACGGTGCAGGTCACGCTCGGCAGCGCCGCCGACTGACCTGATCTCTAGGCCGGGCCGCGCCTCGACGACCGCTTTCCTCGAGGCGCGCGGCCGGCCGCCGACTGTCCGAGCCCGACCCCGATCGTGCAACCCTCGGCCGCCTGACGCGGCCCAGAGTTGCACAATCGATCGTCGCCGACAACGTTGTGGCCCCGCCCGACGGCCGGGCCCAGGCCGAGCTGCTCCGGGCGATGGCCCAGCATCTCGATCCGCAGCGCCCTCGAACGGCACTTCGGCGTGACCATCGCCTTCCAGAACTGCCACCGGGCGGCTGTCTTCGCACCGGGTGCGCCGCCTGCGGCCAACGAGCGGTTCGTCTCCCCCGAGGCCCGGGTGCCGAGCCAGAAGCCCGAACTCGTCAACTGCTAAGGAGCCGCCGAGCGGCGCAGCTCGACGCAGCACTCGCCCGGGCTCGGCTCGAGCACCGCGTCCACCCCGCGGGCGCCCAGCCCGTTCAGCAGCCCGGACAGGAACTGCTGGTTGACGCCGCAGACCAGTTCGGGTGCTCGGGCCGCCAACGGGTGGAACGGGCAGTTGCGCAGCCGCACCGCCCCAGACTCGGACGGGCCGGGCTCGAAGCCGTACCTCTCGCACACCGAGCCGGCCAGGGCCAGGGCCCGTTCGGCACCCAGCCGACCCGGACGTACTCGCTCGCGTTCGGCCGCCCCGAGTCGCTCGCCGTAGTCGCGGGCCACGCGGTGGGCGGCCCGGTCCGGCCGCTCCGATCCCCCGGTGGTGAGCACGGCGCCGAGCAGGATCTCGGCCAGCAGCGCCGGACGCCGGGCCGGCAGGCACACCGAGACGTCGTCGCCGGATAATTCGTACACTTTGGGCGCACGCCCGATACGGCCGCCGCTGTGGTACCGCGCGCGCAGCAGGCCGACCGTCACCAGCTTGTCGAGGTGAAATGCGGCGAGCTTGCGCGAGATGCCGACCTCGGCCGCGGCCTGCTCGCGCGTGATCGGTCGGCGAGCGTCGCGCACGCACCGATACAGCGCGTGGCGGACCTCGTCATCGAGTGCGGCAACGGCCGCGATCGACGGGCGCTCAGCCTCCACGACGCTACGATAACGCAAACTGTGGTTTTCGATACTCAGAATCTTCCCTATTGACAGGGCGTTCGGAAAAACACCAAACTCGATTGGTAAAACTATCGAGCGCTTGGAGTTGAAGCCGATGCCCGGCCCCGCCGTTGAGCGCGACATCGAGATCGAGGACACCGCCCCCACCCTGCGCGTCGTCCACACTGCACCGCAGATGGACCTGGCCGGCGCTGAGCGGGCGGCCGCCGACCTGCTGGCCGCCCTGAACGTCCGCACCGACTCCGACGGCATGCGCGACACCCCGGCCCGGATGGCCCGCGCCTACGCCGAGTTCTTCACCCCGCGACCGTTCGAAGCCACGACGTTTCCCAACTACGAGGGCTACGACGAACTGGTGCTGGCCCGGCGCATCCCGTTCCGGTCGATCTGCGAGCACCACCTGCTGCCGTTCGTCGGCATCGCCCACCTGGGCTACTTGCCGGGTGAGCGCATCCTCGGGCTGTCCAAGCTGGCGCGCGTCGTCGAACACTTCGGCGCCCGGCCCCAGGTGCAGGAACGGCTCACCAAGCAGGTGGCCGACTGGCTGCAGACGAATCTGGCTCCCCGCGGGGTGGGGGTCGTGCTCGAGGCCGAGCACACCTGCATGACCCTGCGCGGCGCCCTCGCCCGCGGATCGCTGACCACGACATCGACTCTGCTGGGCACCCTGCGCGACGATGCGAGGGCGCGGGCAGAATTCTTCGCGCTGACGCAGTCGTCGACCGATGGAGGTCATCGATGAGCACGTTCGTGATCGTGGGGGGTGGACTGGCCGGGGCCAAGGCGGCCGAGGCGCTGCGCGAGCAGGGCCACGACGGCGAGCTGGTGCTCATCGGCGACGAGCAGTTGCCGCCCTACGAGCGACCGCCCCTGTCCAAGGGCTACCTGGCCGGCGACGCGCAATGGGACGACGCCGTGGTGCATCCCGAGGCGTGGTACGCCGAGCAGAACATCGACCTGCGGCTCGGCACCCGGGTCACCGCGCTGCGTCCGGCCGATCATGTGATCGAGGTCGGCGGCGATGAGCTGCGCTACGACAAGCTGCTGCTGGCCACCGGGTCGACGCCGCGGCACCTGCCCGGCGACGACGACCTGCTGCACTTCCGCCGTCGGGGCGACTCCGAGGCGGTCCGCGACCGGTTCGGGCAGGGCCGGATGGTGATCGTCGGCGGCGGCTGGATCGGCCTGGAGGTGGCGGCCACCGCCCGGCTGGCCGGCACCGAGGTCAGCGTGCTCGAGGCGGCCGAGCTGCCACTGCTGGCCGCCCTGGGTCCCGAGCTGGCCCAGGACTTCGCCGCGCTGCACCGCGACCACGACGTCGACCTGCGCCTGGGCGTCAAGGTCGACGAGCTGCGCAAGGACGGGGTACGGCTGGCCGACGGCACCACCATCGACGCGGCCACGGTGCTGGTGGCCATCGGCGCCCGGCCCGACACGGAGCTGGCCGAGGCGGCCGGGCTGGCCGTCGACAACGGCGTGCTGGTCGACGCGTCGCTGCGCACCAGCGACGCGGACATCTTCGCCGTGGGCGACATCGCCAACGCCGAGCACCCGTTCCTCGGCACGCGGGTGCGCGTCGAGCACTGGGCCAACGCGCTGAACCAGCCGAGCACGGCCGCCGCCGGCATGCTCGGCCGCGAGATGCGCTACGACGAGCTGCCCTACTTCTACACCGACCAGTACGACCTCGGCATGGAGTACGTAGGCTACGCCCCGCCCGGGTGGTACGCCGACGTCGTGATCCGCGGCGACCGGGCCGGCCGCGAGTTCATCGCGTTCTGGCTGGACGACACTCAGCGCGTGCTGGCCGGCATGAACGTCAACGTGTGGGACGTCGTCGACCCGATCAAGGAGATCATCCGCTCGCGCCAGCCGGTGGACGTGGCCAAGCTGGCCGACCCCGAAGCGCCTCTCGACGAAGTTACCCGCCGGTAGCAAACTAGGGGGATGCCGACCCACGAGGTCTTCAACACCCCGCCCCCGCTCACCGGCGTCAACTTCTTCACCGCTGACGCCTCGCTGAGCACGCTGCCCGAACTGGCCGAGACCGACGTCAAGTCGCTGGTCGCGCTCGGCGAGCTGGCCGGCAGCGAACCGGCCGCCGAGTGGGGCCGGCTGGCCAACGCCTACCCGCCGGTGCTGCGCACGCATGACCGGTTCGGGCACCGGATCGACGAGGTCGAGTTCCACCCGGCCTGGCACTCACTGATGACGGTGGCCGTCGAGAACGGGATGCACGGCACCGCCTGGCGTGACGGCGGGCACCTCGCGCGGGCGGCCAAGTTCTACGTTTGGGCGCAGGTCGAGGCCGGGCACGGCTGCCCGATCTCCATGACGTACGCGATCGTGCCGGCGCTGCGCCCTGCCCCCGATCTCGCCGCGCGGTACGGGCCGCTGCTGGCCTCGACCAGCTACGACTTCGGGCTGCGCCCGCCTTCATCGAAGGCCGGGCTGCTGGCCGGCATGGCCATGACCGAGAAGCAGGGCGGCTCAGACGTCCGGGCCAACACGACGCGCGCGGATCCGGCCGGCGATCACTACCGGCTGACCGGGCACAAGTGGTTCTGCTCAGCGCCGATGTGCGATCTGTTCCTGGTGCTGGCTCAGGCGCCGGGTGGTCTGTCCTGCTTCCTGGTGCCGCGCGTGCTGCCCGACGGCAAGCGCAACCCGTTCCTGATCCAGCGCCTGAAGGACAAGCTCGGCAACCGCTCGAACGCCTCATCCGAGGTGGAGTTCGACGGGACGACGGGTTGGCTGGTCGGCGACGAGGGGGCCGGCGTCCGCACGATCATCGACATGGTCACGATGACCCGGCTCGACTGCGTGATCGGCAGCGCGGCCGGGCAGCGGGCGGCGTTGGTGGCCGCCGCGCATCAAGTGATCCATCGCTCGGCGTTCGGCCGCCCGCTGATCGAGCAGCCGCTGATGCGCGAGGTGCTGGCCGACCTGGCCGTCGAGTCGGAGGCGTCGACGGTGTTGTGGCTGCGCCTGGCCCGGGGCGTCGACGCCGGCGAGTCCGCATTCGTGCGGCTGGCCGTGGCGGCGGCCAAGTTCTGGGTGTGCAAGCGGACCCCACCGTTTGTCGCCGAGGCGCTCGAGTGCCTGGGCGGCAACGGCTACGTCGAGGAGAGCGGGCTGCCCCGGCTGTTTCGGGAGTCGCCGCTCAACGGCATCTGGGAGGGCTCGGGCAACGTCATTGCGCTCGACGTGCTGCGGGCGGCCCGGCGCGACCCGGCCAGCGTGGCCGCCGTCCTGGCCGAACTGGCGACGACGTCGGGCGCAGATCCGCGGCTGGACGCGGCGGTGGCCGACCTGCACACCCGGCTGGAGCACCTCGGCGCCGACCCGACCGCGGACCAACGGGACGCCCGCGGACTGGCCGGCTTGCTGGCCCGGTGCCTGCAGGGTTCGCTGCTGGTCCGGACGTCACCGTCCGAAGTCGCTGACCGGTTCCTGCGGATCCGGCTGGGCGATCGCCCACAGTACGTATTCGGTGATTCGCCTGGATCACAACCGAACGCCGTACTTGACCGGGTGATTTCACCGCTCGTTTCTGGATAGATCAGGCTCGACCCAAGATCCAGACTTGACGATTCCAAGATCGACTGTATCGTCGTGGGAGCTGACGGCGGTTACTCATCGAAGTCGATTCCAAACGCAGGGCTCCGCCTCGGGCGGCTCTGGGTTCGACGTCTCGACAGCCGGCCCGGCGGCGCGGGGTACCCCCGACCCCTCGCGACGTCGACGTCAGCGCGGATCCCCGGCACAGGCCGGGGATCCGTTCCATTCAGGCGGACTCTTCTGTCCTCTCGGCGGCCTCGTCGCCCGTCTCGCTCTCGGCGGCGGCCTCGTCAGTGACCGCCTCGACCTCGTCGGTCGCGACCTCGTCCGTCTCGTCTTCGTCCGTCTCGTCTTCGTCCGTCTCGGCCTTGGCGCTCGGCCGGGCGATGACGACCTTGCCTGACTCGAGATCGATGCGGCGCCCGCCGGACGAGTCGCCGATCTCTTCGCGGGTGGACTGCAGGCGCCGCTTCTCCTCGTCCATGTGCCGCTTGGCCGGATTGAACAGCACGTCGAGACCCCAGCCAGTCATGACACGCTCCGCCCGGAAGCGCTCGACACGATCGACGCAGGTCTCATACAACGAGGTTACGTCCTACGGGCACAATCCGCCGAACCGCGTTCCAGGCCCGTAATCTCGACGCATGCTCTTCTCGCGGTCCAAGACCGAGATGGTCAGCGCCGACAAGGCACTGAGCGGACGGGACATCTACGCCTATTCGCTTCCCCGCGACCACTTCGTGACCGGCCGATCGATCCAGCCGCCGTTCCCCGCGGGCACCGTGACGGCAATGTTCGGCATGGGCTGCTTCTGGGGCGCCGAGCGCGAGTTCTGGCAGATGGCCGGCGTGTGGACCACGGCGGTCGGCTACTCCGGCGGCTACACGATGTACCCGACCTACGAAGAAGTGTGCACCGGGCGGACCGGCCACACCGAGGTCGTGCTCGTGGCGTTCGACCCGGCGACCCTGCCCTTCGCGCAATTGCTGTCGCGGTTCTTCGAGTCGCACGACCCGACCCAGGGCATGCGCCAGGGCAACGACGTCGGCACGCAGTACCGCTCGGCCGTCTACTACACCGACGACGCCCAGTGCGCAGCCGCCGAGGCGGCCAAGGCGGCCTACTCGCAGCGCCTCGAAGCGGCTGGCCACGACGCCGTCACCACCGAGATCGCGCACGCCGGGCCGTTCTACTACGCCGAGGACTATCACCAGCAGTACCTGGCCAAGAACCCCGACGGATACTGCGGGCTGGGCGGCACCGGAGTCGCCTGCCCGGTCGGCCTGTTCGCCCCGGGACCGAACTGACCTGAGCGCCAGCCAGACGAGCGGGCAGATCGAGGTGCACGCGGCCGGGCCGAGCGGTTCGTCCGCGGTTCCGCGCCGAGACGGTCCGCCGAGCGGCGGCGCCGGGGCCCCTGCAGTACGTCCGGGTGGTCGACTCGACTCCGAACCCGGACGGCTCGTCCTCGGACTACTGGCCGCAGGTGCCCCCGACGCGCACACCGCTCACGATGCTGTCGCCGGACATTCGCCCCGGCAACGAATGAATACCGACCGGCCGTCGAGACGTGAATTCTAGATACTGCCGGAGTAGCTGACGCTGCCGTCGCGATAGCTGACGCTCTCCGACCCGTGATATCCCTTGAACCCGGAGCACCAAAGTCCGCGGCGCAGCGGAATGGTCTGCGTCGCCGCGCCCTGCCCGCTGACGTGGCCGGACCATTCGGTGACCACGCTGATCGGCGAGTGCGAGTCATTCAGGCAGAACTCGTACTCCTAACCGTTCCAGTACTTGACCAGGGTGACGTGGGTGTCGGTCACCCACTCGCCGCCCGGGCCGGTGCCGGTCGGGTGCGTGCTGGTACCCGACGCACTGCTGGTCGAACCGTGACGAATGGCGGAGGCTGGAGGGGCCGGCGAGGTCGGCTGCGCCGACCCGGCTGACCGGGGTCGGAAGCGGTCGCCGCCCGTGCGTAACGGCGGTCCGCTCGCCGCCCCGCACGGACGTTTGCTAGCCCTGCTTGCTCTCCAGCTCCTGGCTGATCCGGGCCAACAGGGCGCGCTCCTCCGGGGAGACGGCGCGGAAGCCGAGCACTCCGCCGGATGCCTCGGCGATGGCGGTGGCGGTGGACAGCAGGTCGCTGCGGCTGGCCTCGCGCTCGGCTTCGGGGCGCGCGGCGAGAATCGCCCGGATGACCCGGAGATTCCGCTCGAACACCTGCTCCGACGGCTGGGTCGTGAGCCACTCGGTCAGCAGCGCGTCGGCCGGCGTGCCGGCCTCGATGCCCCGCGCCCGCGCTGCCTCGACGATGAGCTCGCGCTCGCGGTCGGACACTCCGCCTTCGGCCCAGGCCACCTCCACGAGGGGCACGAGGTACAGCAGGCTGACCGTCTCGGGCGTATAGCCCAGTTCCTGCAGGTCCTGCAAGATCTCCGCATCGGCGACGCCGGCCTGCTCGCTGAGCTGTTGCCGCGTGGCTTCGGCCGCCTGGCGCCGCCGCAGCTTGTCGACGAGTTCCTGCTCGCGCTTGCGGAAGTACTCCTCCTCGAGCCCTCGGCCGCGATCGGCAAAAGCATCGCGTTCCGGCACGTGCACCTCCGCGCAACTCAACCCGCCCTGGGACCTCGAAGGCTAGCAAGTGTTAAAGACCGTGGGCCGCGGCCACCATCGGGTGGGCGTCGAGGGGCAGGCCGCGTCCGTCCGGGCGGGTCCAGTGGACGGTCACCTCGCTGAACCCGAGCTCGGCCAACCGGCCCAACGTGTCGGCGTACCGCTCGGCGCTGGTGAACGGCCACCGCACGTCGAGGGACAACTGCGCGATCCGGCGGACCTGCTCAGGCCCCCGGCCCTGCGCGGCCAGGGCGGCGTCCAGCCGGGCCGACTGCGACGCCAGCGCGGCGAACCACTCGTCCGGGCCGACCGGTGGACCGTACGGCCCGTGAGTGACCCAGGCCTGCCCGAACCGCGCAACCAGGTCGAACGCGCGCGGCCCGGCCGCCGCGACGGTGAACGGCACCCGGGGTTCCTGGACGCAGCCGGGCAACTGGTACGCCTCCACCGCGCTGAACCGCTTGCCCGTCACCGTCGTCACCGGCTCGCGCAGCAACTGGTCGAGCAGCGCCAGCCACTCGACGAACCGGTCGGTACGCTCGCCGCGGCTGCGGGGCGGATCGCCGAGCACGGCGGCGTCCGGCCCCTCGACGCCGGCGCCCAGGCCGACCTCGAGACGGCCGGCGCACAGCTGGTCGAGGGTCATCAGCTCCTTGGCGAACGGCACCGGGTGGCGGTAGTTCGGGGTGGCCACCTGCGGGCCGAGCCGAACCCGCTGCGTCCGCGCGGCCGCGGCGGCGAGCAGCGGCACGCAGCCGTACCAGGGACTGTCGCGAAGCGGCGACCACATCAGGTGGTCGTACGTCCACACGGTGCGGACGCCGAACTGCTCGGCATCCAGCACGTCGGCGATGAACGCCTCGGGTGGGTGCCGGTCGTTGAGCACGATCGCCGACAGCGCGACTGTTGTGGTGGCCATGAGGTACGGCCACCCTAGTGTCCCGGGCCGGGAATTGGGCGAATAGGTCCGGTGATCCAGGTGTGCGCCCGCAAGGCGGAGGAGGAGCCGATACCGCTGTGTATCGGCGACGACGACAACGCCGCGAGCGGTGCAGCTGGGCGCCGGACTTATCGTCTGAATTCCCGGCGCGGGGCACTAGGACGCCGCTAGCGGGTCCGGCTGAACCGGGTCACGCTGACCGTGCCGAACACCGCGAGGATCCCGGCGCACCAGGCCAGGGTGAGCAGCACCCAGTAGCCGGTGGTGTGGCCGATGCCGGCCGCGTGGGTACCGCCGAGCATGAGGCTTCGCACCGCGTTGATCATCGCCGTGATCGGCTGGTTGGCGGCGAACGCCTGCATCCAGCCGGGCATCGACTCGATCGGCACGAACGCACCGGACACGAACGCCAGCGGCACGACGATCAGCGTCGAGAGCGCCTGCGCGGCCTGGGCGTTGCCCGAGCTGAGCCCGAGGCTGATGAACAGCCAGCTGAATGCGTAGATGATCGCGAGCATGATGGCGAAGCCCGCGATCACGGCCCCGGCGTCGGCGTGCGTCCGGAAGCCGACGGCGAAGCCGAGCAGCGCGGTGACGGCCAGCCCCCACGCGTTGAGGACGGTGTCGGCCAGCGCCCGCCCGGCCATGACCGCCGACCGCGGAAGCGGCAGCGAGCGCAGCCGGTCGTAGACCCCGGACGTGGCGTCTTCGGCCACCCCGGCCGGAATATTCATCCCGTTCCACAGGGCGGTCTGGGCCAGGAAGCCGGGGACGAGGAAGTCGACGTAGGTGACTGACCCGCCGGTGTCGATCGCGCCGCCGAAGATGTAGCGGAAGATCAGCAGGAACAGCCCGGCCATGATCGGCGGCATGACCAGCAGTTGCGGGGTGCGGGCGAACTGCAGCAGGGTCCGCCGCGCAGTCTGGGCCACGGTGGTGAGGTAGCCGGCGCCGGTGTCCGGGACCGCCGGGGGCGGCGCCGCCGCTGCAGTGCGATCGGTCGTCGAGGTCAGGGTGGTCATCAAATCTCCCGGGGTCAGGCGGCTTCGGCCGGGCGGCCGGTGAGGGTCAGGAACACTTCGTCGAGCGACGGGCGGCGCAGGCCGATGTCCTCGACGGAGATGGCGTGCTCGGCGAGCAGCCGGACGACTGTGGCCAGCTGGTCCCCGCCCTGGTCGGCCGGGACGGAGGCCGTCGCGGTGTCGAGGTCGACGTTCGGCGCCTCGGCGGCCACCGACCGCAGGATCTCCTCGACGGCCGGCAGGTCCCCGGCCGCCCGCGCCCGCACGACCAGCACGTCGCGGCCGGCCATCGTCTTCAGCTCGTCGGGTGTGCCCGCGGCGATGACGTGCCCGTGGTCGACGATGACGATGTGACGGGCCAGCTGGTCGGCCTCCTCGAGGTACTGCGTCGTGAGCAGCACATCGGTGCCGTCGGCCAGGAGATTGCGGATCGCCGCCCATAACTCCATGCGGCTGCGCGGGTCCAGCCCGGTGGTCGGCTCATCGAGCAGCAGCAGCTTGGGCCGGCCGACCAGGCTCGCGCCGAGGTCGAGACGCCGGCGCATGCCGCCCGAGTAGGTGCGCACCAGGCGGTCGGCGGCGTCGCTGAGGTCAAGGGTCTCCAGGACGGCACCAGCCGCCGACTTCGCGGCCCGGCGATCGAGGCCGAAGAGGCGGCCGACGAACTCCAGGTTCTCGCGGGCCGTCATGGCCGGTTCGACCGAGGCCGACTGGCCGGCCAGCCCGATGAGCCGGCGGACCCGGCGAGGCTCGGCCAGGGCGTCGACTCCGGCCACGCGCAGCTCGCCCCCGTCCGGGCGCAGGAGTGTGGCCACTGCGCTGACGAACGTGGTCTTGCCCGCCCCGTTCGGTCCGAGCAACGCCGTGACCCGGCCCGGTTCGGCCACCAGGTCCAGGCCGGTGAGGGCCTCGACCTGACCGAACCGTTTGGTGAGGCCGCGGGCCTCGACAACTGGAGTCATCAACGGTTCTCCTCTACTTGTCACATCCACCGCGTCGGCGGGATCACTTCTATGAGCCCGAGCGGCAGGATGGTGTGACAGATGGACGAGACCGAGTGGCTGGCCGAGCGCTTCGAGCAGCATCGGTACCGGCTGCGCGCAGTGGCCTATCGGATGCTGGGCTCGCTGACCGAGGCCGACGACGCGGTGCAGGATGCCTGGCTGCGGCTGAGCCGCTCCCGGGCTGACCAGATCGACAACCTCGGCGGCTGGCTGACCACCGTCGTCGCCCGGGAATGCCTGCACGTGCTGCGGACCCGCCGGCGCCGCCGCGAAGACTCCCTCGACGGCGGCTTCCCCGACCCGGTCATCAGCGTCGAGGGCGAGCTCGACCCGGAACAAGAGGCGCTGCTCGCCGACTCGGTCGGGCTGGCCCTGCTCGTCGTGCTCGACTCGCTGACCCCGGCCGAGCGGCTGGCCTTCGTACTCCACGACATGTTCGAGCTGCCGTTCGACGAGATCGCCCCGATGGTCGGACGCACGCCGACCACGGCCCGGCAGCTGGCCAGCCGGGCCCGGCGCCGGGTGAAGGACGCCGACCTGCCGGCGCCCGACCAGGACCTGGCCCGGCAACGAAGAGTGGTGGACGCATTCTTCGCCGCGGCGCGGGCGGGAGACTTCGGCGCGCTCGTGCAAATGCTCGACCCCGACGTCGTGGTGCGCGGCGACCTCGGCCCGGGCCGGCGGCCGACCGTGATGCGCGGTGCGCACGCGGTGGCCAAGCTCGCCCGGCCCCGCCCGGGCGGAGAGCTGCGCCCGGTGCTGGTCAACGGCTCGATCGGCGTCGTGGCCACCATGGACGGGCAGCCGCACACCGTCCTTGCGTTCACCGTCGTCGACGACAAGATCGTCGAGATCATCGGCATCCGCGATCCCGACCGCGTTCGTCGCCTGGTCGCTGCGGCGTTGACCTAGGACGTGTTTCCTTACTCCCGCTCGTCGCGAGCGGGGCTGAGGTGCGTGGGATGCCGGCGGCGAACAGCGCGGAAGCCGATACCGCTGTTGTATCGGCGACGACGACAACGCAGTAGATCGCGTGCCTCAGCCCCGCGCAGCAGAGCATGGAGTAAGGAGACACGTCCTAGCCTGGCCTGATGCAGTTCCTGGTGGTCGGAACGGACGGACCGGCGTTCGTCTATGAGGAGAGCGATCGGCACGAGGCCCACCAGCAGTACATGGACGACTGGTCCGGGGCGCTGATCGCCCGGGGTCCGACGTTGACACCCGACGGCGCCGACCACACCGGCAGCGTGCACGTGGTGGACGTCGCCGACGCGGGCGTCGCGCGGCAGTTCGCGGTCAACGAGCCGTACGCGCAGGCCGGCTGGTACGCCGACGTCTCGATCACCCCGCTCGCGCCGTGCGTCGACGGCAGGATGTGGGATCGCCCGAAGCCGGCGGCCGACCAGCCGGCCGCCTTCGTCCGTGCGACCTGGACGGCGGAGCCGGCCACCGATGCGGTGCGCCGGCAGCTGGCCACGGCTGACGATCCGCCGTGGCTGTTCGCCGGGCTGGCGCTGAGCGACGACGATGGGCGCGTCGTCGGGCTGGCCGGTGCGATCGACCTCGCCCCGGCCGAGGCGCGACGCCGGATCGAGGCGCTTGTCGGATCCGCCGCGGTGGACGTGCACCGGTGGACGCGGGGCGGCCGGCCGGAAGGCCCATGACCGTAACGATCACGCCGCCGGGTTGTACGCGGCGTGCGGATTCGTCGAGCTGCGGCGCGAGCCGTTCACCCGGATCGTCTGCGCGGTGATCCAGGCCTGTTCGGGTTGGCAGCGAAACCCGACGAGCGGGACGACGTCGTCGATCTCGCCCGGCCGGTTCTTGACCGATCGGGACTTGGCGCCGGCAATGGACTCGTGCGCACTGTGACATCGACGTGGTCGACGGGCAAAGATCGACTCGGTATGGCGAGATGCTCCGCGGGTATCTCGGTCGCTGTTACGCCGGTGGAATCGGGCCGGGGCTAGAACGGGGTCATGAGCCACTCGGCTGGTTGGACCGCGACCGCCCGCCTGCTGCGCCGGGCCGGCTTCGGCACCACCGGGGCTGCCGTCGACGCCGCGGTCAAGACCGGCCCGGCCGCATACGTGCGGGCGATGCTCGCCGCCGACCCGGACGCCGACGCCGGCGCGAAGGCGACGTCGGCCCCGTCGTTCGACCCGGTACCGCCGGTGGGCAAGAACGCGTCGAAGGACCAGCGCCAGCAGCGCAACAAGCAACTGCGCGCGCAGCTGACGACGCTGACCGCGTGGTGGGTGCGCCGCATGGTGAGGGCCGAGCAGCCGTTCGGCGAGAAGCTGACCTTCTGCTGGCACAACCACTTCGCCACCGCCGCGACCAAGGTGCGCAACGCCGACTGGATGCTGGCCCAGAACGAGAAGCTGCGCCGGCTGGGCCGCGGCGACTTCCGCACCCTCGCCCTGACAATGCTGACCGACGCGGCGATGCTCGACTGGCTGGACGGGCGCAAGAACACGGCGAAGGCTCCGAACGAGAACCTGTCCCGCGAGTTCATGGAGCTGTTCGCCCTGGGCCACGGCGACGGCTACACCGAGGACGACGTGCGCGCCGGCGCCACTGCGCTGACCGGCTGGAAGATCCGCCCGGACGGCAGCACCTATCTCAACGCCAAGCAGCACGCCACCAGCCCGGTGACGTTTCTCGGCGTCACCGGCTCGTTCGACGTGACTCGCTTCTGCGACGCGGTGCTGGGCCGCCCGGCCGGACCGCGCTATCTGGCCACCCGGTGGTGGGGCCAGCTGGCGTCCAACACGGCGCCCAGCTCGGCGCTCGTCGATCGCCTGGTCGCCGCGTACGGCGCGAAGCGCGACCTGGCGGCGCTGTTCACCGCGCTGTTCACCGCGCCGGAGTTCGCGTCCGGGCAGCACAGCATCGTGGTCGGCCCGGTCGAGTGGCTGATCGGCGTGACCCGCGCGCTGCGCGTGCCGGTGCCCGACGAGGACGGCGCCAAGAAGTTGGTGACGGTGCTGCGCGCATTGGGCCAGGAGCCGTTCTATCCCCCGAACGTCGGGGGCTGGCCGTCCGGGCAGGCCTGGCTGTCGACGGCGGCGGCCGACCTGCGGATGCGGGCCGCACTGGCCCTGGCCAATGCCGGCGACCTGACGAGCGTGACGTCGGCCGCGTCGTCGGAACGGGTCGACGCGGCGGGGTACCTGCTCGGCGTCGGCGCCTGGTCCGCGCGCAGCCGGGCGGTGCTGCAGGCCGAGGTGGGCAACCCGCCGCGCCTGGTGGCCACCGCCGTCAACACGCCCGAATACCTTACGAACTAAGGGGAATCGTGGTGGACGCGATCACGAGACGTCGCTTCCTGGTCGCCTCCGGGGTGACCGGGGGCGCGGCCATCGCGGCCGGTTCGGGAATGATCGCCTGGACCCAGCTGCACCAGCGGGCCCAGGCCGACCCGCTGCCGACCGGCACCGGCATCCTGGTGATCGTCACGCTCTACGGCGGCAACGACGGGCTGAACACGGTGATCCCCTACGCCGACCACGCCTACCACGACGCCCGCCCCGACCTGGCCTACGACGAGCACGAAGTGCTGCACCTGGACGACCAGCTCGGGCTCAACCCGGCCATGACCGGCCTGTACAAGGTGTGGCAGAACAAGCAGCTGGCCATCGTGCGCGGCGTCGACTACCCCGACCCCGACTTCAGCCACTTCCGCTCGATGGATATCTGGCAGACAGCCTCCCCGGCCGAGCCGGTCAGCACGGGCTGGATCGGTCGCTGGCTGGACGCCACCGGAGACGATCCGCTGCGGGCGGTGAACATCGGGCCGGTGCTGCCGCCGCTGGCGGTCGGCACGAAGTGCACGGCTGCCGCACTGAATGTCGGTCCCGCCAAGCCGATGCCGGCCGACCTGGCCCGGGCGTTATCCGGTCTGGGCCAGTCCGACGCCGGTGACCAACCCGGCGAGGCCCAGGTGTGCGCGTCGTACCGGGCCGAGCGGCAGGTGGACGCGACGTTCGGAAAGGTGCTGGCCGCCGGCTCGGGCGACGGGGCCAGCCTGAAGGATCAGCTGGACGTTGTGGCCCGTTGCGTCAAGGCCGGCGTGCCGACCCGCGTCTACGCCGTCGACCTGGGCGGATTCGACACTCACGCCGACGAGAAGGGCACCCAGCAGGCGCTGCTCGGCGAGTTCGACGGCGCCGTGTCCGGGTTCTTGACCCAGATGGCCGGCGACCCGCACGGACGCGACGTGGTGCTCGTGGCGTACTCGGAGTTCGGCCGGCGGGTCGGCGCCAACGCGTCGCAGGGCACCGACCACGGTTCGGCCGGACCGGTGTTCGTGGCCGGCGTTCCGGTGCACGGCGGCTACTACGGCGAGGAGCCCAGCCTGACCGATCTGGACGAGGGCAACCTGAAGTCCACCGTGGACTTCCGGGCGGTGTACGGCGAGCTGCTGCACCGGGTGCTCGGCGCCGACCCGGGCCGGGTGTTGGGCCGGCCTCCGGCTGAGCTGGGCTTCCTGTCGGCCTGAGTCAGGCCAGGGCGGCACCGCGGCGGGTCAGGTCGCGCGGCAGCACGTCGCGGATGAACGTCCCGGCTTCGGCCAGCGCGGTGCGCGCCGCCGGCAGGAACGACCAGAAGACGTGGAAGACGTGGGCGTCGATCGGGTAGCGCTCCAGCCGGACGGCGACGCCGTGCTCGCGCGCCCGCTCGGCCAGCTCCTCGGCCTCGGGCCGGGCCCGGTCGCCGCTCGCGCACTGGACGAGCAGTGGCGGTAACCCGTGCAGGTCGGCCAGCAGCGGCGACACCAGCGGATCGTCCACCGAGTGACCGGCCAGGTAGGCCGCGGCCGCGCCGGCGATGTCGTCCATCGGATGAGTGCGGTCGGCGCTGGGCACCAGCCGCTCGCCGGTCAGGTCGATGCCCGGGCACAGCAGCACGGCGCCGGCCGGCATCGGCTCGCCCGCATCGCGCAGCTGCTGCAGCACGGCGAGCACCAACCCGGCGGCGGACGAGTCGCCGGCCAGAACGACCCGGTCGGCGGCACCGCGCTGTTCGACCAGCCAGCGATACGCGGCCAGGGAGTCGTCGATCGCCGCCGGGAACGGATGCTCGGGCGCCAGCCGGTAGTCGGGGACGACCGCTCCGCAGCCGGCGGCGGTTACCAGCGCGCCGACCAGCGGCCGGTACCCGTACGCCGAGCCGATCACGTACCCGCCGCCGTGCAGGTACAGGATCTCCGGATCGTCACCGACCGCCAGGCCGGGCACGCCGCCGGCGTTCACCGCCCGGACGGCCAGGTCCGGCGGCATCGGCAGCTGGGCCAGGAAGGCCTCGAACACGTCTCGCAGCTGCTGGGTCGACGCCACGGCCGAGGCGATCGCCGCCACCGGCGCCCACATCCGCATGATCCGGGCGGCCATCTCGCCACCGACCGACTGGGCCGCGGCCACCGCCTCGTCCAGGGCGGCCAGCACCGGACGAGCCCGGTCGAGCAGCGCCTCACCGGCCAGAGTGAGCGCGACGTGCCGGGTCGAACGGTGCAGCAGGTCGCAGCCGACCACCCGCTCGAGCGCCCGGATCTGCCGGCTCAGCGCCGGCTGGGACAGGTACAGCCGCTCGGCCGCCCGGCTGAAGTTGAGCTCCTCGGCCACTGCGACGAAGGCGCGCAGGTGCCGCACCTCGAGACCGTCGCGGGCCGGTCGAGGGCAATCAGGTCACCGTCGCCGCTCATCGGCCCAGTATCACGCCGCCCGGCCCGTCCACTCATGCGCGTTGTGCACCACGGTTATGCGCTGATCGGCCTGGCCGACCCGATTGTGCAACGCCCGGCCGTCTGACGCGGCCGAGGGTTTGCGCGATCGGGTCGGATTGCCGGAAGGCCGCGGGCTGTTGTCACCGGGGTGAGCTGCGAGATCCTGCATCCGTTGCTGGCCAGCCGGTGGAGCCCGACCGCGTTCGACGAGGGCGACGAGGTGACCGTTGCCCAGGCCGAGCTTCTGCTCGAGGCGGCCCGCTGGGCACCGTCGGCCGGCAACTCCCAACCTTGGGCGTTCGTGGTCGGCCGCCGCGGCGACGACACGCACCGGCGCCTGGTCCGGCACCTGGCCGCGAGCTCCGGGCGGTGGGCCCCGACGGCCGGCCTCCTGGTCGCCAACCTGTGCCACCGCTTCGTCGAGGACACCGACTGGGACTACTCGGAGTTCGCGCTGTACGACCTGGGCCAGGCGGTAGCCCACATGACGCTGCAGGCGCGGGCGCTGGGCCTGCACGTACGGCAGTTCCGCGCCTTCGACCGGGCCGGGCTGGCCGCCGAGTTCGCGGTGCCTGACCACTGGGAGGTCACCACGATGTCGGCCATCGGCCGGCTGCCGGCTGAGCCCTACGACGCCGCGCCCCGGCAGCGCCGCTCCATCGACGACCTGCGGTGGATGGCCTAAGGGCAAGTCGCTCTACTACGCGTCGTAGTATTACAGCACGTAGTAGATGAGCGGAGGCGACGGAGCGCATGCGGCGATCAGCGTTGACGATGGTGTGCCTGACCGTGTTCGTCGACCTGATCGGGTTCACCCTGGTGCTGCCGGGGTTGCCGTTCGCGGCGAAGCACCTGGGCGCCACCGGCTTCGGTGTCGGTCTGGCGATGAGCGCCTACTCGATGGCCCAGTTCGTCAGCGCCCCGGCGCTCGGCCGGATCGCCGACCGGTACGGCCGGCGCCGGGTGCTGCTGGCCAGCCTGGTCGGCTCGGTCGTCTCGCTGTCGGCGCTGGCCGCCGCGCCGACGCTCGGCTGGCTGGTACTGGCCCGCCTGGTGGCCGGCGCCGCAGGCGGAAGCATCGGCGTCGGGCAGGCGCTGGTGGCCGACCTCACCCCGCCCGAGCGGCACGCCCGGGCATTCGGCCTGGTCGGCGCCTCGATCGGGTCGGCGTTCGTGGTCGGACCCGCGGTCGGCGCCGCGCTGGCCCGGCTCGGTTTCGCCGGCAGCGCGGCCGTGGGCGCCGGGCTGGCGGCGGTGAATCTGGTGGCTGCGGTGCGCTGGCTGCCCGATGCGGCGCCGCGCGCGGTCATTTCCGAGCCGGCGCGCTCGGATGGTCAGCTGCCCGTGCTGGCCGCCACCCTGCTGAGCATGCTGGCCTTCGCCGGCATGGAGGGGACGTTCGCTCTGCTGGCCCACCACCGATTCGGCAGCGGGCCGGCGCTGATCGGCGTCGTGCTGACCATCGCCGGGGTGGTGCTGGTCGCCGCCCAGGCCGGCGTGGTGGCCCGGATCGTCGACCGGATCGGCCCGCACGGCGGGGCGCTCGGCGGCCTGCTTGCCCTGGCCGTCGGCCTGGTGCTGCTGCCGGTCGCCCCGCTGCTCGGCTGCATCGGTGCCGTGTGCCTGCTCGCGTTCGGCGACGGGCTGTTCTCCGTGGCGTCGACCACGCTGCTGACTCGCAACACGCCGGGCCAGGCCCGGGGTCGGGTGCTGGGCCGCGTCCAGTCGGCCACCGCGCTAGGTCGGGCACTCGGCCCGGCCGGTGCGGGTGCACTGTTCGATCACGGCACCGGCCTCCCCTACGTCGTGGGCGCCCTCGCCGTACTGCTGGGTATGGCCGGGCTGACAGCTACGGTGGGCGAACCGGCGAAGGAGATCGACCGTGCGGCCACTGGGTGAACTCGAACGCGCGGTCATGGACGCCCTGTGGCAACGGGGCGAGCCGGCCACCGTGCGCGACGTCGTCGACGACCTGGCCGAGCGCCGGCTCGCCTACAACACCGTGATGACCGTGCTGAACCGGCTCACCGCCAAGGACCTGGTCACGCGCACGATGGACGGGCGCACCGGCTACTACACGCCGGCCGCCAGCCGTGAGGCGTACATCGCCGAGCTCATGCTCGAAGCCCTGCAGCTGACCGGCGACCGGGCCGCCGCGCTCAACCACTTCGCCCGGGCCATCGAGCGCCCGGACGCGGCCGCCCTCCGCGACGCGCTCACCGAAGGCCGGCCGCGGCGCCGCCGGTCGTCGTAACCAGGCGCCGACGGCGGCACAGGATCGCCTGCAACGATGGCCCACGTGACGCATGCCCTGCCGCGGCCGGACGTTGCGGGGTTGGCCAGCCACTGGTCGGTACAGCCGCTGACGCTGATCGCCGCGGTCGCCCTGGTGGCGTGGTACCTGCACGGCGTTCGCCAGGTGGGTGCTTGGCCCGGGCGGCGCACGGCTGCCTTCCTGGTCGGCGTGGCGCTGTTTGCCTGGGCGACGAACGGCTATCCGCAGGCTTACGCCCACTCACTGTTCTGGATGTGGACGGCGCAGACGCTGGCCCTACTGCTCGTCATCCCGATCGTGATCATGGCCGGGCAGCCGGTGGAGCTGGGCCGGCAACTCGGCGGACGCGACGGGCTGGTCAACCGGGTCCTGCGGTCAAGACCCGGCCGCCCGCTGCAGAGCCCGCTGCTCGGGCCGGCACTCGTGATCGTGCTCTCCGCCGTGTTGTTCTTCGGTCCGCTGCCCGGCTGGGCGATCAGCCAGCCGGCGGTGGGCTGGATCCTGCACCTGGCCCTGCTGGCGCTCGGGGCGGCGCTCGCCCTGCCGCTGGTCGACCGGGGCGCCGGCGACGTGGCATCGCTCGCCGTCGGCGTGGCGCTCATCATCGGGATCTTCGAGCTGATCCTGGACGCCATCCCGGGCATCGCGCTGCGCCTGCAGACGCACCTCGTCACGTCGTTCTTCGCGCACCGGGTCGTCCACCCCTGGTCGCCCCGGCCGCTGCACGATCAGCAATTCGCCGGCGGGACGTTGTGGTGCGTCGCCGAGTTGATCGACCTGCCGTTCCTGATCCTGGTATTCCTCCGCTGGGTGCAGGTCGACCGGGCCGAGGCCGGCCGGGTCGACGCCGTTCTCGAAGCCGAACGGCACGCCCGCCAGGCACTGCCCGAACCGGAGCGGCCGGCGGACACCGACGCTCCGTGGTGGTTGTCCGATCCGGCGCTACGGGACCGGTTCCGCGACTAGGGCGTGTCTCTCAGGTCCCGCTCGTCGCGAGCGGCGGTCAGGTGCGCGAGATCCGGGGCGGAAGAGGCCGTAGCAGCGCTACGGACGACGACGCCAACGAAGGAGATCGCGTGCCTGGGCGTCGCTGCGCAGCAGAGCATGGACTGGAGAGACGCGCCCTAAGCCTTGGCCCGGTGCGGCAGGCGCCAACCCGGGCGGACGAAGTGGCAGGTGTACCCGTCGGGGTAACGCTGTAGGTAGTCCTGGTGCTCGGGCTCGGCCTCCCAGAACGGGCCGGCCGGCGTCAGCTCGGTGACCACCTTGCCCGGCCACAGTCCGGACGCGTCCACGTCGGCGATGGTGTCCTCGGCAACCTTCTTCTGGGCGTCGTCGAGGTAGAAGATCGCCGAGCGGTAGCTCGTGCCGATGTCGTTGCCCTGCCGGTTCAGCGTTGTCGGGTCGTGTATCTGGAAGAAGAACTCCAGCAACTCGCGGTAGCTGGTCACGTCCGAGTCGTAGGTGATCTCCAGCGCCTCGGCGTGGCCGGGGTGATTGCGATAGGTCGGGTGGTCGTTCTGCCCGCCCGCATAGCCCACCCGGGTCGAGACGACTCCGGGCTGCTTGCGGACCAGCTCCTGAACCCCCCAGAAGCAGCCACCGGCCAGGATGGCCTTCTCGATCGTCATCTGCTCCACCTCCGTGATGGACAACCCCGTGCGCGCTCGGGCTGTTCCTCGGGTTTAGATGCTCCTAAATCGTTGCCGCGCCGGACGAAGGCTGCGAATCTCGGCCCATGCCAATCGACCTGACCTTCCGAGTCGGCTTCGGCGCGCTGGCCCTGACCGACTGGGACGCGCCGGCCGACCCCGAGCCCGCGGTCAAGGTACTGCGCCGGGCCGTCGAGCTCGGCGTCACGTTCATCGACACCGCCGACTCGTACGCCCTGGGCGCCAACGAGGAGCTGATCGCCCGGGCATTGCACCCCTATCCCGAAGGAGTGCGCATCGCCACCAAGGCCGGCCGCACCCGCAGCCGGCGCGGCGACTGGGGCATCCTCGGCCGGCCGGAGTATCTGCGCCAACAGGTCGAGCTCAGCCTGCGCCGGCTGCGGGTCGAACGTCTCGACCTGTTCCAGCTGCACCGCATCGACCCGCTGGTGCCCTTCGACGACCAGATCGGCACCCTGCGCGAGCTGCAGGACGACGGATTGGTCGGCGATGTCGGGCTGTCCGAGGTGGGTGCCGACCAGATCGAGCGGGCGCGCCGGATCGTCGAGGTCGTCAGTGTGCAGAACCGGTACAACCTGGGCGATCGCGCCCACGACCCGGTGGTCGACTACTGCACGGCCGGGGGGCTGACGTTCATCCCGTGGCTGCCGCTGGCCGGTGGGCGCACGTCGCCCGTGGCCGCGCAGGTCGCCGCCGAGATCCGGGCGACGCCGGCCCAGGTCGCCCTGGCCTGGCTGCTGCGCCGGTCGCCGATGATGCTGCCCATCCCGGGCACCAGCTCGCTCGATCACCTGGCCGAGAACGTCGCCGCCGCCAACGTCGAGCTGAGCGACTCGCAGTACGCCCGCCTGGCCGACGCCGCCGCCTCCCGTCCTTGATCAACAGGAGAAGTTGGCCGCTCCGGCGGCCACTTTCTCCTGTTGATCACGAAGGGCGAGATCACGGAAGGGACGCCAGGCGTCGCTCCAGCAGGCGCTGCTCGGCGCTGCCGTCCGGGGCGAGCCGGGCCGCCTCGTCGTAGGCCGCCCGGGCCTCGTCCGAGCGTCCGGATCGGCGCAGGAAGTCGGCCCGGGCCGCCGGCAGCAGGTAGTAGCCGGCCAACGCCGGCCCGGACAGCCGATCGAGCTCGGCCAGCCCGGCGGCATACCCGTCCCGGAAGCCGACGGCCACCGCCCGGTTCAGCGCGACGACGGGCGACGGATGGGCGGTGAGCAGCGCGTCGTACAGCGTGACGATTGCCGGCCAGGGCGTCGTGGCCACGTCGGAGGCGGTAGCGTGGCAGGCCGCGATCTGGGCCTGCAGGCGGTACGGCCCGGGCGGCCGGCGCGAGGCAGCAGCCCGGCGCAGGTAACGCTGACCGGCGTCGATCAGAGTGGTGTCCCAACGTCGGCGGTCCTGCTCCTCGATCGGCACGAGGTCGCCCGCCGCGTCGAAGCGGGTGGCCCGGCGGGCCATCTGCAGGGTGATCAGCGCGAGCAGCGACAGGGCCTCGTCCTCGTCGGGCATCAGCTCGACCAGCAGCCGGGCCAGCCGCTCGGCCTCGGTGGCCAGGTAGTCGTCGGGCTGCCCGTAGCCCTCGTTGAAGATCAGGTACAGCACGTTCAGGACCCCGCCGGTGCGCTCGGCCAGCAGCTCGGGCGGCGGCACCCGGTACGGGATGCCCGCGTTGGCGATCTTCGCTTTGGTGCGCAGCAGCCGCTGCGACAGCGTCGACTCGGCCACCAGCAGGCCGCGGGCGATCTCGGCGGTGCTCAGCCCGGCCACCGTCTTCAGAGTCAGGGCCACCCGGTTCTCCAGCGCGATAGCCGGGTGGCAACAGGTGAAGATCAGCCGCAGCCGATCGTCGGACACTGACGGCTGCTCCTCATCCTGCAGCAGGGCGAGCTGCTGCAGGATGGCCCGCTCGTTCTGCCGTCGGCGCAGCACGTCGAGGGCCCGGTTGCGGGCGACCGTGGTCAGCCAGCCGCCCGGCGACCGGGGCACTCCCTCGTGCGGCCAGCGCTGCAACGCCTTCTCGACCGCGTCCTGGACGCAGTCCTCGGCGAGGTCCCAGTCGCCGGTCAGCCGGATCAGACTGGCCACGATCGCCCCGCGCTCGGCGCTCACGCCGGCCCAGACGGGGTCGGCCGAGGTGCTCAGCTCTCACCCGTCCAGAACGGGCGGAGCTCCAGCTTGCCGCCGTTGGCCTGCGGGTGCCGGGCCGCGATCGCAATGGCCTCGTCCAGGTCGTCGCACTCGAGGATGTCGAACCCGCAGATCCATTCCTTGGACTCGGTGAACGGGCCGTCGCTCACCACCACCTCGCCCCGGCTGACCCGGACCGTCGTCGCGTCGCTCGTCGGACGCAGCTGGTCGCCGGTGATGCGCTTGCCCCGCCCGTCGACGTCGGCCAGCCACTGCTCGATCGTCCAGTCGTTCTCGTTCGGCTCGGCCTCGGCCGCAGCCGCGGGGTCGGCGATCACGAACATCATGTACTTCATGGCGATTCTCCTTCGGAGTCGGTGACGAAACTACGACGAACGGGGATCGCACCGATCCGACAGCTACCGCTATGCTGTGCCGATCGCTTCACGGGGGAATCACATTCGGGTTCGCCCGGCTATGCGATCTCGGGGGTTTCACGCAATGGGACGTGGTTCCCGGCTGGCCGTCTGGGCCGGCCTGGTGGCATTGAGCGCCGCGCTCGTGACGGTCGTGCTGGCCGTGCTGGTGCCTGGCGGCGAGGCCGGCGCCGACAAGGGCGGCGGCGGGCACTGCGCCAAGTCCGTGTCCGAAAACGGGAACGGGAACGGCCAAAACGGGAACGGGCACAAGAAGAGCCATTCGGACCACGGCGCCTGCTCGGCGTCGACCGAGACCCAGCTGGTGCTGCCGTCGTCCAGGTTCCCGTCGTTTCCCTCGCTGACCGCTCCGGCCCGCCCGGCCCGCCTCGCGCCGGCCCGGCCGTCGACGAAGGCGGCCAGCCAGCCACCTGCGGCCCCGCCGAGCGTCCAGTCGGTGCCGCAGTCGCGCACCAACCTGACGGTCCTCCCCTCGCGCTCCCCGACATCCACCCCGGCTCCGCCGCGGCCCGCCGTCACGGTCACGACGACCACCCCCGCGGCCTCGCGCGCGGAAGTGATCGAACCGGTGGCCTACCCGGCCTCCCACAGTTCGGTGACCCTGCCCGGCACGCTCGCGGCGTTCGCGCTGGCCGTGGCCGGCGTCGTCGCGGTGTCCGGCTACCGCCGCCGTGGCGCGCTGCTGGCCGGCCGCCGGCCGGGGCCGGGGGGCGGGCCCCGCCACGGCCAGCCTCGGGGGCGGCACAGCCGGCGGTAGCTTGCTCGGGTGGAGCACGCGGGCTATCGACGCTCGGCCGGATCGCCGCGCGGCGAGGCCCGGCGCCGGGAGCTGCTGGAACGGGTCACCGACGACCTGGCCGCCAACGGCCTGGTCGACTTCTCGCTGCGCCGGGCGGCCCGCGCGGCCGGGACCACGCACAAGGTGCTGCTCTATCACTTCGACGGCGTCGAGGACCTGCTCGCTCAGGCGATCTTCCAGCTGCGCGAGCGGCGCATCGGCAACGCGCTGACCGCGGCCGGGCAGGAGTCGGCTCGGGGGACGCTGGCCTCGCGGGTCCGGTCCGTGTGGCCGGTGCTCATCGGCGAGGAGTCGCGGGTGCTCGACCAGGCCATCGGCCTGACCATGTACAACCCGGAGCGGTACGGCGAACTGGGCCGCGGAGCGTCGCAGCAGTACCTGCCCGCGCTGCTGTCGTTGTGTCCGCCCGAGTGGCCCGAGCGCCGCAAGTTCGAGGTCGCGCACCTGATCCTGGCCGCCCTGCGCGGGTTCCTCATCACACGGCTGACCAGCGACGACTCGACCGGGATCGAGGCCGGCTTCGACGCCCTGGTGCGTGCGCTCGAGCGCGAGGAGGCCGCGCCCGACTAAGTGCTGGACGGCATGTGAACCAGATGGTTCACTTATCGAATGACAGCGGAACGTGAGCCGGTTCGTATCCCCAGTGGCGGCACCGAATGTGCCGGATGGTTCTACCCGGGCCGCAATGGCGGCTGCGTGATCATGGCCGGCGGCCTGGCCGTCACGAAGGAGGCGGCCACCGACAAGTTCGCGGCCGCTTTCGCCGAAGCCGGGTTCGCCGTGCTCGCCTTCGACTACCGGCGCCTCGGCGGCAGCGACGGCACGCCGCGGCTCGTGCTGCCGGTGCGCCACCAGCAGGCCGACTGGCAGGCGGCGATCGACTACGCCCGCACCCGCCCGGGCGTCGACCCGGCCCGGATCGCGCTGTGGGGCTTCTCCGCCTCGGGCGGTCACCTGTTCCCGGTGGCTGCCCGCAATCCCGACCTGGCCGCGATCATCGCCCAGACGCCCAACGTCGGCGGAATGGCCAGCGTCCGCAACGCGTCCCGGTACCAGAAACCGCTGGCCATGCTGCGGTTCACCGCCCGGGGCATCGCCGACGCCCTGGGCAGCCTGGTCGGACGTCCACCCCGGCTGGTGCCGCTCGTCGGGCCGCCCGGCAGCGTCTCGATGCTGACCACGCCCGACGCGCAGGTCGGCGCGCGGGCCCTGGAGGCCGACCGCCACCCCGAGTGGCAGCAGGCGGTCGCCGCCCGGACAGCGCTGCGCGTCGCGTCGTACCGACCCGGGCGGTACGCGTCCCGGCTTCGCGTGCCGCTGCTCGTGCTGGTGTGCGACGACGACCGCACCACGCCGTCGGAGCTGTCCGTTCGGGTCGCTGCGCAGGTCCCGCAGGCCGAGGTGGTACACCTGCCGGGCGGGCACTACGAGCCGTTCCTGGATGGGCACGAGGCGGCCGTCGAGGCCGAACTGGCGTTCCTGCGCCAGCACGTCCTGGCCCCGCTCGCGGCGCCGGCATGAACACGGTCGAGCTGTCGGCCGGTCCGATCGAGTACGCCGATACGGGCGGATCGGGGCCGACGATCGTGCTGCTGCACGGGCTGCTCATGGATGCCTCGCTCTGGGACGGCGTCACCGCCGAGCTGGCCACCGGCCACCGCTGCATCGTGCCGACACTGCCGCTCGGCGGGCACCGGCAGCCGCTGCACCGCTCGTCCAGCGCCGACCTGTCGCTGCCCGGCATCGCCCGTCTGGTGGCCGAGCTGCTCGAGCGGCTCGATCTGCACGACGTGACGCTGGTCGGCAACGACACGGGCGGCGCGCTCGTCCAGCTCCTCGTCGGCGCCGACCGGGTCGGCCGGATCGTCCTCGTGTCCTGCGACGCGTTCGACAACTTCCCACCCGGGCTCACCGGCCGGACCTTGGTGCGCACCGGCCGGCTCTCCCCCGGGCTGTTCGGAGCGTTCATGCAGCAGATGCGGATGCGCCCGCTTCGCCGGTTGCCGCTCGCGTTCGGGTGGCTGACCAAGCGCGGGGACGCCGTCACCCGGCAGTGGCTGCGCCCGGTCCTGACCCAGCCGGCGATCCGCCGCGACACGGTGCGCGTACTGCGCAGCATCAAGGCAGCACCGAACCTGCTCGTCGATGCCGCTGCAGCGCTGCCGAGCTTCGACGGTCCGGCCCTTGTCGTCTGGGCGCGCGGCGACCGAGTCATGCCGCCGGAGCACGGGCGGCGGCTGGCCGAGCTCTTGCCGCAGGGGCGGCTGGTCGAGGTGGCCGACAGCTACACGCTGATCCCGCTCGATCAGCCGGCCGAGCTGGCCCGGCTGATCGACGAGTTCGTCGCGAGCGCCGTCCGGTCGGCCTAGATCGGCGGGCAGGGGCCGGCGAGCAGCCGGGTCGGTCGCGGCGTATCCACCTGCAGCTGGCAGCCGGTCACGACGAGCTGGCCCTCGGCGTAACGGAACGTCTGCCAGTAGTTGTGGCCCTGGGCGTAGTTGGGTTGGTAGTCGTTGGTGGCCCCGACGACGTCGAGGTAGCCGTCGCCGTCGAGGTCGGCGGCGTGCATGAGGCCGGAGTCGGAGGTGGCCTCGGCCCCAGCCGGGTGCACCAGCCGGCCACCGCTCAGCAACACCACCTCGGCCACGCCGGCGTGCATGCCGGCGGTGTCGGTCAGGACGCAGTTCGGCTCTGCGGCGGACGTCGAGCAGGTCAGCTGGCCGCTCCAGCCGTCGCCCTTCGGGGACGTCCACCATCCGACGGCCGCGCCGTTGTGGCGGAGCTCGACGACCGGCCGGGTGCGGAAGTTCTGTTGATCGGGACTCAGCCAGAGCACGACCTGGTAGCCGGCGGCGAGAGGCAGCGTCTGCCGGGCCTGGCAACCGGTCGACTGGCATGGGACGGGCGACGTGGCGCCGGCGGGCGTCGTGGGGGTGGTCGTCCCGGGCGCGGATCGGCCGCTCGGCGTGCTGGAGGAACACGCGGTCAGCCCGAGCAGCAACGCCGCTCCGGCGGCAGCCGACATCGCGCGCAGCGAAGTAACTCGCATCGGCCACCCCCCTTGCCCCGGGCCTTAACGAGTGCACCTACCAGTGAACGCCTAATTCGCCGATCATGCCGCTCGAATATTCAGATCGTGACCATCCGGACTGGCTCTGCTCAGCCGTCCGGAGCAGGATGCACCCGGCTACGGCCAAGGTGAGCGGCGGCGATCGGATGCGGCTCGACGCCACGGCGCTGCCCGGTCCGGGAGCGGGCAAGCTCTACGAGGTGTGGCTGACCAACGCGGCCCGCACCCAGATGTACCCGGTCGGGTCGCTGGGCGCCGAGCGCAAGGGCGCGTTCACCGTGCCGCCCGAGCTGATGAACGCGTACTCGGCCATCGAGGTCAGCGTCCCGCCCCGAACAAGTCGGCCTATTCCGGAGTGAGCGTGCTACGCGGCAGCTACGGCTGAGCCCGAACCGCGTGGTAGGCGGCCAGAGACTCGCGGCGCTCGCGGGCGTGGTCGACGATCGGCTCGGGATAGCCGTCGGGCCGGCCCGACCGCGCCCGCCACGGCTCGTGCACGTCCGCGCCGTCCACGTCGGCCAGCTCGGGCACCCAGCGCTTGATGTAGGTGCCGTCCGGGTCGAACTTCCGGCCCTGCGTGACCGGGTTGAAGATGCGGAAGTAGGGCGCGGCATCCGTGCCGGAGCCGGCCACCCACTGCCAGTTGTTCTGGTTGCTGGCCAGGTCGCCGTCGATCAGATGCCGCATGAAGTGGCGCGCGCCGTGCGTCCATTCGACGTGCAGGTCCTTGACCAGGAACGACGCGACGATCATGCGCACCCGGTTGTGCATCCAGCCCTCGGCGAGCAGTTGCCGCATGCCGGCATCGACGATCGGGTAACCGGTGCGGCCGTCTTTCCAGGCGTTGAGCCGGGCGTCGCCGGTTCGCCCGGTGACGTAAGGCATGTCGGCCAGCTTCGGGTCGAAGTACTCGCGGGCGCTGTCCGGCCAGAAGTACAGCACGGCTGCGTAGAACTCGCGCCAGGCCAGCTCACGGCGAAACGTCTCGTCGCTCGGGCCGAGTTTCGCCAGCATCGTCCGGGGATGGATCGAGCCGAATTTCAGGTAGGGCGACAGCCGGGACGTGCTGTCCAGGTCGGGCCGGTCGCGCTCGTCGGCGTATCGGCCGAGCCGGCGGCGGAAGCGACGCCACGCCGCCTGGGCGGCGGCCTCACCGGCGTCGGGCAGCGTCACTTCGCTCGGGTCGTTCGGGATGCCGGCGCTGTCGGCGGTCAGCCACTCCGCGCCGGCCGCGCTGGACCGGACCGGCGCCGGCCAGCCGTGCGCGCGCCACGCCCGGTAGAAGGCGGTGAACACCTTGTACGGGTCACCGTTGCCGTTGCGCACGCGGCCGGGCGCCACCGCATAGGGCGACCCGGTCCGCACGAGCGGCACGTCGCCCAGCGCCTGCTCGACGCGTTTGTCGCGGGCGATGCCGTAGGGGGCGAAGTCGGCGCTGACGTGTACCGAAGCAGCATCCACCTCGCCGGCGACGGCCGGCACCACCCGCTCGGGCCGGCCGCGCCGCACGACCAGCCGGCCGCCGTGCTCGCGCAGGTCGGCGTCCAGGGCGCGCAGCGTGCGGTACAGGAAGGCCAGGCGCGGACCACCCGACGGACGGCGCAGCGCATCGTCGAGCACGAACAGGGCCAGCACCCGACCCTCGGCCCCCGCCGCAGCCAGCGCCGGGTGGTCGTGCAGGCGCAGGTCCCGCCGGAACCACAGCACCGAGTTCGTCACGGCCGTGTTCTACCCGCGTGGTGGCATCGGTATGAACGCACTGGCGGGGCGGCGCACTCGTCCCAGCCCAAGCGAGATGCCGGCGTTCGGGGTTTCCCGGTTCTAAGCGGTCAGCGCGGCCTCGATGGCGGCGCGGAGTTCCGGGGCGTCCGGCTCGGTGCGCGGACGGAATCGGCCCACTACCTCGCCGTCCGGGCTGATCAGGAACTTCTCGAAGTTCCACTGGATGTCGCCGGCCTCGCCCGTGGCGTCGGCCACGTCGGTCAAGCGGGCGTAGATGGGGTCGCGGCCCGGGCCGTTCACCTCGATCTTGTCCGACAGCGGGAACGTGACTCCGTACGTCGTCGAGCAGAACTCGGCGATCTGGTCGGCCGTTCCGGGCTCCTGACCGCCGAACTGGTTGCACGGGAAGCCCAGCACGGTGAAGCCGCGGCCGGCCAGCTCCTCCTGCAGGGCCTCGAGCTTCGTGTACTGCGGGGTGAGGCCGCACCGGCTGGCGACGTTGACGACCAGCGTGGCCTTGCCGGTGGTCAGGGCGCCGAACGTCGTCGGCTCGCCGCTCAGTGTGGTGACGGGCAGGTCGGCCAGATCGCTCACGGGAGCTCCTTCGGAGGGGTATCAGTGCCAGCGCGAGTGCATCACGCCCTATTCCAGCGGGCCACGCCCGGGGCATTGGCGCTGGCCGTTTCGGGCGCCGGCCGGGCAGCATCCTGGACTTATGCGCCGTCCGCTGCTCGTCCTCTGGGACATCGACCAGACGCTGCTCGAAGCGCGCGGCGCCGGGCGGGACGCCTACGCTGCCGCGTTCCAGCGGCTGGTCGGCCGGCCGCTCGAGCATCCCTGGCAGTTCGACGGACGGACGGAACTCGCCGCGGCCACCGAGGTGCTGCGCTCACACGGCGTGGAGCCGACCCGGGAGGTGGTCGACTCGTTTGTCGACGCGATCATCGCCGAGCTGCACGCCCGCGCCGACGACATGCTCGAACGGGGCCGGGCCTTGCCCGGGGCGGCCCACGCGCTGGCCGCCTGCGCGGCGGTCGCCGGGGTGCACCAGTCGGTGCTGACCGGCAACGTCGCGGGGCTGGCCGAGCTGAAGCTGCGCCTGTTCGGGCTGGCCGACCACCTGGATCTGCGCATCGGCGCGTTCGGCCGCGACGCGATCGAGCGGACCGACCTGCCGGCGTTCGCCTGGCGGCGGGCCGAGCAGTATCTCGGGCACCGGTTCAGCGGCGCCGACACGGTGATCGTCGGGGACACGCTGCTCGACGTCGCCGCGGGACGGGCGGCCGGCGCGCACGTAGTGGCGGTGGCCACCGGCCCGGCTGACCTGGCCGCCCTGCACCAGGCCGGCGCGGACGTCGTGCTGCCCGACCTGGTGGATACGCCAGCGGTGCTGGCCGCGATCGTGCAACCCTCCGCCGCCTGACGCGGCCGAACGTTGCACGATCGGGAATTAGGCGTTGAGGGTCGCCTCCGAGACCACCCAGAGCCGGGCCGCCGCCTCGGGGTCGAGCGCGTACTCGGCCACACCGGTCCGGGCGCTCAGCTGGCCGATCTCGGCCTCGTTGCAATCCTCGAAATAGCGCCCGCCGATACCCTCCAGCAGCGGCGACGTCGCGACCAGGATCGACGTGGCCGCCCCCTGCTCGGGCGTCTTCCACTTCAGGTCGGCGCCGCCGGCCGCCGCACGCAGCCGCTCGAGCTCCTCGTCGGAAACATAGCGCTGCAAGTTGGTGCGGATGCCGCCCGGCATCAGGGCGTTGATCGTGATGCCGTCGTCCGCCCATCGCTTGCTGCCCTCGACCGCGAACAGCACGTTGGCCGTCTTGGACTGGCCGTACGCCGACCACGGCTCGTACTCGCGGTGCAGGAAGTGGATGTCGTCGAACACGACCGGCGAGCGGTGGTGCGCCGACGAGCTGACCGACACGACCCGGGCTCCGCTGGCGGACGCCAAGGCGGAGTGCAGCCCGATGGCCAGGGCGAAGTGGCCGAGGTGGTTGGTGGCGAACTGCATCTCCCAGCCCTGCGGCGTGCGCATGAGCGGCGAGGCCATGATGCCGGCGTTGTTGACCAGGATGTGCAGCGGGCCGTCCCAGCCGGCGACGAACCGGGCGACCGACGCCTGGTCGGCCAGGTCCAGCGGTGCGACGAGCACCTTGTTGCCCGTCGTGTCCAGGATGTCCTCGGCGGTGCGCCGTCCGGCCTCGACGTCGCGGACGGCCAGGGTGACCTCGGCGCCCGCATCGGCAAGGGCGCGGGCGGTCTCGATACCGATGCCGGACGCGCCACCGGTGACGACGGCCCGGCGTCCGACCAGGTCGACACCGTCGATGACCTCGGCGGCCGTGAATTCGGCGTTGAACGGCGTGATGATGCGATCGGTCATTCGACGTTGTCCCGTCTCGGTAAGCTGTAAGCGGAGGATCCTCCGTTCCTCCGACCCAACCGGAGTGCCCTCCGGTTCGTTCCGCCGAGGAGTGTGATGGCAGCCACTCGACCGCTGCGAGCCGACGCGCAGCGCAATCGCGACCGGCTGCTCGAGGTTGCCGTCCGCACGCTCTCGCACGACGGGCCGGACGTCACGCTCGAGGCGATCGCCAAGGAGGCCGGCGTCGGTATCGGCACCCTGTACCGGCACTTCCCCACCCGCGAGGCGCTCGTCGACGCCGCCTACCGCAGCGAGCTGTACCGGCTGTGCGACTCGGCCGTGCGGCTGCTGAAGCGGTTGCCGCCCGACCGGGCGCTACGCACCTGGATGGACCGCTTTGTCGACTACATGACCACCAAGCGCGGCATGGGCGACGCCCTGAAGGCGCTGATCGCCTCGGGCGGCGACCCGTTCTCGGAAAGCCGCGATCGCCTGATCGGCGCGCTCACCACGCTGCTGCGTGCCGGGGCGGAGGCCAATTCGCTGCGTGACGATATCGATCCGGAGGACGTGCTGATCAGCCTGAGCGGCCTGTCCCTGGCCACCGCCGAGTCCGATCGCCGCAAGCAGGCCGGCCGGTTGCTCGACCTGCTCATGGACGGCCTGCGCTACCGCGCCTAGCCACTTCCCGATCGTGCAACCCTCGGCCGCGTCAGGCGGCCAGAAGTTGCACGATCGGTCAGCCTAGGGTGATTTCCAGGTCGCTCAACCGCGCGGGGTCGGCCAGGATCTCGATCTCGGCGATCTTGCCGTCGACGATCGTGAAGTCGAAGACCACCCGGGTCTGACCCCCCTGCATCCACACCAGGCCGGCCGCGCCGTCGATGTAGGCCGGCCGCGCGGCCCGGGCCCGCCCGGCGAACTGCTCGGCGACGGCCCGCGCTCCGATGACGTCGGTCGTGGCGCCTGTTTGCACGGCAGCCGCGTCGGCTCGCAGCACCACGTCGGGATCGAGTAGGGCGAGCAGCGCGGCGAAGTCGCCACTGCGCGAGGCGGCGAGGAACGCGTCGACGGTCTCGCGCTGCCGGGCCCGATCAGATTCGGGCACCGAGCCCGAACCCTGGACGCGTCGGCGGGCCCGGCTGGCCAGCTGCCGGGCGGCGGCCGGCGAACGTCCGACGATCGGAGCGATGTCCTCGAACGGCATGGCGAACATGTCGTGCAGCACGAACGCCAGCCGCTCGGCCGGAGCGAGCGTGTCGAGCACGACCAGCAGGGCCAGCCCGACCGACTCGGCCAGTACCGCCTCGTCCTCCGGTCCGGCCGCGTCGACCGGCTCGTCGTGCTGACCGAGCGGGTCCTCGCGGCGGATCTTGCGCGCCTGCAGCATGTTCAGGCACACCCGGGCCACCACGGTGGTCAGCCAGCCGGTCAGGTTCTGCACGTCGCTCGTATCGGCCCGGCTCACCCGCAGCCAGGCGTCCTGCACGGCGTCGTCCGCCTCGCTGGGCGAGCCCAGCATCCGGTAGGCCACCGCCCGCAGATGCGGCCGGTTCTGCTCGAACTGTTCGGCTAGCCAATCCATGTCGTCACATTCCTTCGCCGGAGCCGGTCATCGATATGACCGACGAGATCCGGTCGATGTGACCCAACCACGATGAGGAGCAAGCCATGACGTCTGGCGTGAAGACGATCATCTACCCGGTCAAGGACCTCGCCGCCGCCAAGGCGCTGTTCAGCAAGGCGCTGGGCGCCGAGCCGGTGATGGACGAGGCGTACTACGTGCAGTACAACGTCGGCGGCCAGGAGATCGGCCTCGACCCGAACGGGTACGACAAGGGCCTGAGCGGTCCGGCCGTGTACTGGCAGGTCGACGACATCAAGCAGAGCGTCGAGGCGCTGCTGGCCGACGGCGCCCAGACCCACCAGGAGCTCACCGACTTCGGCAGCGGCGGCAAGCGCCTGGTCGCCTCGGTCAAGGACGCCGACGGCAACGTTGTCGGATTCATCCAGGAGAACTAGGACGCGTTCCAGCGACCGTCCGCCTTGGCCGCCTCGATCTGGGCCAGGCCGGACGGTCGCATGCGTCCCTGAGCGATCAGCAGCTGGGCCAGCTCCTTGTTGCGCACCGACCAGTTCGACTTGGGCCTGCGCCGTTGCCATCGCAGTACGTAGTAGTCGTCGTCCACCCGGTACATCTTCGAGTCGACCCAGCCGAAGCACATGGCGACCTCGAGCGCCTCGTCGAACGTGACCGACGCGATGCCGCGGTTCTGCTTGGCGAACTTCACCCACAACCCGGTGCCGTCGGCGTGGTGCTTGTCCAGCCAGGCCTCGAACGCCGCCGCCGTCGCGAACGGCAGGACCGGCCAGCCGTCCGACGGATGCCGCTCGGTCATCCGCCGGCTGCCTCGCGCTTGAGCTTGCGCCAGCCACCGGCCCGGTTGTTGGCGATGATCTGCTCGAACATGTTTCCGAGCGCCCGGCGGTTGATCTTCTCGCCCTTGCTGTACGCCACGGTACGGGCCGTCTGGTTGTCGTGCCCCGCGGTGATGATGCCCTCGGGATCGGGCACGATGCCGCCGTCGTAGACGAACACGTTCACGTGATCCTTGGCCGCCAGCAGTGCGCAGATGTTGCCCTGCAGCACGAAGTACGGCTGTACGGTCCGCTTGATCGTCTCGACGACCTCGGGGTCGGCGGCGTGCACGATCTCGCGCACCTCGTGACAGATCGCCTGCTGCCAGTCGGGTAGCGCGTCGATGTAGGCGTCGACGCGCGGGTCGACCTCGTAGCTCATCGCGTCACCCTATGCCGGCCGATCAGCGAGTCCAGCGCGAGAAGACCGATCGTGCAACCGTGGGCCGCCTGACGCGGCCGAGGGTTGCACGATCGAGTCAGGCGTCGCGGCGGGTCACCAGCACCGTCGCCGCCGTTATCGCCGCCGCCGCGTAGAGGCACAACACGCCCAGCCCGGCCCAGGGCGCGAGCGCGTCGTGCACCCGGTCGACGCTGAAGATCTGCGTTCCGGCATTGGCCGGCATGTACGGGATGACGTCGTTGCGCCACGACGAGGGCAGCAGATCGGCCAGTGCAGTCAGCGCGAACAGCACACCGAAGAACGCCGACAGCGCCCCGGCGGTGTGCCGGATCAGCGCGCCGAGCCCGAACCCGAGCAGCCCCACCGCGGCGAGGTACAGCCCGCCCCCGACCACGGCGCGCAGCACCTCGGGCTGACCGAGCGACGCGCCGGCGTGCGCACCGTGCAGGATCGCCTGCCCGATGCCGAACGCGGTGAAGCTCAGGAACTCGCCGCCCACCAGGACGACAGCGGTGAACACGAGCGCCTTGGCGGCCAGCACGATCCGCCGTTGCGGCACCGCGCCGAACGTCGCCCGGATCATGCCGGTGCCGTATTCGGAGCTGATCACCAGCACGCCCAGCGTGCCGACCGCCACCTGCGTCAGGAAGAGGCCGTTGAGGCTGGCCAGCGTGGGATCGAGCGTGTCACCCGGCGAGTGCCGGATGTCACTCGCCCACTTGGCGCAGACGATCACGCCCACCCCGATCGTGACGAGCACCGAGAAGAGCGTCGTCCAGTAGGTCGATCGCACCGAGCGCAGCTTGGTCCACTCGCTACGCAACACGTTGCCGAAGCCGATCGTGGTCATGGCGCCACCTCCACGTGGAACTCGACGCTGTCCCGGGTCAGCTCCATGAACGCCGCCTCCAGCGAGGCCGCCTGCGGGGTCAGCTCGTGGACGGCGATGCCGTGCCGGGCGGCCAGGTCGCCGATCGCCGCACAGTCGAGGCCGCTCACGTGCAAGACGGTGCCGGCTCCCGCGGTTGAGCCGCCGGGTATCGCGCCGTCGACCGGGCGAACCTGCGCGCCGGCCTCGACCAGGAGCACCCCGAGCCGCACCGCCTCGGGCGAGCGCACCAGCACGTTGTTCGCCGAGCTGCGCGCGATGATCTCGCCGGTCGACGCGTCGGCGATCAGCCGGCCCTGGCCGACCACGATCAGATGGTCGGCGGTCAGCGCCATCTCGCTCATCAGGTGGCTGGACACGAACACCGTGCGCCCCTCGGCGGCCAGTGAGCGCAGCAACGTCCGGATCCACAGGATGCCCTCGGGGTCGAGGCCGTTCACCGGCTCGTCGCACAGCAGCACCGGCGGGTCGCCGAGCAACGCGGCGGCCAGCCCCAATCGCTGGCTCATGCCGAGGGAGAACGTGCCGGCCCGTCGTCGCCCGGCCGGCTCCAATCCGACCAGGTCCAGCACCTCCGCGACCCGACGCCGGCCGATGCCGTTGCTCTGGGCCAGGCACAGCAGGTGGTTGTAGGCGCTGCGACCGCCATGGACGGCGCGCACCTCCAGCACGGCACCGACCTCGTGCAACGGCCGGCGCAGCTCGCCGTACCGGCGGCCATTCACCGTCACCTGCCCACGGGTCGGCCGGTCCAGTCCGAGGATCAGCCGCATCGTCGTGGACTTGCCGGCCCCGTTCGGGCCGAGGAATCCGGTAACCCGCCCGGGCACTACGTCGAAGCTCAGTCCGTCGACCGCGTGCACCCGGCCGAACTGCTTGCTCAGTTCTCGCACCTCGATCACACCGAGGATGTTGCGCGCATCGGGCCGTTCGGCGGATCGGTGACTTCCCGGAGTCCACCCCTGATTTGCGCCTGACCGGAACCTGACCGGAACGAGCTCATCATTTCGCACTGCGACGACGGCGACCTGGGTGGCAGTGCGTCGACGACCTGCAGCTCGACTAGTGTCCCGCGAGGAGGTAGCCCTCCAGCCCGATGATCACGCCGGCCGCGACCCAGTGCCCGACCGGCACTCCGGTCGCGGCCCGGGTGCGCTCGATCAGCATCAGCCCGATCTGCAGCGCGGCGATCCAGCCGAACGTGACCGGCACCAACTCGGCGTAGCGCAGGCTCGAGCCGTAGATCCAGAACAACACACCGAAGACGCTCAAGCCGCCGACGAAGACCACCAGCGAACCGCCGTCGGCCCAGCGCTTGGCCAGGACGGCGCCGAGCACGTCCAGCCCGGCGAGTACCAGCATGGCGCTCACGGCGACGAGCGGTCGCGGCATGGTCTCGGGCATGCGCAACAGCGGCATGCTCGCGTGCGACAACCGGTGGACGTCCATCGCTCTCCCCTTCGCGATACTGGGAAGAAGGCGGGGGCGCCGGGCAGATACATCAGCGGCGAAAGTAGGCGCCGGGCGTCACGCCGGTCTCGCGGCGGAACGCGGCCACGAAGGCGCTGGCCGTCTCGTAGCCCACCCGGCGGGCGACGTTACCCACCGGCTCGCCCGCGGCCAGGGCGGGCAGCGCGCCACGAATCCGGACGAGGGTGCGCCATCGGGCGAAGCCCAGTCCGGTGTCGGCCCGGAACGCGCGGGCCAAGGTGCGCGCGCTCGCCCCGACGTGGCGGCCCCACTCGTCCAGACTGCGCGGATCGGCCGGCTCGGCCAGCAGCGCCCGGGCGACGTCGAGCGCGCGGGCGTCGCGCGGCATCGGCGCGTCGATGGTGGCCACCGCGACGGGTTCCAGCAGGTCGAGCAACACCGCCTCGGCGCGCCTCCTCTGGGAAGCGCCCAACGATGCGTCGGCCAGATGATGGATCAGCTCGGCCAGTACCGGCCGGGCCAGCACCGGCTGGGGCGCCGTCCACTCGGGACCGAGGTCGGGGCTCAGGTAGGCCGAACGCATGGTCGTCGGGCCGTTGGCCGACGTCTCGTGCGGCACGCCGGACGGGATCCACAACGCCCGGGTCGGCGGCAGCACCCAGGTGCCGACGTCGGTCTCGACGGTCAGCACGCCCGTGGGCGCCCAGGCCAGCTGATGCTCGTCGTGCACGTGCCGGCAGTACCGGGTGGTCGGCCCCATGGCGAACGTCGCGACCAGGACGGCCGGTTGTCCGGTACGCGACGTAACCTGGCAGCGTACGCGGTGGACGACGCCGGCCGGCCTTTCTAGCGTGGCCGGCATGAACGAGGAGCATGCCGCCCTGTGCAGCAGCCCCGAGTGGGCCGAGCACCTGCAGACCGAAGTGCTCAGCCCGCTGCTCGGCGACCTCGAGCTCGGCCCGAACCTGATCGAGGTCGGCCCCGGTCCGGGGGCGGCCACCGACTGGTTGCGCCGACGGGTCGAGATGCTGACCGCCGTCGAGGCCGAGGCCCCGGCGGTCGCGAAGCTCGTCGAGCGGTTCCCCGACGTCGACGTCCGGCTCGGCGACGCGTCGGCGCTCGAGTTCGGCGACGGGACGTTCGACGCGGCGGCGACGTTCACGATGCTGCACCACGTGCCGACCCGCGAACGGCAGGACAAGGTGCTGGCCGAGCTGGTGCGGGTCGTGCGCCCCGGCGGCCTGATCGTCGGCGGCGACAGCGTCGCCAGTGAGCAGCTGCGCCAGTTCCACGAGGGCGACACCTACAACCCGATCGCCCCGGGCTACCTGCTCGATCGGCTACGCGAGCTCGGCTGCGGCCGGATCACCGTGGCCGTCGACATCGGGATGACGTTCCTCGCGCACAAGCCCGAGGCCGCCTGAAACGCATAGCTCCGGCAATATCTACCGTACTACGACCGAGTGGCCGGCACCGGGCCACGCGATCACCGGGTGAGCCAGCGGCTGAACTACCTGATCGGCGCCTACCACTCGGCCGACGAGCGGCTGGGCCTGATCCGCTCGATGTTCGGCCCGAACACCGACATTCTGGCCTCCAGCGATCATGGCTTCGCCCCGCAGTGGTACGCCGTCGACGCGCCGCTCGTGCTCAAGCAGCTCGGCCTGCAGGACGTCGAGCAGACCGGCAACTGCCGGCCCGCCGCGGCCAGCGCCCCGGGCGGCACCGTCGCCAAGGCGTGCTGGGCCGGCGGCACCGCGCAGATCTACCTCAGCGTCAAGGGCCGCAACCCCGACGGCGTGCTCGACCCGGCCCAGTACCAGGCGACCGTCGACCAGATCGTCGCCGCCTACCAGGCGCTCGGTCCGAAGGTCGTGTCGGCGGTGTTCACCAAGGCGCAGCTGGCAAATGTCGACGGTAGCGATTCGCTGAACCCGACCCGTTCGGGTGACGTCGTGGTCGTGACGAAGGTGCCGTACCAGTTCGACGGCAACACGGTGGGCACCCTGGTGGCCCCGTCGTTGTTCTTCGGCCAGCACGGCTACCTGCCCGACTACGTCGATCTGGCCCACAACATCAACATGCACGCGACGTTCGTGGCGGGCGGCCCGAACATCGTGCACGACTCGAGCGTCCGCGGCGTGCGGGCCGTCGACCTGGCGCCCACCCTGGCCGTGCTCGGCGGCTTCAACCCACCGCTGCAGGCGCAGGGCCGGGTGCTGACCGACATCATCAAGGGCGGCAACAAGTACACGACCGGGCAGATCCTCGGCTTCAACGACGTGCACGGCAACATCACCGGCAAGGGGCTGACCTACACCGATCCGTACACCGGCGTGAAGGACTCGGCCGGCGGCATCGCCACCTTGGCCACCTACCTGGAGCAGGCCCGGGCGAGCGAGCCCAACACGGTCACCGTCGAGGCCGGCGACATGGTGGGCGCCAGCCCGCCCGAGTCCGGCCTGCTGCGCGACAAGCCGACCCTGGACGCGCTGAACCTCATGGGCGTCGACGTCGGCACGCTCGGCAATCACGAGTTCGACCGCGGCGTGCCCGAGATGCTGCGCCAGGTCAACGGCGGGCAGTCGACGATCGACCCGTCGATCAGGTTCGACCCGCTGAACTTCCCGGTGGTCGACGCCAACGTGATCAGCGACGCGACCGGTCAGCCGCTGCTGGCACCGTACGTGATCAAGAAGGTCGGCGGCGTGGGGGTGGCGTTCGTCGGGGCTACGACGATCACCACGCCGACCATCGTCACGACCGGCGCCACCGACGGCGTGCACTTCGTCGACGAGGCGACCGCGATCAACGGCTACGTGCACCAGCTGCAGCACCAGGGCGTGCACGCGTTCGTGGTGACGATCCACGAGGGCGGCTCGCATGCCACCTTCCCGGTCGGCACCGTGAACGACCGCATCCACGACATCACCAGCAAGCTCGACCCGGCGGTTTCGGTAGTGATCTCCGGGCACAGCCACACGATCTTCGACACCCGGGTCGGCAACGCGCTGGTCATCCAGGCCTCGTCGTTCACCCGGGCGTTCGACGAGGTGCACCTGTTGCTGGACAAGAAGGCCGGCACCATCGCCTACACGTGGGGCTCCATCCAGCCGACCTGGAACACGACGCCGCCGAAGTCCACCGACCCGTCGGCCGCCACGGTCACGCCCGACCAGAAGGTGCAGGCGGTGGTCGACGCCGCGGCGACGGCGACCAACCCGATCACCCAGCAGGTGATCAACCACGCGTCGGCCGACATCCCGTCCCAGCGCGAGGGCGGCTCGACGCCGGCGGGCGAGTCCCCGGCCGGTGACCTGATCGCCGACTCGCAACGCAACTACGCCAAGTCGCAACTGGCCTTCGTCAACACCGGCAGCGTCCGGGCCGGGTTGCTGGCCGGCGAGGTCACCTACGGCGACCTGTTCACCATGCAGCCGTTCCAGGACGACTACGTCGACACGTTCACCCTGACCGGCACCCAGGTGTGGGCCCTGCTCAACCAGCAGTTGGCGGCCGGTACGGGCGGCATCATGCAGGTGGCCGGGCTGCACTTCAGCTACACCGGCTCGCAGGGCAACGGCTCGATCACCGGCGTATGGCTGGGCGCGGCCGGCGACAACTCGCACGCGATCCCGAACAGCACCGCCGAGAGCTTCACGGCCACGGCCAACTCGTTCATGGTCGGGGGCGGTGACGGGTTCGCCGTGCTCACCGGGGCCAGCAACATCGTGCAGACCGCCGACGCCGAGCTGGTGCCGCTGGTGGACTACGTGGGCAGCCTGCCCGATCCGTTCAGCTACACGACCGACGGCCGCATCGCGATCGGCTAGTGACCCCCGAGCCGTCACGTAGCGCGGTCCAAAACGACCGTTCGGGGGTCGAAGTCGATCAGGTGACCAGGCAGGGCGGGGGCAGCTCGAACCACCGCAGGTGTTCGAAGTCCTCGGACAGGCCGACCGCCGGCGCATCGGGGGCCGGATGGGCTTGTCCCAGGATGGCGCGGGCCTCGTCCAGGTAGCCGGCCAGCGCCGACTCGGGCGCCCGGTCGTCGAAGCGCGGGAAGCACATCGCGCCGTCCGCGTCGTAGCCGACCTGGGTCAGCCGCAGTGGCGGCTCGACCGGCCCGGAGCGGTGCCGCCACAACCCGTGGTCGGGGTCGAACCGGTAGTCGGGCAGCAGCCGCCAGCCTTCGCGGGCGACGAGCAACACCGCCTCGATGACATAGTCGAGCACCGTCGGCGAGATGAAGTAGTTGAAGTTCACCCGCACCCAGCCCGGCTTGATGCCCTCACAGCCGTGCTCGATCTCGCGGGCGAACGCGTGCGAGGTGTCCAGGTCGATGCCCAGCAACTGGTGCCCGTACGGCCCGGCACACGAACAGCCGCCCCGGGACTGGATGCCGAACAGGTCGTTCAGCAGCGCCACCACGAAGTTGTGGTGCAGGTAGCGCCCGCTCGGCGCGCGCACCACGAACGACACGATCGACAGCCGCTCGGCATCGAGGTTGCCGAGGATCTCGATGGCCGGCTCGTCGGCCCATGCGGTGGCGGCCCGGCGCAGGTAGTACTCCTCGTGCTCGCGGATGACGTCGACGCCGACGGCCTGCTTGAGCTGGAACACCAGCCCGGCCCGGATCGACTCGATGATCGCCGGCGTGCCGCCTTCCTCGCGCTGGGCCGGGTCGTCGAGGTAGCGGTGCTCGAGCGGGTTGACGTAGGCGACGGTGCCCCCGCCCGGGACGTCCGGCACCCGGTTGTGCAGCAGGTCGCGCCGCACGACGAGCACGCCGGGTGTACCCGGTCCGCCGATGAACTTGTGCGGACTGAGGAAGATCGCGTCCTTGCCGGCCATCCGGATGTCGACGTACGGGGCGGCTGCGGCGAAGTCCCAGAACGAGTAGGCGCCGTGGTCGTGCAGCAGCGCGCTCACCCGGTCGGTGTTGCTGACGATGCCGGTCACGTTGCTGGCCGCCGAGAACGACCCGATTTTCAAAGGGCGATCGGCGTACTCGACCAGGCGCTGCTCCAGGCACGGGATGTCGATGTGCCCGTCGGCGTCCTGCGGAATGAGCACCACGTCGGCGATGGACTCGCGCCAGGGCAGCTCGTTCGAGTGGTGCTCGTAGGGGCCGATGAACACGACTGGCTTGTCGGGGATGGCGTCGCTGAACTTGTACTCGTCGTTCAGCTGAGCCGGGATGCGCAGCCCGAGGATGCCGATCAGCTTGGCGATCGCGCCGGTCGAGCCGGAGCCGCAGAAGATCACCACCGTGTCGTCGTCGCCGCCGACGCTGTCGCGGATGATGCGCCGGGCGTCCTCGCGCAGGCGCGTCGTCTGCAGGCCGGTGCCGCTCGACTCGGTGTGCGTGTTGGCGTACCGGGGCAGCACCTCGTCGCGGATGAAGTCCTCGATGAACGTCAGCGACCGGCCGGATGCGGTGTAGTCGGCGTACGTGACGCGGCGCGGCCCGTACGGCCCGGGCATCACCTGGTCGTCACCGATCACCGCCTCACGAATGCGGCGCAACAGCGGAGTCTCGGGCGGCTCGTTCATGCGCCCAGTGTCGCTCACGACGGCCCGTGCGAGGATGCCGAACGTGACGCCGACACCTCAGCCCGTCCTCACTCCCCTTACCGGATCGGCCATTTTTCTCGTATTGACCATCGACGGCGGCGGCGAGGACAAGGTCCGCGACCTGCTGGCCGACCTGTCCGGACTGCAGCGTTCGGTCGGGTTCCGCGCGCTGGACGGTGGGCTGACCTGCGTAGCCGGCATCAGCTCGGCCGCCTGGGACCGGCTGTTCGGCGAGCCACGCCCGGCCGGGCTGCACCCGTTTCGGGAACTGACCGGCGATCGGCACCACGCACCGGCGACCCCGGGCGACCTGATCTTCCACATCCGGGCCGTTCGGATGGATCTGTGCTTCGAGCTGGCCACGCACGTGACCGGGCGGCTGTCCGGCGCGGCGACGGTGGTGGACGAGGTGCCCGGCTTCCGGTATTTCGACGACCGCGACCTGCTGGGCTTCGTCGACGGCACCGAGAACCCGGTCGACTCGGTGGCCGCCGAGGCCGTGACGGTCGGCACCGAAGACCCGAGGTTCGCCGGCAGCAGCTACGTCATCGTGCAGAAGTACCTGCACGACATGCCCGCGTGGAACGCGCTGAGCACCGAGGACCAGGAGCGGGCGGTCGGCCGCACCAAGCTCACCAACATCGAGCTGCCGGACGACGTCAAGCCGCCGAACTCTCACGTCGCGCTGAACGTGATCACCGGTGCGGACGGCGACGAGCTCAAGATCGTCCGCGACAACATGCCGTTCGGCCGGGTGGGCGCCGAGGAGTACGGCACCTACTTCATCGGCTACGCCCGTACCCCGGACGTCATCGAGCAGATGCTGCACAACATGTTCATCGGCGACCCGCCCGGCACCACCGACCGGCTGCTCGACTTCTCCCGGGCCGTCACCGGCGGGCTGTTCTTCGTGCCGACGGCCGACTTCCTCGACGCCCTCGGCGATGCCTGAGCGTCGCGCAGCGAGCGTGGAATCGTCAGGCATCGCCCTGGGCGATTAGGGAGTCGACGAAGTCGTTGCCGAACTTGCCGTTCGGGTCGTAGCCGGCGACCAGGCCGGCGAACTGCTTCATCCGCTCGTAGTGTCCAGCCTGGCTGAACACCTTGCCCCAGTGCGGGCGAGGATCGTAGGGGGCCAGCGCCTGCTCGATCGCCGCCACCGCCAGCATCACCGCGTCGGCGTCCGGCCTCCAGGTGAAGTGCAGGGCCGCCGTGTCGCGACCATAGGCCGGGCTGAGCCACAAGTCGTCAGCGGCCACGGTGCGGATCTCGGAGATCCGCAGCGCCGGCTGGACCTGCGCGCGCAGGGCTCGCACGGCGCGCAGTGCAGCGACCGCGTTCTCACGCGGCAGCAGGTACTCCGACTGCAGCTCGTTGCCGCTGCTCGGGGCGAACTCCGGGCGGAAGTGCGGCAACCGCTCGTACCACGCACCGGGGATGCCCAGTTGCGGCGTGGCATTCTCGGTCGGCAGGCCGGGCACCGGGTTACGCGGATCGAGCGCCACCAGCCCGCCGAACGCGGCCGGGCCGGGCGGCGGCGCATCGGCCAGCACCTTGCACCACAGCCCGTTGATCGAGTAGTCGGTGAAGACGCTGACGCTGTAGCCACTGGCGAAGATCGCGTCGAACTCGGCGTCCAGCCGCTCGTCGGGCAGGCTGTCGTACACGTACTGGGTGATGCCGAACGCCGGAACCAGGTCGAGCGTCAGGCCGGTGACGACGCCCAGCCGCCCCAACGCCACGACAGAGCCGTTGAAGCCCTCGTCGCCGCGGCACAACGTGACGATGTCGCCGGTCCGCATGACCATCTCCATCGACGCGACCGAGGTGGCCAGGCAGGGGTTGAGATCACCCGAGCCGTGCGTCCCGGTCGCGACCGCGCCGATCACCGAGATGTGCGGCAACGATGCGAGGTTGGGCAGCGCGAGGCCGGCCGCGTGCAGCCGTGGGGCGAGTGCGGCGTAGGTCATTCCGGCGCTGATGCGCACCTGCCGGCCGGCCGTGTCGATGTCGAGCTGCGGCGCCAGCCCGGCCAGGCTGAGCTGCACGCCGTCGGTGTCGGCGAGACGGTTGAACGAGTGTCCGCTGCCGATCACCCTGACCCGGTCGGCGGCTCCGACGAGTGCGCGTACCTCGTCGACGGTGCCGGGACGCTCGTAGGCCTTGGCGTTGAAGGCGATATTGCGCGCCCAGTTGGTTGCGGACACGCGGCCAAGGCTAGCCGCTTCCTTGCCCCTGGACGGCACGCTGGCCCGGCCGGGGGTGTGCGGTCGAGGGGCAAAGCGTGAAAACCTGGGCGGGTGACTCGACGACTGGTGCTTGTCCGGCACGCGAAGGCCCAGCAGGGCGGGCCCGACAGAGACCGAGCGCTGGCCAAGCGCGGAGTGGCCGACGCCACAACACTGGGCGGCTGGCTGGCCGAGCAGAACGTCGTGCCGGATCGGGTCGTGCTGTCGCCCTCTCTGCGCACCCGAGAGACCTGGCAGCACGCCGCCCTGTCCGGCGGGCCCGAGCCGGAGCTCGACGAACGCATCTACGAGAACACGGTCGACGACCTGCGGGCGGTCATCCGCGAGACGCCCGACCACGTGCAGACGCTGGTGCTGGTCGGCCACAACCCGTCGATGGGCGAGCTGGCCCACGCCTACGACTCGACGCTGCGCGAGTACCCGACCGGGGCAACCGCGATCTTCGAGATGGCCGACTGGAACTCGCCGGGCCGCCTCACCGCGTTCGTCGTGCCGCGGGGCTGAGTACCCGCAGCGCTCGCGGCACGAGGCTGACGTCGACGGGCAGCGGGGCCACGTACTCGCCGTCGGCGTAGGCGCGGATGCCCGGCGCCTCGATGTGCACCGACGCCGTCCGGTACGTGTCGATGCCGTCGTGCTGGACGTGGGTGCCCTTGAAGATCGTCGGGAAGAACCGCACCACGCGCCGACGCGGCATCGCCCGGACGACGGTGATGTCCAGCTGGCCGTCGGCCGGGTCGGCGTCCGGGCAGATGCGCATGCCGCCGCCGTAGCTGCTGGTGTTGCCGACGGCGGCCAGCAACAGGTCCTGTTCGATCACGGTGCCGCCGGCCAGGACGAGCCGGAACGGCAAGGGGCGCAGGTGGGCCAGCTCGATCAGGGTGGCCAGGTTGTAGCGGGCCTGCCCGCGCGGCCAGCGCATCCGATTGGCCCGGTCGTTCACCAGCGAGTCGAAGCCGGCGGCCATGACTGCACCGAAGTACGTCGTGGTACCGGCGGCGTCGATTCGCCCGACGTCGACGGCGCGCACGTGGCCGTCGGCGATCACGTCGGCAGCGTCTTTCGGATTGTCGCGCGGCAGACCGTACGCCCGCGCATGGTCGTTGCCGGTCCCGGCCGGGACGATGCCCAGCGGCGTGTCGGCGCCGACCAGCGCCGGCAGGGCGAGCGCGATCAGCCCGTCGCCGCCGACCACCACCAGGGCGTCGATTCCGTCACGCACCGCTTGCGTGGCCAGGCGCGCGGCGTCCGGGCCGTCGGTGCCGACCAGTTCGCGCACGTCGACGCCGCGCTCGCGCAGCCGGGCCAGGGCCGGGGCCGCCACCTTGGCCCCCCGCCCCGCGCCGGCCGTCGGGTTGACCAGCACGGCCACCTTCTCGATCGTGCAACTCTCGGCGTCGTGGGGACGCCCAGGGTTGCACGATCGGTCGGGAGGGGTCATGGGATCAGCTTGCCCGGGTTGAGGATGCCGGCCGGATCGACGGTCGCCTTGACGGCACGCAGGATCTCGACGCCCAGCTCGCCGATCTCCTGAGTCATCCAGGGACGATGGTCGGTGCCCACGGCGTGGTGATGCGTAATGGTGCCGCCACTCGCCATGATCGCATCGCCGGCCGCCCGCTTGGCGTTCTGCCACCGGGTGATCGGCTCGTCGCCCAGCGCGGCCACGACGGTGAAGTACAGCGACGCACCCGTCGGGTAGACGTGCGAGATGTGGCACATGACGAGGCTCGGGCCGAGCGCGTTCTGCAGGGCGGACGTGACGGCGGTCTTCAGCGCATCGAGGTTCGCCCAGGACGTGGCCGTCTCGAGCGTCTCGCACAGGGCGCCGTTGGCCAGCAGGGCGTCGCGCAGGTAGGGCGCGTCGAAGCGGCCGTTCTCCCAGGCACGAGCGGCGTCCTCCCCGAGGGATGTGCCGCTCTCCGCGAGCACGGCCCGCGTCGCCTCGTGCCGCGCCGCCACCTGCGCCGGCGTGCCCTCGAAGCCGGTGACGGCCAGGCAGCCGCCGGCTGCCGGAGCGGCGCCGATCTGCGTCGTCAGAGCGAGGTTCACGCCGGTCTCGGCCTCGTCGGACAGCCGGATCACGGTCGGACCGGTGGCTAGCTGCGTCACCCTGCGCAGGGCCGCGGCGCCGGCGGCGAAGTCGGGGAACGTCCAGGCCTCGTAGGCCTTCGTCTCGGGCTGCGGATGCACGCGAACCCGCACCGCGGTGATCACCCCGAACGTGCCCTCGGAGCCGAGGAAGAGCTCGCGCAGGTCGGGGCCGGCCGCCGACGCCGGGGCGCGACCGAGGTCCAGGACGCCGGCCGGCGTGACGACGCGCAGCCCGCGCACCATCTCGTCGAAGCGCCCGTAGCCGGCCGAGTCCTGGCCGGACGAGCGGGTGGCGGCGAACCCGCCGATCGTCGCGAACCGGAAGCTCTGCGGGTGGTGGCCCAGCTCGAAGCCCCGCTCGGCCAGCGACTGCTCGGCCCGCGGTCCGGGCAGGCCGGCGCCGACGGTGGCCTCACCGGACACCTCGTCCACGCTGATCTCGTCGAACCGGGCCAGGTCCAGGGAGACGACCGCCCCGAACTCGCCGCGGATCGGGTCGAGACCGCCGACGACGCTCGTGCCACCGCCGAAGGGCACCACAGCGATGCGCCGCTCGGTGCAGAAGTCCAGGACGGCTGTGATCTCGTCCTCACTGCCCGGCGCGAGCACGGCATCCGGCGCGTCCTGCGGCAACCGGCTCTTGCGGCGCAACAGGTCCAGCGTCGACTTGCCGCCGGCCCGGGGCAGCCGGTCGGCGTCGTCCGTGCTGATGTACGCCGCGCCGACGATGGCGGCCAGCCCCTCGCGGTCGGCTTCGGTCAGCGTCGACGGGCGCAGCCGCACCTGGTCGCGACTCGGCGTGTCGACGTCGTCGGCCGACACGCCCAGCGCATTCTTAAGCAGCGCCTTGATGTCGTCGGACAGGGTGGTGGCCCGCTCCGGATCGCCCCAGGCGTCCCATCTCATAGGCGCGACGGGTAGCGACATGCGTTACAGTTTTACACATCATGTCAAGCAGTAACGCCATCCTGGACGCGGCGGCCGAGCTGATCAAGCAGCGCGGCGTGCGCCGGGTGCAACTGAGCGAGATCGCCCGCCGGGCCGGCGTCAGCCGTCCGACGGTGTACCGCCGTTGGCCCGACGTGCACGCGATCGTGGCCGCGCTGCTGACCCGGCAGGTGCAGGCCATCCAGGCCGACTTCCCGCTCGAAGGCACCGATCGCGAGCAGTTGGTGGCCGACATCGTCGCCACGGCGGTGCGTGTCCGCGACGACGAGCTGCTCGGCGGGCTGCTCCTGTCCGACCCCGAGGTACTGGCCGAGTACACGACGCAACGCCTGGGCACCAGCCAGCGCGGGCTGCTCGAGCGGCTGCGGGCGGCCATCGTCCGATGCCAGAAGGCCGGCACCATACGCCGGGGTAGGGCGACCGAGCTGGCGGCCATGGTGCTGCTGATCACCCAGTCGACGGTGCAGTCGCACCGCATGGTCGCTCCGGTGTTGCCGGACAAGGCCTGGCGCCGCGAACTGGGCAACGCCCTGAACGGATACCTCGCGCCATGACCTCTCGCTACCCTGACCGATCGCGCAACCCTCGGCCTCCTGACGCGGCCCAACGTCGCACGATCGGGGACGAGGCGCTCAATGCCGAGCAGCGCGCCGCCGACCTCGAGGCACTCGGCGATGTCGATGTGCTGGTGATCGGGGGCGGCGTCACCGGCGTCGGCACCGCCCTGGACGCGGCCACCCGCGGGCTGCGCGTCGTCCTCGTCGAGGCCCACGACCTGGCGTTCGGCACCAGCCGATGGAGTTCCAAGCTGGTGCACGGCGGGCTGCGCTACCTGGCGTCCGGCCGGGTCGGCGTCGCCCGCGAGAGTGCCGTCGAGCGGCACATCCTCATGACCCGCACCGCCCCGCACCTGATCCGGACGCTGCCGCAGGTCGTGCCGCTGCTGCCGGGGGTGCGGCATCGCGCGCTGATCCGGGCCGGGTTCCTGGCTGGCGACGCACTGCGGATCGGCGCCCGTACGCCGGCGTACGTTCTCCCGCCGGCTCGGCGGGTCGACGCCGCCGCCACCCGAGCGCTGATCCCGGCGGTGCGTACCGACGGCCTCAAGGGCGCCTACGTCGCCCACGACGGCCAGCTCGTCGACGATGCCCGGCTGGTCGTCACGATGGCGCGCACCGCGGCTGAGCGTGGTGCGGTCGTGCTGACCCGCGTGCGGGCCGGCGACGTCAGCGGCACATCCGCCACCCTGACCGACACGCTCACCGGCTCGTCGCTCACGATCAAGGCCAAGGCGGTCGTCAACGCGACCGGCGTGTGGGCCGGCGAGGTCGACCCGTCGATGCGCCTGCGCCCGAGCCGGGGCACCCACCTGGTTCTCGACGCCGCCGCGCTCGGCCAACCGGGCGGCGCGCTGACCGTGCCGGTACACGGCTCGATCAACCGATTCGTGTTCGCGCTGCCCCAGCAGCTCGGCCGGGTGTACGTCGGGCTGACCGACGAGGACGCGCCCGGCCCCGTCCCGGACGAGCCGCACCCGACCGAGCCGGAGATCGACTTCCTGCTCGCCACCATCAACACCGCCCTGGAACGGCAGCTGACCCGCGCCGACGTTCGCGGCGCCTACGCGGGGCTGCGGCCACTGATCGACGGCGGCGCCGGCCACACCGCCGACTTGTCGCGACGGCACGCCGTGGTCGAGTCGCCCCGCGGCGTCATCACCGTGGTGGGCGGCAAGCTCACGACGTACCGACGGATGGCCGAGGACGCCGTCGACGCCGCCGTGCGCCTGCGCGGTCTCATCGCCGGTCGCTGTCGGACCCGCGACGTGCCGCTGATCGGCGCGCCGACCCATCCGGCCAGCACGTCGATCCGCGGACTGCCCGCCCCGCTCGTCGCCCGCTACGGCGCCGCCGCCCGGACCGTGGTCGCCGCGGCCACGGTGGCCGATCCGCTGGAGAACATCGCCGAGGGCCTGGACGTCACGCGCGCCGAGATCGAGTTCGCGGTCACCCACGAGGGCGCCCTCGACGTGGACGACGTCCTGCACCGGCGTACCCGCATCGGCCTGGTGGCCGACGACGCCGACCGGGCCCGGCCCGCCGTCGAGCGCATCGTCCACGGATAGCGCGCCGTACCGGCGGAATCCGGTCGTCGGTGGCGCCGGGCCGCCATACGATCGCCGAATGAGCACCCTGGAGTGGTTCGGCACGGCAACGTTCCGCGCCACGATCGGCGACCGCGTCCTCTTCTTCGACGGCTACCTCGATCGAGTGCCCGGTCTACCCCCCGTGGGCTTGACCACCGCCGAGGTCGATCACGCCGACTTCGTGTTCGTCAGCCACGCCCATTTCGATCACCTCTACGGCGTGGACGTCATCGCCCGGCGCACCGGCGCGACCGTCGTCGGCAATCCGGAAACCATTCGCCTGCTGCGCACCGTCGGCATCCCCGACGAGCAACTCCTGATGGCCACCGGTGGCGAGACCGTCGACTGCGGCGGGGGAATCTCGGTCCGGGTGCTGCCGTCGCTGCACTCCTGCACCTGGGCCGACGGTTCGGACGACGCCGGCGTGGCCTGTCTCGGCGACCTCGGCCTGAGCCTTCAGCAGCGGCGCAGTCGGCGGGCCGAGCAGGTCGAGTTCTTCCTCGGTCAGCCCGACCCGGTCGGCTCGGCGCTGCGGGACATGCTCGCCCGCGCGTCCTGGGACGACGGCGGGCAGCTCTCGTATCACGTGACGACGCCGGACGGTTCCCTGCTGGTCAGCGGCAGCGCCGGCTATTGGAGCGGCATCTTCGCCGGGCTGCGCCCCGACGTCGCCGTCCTCGCCTCCGGCGGGCGCCCCAACCTCGACGGCGAGCCGTACCAGGGCTCGATCGCGCAGTTCTTCGTCGAGCAGGTCCGCGCGCTCAGGCCGCGCCGGGTGACGTTCTGCCACCACGACGCGATCTTGCCCGGCGACCCCGACGTCGACCCCGCGCCGATCATTGCCGCGCTGGCCGAGCAGTGCCCGGACGTCACGCCGTTCACCATGGCGTACGGGAAGCCGGTCGACCTCTGAGCAGAGTCGTCGCCCTGCCTTGCGCGGTCTGTCGGCCCCGCCATACGGTCGAACGACGGAGGTGGCCGTCATGAGCGCTGAACCGTCGTACGCGTCGGGAACGTCGAGCGCGCCGCTGCTGGGCGACACGATCGGCGCGAATCTGGACCGGACGGTGGCCCGGTTCCCGGACCGCGACGCACTGGTCGAGCACGCCACCGGCCGCCGCTGGACGTATCGCGAGCTGGCCGCCGAGGTCGACGCGATCGCCCTGGGCCTGCTCGCCCTCGGCGTCGGCCAGGGCGACCGGGTCGGCATCTGGGCACCCAACTGCGCCGAGTGGACGTTCGTCCAGTACGCCACGGCCAGGCTGGGCGCCATCCTGGTCAACATCAACCCCGCCTACCGCACCCACGAGCTGCAGTTCGTGCTGCAGCAGGCCGGCATCCGCACCCTGATCGCCGCGCCGTCGTTCAAGACGTCCGACTACGCCGCGATGATCTCGGAAGTACAGCCGACCTGCATAATGCTGGAAGAGGTCATCCTGATCGGCCGGCCCGCGTGGGACGAGCTGCTGGCCAGCGGTCGGTTCGGCGATCGCGCCCGGCTGGACGAGATCGCCGCCCGGCTGACCCCGGACGACCCGATCAACATCCACTACACGTCCGGCACGACCGGGTTCCCCAAGGGGGCCACGCTCAGCCACCACAACATCCTCAACAACGGTTACTTCGTCGGGGAGTTGTGCGGCTACACCGAGGCCGATCGCATCGCGATCCCGGTGCCGTTCTACCACTGCTTCGGCATGGTGATGGGCAACCTGGCGGCCACCAGCCACGGGGCCGCCATGGTGATCCCGGCGCCGGCGTTCGACCCGGCCGCGACGCTCGCCGCCGTCGCACAAGAGCGGTGCACGTCGCTCTACGGCGTGCCGACCATGTTCATCGCGGAGCTCTCCGACCCGTCGTTCGACTCGCACGACCTGTCCAGCCTGCGCACCGGCATCATGGCCGGATCCCCTTGCCCGGTCGAGGTGATGAAGCAGGTCATCGACCGGATGGGTATGACCGAGGTCGGCATCTGTTACGGCATGACCGAGACCTCACCCGTCTCGACGCAGACCCGGGCCGACGACTCGATCGACGTGCGCGTGTCCACTGTCGGCCGGGTGCACCCACACCTCGAGGTGAAGATCATCGACCCGGGCACCCGCGTGACCGTACCCCGGGGTACGCCGGGTGAGCTGTGCACCCGCGGCTACAGCGTCATGCTCGGGTACTGGGAACAGCCGGACAAGACGGCCGAGGCCGTCGACGCCGCCCGGTGGATGCACACGGGCGACCTCGCCGTCATGGACGAGGCCG
>DATBER010000104.1:0-8271 GCA_036558905.1 Jatrophihabitantaceae bacterium | reverse complement strand
ACTCGGCGACGTCACCACGCTGACCGACTCCAGCGTCATGGACCTGATCAGCGAAAAACTCCCGAGCGCCGCGACCGAGGAGTGAGCCCTCACCGGTTTTGGTCACCAGGTCTCATATAGCCGGCCTGGTGACCAAAACCGGCGGGGCCGGCCTTAGCTGATCAGCTGCTCGCCGGGGCCTTGCCCGGGCTCGTCCGGGCGCGAGGACGCCTCCCGGAAGGCGGCCTGCAACGTCTTGATCCCGTCGACCAGCGGCTGGGCCTCGGCGCCCAGGTAGTCGCGCGACGCGGCGACCAGCCCGGCCAGCGCCGTGATGAGCGGTCGCGTCTCGGCCAGGTCGAGCACCGGCTCGCCGTTCGGCGACATGCCGAGCTTCTCGGCCGAGGCGTTCATCAGCAGCTCGGCGGCGCTGGTGATGATCTCGGCGGCCGGCGCCTTGGCCAGATCGGGCAGCGGCAGCGCGTCGAGCTTCTCGAAACCGTGCGCGGGCAGCGGGATGCCCGTGGTCGGATGCGGGCTGGACGAACTGCCCGGACCGGAACTCTGGGAATTCCCCGGGGTATCGGCGACGTTCTCTGAGCTTGGGTCGATGTCAGGCACGCTGCTACCCTGTCATTGCGACCAGCCTCCGCCACCGGCGGGGGTGTGCAAGCGGAAGCCCTGGAACGTTCAGACGCCTCCCACCCGTGCCACTGCTGGTGAGCCGGGTCCGGTCCGTGGCGTCATCGAATGCTGATGACGTGGCGACGCGTATCGCGTCCGCGGATCGGTCGGACCGTTCAGGGCCCCGTGCGCACAGGCGTCGGGGCCTTTCGCATCCCGCGGCAAGCTCCGGATCGACAACAGACCGACCAAGGAGGTCACATCAGCTCCGAACCCAGGATCAACGATCGGATCCGCGTACCCGAGGTACGGCTCGTCGGACCCGAGGGCGAGCAGGTCGGCATCGTGCCGATCGCCAAGGCCCTCGAACTGGCCGCCGACTCCGACCTGGATCTGGTCGAGGTAGCCCCTATGGCTCGCCCGCCAGTCGCGAAGCTCATGGACTACGGCAAGTTCAAGTACGAGAGCGCGCAGAAGGCACGCGAAGCCAGGCGCAACCAGACCCTCACCGTCATCAAGGAGATGAAGCTCCGCCCGAAGATCGACTCGCACGACTACCAGACCAAGAAGGGTCACGTCGAGCGGTTCCTCAAGCAGGGCGACAAGGTGAAGGTCACGATCATGTTCCGCGGACGCGAGCAGTCCCGTCCGGAACTCGGTTTCCGGCTCCTGCAGCGGCTGGCCGACGACATCCAGGAACTGGGGTTCGTCGAGTCCTCGCCCAAGCAGGACGGCCGCAACATGATCATGGTCGTGGCACCGCACCGGAACGTGAAGCCCGTCAAGCAGGCGGGCCCAGTGGCCGACAGCGGCGCCGAGTAAGAAAACCCCGATAAGGACATCAATGCCCAAGAACAAGACGCACAGCGGGATGAAGAAGCGCGTGAAGGTGACGGCGGGCGGCAAGCTGCTGACGCAGCGGGCCGGCAAGCGGCACAACTTCGAGCGCAAGCCCTCCACGCTGACCCGCCGGCTGACCGGCACCACCGAGGTCGCCAAAGCCGACGCGCCGCGCGTGAAGAAGCTGCTCGGCCGCTAGACCCAAACGATCCGTATCCCGCCGCCCGAACCAGTGGCGGCCCGACCTTCAAGGAACCACCGTGGCACGCGTCAAGCGGGCAGTGAATGCCCATAAGAAACGCCGCAGCACTCTGGAGGCGGCATCCGGCTACCGCGGACAGCGCTCGCGCCTCTACCGCAAGGCCAAGGAGCAGCTGCTGCACTCCTCGACCTACGCCTACCGTGACCGCAAGGCCCGCAAGGGCGACTTCCGCCAGCTCTGGATCACCCGGATCAATGCGGCAGCTCGCGCGAACGACATCACGTACAACCGTTTCGTCCAGGGCCTGCGCCTGGCCGGCGTGACCGTCGACCGCAAGGTGCTCGCCGAGCTCGCCGTCACCGACGAGGCCGCGTTCGCCGCCCTCGCGCAGGTCGCGAAGAAGGCCGTGGCCGAGCAGGGCACCGGCTCGGTCGAGTCGAGCTCAGCGGCTTGATCTCCGACACCAACGCCCGGCTTGTGGCGGCCCGGCGGCTCACTCGACGAGTCGCCCGCCACGAGGCCGGGCGTTTCCTCGCCGAGGGGGCCCAGGCCGTACGCGAGGCGCTGGGCCGCTCCAAGGTCGTGCTGTCGGTCTTCGCCACCGCCGAGGCGATCGAGCGCAACACCGAGCTGATCGAGGCGGCCCGCGCCCTGGGCATCCGGGTGGACGAGGTCAGCGTGCGCGCCGCAGCCGCCCTGTCCGAGACGGTGCGCCCGCAGGGCCTCGTGGCGCTGTGCCGCAAGGTGGACGTGCCGCTGCGCAAGGCGTTCGACACCGAGCCGCGACTGGTGGCCGTGCTCGTCGACGCCAACGACCCCGGCAACGCGGGCACCATCCTGCGTACTGCCGACGCCGCCGGCGCCAAGGCGGTGGTCTTCGCCGGCGACAGCGTCGACGTTTACAACGGCAAGGTGGTGCGGGCCTCGGCCGGCAGCCTGTTCCACCTCGAAGTCGTCACCGAGGTCAGCGCCGACGACGCCGTCACCGCCGCCCGGGCGGCGGGCTGCGCCGTCTTCGCCGCGGCCGGGGGCGGCACCGACAACCTGGACGAGCTGATCACGGATCACGCCCTGGACAAGCCCACGGCCTGGCTGTTCGGCAACGAGGCCAACGGGCTGCCCCGCGAGGTGCTCGCCGCCGCCGACCGCACCGTGCGGGTGCCGATCTACGGCGAGGCCGAGAGCCTCAACGTCGCGGCCGCCGCGGCCGTCTGCCTGTACTCGACCGCCCGCGCCCAGCGTGAGTCACTACAGGGCGCGACCGAACCTGCGTGATAGGTTCCCCTAACTTCTAGTCCCGTTCGAAAGGTCGCTCGTCGCGTTATGAGCTACATCAAGCTGCCGGTCTTCGAAGAGTCCGGATACGTCATCCTCGACTCGTACAACCAGGCACAGGACCCCAAGGAATGGCTCGACATCGAGTACGTCGACTGGAAGTCCTCGGGTGACACCCGGTTCGCCCCGCTGGCCAGCGCCTACGGCGACTTGGAGTGCAACGGTTTCTGGAACCACACTCCGCCCAAGACGGACAAGGACGGCGTCTGGGTCCCGGCGAACATCGAGAAGGCGCCGCGGCTGAAGGCCCGCGCCGAGGAGCCGGGCGCCAACATCGGCCGATGCCGGGTCATCGAGCTGCAGCCCAACAGCTACGCCGACTGCATCTACAACCTGCACCGCGACGACAACAACCGGCTCAACCCCGAGGGCACCGGCTGGGTGGTCCGCGGCTTCTTCAACCTGACCGACAACCCCGACTCGGTCATGATCCTGCGCGAGGACCAGGACGACCCGTCGACCGAGACGCGCATCCCGCTGCCGGCCGGCGCCCAGGTCATCATCGACACCCAGCGGCTGTGGCACGCGGTGTGGCACCCGGGCGACGAACCCCGCTACTGCCTGATCACCTCGTGGGAGTCCGGCCCGGAGCTCGACGCCTACATCCAGAAGTACAACCCGCAGACGAAGTTCGACAGCTCGCCGCTCGACCCGGAGTTCGCCGAGAAGGCCTACGCCCAGGTCGCCGAGCGCAAGGCCGCCCGGGCCGCCGCTCGTGCCGCCGCCAACGGCGGGGTCGCGACGCCGGCCGAAGAGGTCAGGTCCGAGGCGTAAGTACGCGCCGAAACCGGGGGCCGCTGCGCGTTCGCGTGGCGGCCTTCGTTATTGCCTGAAGGCTCGCCCATAGACTCGATCGCACCATCCACTCTCGCCATGCCTGCCAAGGACGTCCCATGAGCTACGACCCGGTCGAGCCGAGCGCGCTGCAGCCCGAGCAGCTGCAGCACGACGTCGACGACGCCCTGGCCGCCATCGCCAAGGCCGCCGACCTCGACGAGCTGAAAGCCGCCCGGCTGGCCCACGCCGGCGACCGATCGCCGTTGGCGCTGGCCAACCGCGAGATCGGGCAGTTGCCGCCGGCCGCCCGGGCCGCCGCCGGCAAGCGGGTCGGCGAGGCGCGCGGCGCGGTGCGCGCGGCGTTGGCGGCCCGCCAGGCCGAGCTCGAGGCCGAGCGCGACGCGCGGGTGCTGGTCGACGAGGCGGTCGACGTCACCCTGCCCTGGGACCGCCGCCAGGAAGGCGCGCGCCACCCGATCACAACGACCTCCGAGCTGATCTCCGACGTGTTCACCGCGATGGGCTACGAGATCGCCGAAGGGCCCGAGATCGAGACCGAGTGGCTGAGCTTCGACGCCCTCAACATCGGCCCCGACCACCCGACGCGCACGCTCATGGACACCTTCTACGTCGCGCCGCCCGGATCGGGGCTGGTACTGCGGCCGCACACCTCGCCGGTGCAGGCGCGGGTGATGCTCGCCCGCAAGCCGCCGATCTACATCGTCTGCCCGGGCAAGACGTTCCGTACCGACGAGCTCGACGCCACGCACTCGCCGGTGTTCCACCAGGTCGAGGGCCTGGTCGTGGACGAGGGCATCACGATGGCCCACCTCAAGGGCACGCTCGACCACATGGCCCAGGCGTTCTTCGGCCCGGGCATCGTCACCCGGCTGCGCCCGTCGTACTTCCCGTTCACCGAGCCGAGCGCCGAGCCGGACCTGCTGTGCTTCGTGTGCCGCGGCCAGTCGGTGGGCAACCCGGAGTGGAACTGCCGTACCTGCAACAGCGAAGGCTGGATCGAGTGGGGCGGCTGCGGCATGGTCAACCCGCGGGTTCTGCGCGCCTGCGGCATCGACCCCGATCGATACTCGGGCTTCGCGTTCGGCATGGGCATCGAGCGGACGATGATGTTCCGCAACAACGCCGCCGACATGCGCGACATGCTCGACGGCGACGTCCGGTTCACGCAGGCGTTCGGAATGGAGTACTGATGCGCGCGGGCGTGAGCTGGGTGGCCGAGTACGTCGACCTGCCCGCCGGAACGACCCCGCACGAGCTGGGCGACGCCCTGGTGCGGGTGGGCCTGGAGGTCGAACGGGTCGACTCGGCGGCCGAGGGCATGAGCGGCCCGATCATCGTCGGCCGGGTGCTGGAGTTCGCCGACGAGCCGCAGAAGAACGGCAAGACGATCCGCTGGTGCTCGGTGGAAGTCGGCGATCCGGAGCCGCGCGGCATCGTCTGCGGCGCGCACAACTTCGCGGTCGGTGACCTGGTCGTGGTCGCCCGGCCCGGATCCGTGCTTCCCGGCGGGTTCGAGATCAGCGCGCGCAAGACGTACGGGCACGTGTCCGACGGCATGATCTGCTCGGTGCGCGAGCTGGGCATCGGCGACGACCACGAGGGCATCCTGGTGCTGCCGCCCGACGCCGGTAAGCCGGGCGACGACGCGCTCGAGGTCCTGGGCCTGCGCGATGCCGTGCTCGACATCGCGGTCACGCCCGATCGCGGCTACTGCCTGTCGGTGCGCGGGCTGGCCCGCGAGGCGTCCGCCGCGTTCGAGGTGCCGTTCCACGACATCGACCTGCCGCTGCCGCCGGTCGACGGCCGCGCCTACGACGTGCACGTCGACGACCCGACCGGCTGCGACCAGTTCTCGGTGCGGGCCGTGCGGGGTCTGCGGGCCGAAGCGGTCAGCCCGGAATGGATGCAGCAGCGGCTGCGCCAGTCCGGCATGCGCCCGATCTCGCTGGCCGTCGACGTCGCCAACTACGTGATGCTCGAAACGGGCCAGCCGCTGCACACCTACGACGGGTCGAAGCTGTCCGGCCCGCTCGGCGTGCGCCGGGCCCGGTCCGGCGAGCGACTGTCCACATTGGACGACGTCGACCGGGCGCTCGATCCGGGCGACGTGGTCGTCACCGACGACACCGGCCCGATCGGCCTGGCCGGCGTGATGGGCGGCGCGTCCACCGAGATCGGCCCGGACACGTCCGAGGTCGTGCTCGAGGCGGCGCACTGGGACCCGGTTTCCATCTCCCGCACGGTGCGCCGGCACAAGCTGCCGAGCGAAGCGGCCAAGCGCTTCGAGCGGGGCGTCGACCCGGCGATCGCCGCGGCGGCCCTGCAGCGTTGCGTCGACCTGCTGGTCGAGCACGGCGGGGCGTCGGCGGTCGAGGGCTTCACTGTCGTGGGTGACGGGCCGGTGCCGGTCGAGATCACGCTGCCCGTCGCGCGCCCGGCCGACATCGCCGGTATGCCGATCGACGCGGCGGCGGTAGTGGCCCGGCTGACCCAGGTGGGTTGCGCCGTCACCGGCGACGACCCGCTGCACGTGGTGCCGCCGACCTGGCGTCCCGACCTGACCGACCCGGCCGACCTGGTCGAGGAGGTGGTGCGCCTCGAGGGCTACGACAAGATCCCCTCGACACTGCCCACGCCGCCGCCCGGACGCGGTCTGACCGCCGAGCAGCTGCTGCGCCGCGACGTGTCTCGGGCGCTCGGCTCGGCCGGCTACACCGAGGTGCTCAGTTCGGTGTTCGTGTCGCCGACGGTGCACGACGCGTTCGGGCTGCCGGCCGACGACCCGCGCCGGGCTGCCGCCCGGTTGCTCAATCCGTTGTCGGAGGCCGAGCCGGAGCTGCGCACGTCGCTGCTGCCCGGGTTGCTGGCCACCCTGCGCCGCAACGTCGGCCGGGGCAACCGCGACGTGGCCCTGTTCGAGATGGGACTGGTGTACCTGCCCCGCGAGGGAGCGGTTCCCCCTCCGGTGCTGGGCGTCGAGCACCGCCCGTCCGACGACGAGGTCACCGCGATGTACGCCGCCGTGCCGCCGCAGCCCCGGCACGCCGCCGTCGTGCTGGCCGGCGACGTCGAGCGTCCCGGCTGGTGGGGCGCCGGGCGTCCGGGCCTGTGGGCCGACGCCGTGCAGGCCGCGCGCACTATCGCCGAGACGGCCCGCGCCGAGCTGACCGTGCGCAACGCCGAGCACGCGCCGTGGCACCCGGGACGCTGCGCCGAGCTGTTGCTGGGCGACGTCGTCGTCGGGTACGCCGGCGAGCTGCACCCGCGCGTGGTCGCCGCGCTCGAGCTGCCGCCGCGTACCGCCGCGATGGAGCTCGACCTCGACGCGTTCGCCGCACCGCCGCCGGCCCAGGCCCCGCAGATCTCGTCGTTCCCGCCGGTGCTGCTCGACATCGCGCTGGTGGTGCCGGCCGAGGTCCCGGCGGGCTCGGTCGAGAGCGCGGTGCGCGACGGCGCGGGGGAGTTGCTCGAGTCGGTGCGCCTGTTCGACGTGTTCGCCGACGCCGAGCGCCTGGGTGCCGACCGCAAGTCGCTGGCCTTCGCGCTGCGGTTCCGGGCCCCCGACCGCACGCTGACCGGCGACGAGGCGGCCGCCGCCCGCGACGCTGCGGTGGCCCGGGCGGCCGAGCTGTGCGGCGCGGAGCTACGCGCCTAGTTCGAGGGCGGACGGCCGGTTGAGCGTCCACACCGGCGTGCTGCCCAGGCGGGTGAACCGCCAGCCATCTGCGGTGCGCCGCAGCTCGAACCGGTAGACCTCGCCGAGCAGGAACGGCTGCGCGTCGTCCGGCCCGGTCCGCGCGAAGCTGACCAGCAGGTTGGCCCGCACTCTGGCGTCGTCGCCGTCCACGTCGATCAGCACGTTGGCGATGACGTGCTGGATGCCCTGGTCGGAGGAGTGCCGCCGGCGGGCCTGCTCGACCAGCGCATCGTGGCCGGTAGCCGTTCCGCCCGGAGTCGTCACGGCGGCGTCCTCTGTGAACAGGTCACGCAGTCCTTCGAAGTCACGCTCGTCCAGGCGACGGCCGAGATCCGAGACCAGGTCGGTGATGTCCTGTCGGTCAATCAGCTCTTCCAGACTCATGGTTCACTCCAATAGTTGGTGAAACCAATAATAGGCCGCAGCGATAGAGTGCGCTACGTGGATGTCGAGAACGCGCCGAGCCGCCTGCGCCGGCTGCCCAGCTGGTTGCTCGGCCAGGCGTCGGTGCGCTCGCGCCGGGTCGTCGGCGACGTGCTGACCGATCAGGGCACGCACCGCAGCCAGTACGCGCTCCTCGCCGGGCTGGACGAGTTCGGCCCGGCCAGCCAGGCCGAGCTCAGCGAGCACAGCGGCCTGGACCGCAGCGACGTCGTGCGCTGGGTGGACGAGCTCGTCGCGCAGAAGCTGGCCCGCCGCGAGCAGGATCCGGCCGACCGCCGGCGCAATGTCGTCACCCTGACCGCGACCGGGCGGCGCCGGCTCGCGGTGCTCGACCAGCGAATCGACGAGGCCC
>DATBER010000103.1:0-10430 GCA_036558905.1 Jatrophihabitantaceae bacterium | reverse complement strand
GCAGGGCACCCTCCAGACGTCCCTCCAGACCGCGACGTGGCAGGGCAAGCTCTACGCCGTCCCGTACAACACGAACACCCAGCTGCTGTGGTACCGCGACGACCTGGTGCCGAAGCCGCCCACGACCTGGGGCGAGATGATCTCCATGGCCACCCAGCTGGCCAAGCAGGGCAAGCCGCACCTCATCGAGATCCAGGGTGCGCAGTACGAGGGCCTGACCGTCTGGTTCAACACGCTGGTGGCCAGCGCCGGCGGCAGCATCCTCAACGCGGACAGCAGCGCGCCAAGCCTCGGCCAGCCGGCCGTCGACGCGGTGCAGGTCATGCGCGACCTGGCCAAGTCGCCGGCGAAGGATCCGTCGCTGTCCAACCAGATGGAAGACCAGAACCGGCTCGCCATGGAATCGGGCAGCGCCGCGTTCGAGCTCAACTACCCGTTCGTGTATCCGTCGATGCAGCAGGACAAGCCGGTCGTGGGCGGTGTGAAGCTGGCCGACCACTTCAAGTGGGCCGCATACCCGTCCGTGAAGGGCGAGCAGAGCCGCGTCACCATCGGCGGCATCAACCTGGCGGTCAGCCGCTACTCGCATCATGCCGACCTCGCGTTCCAGGCCGCGTTGTGCCTGCGCGACAAGGACAACCAGATCGTCGCGGCGGTCAAGGGCGGCCTGCCTCCGACGCTCATGGACATCTACACGAACCCGACGCCGGACTTCGTGAAGAACTACCCGATGTACCAGGCCATCTTCGATTCGTTGAAGACAGCCAGCGTCCGGCCGCAGACGCCGGCCTACCAGAGCGTCTCGATCGTTATCTCGCACACGCTCTCGCCGCCGGGCGGCCAGAATCCCCAGTCAGCGGTGAACACGATGCGCAGCGGCATCAAGGACGCGCTCGCCTCCAAGGGTCTGATCCCGTGAGGCGCCCGCTTGAGGAGGCAGTGTCATGACGCAGACCGCCGACGTCACCGTTGCCGACGAATCCCGCACCGCGCGCCGGCGGGCCAAGAAACCGCCGCTGTCCGAAGGGGCGCGCGCCGAGCGGAGGCTCGGCTGGCTGCTGTGCGCACCCGCCGTGATCGTGATGATCGCGGTGACCGCGTACCCGATCGGCTACGCCATCTATCTGTCGCTGCAACGCTACGACCTGCGCTTTCCCGCCCAGGCCAAGTTCATCGGCCTGAGCAACTACGCTGCGGTGCTGAGCTCGCCGTTCTGGTGGGACGCCCTGTGGGTCACGCTGATCATCACGGTCATCTCGGTCGCCATCGAGTTGGTGCTGGGCATGCTGCTCGCGCTGCTCATGTTCCGAACGCTGTTCGGGCGCGGGACGGTGCGCACCGCGTCGCTCATCCCGTACGGCATCGTCACGGTGGTGGCGGCATTCAGCTGGCAGTACGCGTGGACGCCGGACACCGGCTATCTCGCCGCGCTGCTCAACCACGGATCCGCGCCGCTCACGCACACCGGCCAGGCGATCGCCATCATCATCATGGCCGAGGTGTGGAAGACGACGCCGTTCATGGCCCTGTTGCTGATGGCCGGGCTGGCGCTGGTCCCGGAGGATCTGCAGAAAGCGGCGAAGGTCGACGGAGCGAGCGGATGGCAGCGGTTCTGGCGGGTCACGGTCCCGCTGATGAAGCCGGCGATCCTGGTGGCCCTGCTGTTCCGAACCCTCGACGCGTTCCGCATCTTCGACAACATCTTCATCCTGACGGCCGGTGCCCACAACACCGGCTCGGTCTCGATCCTCGGCTACGACAACCTGTTCACCGCGCTGAACCTCGGCATCGGTTCGGCGATCTCGATCCTGATCTTCATCTGCGTGGCGATCATCGCGTTCATCTTCATCAAGTTGTTCGGCACGGCCGCTCCAGGAGCAGGAGGGAGACGCTGATGGCCACGACGACTGCCCGGCAGAAGGTCGGCTGGGGCACCGCGAACACGGTCGCGGTGTTGCTCGTGCTCATACCGGTGCTGTGGATCGTCTCGTTGTCGTTCAAGGACCCGTCGACCATCACGGACGCGACGTTCTGGCCGAAGAAGTGGACGACCGAGAACTACCGCGGCATCTTCGACACGTCCGAGTTCACCCGCGCCCTGATCAACTCGATCGGTATCGCGCTCATCGCGACGTTCATCGCGGTCGCGCTCGCGTCGATGGCGGCCTACGCGGTCGCGCGGCTGGACTTCCCGGGCAAGGGGCTGCTGATCGGGATGGCGCTGCTCATCGCGATGTTCCCGGCGATCTCGCTGGTCACCCCGCTGTTCAACATCGAGCGGGCGCTGGGCCTGTTCGACACGTGGCCGGGCCTGATCATCCCGTACATCGCATTCGGCCTGCCGCTGGCCATCTATACGCTTTCCGCGTTCTTCCGCGAGATCCCGTGGGAGCTGGAGAAGGCGGCGAAGATGGACGGCGCGACGCCGTTCCAGGCGTTCGTCCGGGTGATCGCGCCGCTGGCCGCGCCGGGCATGTTCACCACCGCGATCCTGGTGTTCATCTACTGCTGGAACGACTTCCTGTTCGCGATTTCGCTGACGTCGACGACGAGGGCGCGGACCGTGCCGGCCGCGATCGGGTTCTTCACCGGCAGTTCCCAGTTCGAGGCGCCGACCGGTTCCATCTGCGCGGCGGCCGTCATCATCACGATCCCGATCATCTTGTTCGTGCTGTTCTTCCAGCGTCGCATCGTCGCCGGGCTCACGTCCGGTGCCGTGAAGGGGTAACCGAAATGGCTGAGATCGTTCTGGACAACGTGACCAAGCGCTACCCGGACGGTGCGCTCGCCGTCGACCGGATCAGCCTCGACATCGCCGACGGGGAGTTCGTGATCCTGGTCGGCCCGTCCGGCTGCGGCAAGTCCACGACGCTGAACATGATCGCGGGCCTCGAGGACATCAGCGACGGCGAACTGCGCATCGGCGGCAAGGTCGTCAACAACATGGCCCCGAAGGACCGCGACATCGCCATGGTGTTCCAGAGTTACGCGCTCTATCCGCACATGACGGTGCGCGAGAACATGGCGTTCGCCCTCAAGCTGGCCAAGACGCCGAAGAACGTGATCGAGCAGAAGGTCAACGAGGCGGCGCACGTCCTCGAGCTCGAGGAGCACCTCGACCGCAAGCCGGCCAACCTGTCCGGCGGGCAGCGGCAGCGGGTGGCGATGGGCCGGGCGATCGTCCGCGACCCGGCCGCGTTCCTCATGGACGAGCCGCTGTCCAACCTCGACGCGAAGCTGCGCGTGCAGATGCGCACCCAGGTCTCGCGGTTGCAGCGCCGGCTGGGTACGACGACCGTGTACGTCACGCACGACCAGACCGAGGCGATGACGCTGGGCGATCGGGTCGCGGTGATGCGCAGCGGGGTGTTGCAGCAGGTCGGGACGCCCCAGGAGCTGTACGAGCGGCCGGACAACCTCTTCGTCGCCGGCTTCATCGGGTCGCCGGCGATGAACTTCCTGCCGGCGACGATCGAGGACGGCAAGCTGCGCACCCGGATGGCCGAGCTTCCGATCGACGACCAGGTGCGCCGCAGCCTCGACTCGCTCAGCGGCCGGGACGTGATCATCGGCATTCGGCCGGAGAGCTTCGAGGACGCCGCGCTCGTCTCGGCCGAGAGCCGCCCGCACGGGGTGACCTTCCACGCAACGATCGACGTCGTCGAGTCGATGGGTTCGGACGCGTTCGTCTACTTCACGCTCGAGGGCAAGGAGCAGGTGTCCAGCGCCGAGCTCGAGGAACTGGCCCGCGACTCGGGGCAGGCCGACGTAGGCGCCAGCGCGGACCAGGTCGTCGCGCGTCTCGACGCCGCCACCCGAGTCCGCGAGGGCGACAACGCCGAGCTGTGGGTCGACAGCCGCAAAGTCCACGTGTTCGACCCGGAGAAGGGCACCAACCTGAGCGTCGGCGCGACCGGCGACACCTCGACCGCCGAACCCGTCACCTGATCTTGCGGCGCAGCCGGCCGATGATCTCGTCGCTCCACTCGTGGGTCCGCAACAGCCGGTAGCGCTCGGACGCCACCCGCAGGTAGGCCTCCGCCTCGGTGCGGGTGGCCCCGATCAGGTCGGCCTCGCGCAGCATCCGCACGACCGGGATGTACTCCTCGGCGTACCACCGGCGGGCGACCTCCTCGCGGTCCAGGAACGCGTGCTCGTGCTGCATGGCGCGAAATCCCCACGCCTCGACGGCGTGCCCGAGCTCGGCGTACGTCCACGGGTCGTTGACTGTGATCGCCTGCTGGGCTCGGGCCGGGAGCGGGACCCGGGCCCGGAACTCGCGCTCATAGCTCTTCACGAGCAGGTCGCTGCGACGCCGGATGCCCTTCGCCGGCAGGACGGTGAGCACCTCGGTGACGTAGGCGTCGATGCTCTTCTGCCGGGTGGCGACCGCGATCGAGACGCGGTGATGCCCGTCCTTGACGAAGTACAGGTCGCCCACCTGGTACACGTCGATCGGCGGCATCGACTCGCCCCGCCGCTGGGCCAGGGCGAGGCGTTCCCAGCGTTCGCGCACCTTGCTCGACGTGGGACGAAAGCGCCGGTCGAAGTCGTGCGGTGAATCGACCGTGCCGACCACCCGATCCAGCTGGATGCTCCGCAGCCCGAGCGACCGCTCGCCGCGCCGGCCCAAAGCCGCGACCACCTCGTCGAACGGAAGCACCAGGTTGACGTCGTCCGGCTCGCGACGCAGCCGGTTGACCAGCCGGGCGAGCACCTGACGGCGCCGGACGCGCAGGAAGTCGTTCTCCACGTCCGCGCGCGGAAATCCGGTGTCAGGCGGCATGGTCGTGCGGGGCGATGTCGAGCAGGTGCCGGCCGACGACATTGCGCACGACCGTGTCGCCGAGGTGCCGGTCGGGCGTCGGCGCGCCGTAGGGATGGATGTGGCCGTGCAGCAGCAGCCTGGGCCGTAGTCGGGCCACCAGCCCCGGCAGCGCACGGAACCCGACGTGTGCAGGGTCGTCGCCGTCGCCCACCCCGCGGGGGGCCGCGTGCGTCAGCAGCACGTCGACGCCGCGCCCGTCCCGCAGCCGCCGCCAGCGCGCGCGACCCCGCAGCGCCCGGGCCCGGCGGGCCAACTGCCGATCCGTGTACTGGTTGGGACCGGCCCGGTATCGCCGGCTGCCGCCCAGACCGGCCACGCGCAGCCCGCCGACGTCCACGATCCGGCCATCGGCGTTCACGGCGCCGGCGGGCCACGGCGGGGTCGCCGGCAGGCCGGCGCGCAGCATCAGCCCGTTGCGCGACATGCGGTAGCCGCTCAGGTCCGGGTCGTGGTTGCCCGGCACGAACACCAGTGGCGCATCCAGCTCGGCCATCAGCTGCCCCAGGTAGTCGAACGGCAGGTCGCCGCAGGACACGATCAGCTGGGTACCCCGCGCCGCACCCGGATCGGCGCGCAGCACGTCGTCGACCTCGTCGGAGACCGCGAGTACGCGAACCATCGCGTCAGCCGGGAACGACCGGTCGCACGTCCAGGCCGCTTCTGCGTAGGTCCGCCTCGACGCGGTAGATCTCCGTCTGGGTGACGGGTAGCTGTGGTTCGGCGATGTCGAGGCGCCGGCAGGCGGCGCCGAGCGCGTCCGCGTAGGCCGCTCGGATCGCACGCACCCGCAGGCCCTTGCCCGGGCCTGGCGGCTGGTTCTCGATCGCCTCCAGCTGCGCGTGCAGGCGGCGCAGCGTCCGGCCGAGCTCTTCGATCGGCACGGGGGTCACCGCAGCGCTGCGGCGCCGTTCGCGCCACCAGCCCCATGCCCGACCCGCGCCCACCATCGCGCCGGCCACGGCGGTGGGCAGCAGGATCGCGATGATCAGCAGGACAGATGTGCCCACATGCCTCAGTGTCGGCCCGCCGCGCCGGCAACTCAAGCGGCGCGGAACAATTCGCGCGACCGGAGCGTTGTTGCCGTCGGTTTGGTGTGCTGGGGTCGTCCTGGCAGACTGGACGCCACTTACCCGGTTCCGGTTCACCCCGATTCAGGGGACCCGGGGCCATCCGCGAAGGGACCCATGCAGTGAAGACCGGTATCCACCCTGACTACGTCGTGACGCAGGTGACCTGTTCCTGCGGCAACACGTTCACCACCCGCAGCACGGCCAAGTCCGGCCAGCTGCACGCCGACGTGTGCTCGGCCTGCCACCCGTTCTACACGGGCAAGCAGAAGATCCTCGACGTCGGCGGTCGTGTCGACAGGTTCGAGAAGCGCTACGGCAAGCGCGTCCGCAACTCCTAGCAACCTCGACGGCGCCCGCTCTCCCTCGCGGAGGGCGGGCGCCGTTTCTCGTCCTAAGGAACCGTCATGAGCGAGCCGGGCAAGCTGCCCGAACTGCTGGCCGAGTACGCCGACGTCGAGCAGGCCCTGGCCGATCCGGGCGTGCACGCCGACCAGTCGCGGGCCCGCACGCTCGGGCGCCGGTTCGCCGAGCTGGCCCCGATCAAGGCGGCCGCGTCCGAGCTCGACACGGCCCGGGGCGACCTGGCCGCGGCCCAGGAGCTGGCCGCCGAGGACCCGGCGTTCGCCGCCGAGGCCGACCAGGTCAGCGCCCGCATCACCGAGTTGGAAGAGCGGCTGCGCGAACTGCTGCTGCCGCGCGACCCCAACGACGGCAAGGACGTGCTCCTGGAGATCAAGGCCGGCGAGGGCGGCGACGAGTCGGCCCTGTTCGCCGGCGACCTGCTGCGCATGTACCTGCGCTACGCCGAGCGGCGCGGCTGGACCACCGAAACCCTCGACGAGGAGCTCACCGACCTCGGCGGCGTCAAGTCGGCCACCGTCGCGGTCCGGTCCCGTAAGGCCGACGACCCGGTGTGGAGCCGCTTGAAGTACGAGGGCGGCGTGCACCGGGTGCAGCGGGTGCCGGTCACCGAGTCGCAGGGGCGCATCCACACGTCGGCGGCCGGCGTGCTCGTGCTGCCCGAGGCCGAAGACGTCGACATCCAGATCGATCCGAACGACCTGCGCATCGACGTGTTCCGCTCTTCCGGACCGGGCGGGCAGAGCGTCAACACCACCGACTCGGCGGTACGGATCACTCACATACCCACCGGTACGGTCGTGTCGATGCAGAACGAGAAGAGCCAGCTGCAGAACCGTGAGGCCGGCCTGCGCGTGCTGCGGGCCCGGCTGCTGGCCGCCGCCCAGGAGGAGGCGGCCGCCGCGGCGGCCGACGCGCGCCGCTCGCAGGTGCGCACGGTCGACCGCTCCGAACGCGTCCGCACCTACAACTTCCCGGAGAACCGGATCAGCGACCACCGGGTCGGCTTCAAGGCCTACAACCTCGACCAGGTGCTCGACGGCGCCCTCGACGACGTGATCGACGCCCTGGCCCGGGCCGACGTCGAGGCGCTGCTGGCCGGTGCCGACGGGCAGTGAGCGCGGTCCGCGCCCGGCTCGACGACGCCACCCGGCAACTGGCCGCCGCCGGCATCGACTCGCCCCGGGTCGACGCCGAGTTGCTGCTGGCCCACGCGCTGGGCATCGAGCGATCGCGACTGTCCACAGTCGACGGTCCGGTGCCGGCGTCGTTCGGTGAGCTGGTCGAGCGGCGGGCCAACCGCGAGCCGCTGCAGTACATCGTCGGGCGGACCGCCTTCCGCTACCTGGACCTGGCCGTGGGGCCCGGTGTATTCGTGCCCCGTCCCGAGACGGAACTGCTCGTCGACGCCGTGCTCCCGAAGCTCGGTCCGGGCCCGATCGTCGTCGACCTCTGCGCCGGATCGGGTGCCCTCGCCCTGGCCGTCGCCGACGAGGTTCCGGGCGCCACGGTGTATGCCGTCGAGCGGTCGGCCGCCGCGCTGAGCTGGCTGCGCCGCAACGCGTCCGGAACGAAGGTCATCGTCGTCGAAGGGGATGTGGCCGACCCCACCCTGCTGGCCGCCCTGCACGGGCGCGTCGACACGGTGCTGAGCAACCCGCCGTACGTGCCGACCACGACCGCCGTCGCGCCCGAGGTGCGGGCCGATCCCGACGAGGCGGTGTTCGCCGGCGCGGACGGCCTGGCCGTCATCCCGGCGGTGATCGCCCGGGCCGCCCAGCTGCTGCGCCCCGGCGGCCGGCTGGCCCTGGAGCACGACGACACGCACGGCGAAGCGGTGCCTTCCCTGCTGCGGACGGCGGGGGAGTGGCACGAGGTGGCCGACCACCGGGACCTGGCCGGGCGTCCCCGATACGTGACGGCCGTACGGGCTGCGGCACCATAGGGGCCGTGACGCTGCTCTATGACTGTGCCGATCGCGACATCCGCGAGGACGCGATCGACACGGCGGCCCGGGCCGTTCAGTCCGGCCAGCTCGTGGTGATGCCCACCGACACCGTCTACGGAATCGGCGCCGACGCGTTCGACGCCACCGCCGTCGCCGACCTGCTGGCCGCCAAGGGCCGCGGCCGGGACATGCCGGTACCGGTGCTCGTCGGCTCGTGGGACACGATCGAGGGCCTGGTCAGCTACGTGCCGGCCCAGATGCGCTCGCTGATCGAGGCGTTCTGGCCGGGCGGACTCACCATGGTGGTCGAGCACGCCCCGTCGCTGGCCTGGGACCTCGGCGACTCGCGGGGCACCGTCGCAGTACGCATGCCGCTGCACCCGGTGGCCCTCGAGCTGCTCGAGCGCACCGGCCCGATGGCGGTCACCAGCGCCAATCGCACCGGCCACCCGCCGGCGCTCACCGCCGAGCAGGCCCAGGAGCAGCTCGGCGACAGCGTGCAGGTCTACCTGGACGGCGGTCCGGCCACGGTCGGGGTCGCCTCGACGATCGTCGACGTCACCACCGAGACGCCCCGGGTGCTGCGCGAGGGGGCGGTCAGCCTGGCCGATCTGCGTCGCGTCGTGAGCTCGGTGGTGGGCTGAACGCCCTATCCCGCCGAGTTGTCCAGGCCGCGGCGGCGCCGTGCGCGCTGAGGCACGGACAACTCTGGATCAGGTCGGCTAGCCTCAGCGGCAATGCATCCCAGTCTCGAGTACGCGTTGATCGGCTGCATCGCCGCGGCCGGTAGCTACCTGCTGACTCCGGCGGCGCGGCGCATCGCGATCTGGTGGGGTGCGGTGGCCAAACCGCGTGACCGCGACGTGCACGCAGTGGCGACCCCGCGGCTGGGCGGGCTGGCCCTGTTCGCGGGCTTCGCGATGGCGATCTTCGTGGCCCACAAGCTGCCCACCCTGCGCGCGACGTTCGGCAGTTGGGACATCGACTGGGTGCTCGTGTCCGGCGCGATGATCTGCGCGCTAGGCGTCATCGACGACAAGTACGAATTGGACTCGATCACCAAGCTGGCCGGCCAGGTGGCCGCCACCGGCGTGATGGTCACCAAGGGCGGCGTGCAGATGACCGCCGTCTACCTGCCGATCGGGCACACCGGCACGGTGTCGCTGGGCCGCGACATGGGCGTCCCGGTCACCATCCTGCTGACCGTGCTCACGATCAACGCGCTCAACTTCATCGACGGCCTGGACGGGTTGGCCGCCGGCGTGACGGCGATCGGCGCGCTGGCCTTCTTCGTGTACGCGTACTACCTCGTGTCGCACAACTACATCGGCGTCGCGAACACGCCCACCCTGCTTACGGCCGCGCTCGCCGGTGCGTGCGTCGGATTCCTGCCCCACAACTTCTCCCCGGCGCGGATCTTCATGGGCGATTCGGGGTCGATGCTCGTCGGTCTCGTGCTGTCGGCCGCGGCCACGACGGCCACCACCAGCGCCGACCCGCAATCGTTCGGCCACCTGCTCGGGTCGCTGCCGCTGTTGCTGCCGTTCCTGCCGATCGCCGTGCTGGCCATCCCGTTCGTCGACCTGCTGCTGGCCATCGTGCGGCGGGTGCGCCGTGGGCAGTCGCCGTTCGCCCCGGACAAGCAGCACCTGCACCACCGGATGCTCGAGATCGGCCACACCCATCGCCGGGCCGTGCTGCTGCTCTACTTCTGGTCGGCGCTACTGGCCTTCGGCGGCGTCGCCCTGTCGCTGATGCGGGGGCCGTGGCTGATCATCTTCGTGTTGTCGGTGCTCGCAGCGATCGGCCTGCTGCTGTCGGCGATCCCGCGGCTGCGGCGCAAGCGCGGTCGCCATGCGGCCGGCCGGCACGCCACTCGGCGAGCCCCGACCACCCCGGTCCCGGGACCCGATCCGGCCCGTGACACGGCCGGCGTCGGGGGGCGCTGACCTGCGGGAAACCCGCCGGTAACGCTGTGCTAAGTTGCCATTGGCGCCATGAACGGCCAGGCCGGCAGGTGCCGCCGTCGCTCGTACGAGTGGCTGACGGCCCAAATGTTGTCCTCTGACCCTAGGAGCTGCCTGTGATGGAATCACATTCGCGGGACCCACAGGCCGCCTGACGGCAGGGCGGGCGAGGTGACTCGCGACGCCCCGGGATGGTCGACGCTTCTCGGTGTCGGCATCGTCACCGCGTTGTTGTTCGCCGGCGGGCTCGCGCTTGG
>DATBER010000102.1:0-7712 GCA_036558905.1 Jatrophihabitantaceae bacterium | reverse complement strand
GGCCGGCCCGGTTCGCCGGATGCAGGTGGACGTCGATCAGCGGCCGGCCGTCGAGCAATGTCTCCTCCTAGCTCGCGGGGTGTTCGCCGGGGGTGATCAGCACGGTCGCCGCGGCGGCGCGCAGCTCGACCCGGCGGATCTTGCCCGTCGCGGTCATCGGGTACCCGCCGACGAATACGATCCGGCGCGGCCGCTTGAACGACGGCAACCCGTCGCGGCAGAACCCGATCAGCTCGTCCTCGGTCGCTGCCTGGCCGGCGTTGAGGATCACGAACGCGACCGGCTTCTCCAGCCCGTCGTCGTCGTGAGCGGCGACGACGATCGCCTGCCCGACGGCGGGGTGAGCGAGCAGCCGGGCCTCGACCTCGGTGGGGGAAACCCAGATGCCGCTCGCCTTCAGCATGTCGCCGGTCCGGCCCAGGCAGGTGTAGTAGCCGTCGGCGTCCTGGACGTAGGTGTCGCCGGTTCGCAGCCATTCGCCCTGGAACACCTGCCGCGAGGCGGCGTAGCGCGACCAGTAGCCGGTGGCCGTCGAGTCGCCCCGGACGTAGAGCGTGCCGGGCAGGCCGGGCGCGACCGGCATGCCCTCGTCGTCGAGGATCCGCAGGTCGTAACCGGGCACGGCGACGCCGGTCGAGCCCGGCCGGACGTCGCCTTCCCGGTTGGACAGGAAGATGTGCAGCATCTCGGTCATGCCGATACCGTCGAGAATGTCGATGCCGAAGTGGCCGGTCCACCGGTTATACAGCGTGGCTGGCAATGCCTCGCCCGCTGACGCGGCCAGCCGAACACCCTTGATGGCGTCGGCGGGCAAGTCCGCGCGCAGCATGTTCGCGAAGAACGTCGGGCCGGCGAAGAAGAGCGTGACCCCGTGCTGGCGGACCCGGTCGACCATGAGCTCGGGCTTGGACGGGCTGGGTTCGAGAACGGCCGACGCGCCGACCGAGAGCGGAAACAGCACGGAGTTGCCCAGCCCGTAGGCGAAGAAAGCCTTGGCCGCGGACAGGCACCGGTCGTCGGGACGGATGCCCAGCACCTGGGCCGCATACGTCTCGCAGACGACGCGGACCGAACCGTGCCGGTGCATCGCCGCCTTCGACTGGCCGGTGGTGCCCGAGGTGTAGAGCCAGAACGCCGGCGAGTCGTCGCCGGTCGGGTAGACGGTTGCGTCCGGAGTGGCCGTCGCCACCAGGATGTCGAGGTCGATCGACGCGTCCACCTCGGCTCCGCCCGTGGCCAGGACGCCGACCGGTTCCGGGGCGGCCGACGTGGCGGCTGCGACCGTCGAAGCGAACTCCGGGGTGCACGCGAGGAACCGGGCCCGGGAGTCGACCAGCAGTTCGGCGAGGTCGTCGGCGTGCAGCATCGTCGACACCGGTACGGGCACGGCGCCCATGCGCATCGCGGCGAGGTAGACCTCGACGAACGCCGCGCTGTCGGACATGAACATCAGCAGCCGCTGCTCGGGCTGCAGGCCGAGGTCGCGCAGCACCGCGGCGGTGCGCTGGACCCGGTCGAGCAACTGGGCGTAGGTAAGCGTCGCGTCGGCGCCGACGACCGCGACCCGGTCGGAGTCGCCCGCCTCCACTCGACGGTCGAGCAGATAGGTGCAGGCGTTGAAGGCAGCCATGGTGAGGCCCCCGCGTCTCTACGGCAGGTGGACGTAGTCGTAGTCGAACGGCTTACCGTTGATGCCCTGACGGGGCGGTGCGATCCAGGATGCGATCTTGCCCCGTTCGTGCACCGGGCGCATCAGCGATCGGACGTAGGTCTTGTCGACGTCGGTCGGCAGCCAGTTGCCCTTGCGGCCCTCCCACTGGTCGGCGTCGATCCGCTCGCCGTCCGGCGTGGCCTCGATTCCGGCGAAGACGCCGACCCGGCGGTTGAATGCGACGTGCGGCAGCTTGAGCCGATGGCTCAGCCCGGCACTCTCGAGGATCTTGTTCCAGCGGTTGACGCCGTTCTGGCAGTCGTTGATGTACTCGCGGCGCAGGTCCGTGTTCAGCCCGACGAGCGCCGCCACCTCGGTCGATCCGATCTCGCCGTCGTTCAGGGCGTCCACCATGATCGACTCGTCGGTGAGCTTGTGGTCGTCGCGGCGGCGCTCCTCCGACCAACGGCCCTTCAGCCCGGCGGTGAAGTAGTTGGCCACGTTGGTCGAGGTCTCCGAGCCGAACAGGTCGAGCGACACCGAGTAGTGGAAGTTCAGGTACTTCTGCACGATGTCCAACGGGATCGCCCCGTGCGCCACTACGTCGTCGGTGTCGTGCTCCGTCATCACCTGGACGGTCCGCTCCACGACCCGGTCGACGCCGGTCGTGCCGACGAACATGTGGTGCGACTCCTCCTTGAGCATGAACTCGCAGGTGCGGCTCAGCGGATCGAAGGCGGACTGCTTCAGCGTCCCCAGCTGGTACTTGCCGTCGCGGTCGGTGAAGTAGGTGAACATGAAGAAGCTGAGCCAGTCGGGCGTCTCCTCGTTGAACGCCCCGAGGATGCGCGGCGCGTCCTCGCTGCCGGAGTTGCGGTGCAGCAGTTCCTCGGCCTCCTCGCGGCCCTCGCGGCCGAAGTACGCGTGCAGCAGGTACACCATCGCCCACAGGTGCCGGCCTTCCTCGACGTTCACCTGGAACAGATTGCGCAGGTCGTAGAGGCTGGGTGCGGTGGCGCCGAGGTTGCGCTGCTGCTCGACCGACGCAGGCTCGGTGTCGCCCTGGATGACGATCAGCCGTTGCAGATCGGCGCGGTACTCGCCGGGCACCTTCTGCCAGGCGGGCTCACCCTTGTGCTGCCCGAACCCGATCGTGCGCTCCTTGTCCCGCTCGGCCAGGAAGATGCCCCACCGGTACTCCTTCATCGCGACGTGCCCGAAGTGCGCCCACCCCTCGCGCCCGACGTTCACCGCGGTACGGAGGTAGACGTCCTCGGTGGGCAGCGCCGGGCCCATCGACTCCCACCAGGACAGGAAGTTCGGCTGCCACGACTCGAGCGCACGCTGCAGCCGGCGGTCCTCGTGCAGCTGCACGTTGTTGGGGATCTTCTCCGAGTAGTCGGCGGTAGTCGTCATCTTCGTCAGACTCGCTTTCGGTCGAAGTCGGCGCGCTGTCCGGTGCCGAATCTGCGCAATGCGCCGTCCGGCCCGGCCGCGTTCGGCCGGGTGAAGATCCAGTTCTGCCAGGCCGACAACCGGCCGAAGATCTTGGTCTCGAGGGTTTCCGGCCCGGCGAACCGGTAGTTGGCCTCCAGCCCGGTCAGGGCGTCCGGGCTGAACGAGGCGCGTTCCTCGGTGGCGATGCGCACCTCCTCCGCCCAGTCGATGTCGTCCGGCGCGACCGTCACCAGCCCGAGCCGCTCGGCGTCCTCGCCCGCCAGCGGCTCGCCGACCGGGATCGCCTTGACCGCGGCGTCGTCGTCGAGGAAGCGCGTCGCCAACCGGGTCAGGCCATTGCCCATGGGCAGCGGGCCGAGATTCAGGCCCCCGACGGTGATGGTGGCCGGCGTCGCATCCGGGTCGACCTCCTCGAACACGCCCACCAGCTGGTAGCTGCGGTCGGCGGCCAGCGCGATCTCGAGCAGGCTGCCCGCGAAGCACGACCCGGGCTCGATCAGGGCGAGCAACGACCGGCTGGTCACGTCCAGGCGCTTCAGCGTCCGCTTGAGGTACAGCACGATCTCGTTGGCCAGCCAGTCGGTGCGGTTGGCCAGGATCAGCTCGTCGTAGGCCAGCACCCGGCGCGGGTCGCCCTCGCTGCGGAAGATCCAGGTGCCCAGATCCGTCTCGTTGGTGCGCAGGTCCAGGATCAGGTCGTCCAGCTCGCGGGTGAGGCGCAGCGGGTAGAAGTCTGCGCCCTGCTCGTGCACGTCGGCCGGCGGGTCCTCGTCCGGGCCGAGCACCGTTACCGTCGCCGCCCGGGCATCGCGATCGAGCGACGCGCGCACGTAGCGGTAGCTGATCTCGGTGGCGCCGCGCTGCTTGTCCAACGGGGTGAGGCTGATGCCCTCGACGTGAGCCGGCCGGGTCGACCCGGCGGCCAGCTCGGCGGCGCGCTCGGCCACCGTCTCGTCCCACTTCGGCCGGGCGACGGCCTCGTCGACGAGACGCCACTGCACGGCCTTCTTGCCCGCGACGCCCTCGGACCGGGTGGCGAAGTAGTCGGCCAGATCGCGACGCACGTGCCGCTTGTCGACCACCCGGGTGAGGCCGCCGGTACCCGGGAGAACGCCGAGCAGGGGCAGCTCGGGCAACGCGACCGCCGACGAGCGGTCATCGACGAGCATGATGTGCTCGCAGGCCAGCGCCAGCTCGTACCCCCCGCCGGACGCTGAGCCGTTCAGCGCGGCGATGTAGGTCTGGCCCGAGTTCTGCGACGCGTCCTCCATGCCGTTGCGGGTCTCGTTGGTGAATTTGCAGAAGTTGACCTTCCAGCTGTGCGCCGACGCGGCCAGCATGCGGATGTTCGCCCCGGCGCAGAAGATCTTCTCCTTGCCGCTGGTGAGCACGACCGCGCGCACCTCAGGATGCTCGAACCGCAGGCGCTGCACCGCGTCGTACAACTCGATGTCCACGCCCAGGTCGTACGAGTTGAGCTTGAGCTCGTAGCCGGGCACCAGCCCGGCGTTCTCGTCGACGTCCATGGTCAGCGTCGCGATCTGCTCGTCGACGGACAGCCGCCAATGGCGGTAACGGTCGGGCCGGGTCCGGAATTCGACGGGCGATGGCGCGAGGCCGATCGAGGCGTCGGGCGTCGCCAGGCTGGCCATTCGACATTCGTCCTTCACTCGTGGACGCTGGGTTCTCCTATTGTTCTACACTCCTTTCATCGAACGTCAAGGCGTTGTAGAAGATCCAGCGCCGGTAACGCGTAACATGTCCGGTCGCAGAAGTGGCTGGGGGGTTGAGTGGCGCAAGGGGCAGAGGCGTACGACGCGGTGACGCCGACGATGTCGCGCCGCCACGCCGCAGGTGCCGGCAGCGCGCGGGGTCTGCTGTTCACGGTGCTGGGCGAATTCGTGCTACCGGGCGACGGGACGGTATGGACGTCGTCGCTCATCGACGTACTGAGCCGGCTCGGGGTCGAGCCGAAGACCACTCGGCAAGCGCTGATGCGAACCGCGGCGGACGGGTGGATCCGGTCCGAGCGGCACGGCCGACGTACCCGCTGGGCGCTCACCCCGAACGCCGTTCAGTTGCTCACCGACGGCACACAGCGCATATACGGGTTCCGCGGCGTGGCGACTGAGTGGGACCACCACGTCGTTCTCGTGCTCGCGCGCATCCCCGAGTCCGACCGCGCGACCCGGCACGTGCTGCGGACTCGGCTCGGCTGGGCCGGATTCGGCAGCCCGGCGCCCGGGGTATGGCTGAGCACGCACACCGAACGCGTGGCCGAGGTGGAGGATCTGCTCGCGTCGGCGTCGGTCAACGACGCCCGCATCTTCGTCGCGAACCACGTCGGCGGTTCCGACCTCGCGAGCATGGTGCGCCAGGCCTGGGATCTCGCCGCCGTCGAGGCGACGTACCGCGCGTTCCTCGCCGACTTCGCGGCGAGCCGTACGTCCGAACCGCTGGCCCGTCTGGTGGAGCTCGTGCACGCCTGGCGCCGGTTCCCGTCCGTCGACCCGGCGCTCCCGCGCGAGCTGTTGCCGACCCGGTGGAGCGGCGAGCGAGCGGCCAAGCTGTTCGCGACCCGGCACGCCAGCTGGGCCCCGGCGGCGCGGGCCGAGTGGCAGGCCGTCGAACGACACACTTAGGTGGGCGGCTTGAGCACGGCGAACGGGTCGGTGACGGCGAGTTCGTGCGTGACGAAGCGGTACACGCCGGCCGGTCGTCCGCCGGCCTTGCCCGAGGGCGCGGTGCGTTCGGTCGACTCGATGACGTGGCGGCGGGTGAGGATCCGGGTCAGATTCGTCGCATCGACCTCGTAGCCGAGTGCGGCGCTGAACAGCTTGCGTAGCTCGGAGATCGTGAACTCGTCCGGGGCCAGGGCGAAACCGATGTTGGTGTACGAGAGCTTGGACCGTAGGCGGGCGACTCCGGCCTCGATGAAGTAGTGGTGGTCGAACGCGGTTGGCGGCAGCTGATCGACCGGATGCCACGCCGTATCGGCCGGAAGCTGTGGCTCGACGTCCGACGGCACGAGGCCGAGGTACGCGGTGGCGAGCACCCGAGCGCGCGGATCGCGGTGCACGGCGCTGTGCGTGGCCAGCTGTTCGAGGTGGGCGACTTGGCGGACGTCGACCTTGGTGGCCAGGTGACGGGTGATGGCGTCGCGCAGCCGCTCGTGCGGCTCGACCCCGCCGCCGGGCAGGGACCAGCGGTGTTGATGCGGGCTGCGGGCCCGCTGCCACAGCAGTGCCGAAAGTCGCCCCGATCGCACCGATAACACCACTGCGAGCACTTCGTGCGGATAGCTCGGCCAGTCGACTGCGTCACGTTGGCGGGGCGTCGGCACGCCCGCGATGGTAGCGTTGCCCACTGGTTATCGACTGTTAGACGAAAACTGGTGGTGAGCGACATGTTGAGCACGCAGGTGGAAAGGTCGACCTGGCGGGACGAGGTCCGCGGGTTGGCGCGGGAACGCGATGCGGTGGTCCTGGCGCACAACTACCAGGAGCCCGCGATCCAGGACGTCGCCGACCACGTCGGCGACTCGCTGGAGCTGTCGCGGATCGCCGCGACGACCGACGCGTCGACGATCGTGTTCTGCGGCGTGCACTTCATGGCCGAGACGGCCAAGCTGCTGAGCCCGGACAAGACGGTGCTGATCCCGACCGCGCGGGCCGGCTGCTCGTTGGCCGACACCGTGACCGTGGCCGGCGTCCGTGAATGGAAGCAGGCGCACCCCGGCGCGGCCGTCGTCGCGTACGTCAACACCAGCGCGGCGGTGAAGGCCGAGGCCGACGTGTGCTGCACGTCGTCGAATGCCGTGGCCGTTGTCGACTCCATCCCGGCTGATCAACCCGTGCTGTTCCTGCCCGACCAGTTCCTCGGCGCGCACGTCCAGCGGCAGACCGGCCGGCAGAACATGGAGATCTGGATGGGCGAGTGCCACGTGCACGCCGCGATCAGCCCGGCCGACATCCGGTCGAGTGTCGCTGCCCACCCGGACGCCGAGTTGCTGGTGCACCCGGAGTGCGGCTGCGCCTCGTCGACGGTGTGGCTGGCCGGCGAGGGCGAACTGCCGGCGGAGCGCACCCGGATCCTGTCGACCGGCGGGATGCTGGCCGCCGCCCGCGATCTGAAGGCGAAGACGGCGCTCGTGGCGACCGAGGTCGGCATGTTGCACCAGCTGGGCAAGGCGAATCAGCACACGACCTTCCTGCCGGTGAACCCGCGCGCCACTTGCCACTTCATGAAGATGATCACCCCGGAGCTGCTGGTGCGGTGCCTGCGCGAGGGCCGCGACGAGGTCACCGTGCCGGACGAGATCGCGGGGCCGGCCCGCCGGGCGGTCGAGCGGATGATCGCGATCCGCCCGGCGGCGAGTGCGCGATGACCCGCTCGGTCGACGTGCTGGTGGTCGGCGCGGGCGTGGCCGGCCTGTCCGCCGCGCTCGGGCTGGCGGCCACTCGGGACGTGCTGGTGCTCAGCGCCGGCGAGGGCAGCACCCCCTGGGCACAGGGCGGTGTGGCCGCGGCGTTCGGTGCCGACGACCCGGACGACCACGCCCAGGACACGGCGGTGGCCGACGCGGACTTCTGCGATGAGCGGC
>DATBER010000101.1:0-3587 GCA_036558905.1 Jatrophihabitantaceae bacterium | reverse complement strand
GGGCGTGGAGCCGGGATAGCGGGCGTGATCCGGTTTTGGTCACCAGGCCGGTTATTCGAGACCTGGTGACCAAAACCGGGGGCGGTCAGACGGCGACGATGGTCAGCCCGGCCAATGTCGGGACGAGCACGTGGTCGCCGTGCAGGGCCGGCGTGGCGAACCGGCTGGTCACGCCCACCGTGATCTGCGCCGTCGAGCGGCCGGTGGCCGGATCCAGGGCGTGCAACACGCCGGCCTGCTGGTCGAGCGCCCACACCCGGCCACCACCGATCACCGGCGATCCGGCGATCGAGTCGGCGGCGTGCCACAGCACGTGCAGGGTTCCCGACGCGTCGACGTGCACCGCGCGCACCCCGTCGTCGCACGGCACGTACACGGTGTCGCCCTCGACCGCCGCGCCGCCGAACGAGCGACACAGGCTGCCCTGCCAGACCTGCCCGCCGACCCCGCCCAGGTGGCCCTGCCGCAGGACGTATCCAGTGCCCGACTTGCCGGCAATGAACACCCACTGCGAGCCGATCAGCACCGGGCCCTGTGAGCCGAGGTCCAGGTCGTCTTCGTTGTCCGAACCCCATGTCGTCGGCGAGTACGAGTCGAGCAGCCGGGCATCGACGCCTACCTGCAGAACCGAGTCGCTGTAGTCGTACGGGTCGCCGCGGCCGTGCTCGCCGTTACCCACTGCGACGAGCAGGTGCCCGCCGGCGTCCACGACCGGGCCGGGCGGAGTCCAGATCCCGCCCTCGCGGGGCGTCGGCACGGTGTACGCGATGGGCGCGCCCGGGCCGCTGACCGGCACGCCGACGACACGTCCCTTGTAGTTGCCGCAGTCGCCGGCGCGTCCCCCGAACGGCACCCACACGCGTCCACCGGCGACGGTCAGAGCGCCCCGTTCCTGCATCGCATCGGGGTCGGTGCCCGGAAGGTCGACGCTGACCCGCCGGCGCACCGTGCCGGTCGTCGCGTCCAGCGCGACCAGTTCGTGGCGCACCGGATCGCGGTATTCGGGTGCGACATAGACGACGCCGTCGGCGTACACCGGCGTGCCGGTGATCCCGGACGGGTCGATGTTGCCGCACGGCAAGTCGCTGCTGCGGGCCGGCGTCCCCAGGTTGCGGCGCCACAACTGCCGACCGTCGTTGTCGAACGCGTACACGCTGTCGCTCTCGGTCGCGACGTACGTCGTGCCCCGCGCGACGATCGGCGAGGCGTACACCTGGCCGTCGAGCTTGATGTTGGCCGCGATGCGCAGCGTCTTCGGCGTGGGGAACGTGGCCGCCCGGCCGGTGCGGGCGAAGTCACCGTGGTAGGTCGGCCAGTCGGCCACAGGGGACGGCGGCGCGCTGCCCCCGGTTGGTGACGCCGTGACCGGGGCCGACTGCGTCGCTGGGCTCGACGGCGGTACCGACGGAGGCGACGGCTTGCTGCTCGAACACGCAGCCAGGACCAGGACGATCAGGGCCAGCGACGCGAGGCGCATGCCGTTCAGTCTCGCCCGGTCAGCGCAGCAGGTCGCGAATCGTGATCGTCTCGTCACGTCCCGGGCCGACGCCGATCGCCGAGATCGGCGCGCAGATCATGTCCTCCAGCACGGCCACGTAGTCGCGGGCGTTGCGCGGCAGGTCCTCCAGTCGGCGGGCCTTGGAGATGTCCTCGTCCCATCCCGGGAACGTCTCGTATATCGGCACGGCACGCGCGAATTCGCTTTGCGTCATGGGCACTTCGTCGTGCCGGATGCCGTCGACGTCATAGGCGACGCACACCGGCACCTCTTCCATACCGGTGAGTACGTCGAGCTTGGTCAGGACGAAGTCGGTGACGCCGTTGACGCGAGCCGCGTACCGGGCGATCACCGCGTCGAACCAGCCGCAGCGACGGGGCCGGCCGGTCGTGGTGCCGTACTCGTGGCCGGCCTCGCGCAGCCGGTCGCCCTTGACATCCAGCAGCTCGGTCGGGAACGGTCCTTCGCCCACCCGGGTGGTGTACGCCTTGACCACGGCGATCACCCCGGTGATGCGCGTGGGCGGTACGCCGCTGCCCGTGCACGCGCCCCCGGCGGTCGCATTCGACGACGTGACGAACGGGTAGGTGCCGTGGTCGACGTCGAGCAGGGTGGCCTGGCCGGCCTCGAAGACGACGGTCTTGCCCTCGTCGAGCATCTGGCTCAGCAGCAGCGGGGTGTCGGCCACCATCGGGCGCAGCCGGTCGGCGTAGCAGAGCAGCTCGTCCACCACGGCGTCGACGGCGAACGCCTTGCGGTTGTAGACCTTGACCAGCACCTGGTTCTTGAACTCGAGCGCGCCTTCGATCTTGGCCCGCAGCTCGTCGGCATCGAACAGGTCCTGCACGCGGATACCGACGCGAGCCATCTTGTCCGCGTACGTCGGGCCGATGCCGCGGCCCGTCGTGCCGAGCCGGCGCTTGCCCAGGAACCGCTCGGTGACCTTGTCCAGCGTGCGGTTGTACGGGGTGATCACATGCGCGGCGGCACTGACCACCAGGCGTGACGTGTCCACCCCGCGCGCGTTCAGGGCGTCGATCTCCTCGAACAGCACGTTGAGGTCGATCACGACACCGTTGCCGATCACCGGCGTACAGCCCGGCGTCAGGATCCCGGACGGCAACAGGTGCAGCGCGTACTTCTCGGAGCCGACGACGATGGTGTGTCCGGCGTTGTTGCCGCCGTTGAACTTGACCACCGAATCGACTCGGCTGCCGAGCAGGTCGGTGGCCTTTCCCTTGCCCTCGTCACCCCACTGAGCGCCGAGCAACACGATCGCAGGCATCGTCCCCCAGTCGTCGAAGGGCCCGATGCAGCGTAACCAATTCTTCTTCCGTGGCGGGCGTCACGGCGTCATAGTGGGCCCATGACCGAGCCGATGCCGACGAAGATCACGCTGGACGAGTCCGAACTACCGACCCAGTGGTACAACCTGCTCGCCGACCTGCCGACACCTCCGCCGCCGGTGTTGCACCCCGGAACCCTACAACCGGTCGGGCCCGACGACCTGGCGCCACTGTTCCCGATGGACCTGATCGGCCAGGAGGTCACGACCGATAGGTACGTCGACATCCCTGGCGCGGTGCTGGATGTGTACCGGCTGTGGCGGCCTTCGCCGCTCTACCGCGCGCACCGCCTGGAGAAGGCGCTCGATACGCCGGCCCGCATCTACTACAAGTACGAGGGCGTGTCGCCGGCCGGGTCGCACAAGCCGAACACCGCAGTGCCGCAGGCGTACTACAACGCGCAGGCCGGCATCCGGCGGCTGACCACCGAGACCGGCGCGGGCCAGTGGGGCACCGCACTGGCGTTCGCCTGTGCACAGTTCGGACTGGACTGCGAGGTATGGCAGGTCCGCGCCTCGTACGACCAGAAGCCCTACCGCCGGATGATGATCGAGACGTTCGGCGGTTCGGTGCACCCGAGCCCGTCGGAGCTGACCGCCGCGGGCCGCGCGATCCTCGAGGCAGACCCGGGCTCGACGGGTTCGCTGGGCATCGCCATCAGCGAGGCGGTCGAGGTCGCCGCGCAGAACGCCGACACCAACTACTCACTCGGCAGCGTGCTCAACCACGTGCTGCTGCACCAG
>DATBER010000100.1:0-8590 GCA_036558905.1 Jatrophihabitantaceae bacterium | reverse complement strand
ACGCGTACACGCTGGCCGCCCGGGGCGCCGACGCGGCGGCCCGGCAGTTCCCGGTGCGGGCCGGCTACGACGAGGACCCGGCCACCGGCGTCGCGGCCTGCGCGCTCGGCGCCTACCACGCGCGCGGCCGGCCCGACGGCTGGCACCGCGCCAGGATCGCCCAGGGTCGGGCGATGGGCCGGCCGTCGATCATCGAGGCCGAGGCGCTGGTGGACGCCGGCACAGATACCGCGACAAGGGTCGGCGGCACGATGACCGAGGACGACGCCCAGCCCGGGAGAACGGACGACGCGACCGCCACGTGAACACGAGCGGCGCCCAGCCGGGTAACCGACGACGCGACCGCCGGTGAGTACCCCACGAGTCCGCAGCCGCGCGAGCGACGACGACCCGAGCGGACTGCAGTGCGGTTCAGGCTCGAAACGCACACGAGCCGGTATGGAAGAATAGTCGCCACAACTGAACAAAGGACTCATCAAGAGGGGCAGAGGGAACGGCCCGTTGAAGCCCCGGCAACCACTGTGATGACTCGCTCAATGTCGATGTGAGGCCGCCGCAGCAGGTGCCAATTCCGTCCTGGCGCATCCGCGTCCGGGAAAGATGAGGAGAAAGGCCTCACGCTGCCATGACAGCCGTACTCGACTCGCCCGCTTCCGCGCTCGTCTGCCGCAACTGCGGTGCGCAGTACCCGCTCGGCCCGCAGCACGCGTGTTTCGAGTGTTTCGGCCCGCTCGAGATCGGCTACGACAAGGACGCTCTCGCGCGGGTGACGCACGACGACATCGCCGCCGGACCGCACTCGATCTGGCGATATGCAGGACTGCTGCCGGTCGGTCAGGACCCCGAGACGCGGGTTGACTCGCGCACCGGCATGACCCCGCTCATCTGCGCCGACCGGCTGGCCGACGAGCTCGGCTTCACCGCGCCACTGTGGATCAAGGACGACTCGGCCAACCCCACCCACTCGTTCAAGGACCGGGTGGTGTCCGTGGCCATCACCGGCGCCCGTGAGCTGGGCTTCGAACGCATCGCGTGCGCCTCGACGGGCAACCTGGCCAACTCGGTGGCCGCGCACGCCGCCCGGATCGGTATGCCGTCGATCGTGTTCATTCCGTCCGACCTGGAGCAGGCCAAGGTCGTCCAGACCGCCGTGTACGCGACGACGCTGGTGGGCATCGAGGGCTCCTACGACGACGTCAACCGGCTGTGCAGCGAGCTGTCCGAAACCGAAGAGTTCGAGAAGACGGCATTCGTGAACGTGAACGTTCGCCCTTACTACGCCGAGGGATCCAAGACGCTGGGCTACGAGGTGGCCGAGCAACTCGGCTGGCGACTGCCGGCGCAGTACGTCGCGCCGATGGCGTCCGGCTCCATGCTCACCAAGATCAACAAGGCGTTCCGGGAGCTGGTCGGCGCGGGCCTGGTACCCGAGTCGAAGTGGCGGGTGTTCGGGGCGCAGTCGGCCGGCTGCTCGCCGATCGCGACTGCGTTCGAGCAGGGCCACGACGTCGTGACGCCGGTGAAGCCGACGGGCATCGCCAAGTCGCTGAACATCGGCAATCCGGCCGATGGCCCGTACGCATTGGATGCCGTGCGCTCCTCGAGCGGCGCGATGGCGCAGGTGAACGACGACGAGATCCGCGCGGGCATCCGGCTGTTGGCCCGGACCACAGGCGTATTCGCCGAGACGGCCGGCGGCGTCACGGTGGCGGTACTGAAGAAGCTGGCCGAGGCGGGCGCGCTCGACACGTCCGCCGAGACGGTCGTCTACAACACCGGTGACGGTCTCAAGACCCTGGACGCCGTGGTCAACCAGGTGGCGCCGACCGCTGTGATTCCCCCGACGCTGAAGGGCATGCGCGAAGCCGGACTGCTCGGCTAGCGGCCGGTTAGGTTGGACGCATGACGGTCACCTTGCGGGCGATGTCCGATGACGAGTTGGCGCCGCTGGTCGAGCGCTGGCAGCAACGGTTCGCCAGCAAGATCGCGCCCGCGCGCGGACTGTCGCCCGACGAGGCGACCGTTCAGGCCCGCAAGGACTTCGCCGACCTGCTGCCCCACGGCGTGCGCACCGACGACCAGCTGCTGTTCGTCGCCGAGGCGGACGGCGAGCCCGTCGGGGCGTTGTGGCTCAGCACCCGCTCGCCGGACGGCGCCGCGGCCGCGTGGATCCACGAGATCGAGGTCGAGGAATCCCAACGGGGCAAGGGATACGGCCGCGCGATCATGCTGCTGGCCGAACAGGAGTGCCGGCAGCGCGGAATCGACGCGATCCGGCTGAACGTGTTCGGCCCGAACACCACCGCCCGCACGCTGTACGAGTCGCTCGGCTACCAGGTGCTGTTCCAGAAGATGGGAAAGGGACTCACGACGGAGTAGTCGACAGGTTCTGCGTGCCGATCACGCGCAGCAGGTCCAGCTTCTCGCGGGCGTCGGTGCCGGGGCGCGGGTAGAAGACGAGCAGCCGCTGGCCGGCCGACGGGGTCAGCAACGTCTCGCACACGATGTCGATCACGCCGACCTCGGGGTGGATGAGCCAGGTGAAATTGCGTTCCAGACCCGCCCGGCTCGAAACGTCGCCCATGAGGGCCACCGCCATCGCGTTCTGCACGAGCACTTCGTCCAGGTCGGACACCACGAACGCCGGGGTGTCGTCCAGCCGCGAGAGCAGGTGCAGCAACCCCGCTCCGAGATGGCGATTGGCCTCGTACTCGGCCGGCGCCGGGTGCCCGGCCAGCCGGTAGAGGTAGTCGCGCTCGTCGGTGGTCAGCCGCAGTGCCCGGGCCAGGGCGGCCAGCAACTGCGTCGACGGATGCGGGCTGCGGGCCTGCTCCATCCGGGTGTAGTAGTCGGTGGACATGCCGGCCAGCCCGGCCACTTCGTCGCGCCGGAGCCCCGGCGTGCGCCGCCGAGCGCCCACTGGCAACCCGACGTCGGCCGGCGTCAGGCGCGAACGCCGCCGGCGCAGGAAGTTGGCCAGTTCTGCGCGATCCACATCTCCACTCTGCCCGGCGCGTCCATCACGAACCAGGGATCAGCGGTCTCTGTCAGCGCGACCACCGAGATGGGCAAGCTAGGACCATGACGATCAAGACTCACCAACTCGGTAACACGGGCCCGACGGTCAGCCGGGTCGGCCTCGGCTGCATGGGGATGTCGGGCATGTACGGCACCGCCGACGACGCTGAGAGCACGGCCACCATTCACGCGGCGCTCGACGCCGGCATCAACCTGCTCGACACCGCCGACTTCTACGGCTCGGGCCACAACGAGATGCTGATCGGCCGCGCGATCGCCGGCCTGGACCGGGAGGGCCTCCTGCTCAGCGTCAAGTTCGGCGGTATGCGCGACCCGGACGGTGGCTGGGCCGGCAACGACTCCCGCCCCGCGGCGATGCGGAACTTCCTGGCCTACTCGCTGCGCCGCCTGGGCACCGACTACATCGACATCTACCGACCGGCCCGCCTCGACCCGAACGTGCCCATCGAGGAGACGATCGGCGCGATCGCCGAGCAGATCGACAAGGGTCACGTGCGGCACATCGGGCTGTCCGAGGTGGGCGCCGAGACGATCCGCCGGGCACACGCCGTGCACCCGATCGCCGACCTGCAGATCGAGTACTCGCTGATCTCACGAGGCATTGAGGACGACATCCTGCCCACCTGCCGCGAGCTCGGCATCGGCGTCACCGCGTACGGCATCCTGTCGCGCGGCCTGATCAGCAACAGCCTGCCGACGACGTTCGAGGCGGGCGACTTCCGGGCGCACAGCCCGCGGTTCCAGGGCGAGAACCTCGCGCACAACCGCGGCCTGGTCGACACCCTGGCGGCCGTCGCGCACGGCAAGGGCATTAGCGTCGCCCAGTTGGCCATCGCCTGGGTGCTCTCGCGCGGCGACGACATCGTTCCCCTGATCGGCACGCGGCGGCGCGACCGGTTGGCCGACTCGCTGCGATCGCTCGACGTCGAGCTGACCGATGACGAGCTGGCCGCCGTCGAGCAGGCGGTTCCGGCCGACGCGGCCGCCGGCGATCGTTACGCGGCGGCCAGCATGGCCCAGCTCGACAGCGAACGGTAACCGTCCAGGATGGGGCAATGCCGATCACGCTGCGCCCTATGACCGACGACGAGTACACCGTGTTCCGGAGCCGGCTGGTGGCGGGCTACGCCGCGGACATCGCCCAGGCCGACGCCATATCCGCGGACGCCGCCCTCGTCGAAGCGACCAAGCAGACGGACGAGCTGCTGGCCGACGGAATACACACCGACGGGCAGCTCCTGTTCACGGCGGTCGACGACGACGGCCAGGCGGTCGGCGTGCTGTGGCTGTCGACTCGGGCCCCGCGCAACCAGTCGGGCGGCTGGATCTACGACATCGAGGTCGACGAGGCGCATCGGGGCAAGGGATACGGGCGCGAGCTGATGCTGCTGGCCGAACAGGAGTGCCGGCAGCTCGGCCTGCGAACCCTCCGGCTCAACGTCTTCGGCCCGAACGTCGCCGCGCGGCGTCTTTACGAGTCCCTCGGTTACGAGATCACGTCGCAGAATATGGCCAAACAGCTCGATTGACGCGTGCGGTGTCTGGCCCTTTTGCGGCGGGCCGTGTACCGTCCGGCCCTGGTCGTAGTTACGAGCGTTTCGGCTAACGGAGTACCACGTGCGCACACCAGCACACGTGCACTGCAGTGAAGCGGGACCGAGGAGCGAAGACCCTGGCGGCACGAAGTGTGGCGCCAGAAGGCCCCTAGCAAGGAGTGCACGTGGCACAGGGCACTGTTAAGTGGTTCAACAACGAGAAGGGCTACGGCTTCATCGCCGTGGACGGCGGCCAGGACGTGTTCGTCCACTACTCGGCAATCCAGGCCGACGGCTACCGTTCGCTGGACGAGGGCCAGCGCGTCGAGTTCGAGGTCGCGCAAGGCCCCAAGGGTCCGCAGGCTGACGGCGTTCGCGTCGTCGGCTGAGCCACAACAGCCGCAGAATTCGGCCCGGTCCGCTTCGGTGGATCGGGCCGAATTGCGTTTAATCGCCTTGCCCGCTGCTCGATCATCGGAGGCGTGAGTACCTCGCCAGCCGCCCATGGCACTCGTCAGCAGTGGGACGAGTTGCCCGCCACCGTCCGCGCCGCCGTCTCCGGTTCGCTCGGCGCCGACGTCGTGGCGGCCGATACCCAGGCGCACGGTTTCTCGCCCGGCGTCGCCGCGCGCCTGCGACTGGCCGACGGGCGGCGCGCGTTCGTCAAGGCGGTCAGCGCGTCGACGAACGCCGACTCACCTGTCATGCACCGCGCCGAAGCCCGCCTGACGCAGGCGTTTTCGGCCGACGTGCCGGCACCGCGGCTGCTCGGCGTATACGACGACGGCGAGTGGGTCGCCCTCACCTACGAGGACGTCGAGGGGCGACACCCGTCCGTGCCCTGGCGTATGGACGAGCTCGAGCACGTCGTCGACTCGCTCGGCCGGCTGCACCGATCGCTGACTCCCAGCCCGGTCGAAGAACTCAGCCGGGCTGTTGATGACGAGGACAACATCGCCGAGTTCGCGTCGTGGTCGGCTCTGCAGGCGACGCCCGGCCTCCTCGACGAGTGGTCACGCGCGCGCTTGGACGAGCTGGTCGCCCTGGAGGCCGGTTGGCGCGACGCAGCCGACGGCGACACGTTGCTGCACCTCGACCTGCGGGCCGACAACATGCTCATCCGGCCGAGTGGCGATGTCGTGTTCGTCGATTGGCCCTGGGGCGCACTCGGCGCGCCATTACTCGACGTGGTGGGTTTTGCGCCGAGCGTAGCCATGCAAGGCGGGCCCGACGTCGACTGGCTGGTGGCCCGGCACCCGATGACTCGCGACGCCGACCCCGACGCCGTGAACGCCCTGCTGGCCGCCATCGCCGGCATGTTCACCTACCGGGCGCTGCAGCCCCCACCGCCCGGATTGCCGACGCTGCGCGCCTTCCAGGACGCCCAGGCGAAGGTGGCCCGCCGCATGCTGGCCGACCGTCTCGGGAATCGCTGACGGGTCGGGTCGTGTTGGAGGTGGCGTGGCTGAGTTCGGTGCCTTACTGCAATTGACCGCCCAGGACGGCAAGCGCGACGAGCTGCTGCGCGTCCTGACCAACTACGTCCACACGCTCGACGGCGAGCCCGGCACGACCCTGTTCGCGGCCGCCGCCGACCCGAACGACGACGACCTGGTCTGGGTGTGGGAGGAGTTCGCCGACTCCGAGTCCGTTCAGCAGCACTTCGAGCACGACTTCTTCCGGGCCCTGCAGCTGGAGCTGGCCGACCTGCTGGCCGCCCCGGTGGCCGTGCGCCCGCTGGCCCCGTTCGCCCGGCGGATGAACCCCGAGGTCAACGCAGGCTAGCGTCGCGCGGGGCACTAGGCCGTGTCTGGCCGCCGCGCAGCAGAGCATGGAATTGCCAGACACGGCCTAGTCGGGGAACTCCACTCGGACGCCCAGCAGCCGGACCGGGCGGGTCAGCTCGAACCGCTCCAGCAGCGCCACTGCGGCCGGCGCTATCTCGTCGACGTCCTGACTGGGACCGGGCAGCGTCTTGATGCGCGTGCGGGTGAAGAACGTCGCCGTACGCACGACGATGGCCACCCGGCGCACCGTCCGCCCGTCGGCCACGACCTCGGCGGTCAGCGCCCGGGCGATCCGGTCGAGCTGCTGCTCGATCTCTTCCCGGGACGTGAGATCGCTGGGAAACGTGATGACGTGACTGCGCGAGCGGGCCACCCGCGGCTCGGTGCTGACCCGCGTGCTGCCCGTGCCGAGGGCCAGATGCCGCAGCCACGGCCCGATCGTCGGGCCGAACCACTCGGCCAGCGCGCCCGGCTCGGCCGCGGCCAGGTCGGCCACCGTGTGCAGGCCGTGCGCGGCCAGCTTGGTCGCCGTCCGTTTGCCGATGCCCCACAGCGCGATCGTCGGCCGGGACCCCATGGTCGGCATCCACGTGTGCTTGTCCAGTCGGGCGATGCCGGCCGGCTTGGCGAACCCGGTGGCGATCTTCGCCCGCTGCTTGCTGTCGCCGATGCCCACCGAGCAGCGCAGCCCGGCCGCCTCGCCGACCGCGAGCTGGACGTCGCGGGCCAGCGTTTCCGGCTCGTCGGTCACCGCGCCCACGAACGCCTCGTCCCAGCCCCACACCTCGACCTCGACCGGAAAGCTCCGCAGCGTGTCCATCACCTGGGTGGACGCCGCCTCGTAGGCCGGCCCGTCCAGAGGCAGGAAGACCGCGTCCGGGCAACGCCGAGCCGCCGCGCGCAGCGGCATGCCGGCGTGCACGCCGAAGGCGCGGGCCTCGTACGAGGCGCAGGTGACCACCTTGCGCGGCTCGGTCGGGTCGCCGTTGCCGCCCACCACGACCGGCTGGCCGGCCAGCCCCGGCTGGCGCAACACCTCCACGGCGGCCTGGAACTGGTCCAGGTCGACGTGCAGGATCCACTCGGCGCTCACTCCACGAGTGTCGTCTTCGGTCGGACGACGCAGAACTCGTTGCCCTCCGGGTCAGCCAGCACCGTCCAGGACTCCCGGCCGGTCTGCCCGATGTCGACCCGGCGCGCGCCCAGGCCGATCAGCCGTTCGATCTCGGCGTCGCGCTCGGCGGCCGCTGCGGTGAGGTCGAGGTGGACGCGGTTCTTGCCGATCTTCGGGTCGGGGCCGGGCATGAAGCAGATGCCGACCGGGGCGTTCACGTCCGGGCCGATCACGATCTCGCGCGGGCCCTCCGACAGCACCGGCCAGCCCAGGGCCTCGGACCAGAACCGGGCCAGGCCGGGCAGGTCGCGTGCGTCCATGACGATGTGGTGCAGGGCCAGTGGCATGGCTGCCAGTCTGCTCCACTCGTTCTTGCACTCGTCCTACCCGAGTGCTAAAACCGACTTGGCACTCTGCTAGCTTGAGTGCCAACGCTGCGGGGCCGGTGAGGCGCACCACGCGCCGTCCGTCGCGGGCATCGCGCACCGGGCGTCAAGGACAGTCCGTCAACCTAGGTAAGGACGACACCGCATGGCCAAGTTGATCGCGTTCGACGAGGAGGCCCGTCGCGGCCTCGAGCGCGGCATGAACACCCTCGCCGATGCCGTGAAGGTGACGCTCGGGCCCAAGGGCCGCAATGTCGTGTTGGAGAAGAAGTGGGGCGCCCCCACGATCACCAACGACGGCGTGAGCATCGCCAAGGAGATCGAGCTCGAGGATCCGTGGGAGAAGATCGGCGCCGAGCTGGTCAAGGAAGTAGCGAAGAAGACCGACGACGTTGCCGGTGACGGCACGACGACGGCCACCGTGCTGGCCCAGGCCCTGGTCAAGGAGGGCCTGCGCAACGTGGCCGCCGGGGCCAACCCGATGGCGCTCAAGCGCGGCATCGAGAAGGCCGTCGAGTCGGTGTCCGAGGTGCTGGGCAACCAGGCCAAGGACGTCGAAACCAAGGAGCAGATCGCGGCCACCGCGAGCATCTCCGCGGCCGACACCACCGTCGGCGAGATCATCGCCGAGGCGATGGACAAGGTCGGCAAGGAAGGCGTCATCACCGTCGAGGAGAGCAACACCTTCGGCCTCGAGCTCGAGCTCACCGAGGGCATGCGCTTCGACAA
>DATBER010000099.1:0-11952 GCA_036558905.1 Jatrophihabitantaceae bacterium | reverse complement strand
ATGATGTAGTCCGTGACCGCTCAAACAGGTCGCCAGGATGAGCTCAGATCCGAACTGCGCATATAGATCTGTCAGAATTCGGAATTCCGCTCTATCGGCGTCGCTGCAGTCCACCCGAAGTCGTCCCATCAAGGCAGGCAGGGCGAAGGCCGACCGACGGTCCGGGTTTTATTCGGAGCTATGCAAGCTGCGGCTAAGTAGCGCCCGCTGGGCCGCGCTGGCTAGGCGGCACGCAGCTCGATGTGAGCCAAAGACATCAGCACCTGACACCGACACAATGGCGCAATGCGGATCCTCGAGCTGGACTCCGCGCAGCTAGCCGCCTGGCGAGAGCATGCGCGAGACTCGATCCTGGAGATCAACGACGGAATCGCCTCCGCGGCGGGAGTCGCTGAAGGCTTCGCGACCGCCGGCGCAACGCTGCACACCCTGCTTCTTGCCGGCTTGACCCTCATCGTCGCCGGCGCACTGGCCGCAGCCGGCGCGAGGTACTCCGAAATACGCACCGAGTGGGAGATGAACTGCAGTCTCATCGAGGACGAACGGGACAGCCTACTTGCCGATCCCGCAGGTGAGATGGAAGAGCTTGTCGCGATTTACCAGGCGAAGGGTCTCGAACCGCAGCTCGCGAGACAGGTCGCGGTAGCGCTCACCGGTCGCGATGCTGTCGCCGCACATGTCGATGCTGAGTTGCGTCTGGACCGTTTGGGGACCTCGAGCGGCGCCGTGCCGGCGGCTGCGATCGCCGGCCTGTCATATGGGCTTGGCGCAGCTGTGCCGCTGCTCCTCGTGTATTTCCTGCCCTCGTGGGAGCGGCAGGTCTCGACCTTGGTCGTCGTGCTCCTCGCATTGGCGCTGACCGGATCGATTGCCGCCTGGCTGACGGGCCTGCCGACAATTCGCTTGGTCCGTCGGAATGTGACACTCGGCGCCGTGACAATGGCCGGCGCCATCATTGTGGGCTACGCGGTCCACATATGAGTGCCCGGCGTGCGACTGACGATGAGGGTCGAGTCCCGCGCAGCTCGGTTCCGGAGTCGGCGATCCCGTACGCACGGGGCTCGATGGCGGGCGGCACGGCAACGGAGGAGACGCTGGCGCAGCTGCGGATCCCGGCCCGAAGCGCGACGCCGCACGACGAGCTGTGGCCGATACATCGACGATGCAAACGTCGGGGAGCGCGCACGACATGCGGCAACGAGCGGTCACGCCATGCCGTCATGTCCGCGCGACACCGTCGGACGCTTCGTCAAGACAGCCGTGGATCCGCGCGGTTTGGCACCGCCGGGGTGGCTGACCCGCTCTGGCGGTGCCGACGGAACAGTCTCAACTTCAGCAAGTGGCTCTCCGCACTCACGAAGCGGCAGCGTCGCCACGCGGGGATCGCTGAGCAGAATCATCCTCGGCAACCTTCGGCATCTCCGACCTTGTCGCGCGCTGACCGCGGGGTGAGAGTGCGCCTCGGACTAGCCGTCATCGTGCAAGAGCCGGATCATCGCCTTCCAGTAGCGCCTCGTACCAGCCTTTCGCTGCAGAGAGGTCGCGGACGGCAATGCTCGCAAGTGCGTTCGCTACCGTCATGGCACCTTGTCTACCAACTCGGGCTGGCCAGCGGCAACGCTTGAACCCGCACCCGACGCGGGGTCGAACGCTGGAGCACTCGCGGTCGACAAGGGCAGCGGCGACGGCCGGCCGGACCCCTTCAGAAACGGTCTGGGCGCGGACATAGGAACGGGCCGCCCGTAGCCGGCGAATGATCACCAGCACCAATGGCCCGCGCCGGGTACGCCCGGGCGTACCGCTCTGTGCGCCTACGGCACGCCTAGGGCGTGTCTCTCACGTCCGGCTCGTCGCGAGCGGCGGTCAGGTGCGCGAGATCCGAGGCCGAGGAGGAGGCCATAGCAGCGCTATGGACGACGACGACAACCAAGGAGATCGCGTGCCTGGGCGTCGCCCAGCAGAGCACGGACTTGAAACCACTTCTAAGTGCTCCGCGCTGCCATCAAGGCGATGCACGATGATCTCGGCCGGGGACCAATCGGCCGCCAACTGCTTGATGTGCTCGACCGCGGCCGCCAGCTCCGCGTGTACGTCGTACTCGCGGCGGCCGAACCGGCACGCCCAGCCGCCGTCCTCGTCCAGCTCGACGACCCGAAAAAACCAGGCCATGGCCGCGAGCATGACCCGCGCCGCCCAGACCGGCGTAGGGGCCGAAGGTCCCGACCATCCGTGGCGAACACAAGCGGGAGCGCGCCGCCGGCGCACCCTGACATGTTCGTGCCGGTCGCGCACCGCGATCCAGGCCGATTGACCCCCTTTACCGGGACGTTCGGCACTGCGTCGCCGGGCTCGTGCGGCCGAAACTGAAGATAGGCGTAGCGGCTACCGCAGACGGTCGAGTAGCCGACGCCGAGGAATTCCGTCCGGCTAGGAGGGAACCACCCGGGGGGCTACACGGCCGGGCGGATGGCACGGGCCGCTGGTGCTGGTGATGACGATGTCACCGGTGCCGGCGGCCCGTTGCTATGACCGCGCCCAGCCGAGCTCCAACCGCCGAATCGATGCGGCGATGCGAGGCGAAGATGCACCTTGATCGTCCCCGCGCATTCCCCGTGAACAGTGGCAGCCGGTGGCATTCGGCTGCATCGGATGTGATCAACTGGGCTGCCGGAATGTCCGTCTACACACACGTAAGCCCCGGTTTCCCGGGGCTTTGGCGTGGGTGGCGGGTGTTGGGTTCGAACCAACGTAGGCTGAGCCGACGGTTTTACAGACCGCTCCCTTTGACCACTCGGGCAACCCGCCGTAAGTTTCCTGACTCGCCGCCGGACGAACCGGCAACGGCACGCAACCCTACCGGATGGGGGCGCCGATGCGGTCAGGGTATCCCGGCTCCGCTACGGTCGAGGGCCGGTACGGACCCTAGGTATCGCGCTTCAGCTCGTCACCTACCGATAGGAAAACTGTGAAGGGCATCATCCTGGCCGGCGGCGCGGGCACCCGGCTGCATCCGATAACGCGCGCCGTCAGCAAGCAGCTGCTGCCGGTCTATGACAAGCCGATGATCTACTACCCGCTGTCGACGCTCATGCTGGCGGGAATTCGCGACGTCCTGGTCATCACCACGCCGCACGAGCAGGAGCAGTTCGTGCGCCTCCTCGGCGACGGCAGCGCGCTGGGCCTCGACATCAGCTACGCGGTGCAGCCCGAACCGAACGGGCTGGCCGAGGCCTTCATCATCGGCGCCGACCACATCGGAACCGACACGGCGGCGCTCGTGCTGGGCGACAACATCTTCTACGGGCACGGCCTCGGCGGGCAGCTGACCAAGGCCGCCTACCTACAGGACGGCTGCGTACTGTTCGGGTACCGGGTCCGCGACCCGGAGCGGTACGGCGTGGCCGAGGCGGCCGACGACGGCACCCTGATCTCCATCGAGGAGAAGCCGACGCACCCCAAGTCGAACCTCGCCGTAACCGGCCTGTACTTCTACGACAACGAGGTCGTCGAGATCGCGAAGGCACTCCAGCCCTCGACTCGGGGCGAGCTGGAGATCACCGACCTGAACAACACCTACGTCAAGAACGGCACCGCCCGGCTGATCGACCTGGGACGTGGCACCGCCTGGCTCGACACCGGCACCCACGACTCGATGCTGGAGGCCGGGCAGTTCGTGCAGGTGCTCGAGCACCGGCAGGGCGTGCGTATCGCGTGCATCGAGGAGATCGCGTTGCGCCAGGGCTTCATCGACGCCCGGCAGGCCTACCGGCTGGGCGAGGCGCTGGCCAAGTCGCCGTACGGCCAGTACGTGATGGACGTGGCCCGCAGCTTCAACGTGGACTGATCAGGACCAGAACCGCGGGTCGTCCTTGGCCATGGCCTCGAGGCGGGCGATGCGCTGTGCCATCGGCGGGTGCGTCGAGAACAGGCTCGACAGGCCTTGGCCCCGGAACGGGTTGGCGATCATGAGGTGGCTGGTGGTGACCAGCGCCGGCTGCTGAGGCAGCGGCACCGCCTGCGTCCCGGCCTGCAGCTTGCGCAGCGCGCTGGCCAGCGCCAACGGGTCGTTCGACAGCTTGGCGCCGGACGCATCGGCCTGGTACTCGCGCGAGCGGCTGATCGCCAGCTGGATCAGACCGGCGGCGAGCGGCCCGAGGATGAGCATCGCCAGCTCGGCGAACGGGTTGCGGTCGCGGTCGCCACCGCCGAAGAAGAACGCGAGGTTGGCCACGTAGGTAATCGCGGCCGCGACGGTGCCGGCCACGGACGAGATCAGGATGTCGCGGTTGTAGACGTGGCTGAGCTCGTGCCCGAGCACGGCCCGCAGCTCGCGTCGGTCGAGAATCTTCAGGATCCCCTCGGTACAGCACACCGCGGCATTGCGCGGGTTGCGCCCCGTCGCGAACGCGTTCGGCTGCATCGTCGGCGAGACGTACAGGCGGGGCATCGGCTGGCGGGCGGCCGTGGCCAGCTCGCGCACGATCGAGTACATCGTCGGCTGCTCGGCCTCGCTCACCGGCCGGGCGGCCATGGAGCGGAGGGCTATGCGGTCGGAGAAGAAGTAGCTGAAACCGTTCATGGCGACGGCGAGGATGACGCCGATCACCAGACCGCGCGTGCCTCCGATCGCCCCACCGGCGACAACTAGCAAGGCCGACAGCGCGCCGAGCAGTACGGCGGTCTTCAGTCCATTGGTAACACTGTGCACATCGTCACTAACGAACGAACTGGCCGCCCGCGTTCCCGCGCCCGCAGCCGCGTCGACCTAATCCGGGACGATGTGCTCGATCGGGGTTCCGCCCTCGACGGTGGGCAGCCCGGCGGCCTGCCAGGACATGAACCCGCCCACGATGTCGGTGGCCGGAACGCCCAGTGATTGCAGGGCGTCGGCGGCCAGCGACGAGGTAAAGCCTTCCGAGCAGAGGACGATCCAGCGCTGCCCCTCGACGGCCAGCGGCACCCGGTTCGCGGAGCGCGGATGCAGCCGCCACTCGAGGTGGTTGCGCTCCACGACCAGCGAGCCAGGCACCTCGCCCTCCCCCCGTCGCTGCCAGGACGGCCGGATGTCGACCAGCCGGGCGCCGGCCCGCACCTCGCCGTACGCCTCGTCCGGGTGCAACCGGGTCAGCCGCGAGCGGGCGTCGGCGAGCAGGTCGTCGACCGATTCGAACCGTCGGGTCATGGCCAGGGCCCCGCCGTCGGCTCGGGATCGTTGGTCAGCACTGTCGCGAGCTCGATCAGTTGGCCACGCTCGCGGTCGTAGTAGGTCATCGACGTCAGTGCCGGCGAGTAGGCGTGCACGCTGACGGCCGGCGCGGTGGACAGATTACGCACGTCGTGAACGTAATCGCCGTCGAAGCCGACGCTGTGCCCGGCTCGGTGGACGCACTCGTGCAACCCACCGGCGTAGCGCCCGGTATGGGCGCACACCGCCTCGGACAACTGTCCGGACAGGACGGTGAACGCTCCGCTCGAACCGCCGTGGTCATGCAGCTGCGTGCCCTGGTCGGGCAGCCAGCTGATCAGCCAGGCGTCGACGCGCCGGTCGCGGTAGATGCGCTGGTGCCAGCGGGCCTGGTCGTCGAAGCGGACGAACGGGTATCGCCCGCGGCGTACCTCGTTCGCGACGAAGCGGGTGAACTCCACGAGTTCGATGGGATTGAGCGGCGTGGCCGGGCCGAGATCAGCCGCGGCCGCAACAACGGCGGTCATGACGGGACTCCGCGAATGGCTCGAAGGGAAGAGATCGTGCCGCGCTCAGGCGCTAGGCGCAGCGACATCCCTGGTCGAACTCATCAGCCCGCCGAGCGGACCAGAACACGTCGAGCAACCCGCCGACGGCGGGCGAGCCGTGCTCGGTCGCAACCACGCAGCCAGTATGCCGGATGCCCGGCTTCTGCGCTATCCCTATAAGCCCTGTAGAGATGCCAGTGGCTACGACGTCCAGCGGAAGGACGCCATGAGCGCCTCGATGCGCTCGCGCACCTCGGGGTCATCGCCGTCGAAACTGAACTCGGCGAGCAACGCCAGTTGGCCGTCCGGCGAGGGAACCAGGTAGCGCACGGAGCGCTCGTCGGCGTCCGGATCGATCACTTCGGCGGCGACGCACCCGCGGAGGGGGGGAACCGCGGGGGGTGCGTCGTCGTCGAGCAGGCCGACGGTGAGGACGGCACTGGCAGAGGTGAAGTCATCGGCACCGATCACCGCGGTGCTCAGTACAGCCAGCAACGGCGCGCCGGCAATCTCCTCGGGGATCCCGGCGCCGTCCGGGGTGACAACAAGCCAGTCACGGCAGTCCATCTCAAACGCGGGCAAGACCAAATCGCCCTGCATCATCAGCTCCTCCGCTCCGGTCTGCCCCGTGACTTGACCGAGATCTGGGACGCCCAGGACCCGTCAGCGCTCGTCGTATACCCAAACGCCTTGCGCTAATCACAGCTCTGGCGAAATTCGTTGATCAATTCGGCACGATCCAGACAGCTCGCTACGTCCAGCCCAATCCCGGCGCCACCTGTTTTGATCGCCGGCAATGTTGGATCGGCCGCGCTACAGCGTAATGACTGACGCTGTCATCTCGCTGAGCGAGGTCAGGCTATCCGGGCCGCGTCCGGGCCGGGAACGGCTTGCGCACGGCAACAAGAGGACTGACCTCTCGTGTCCACAGTTATACCGGGCATCCCTGATCGGAAAGGACAACTCGCGCAGCTGAGATCACTGTCGCGACATCGTTCACTATGCAATTTGCGGCAACGATTTCCGGCGCAACAAATTTGATGACAATGCACATGCCCGGTGCGCAGATGAAATAGGTGATGTGCAGGATCGGCGAGGGTCGTCGATGATCGACTGGCTCGCGTCGTATGTGCGAGACGATCGGGATGCCGCTCAGGTCGCCGAGGGCCACCGGCTCGCCCTCGTCGTCGAGCGTCCGGAACAGTTCGGCGCCGTCGACGTCGATGCTGCCGACGAAGACGCCACCGCAGATCGCGGTCGGCCAGGTGTCGTCGGCCGGATGTAGCAACGCGATGCCGGCCCCGCGCTCGACCAGCTCGCGCAGCTCGGCCGCGACGCGACGTTCGGACTCGGACGTGATCTTTCGCCCGCCGGCGCGCAGCGAGTAGAACCGCTCGCCGAGGCGCTCGGCCAGCTGGGGGTCGTCGAGGTCGAGGCACCACCAGCCGTCCGGCAGGTCGAAGTCGATGCCGACGACCGGGCGAGGCTGGTCGACGGCGGTCACGGTCGCCCGTCGGGAAGGGCGGGCGCGATTGCGGAACCCACCCGCGCGGCGCCGTGCCGGACCGCGGGCACCACGGGCCCGAGCGGCTGCCAGGTGACCCGGAACGCTGACGACCGGGCCGCCTTAGCCCAGCCCTGCCGGCGGTGGTCGTATGCGTCGCTGGCCCAGGATGCCGGATATTGCAGGAGGTCCTGCTTCTCCCATCCCTTGAGCGACTCCATCGAGCGGGTCAGGCTCGGCCGGGCGAACGTGCCCCGAAAGCCGGCCTCTTTCAGGTTGGACACCGCCCGGGCCGGGCCGTGCACGTACGCGTCGGCCACCTCATGACCGAACGTCCGGCCGAACGTCTTGGCCCCGGCGCCGAGCCGGCCGAGGACGCCGGCCTCCTTCGCCGCGCGGCCGGCCCGGGCGCCCACCTCGACCGGCTTGATCATCGGGATCGCACCCAGCGCGTCCAGGCTGAGCCGGCGCCAGTCGATGTCTTCGCCGTACGCGAACCGTCGGGTGGAGTCGGCCCCCAGCGCCACCAGCGAGGATGCCGTCGAGAGCACCAACAGCGCCTCACTTAGCACCGGGAACGGCAGCGTGAGCACGGCGAGCACGGCCGTGAGGCTCGAGAGCTCACCGGCGACGCCGCCGATGACGTCGGTCGCCACCTGGGCGCCGTGCGCGTTGTGCAGCCGGTCGTCGTCGACCTTCTCGATCGCCCGCTCGCACTGCGCGACGGCGTCGACCCAGTCGTTGTACGCGGCCCGGAAGCGCACGGAGGCCGCCTGGCAGAGCTGCCCGGCTCGGTCGGTCCCGAGGGCGAGCGCGTACGGGTGGTCGCTCGCGGCCAGCTGCACGCGCTGGTGCGCCGTGAGCGCCGCCTGCACATCGGCCCGGGCCGAGTCGATGCTCGCCTGATGGCCCGGCAGCGCCGCAGCGTACGCCCGCAGCGCGGCGGCGTATCCGTCGTAGCGCTGCGGGACCTGGTCGTAGTGCGAGCGGTGAGCGTCGCGCAGGACGCTGCGGAAGCTCTCGGCCGCCGAGCCCGTCCACACGCCCTCCGTCGCGGCGATCGAGGCCAGCTTGCCCAGCGCGTCGCGCAGCGTCTGCGCCCGCCGGCCGAGCTGGGCGGCCGCGTCGTAGAACTCGGCCGCCGAACCCGGCGGGCGGGGCGGGTCGGCCGCCAGGCAGGCGTGCGCCGCGGCCGGCCCGTCGCCGAGCAGTTCGAGGTGGGCGTACCACTTGATGCCGTTGCCGTGCCCCATCAGCCGCCCGCCGCCTTCACGATGTGCTGCTCGGTCTGCCCGTAGGCGTCGGCCGCTGCGCCGGCCGCCCGGCCCACCGAGCTGAGGTAACCGACGATCTCGCGGCGCTTGTGCGACCAGTCGTGCTGAATGTTCTTGAGGGCGGTGCAGATCCTCGGATCGCTGACCCACGTGCCGATGCAGGTCTTGTCGTCGTTGTCGGCGTCGAGCAGCTGGGCCAGGTCGGCCAGCTGGGCCGCCAGCGCTCGTAGCGTCGGAATGTCCACGGTGATCGTTGCCGCCATGCCGACGACCGTAGGCAATTCGGACGACCCGGGTTGGAAGTTATCCACAAGCCAGCGGACCGGACGTGGTGAGGCATACCACCGGCGCCGACCCACAGGTCATCCGTAAGATTGGGGCCGTGCGGCTGAATCGGCGCTGGCGGGTCTTCGGGGCCGGTAGTCGCAACGCCCGCGCCGGCAGGTTGACGCCGGCGCCGGTTACGGAGCTCGCTGGCTCAGCGGCTCGTGAACGCCATGGAGGCGGACACCCAGATGTCCAAGAACGTCAAGCAGCTTGAACGCGTCGTCATCCGGATAGCGGGAGATTCGGGCGACGGCATGCAGCTGACCGGCGATCGGTTCACCCAGGAGACGGCGTCCTTCGGCAACGACCTGTCGACGCTGCCCAACTTCCCGGCCGAGATCCGCGCTCCGGCCGGCACGCTGCCGGGGGTCTCGTCGTTCCAGCTGCACTTCGCCGACCACGACATCCTGACCCCGGGCGATCGCCCCGATGTTCTGGTGGCGATGAACCCGGCGGCGTTGAAGGCCAACCTGGCCGACCTGCCCGGCGGCGGCACGATCATCGTCGACACCCACGACTTCACCGACCGGGCGCTGGCCCGGGTCGGCTGGAAGAGCAACCCTATCGAGGACGGCACGCTGGACGGGTTCACCGTCCACGCGCTCGACCTGACCCAACTCACCCTGGACGCGCTGGAGGGCTCGGAGCTGTCCCGCAAGGACGCCGGCCGGTCCAAGAACATGTTCGCACTGGGCCTGCTGTCCTGGATGTACTCCCGCCCGGTCGAGGGCACGCTGTCGTTTCTGCGGCAGAAATTCGCCAACAAGCCGGCCATCGCCGAGGCGAACATCACCGCGTTCAAGGCCGGCTGGAACTACGGCGAGACCACCGAGGCGTTCGCCGTCCACTACGAGGTCAAGCCCGCAGCCCTGCCGACCGGCACGTACCGCAACATCACCGGCAACATGGCGTTGGCCTACGGGCTGGTCACCGCGTCGCAGCGGGCCGAGCTGCCGCTGTTCCTCGGCGCCTACCCGATCACGCCGGCCTCGGACATCCTGCACGAGCTGTCCAAGCACAAGCGTTTCAACGTGCGCACCTTCCAGGCCGAGGACGAGATCGCCGGCATCGGCTCGGCGATCGGCGCCTCGTTCGGCGGGTCGCTGGCCGTGACGACGTCGTCCGGACCGGGCGTCGCCCTCAAGGGCGAGGCGATCGGTCTGGCGGTGTCGCTCGAGATCCCGCTGGTCATCTGCGACATCCAGCGGGGCGGCCCGTCCACCGGTCTGCCGACCAAGACCGAGCAGTCCGACCTGCTGCAGGCCATGTTCGGCCGCAACGGCGAGGCGCCGGTGCCCATCGTCGCGCCGCGCTCACCCGGAGATTGCTTCGACGCCATCCTCGAGGCGGTGCGCATCGCGCTGACCTACCGCACGCCGGTCTTCTACCTGTCCGACGGGTACCTGGCCAACGGCTCGGAGCCGTGGAAGATCCCGTCCCTGGACGAGCTGCCCGACCTGCGCGTGCCGTTCGCCACCGAGCCGAACGGCCCGGACGGGGCGTTCCTGCCCTACCTGCGCGATCCCGAGACGCTGGCCCGGCCGTGGGCGGTGCCGGGCACGCCGGGGCTCGAGCATCGGGTCGGCGGAATCGAGAAGGCCGACAAGACCGGCAACATCAGCTACGACCCCGACAACCACGACTTCATGGTGCGGACCCGCCAGGCCAAGGTCGACGGCATCGCGCGGTCCATACCTTTGCTGGACGTGGACGATCCCGACGGCGATGCCCGGGTGCTCGCGCTCGGGTGGGGCTCGACGTACGGGCCGATCGGCGCCGCCGTTCGCCGCGTGCGCCGGGCCGGCTACCCCGTCGCCCAGGCCCACCTGCGCCACCTCAACCCGTTCCCGTCGAATCTGGGTTCGGTGCTGGAGCGGTACGACAAGGTCGTCATCCCCGAGATGAACCTGGGGCAATTGGCGCAGCTCGTACGAGCAAGGTTCCTCGTCGACGCGATCAGCTTCACCCAGGTGCGCGGCATGCCGTTCCGTGCCGCCGAACTGGCCGACATGCTGCAAGGAGTGATCACGCATGACTGACCTCGGACTGAAGCCGAAGGACTTCAAGACCGATCAGGAGGTGCGCTGGTGCCCCGGCTGCGGCGACTACGCCATCCTCGCCGCCGTGCAGGGCTTCATGCCCGAGTTGGGCGTGCCGCGCGAAAAGATCGTGTTCGTGTCGGGCATCGGCTGCTCGTCGCGGTTCCCCTACTACATGAACACGTACGGCATGCACTCGATCCACGGCCGGGCGCCGGCGATCGCCACCGGGCTGTCGTCGTCGCGGCCGGACCTGTCGGTGTGGGTGGTGACCGGTGACGGCGACGCGCTGTCCATCGGCGGCAACCACCTGATCCACGCGCTGCGCCGCAACGTCAACCTCAAGATCCTGCTGTTCAACAACCGGATCTACGGGCTGACCAAGGGGCAGTACTCGCCGACGTCCGAGCTGGGCAAGATCACCAAGTCGACGCCGTTCGGGTCGCTGGACAACCCGTTCAACCCGGTGTCGCTGGCGCTGGGTGCCGAGGCGACGTTCGTGGCCCGCACGCTGGACTCCGACCGCAGGCACCTGACCTCGGTGCTGCGCGCGGCGGCCGACCACCCGGGCACAGCGCTGGTCGAGATCTACCAGAACTGCAACATCTTCAACGACGGGGCGTTCGAAGTGCTGAAGGACGCGTCCACTCGCGACGACTGGACGATCCGCATGGAGCACGGCCAGCCGCTGCGGTTCGGGGCCGACGCTTCTCGCGCCGTCCTGCGGTCGTCGACGGGAGCGCTGACCATCGAGGACGACGTGGCCGACGACGACCCGCGGGTGGTCGTTCACGACGCCCACGCCGACGACCCGGCCTATGCGTTCGGCCTGTCCCGGCTGTCGTCGATCGACTCGCGCTACACCCCGATGGGCGTGTTCCGGTCGGTCGAGCGGCCGACGTACGACGCGCAGATGGCCGCCCAGATCGAGCGGGCGCGCGAGGAGGCGTCCAGCGACGCGGCCGCCCTGGAGCAGTTGCTGCACGGCAAGGACACTTGGCAGGTCGCGTAGCTCGCCGGCCCCCTCCACGGTTTTGGTCACCGGGCCGGTTATATGAGACCTGGTGACCAAAAC
>DATBER010000098.1:0-12373 GCA_036558905.1 Jatrophihabitantaceae bacterium | reverse complement strand
GGTCGTGCGGCTCGCCCCCGGCACGCCATTGGTGGCCCGGGGAGTTGACGACATCGAGCGCTCGGTGCTGATCGGCGAGCGGTGGTGGACGGTCGACGAGCTGCGAGCCTCGGACGCGGTTGTCTACCCGGTCGGGCTGGCCGACGTGCTGGCCCGACTCCTTTGCGCCGAGCGGCCCGCATCCGCGTAACGTCATCCCTGCTATGCCCCGTCGTCCAGCAATGGTCTCGTTGCCGCTGTCGCCCCCTCGCCTGATCGTGCGGCGCGACACGGGACTGTCGGCCTACGAGACGGCCCTCGACCGGGCCGGATTCGGACTCGTGGCCGGCGCCGACGAGGCCGGCCGGGGGGCCTGCGCCGGACCGCTGGTCGTCGGCGCGTGCATCCTGCCGCGGGGCAAACGGGGCCAGATCGCCGGCCTGGCCGACTCGAAGCTGCTCACCGCCGCCGTCCGCGAGGAGCTCTACGGCGAGATCGTGGCCCGAGCGGTCGCCTGGTCGGTGGTCGTGATCCCGGCCGCCGAGGTCGACGCTCGCGGGCTGCACGTGTGCAACTTGTCCGGTATGCGGCGCGCGCTGGCCACGTTGCGGCCGGTTCCCACCTACGCGCTCACCGACGGCTTCCCGGTGCCCGGACTGGGCGTGCCGTCCACCGCGGTGTGGAAGGGCGACGCCGTGGTCGGGTGTATCGCCGCCGCGTCCATCTTGGCGAAGGTCACCCGGGACCGCATGATGATCGAGATGCACGAGCGATGGCCGCAGTACGAGTTCGCCCAGCACAAGGGCTACGTGACGCCCGAGCACGCGCTGGCGCTGACCGAGCACGGCCCCTGCCCGGAGCACCGGGCCTCCTACGTGAACGTCCGACGGGCCGCGGCCCGGCAACTGGCCGGCGCGGTCAGTGAGGTCGGCGAGAATGACTGGATCGACGCGGTGCCACCCGAGGACCGCACCGAGGAGATCGCATGAGCGCTGAGGATCTCGAGAACTACGAGACCGAGATGGAGCTGCAGCTCTATCGCGAATACAAGGACATCGTCGCGCAGTTCAGCTACGTCGTGGAGACCGAACGTCGCTTCTACCTGACCAACGACGTCGACCTGCAGCCGCGCAACGTCGACGGTGACGTGTACTTCGAGCTGACGATGCGCGACGCCTGGGTGTGGGACATGTATCGCCCGGCCCGCTTCGTCAAGACCGTCCGGGTCGTGACCTTCAAGGACGTCAACATCGAGGAGCTCGACAAGCCCGACCTGGCGCTGCCCGAGGGCAAGGACGGATTCTGAGTTCCTGTCAAGCGGCTCGTCCACAGGTGGGGCGGTTGTCCACAACTTGAGCTGACGGGCTGATTGTGTCCTTCCGGCCCGGCAGGTTCGGCTTATGCGCGCCAAGGACGCCGTCGGGCAGTACGGGCAACGAGTCGCTGAACAACACCTGGTCGACGCCGGGCTGACCGTCGTCGACCGCAACTGGCGATGTTCGGACGGTGAGCTCGACATCGTCGCGACCGACGGGCCGGTGCTCGTCTTCTGCGAGGTAAAGACCCGATCCTCGACGGCCTACGGTGACCCGGCCGAGGCGGTGCTCGGCGCCAAGGCCCGGCGGTTGCGGCGACTGGCCCTGCGCTGGCTGGCCGATCAGCAGGCCTATGGCGATCCTCGGTACTGGCCCGAGTTGCGCTTCGACGTGGTGGCGGTACTGCGCCGGTCCCACGGCGCCGCGTCGGTGCGCCACCTGCGCGGAGTGCTGGGATGGTGATGGCTCGGACGCTGGCGGTCGCCCTTTCCGGGGTCACCGGCCAGGTCGTCGAGGTCGAGGCCGACCTCTCCGCCGGGTTGCCCGGCCTGACGTTCACCGGGCTGGCCGACGTGTCGGTGGTCGAGGCCCGCGACCGCATCCGGGCGGCGGTGCTCAATTCGGACCGCCAGTGGCCCAACCGCCGCATCACCATCGCCTTGCTGCCGGCCGACGTGCGCAAGGTGGGCTCGCGGTTCGACCTGGCGCTGGCGGTCGCGGTGCTGGCCGCGGCGCGGGTGGTGCCGGCCCACGCGATCGCCCGGCGGGCCTGGATCGCCGAGCTCGGTCTCGACGGGCGGCTGCGTCCGGTGCGCGGCGTGCTGCCAGCCGTGCTGGCCGCGCACCGGGCCGGCGTTGGGCAGGTGATCGTGGCCGAGCCGAACGCGGCCGAGGCAGCGCTGGTCAGCGGCATCGAGGTCCGGGCGGCCAGCACGGTCGGCGAGGTGATCGCCTGGCTGTGCGGCGAGGCCGGCCCGCCGCCGGTCGCCGAGCCGGCCGCGGAGGCCGAGACGGCGCGCGGTCCCGATCTGGCCGAGATCGCCGGGCAAACGCTGGGCAAGCGAGCCCTCGAGGTCTCGGCGGCCGGGGCGCATCACCTCTACCTGCTCGGGCCACCCGGTGCGGGTAAGACGATGCTCGCCCAGCGGCTGCCCGGACTGCTGCCCACGCTGGACGATGCCGCGGCGCTCGACGTCACGGCCGTGCACTCGGTGGCCGGCCGCCTGTCGCAACGCGGTCAGCTGTTGCGCCGCCCGCCGTTCCAGGCGCCGCACCACACGGCGTCGGTGGCCGCCCTGGTCGGCGGCGGTTCGGGGTTGGCCACGCCGGGGGCGATCTCGCTGGCCCACCACGGCGTGCTGTTCTTGGACGAGGCTCCCGAGTTCAACCCGTCGGCGCTGGACGGCCTGCGTCAGCCGCTCGAGGAAGGCCGGGTCCTGCTGCACCGCAGTCACGGTTCGGTCAGCTATCCGGCCCGGTTCATGCTCGTGCTGGCGGCCAATCCCTGCCCGTGCGGTGCTCGAAGCGGCGAGTGCACCTGCGCCCCGGGGCAGCGGCGCCGGTACCGGATGCGCCTGTCCGGCCCACTGCTCGATCGGGTCGATATCCGCCTGGTCGTCGATCCGGTGTCACGGAGCGACCTGCTCGCCGAGCCGGCCGACCGGGAGTCCAGCGCGGTGGTGGCGCACCGGGTCGAGGTGGCCCGGGCCGCGGCCGCAGAGCGATGGCAGGCCGAGGGCTGGCCGACCAACGGCGAAGTTCCCGGCGGGGTGCTGCGCCGACGCCCGTGGCGACTGCCTCGTGCCGCCCTGCAGGAGGCCGAGAGTCATCTCGACAGTGGCGAGCTCAGCGCGCGCGGGTTCGACCGCGTCTTGCGGGTGGCCTGGACGATCGCCGACCTGTCCGGACACATGGTGCCCGACGGCGACGACGTCCGCGAGGCCGTCTTCCTGCGGACGGGCCGCGACACGGCGTGGGCGGCATGAACGAATCGCGGGCTCGAGACGACGCGGTCGACGACGAGGTCATGCTGGCGCGGGCGTACCTGAGCCGGGTGGCCGAGCCGGCTTGCATCCCGGTCTGGGACCTCGTGCGCCGCGAGGGTCCGGTCGCCGCAGCCCGGGCGATTCGGGGCGGGGCCGTGCCCCGCGACGTCGCCTCAGCCACGGCGGCCCGGTGCGAATCCGCCGACCCCGAGGCCGACCTCGAGGCGGCGCTGCGGCACGGCATCCGGCTAGTTGTCCCAGAATCCTCGGAGTGGCCGCACTTCGCGGTGACCGCGCTCGAGGCCACGGCGCTGCGCCGGCTGCCGTCGTACCGGTCCGGTGCGGAGCGGCACCGTGAGGGAGGTGAGCCGGTGCCGCCGCTCGCCTTGTGGGTCAAGGGCGCCGGCGAGCTGGCGTCGGCCGGAGTGCGGGGCGTCGCGATCGTCGGGTCCCGGGCGTCGACCAGCTACGGGCAGTACGTAACGGCCGAGTTGGCGTACAAACTCGCGGCTCGCGGGTTCGACATCGTGTCGGGCGGCGCTTTCGGCATCGACGCGGCAGCGCACCGGGCGGCGCTGGCCGCCGAGGGCCCGACCGTCCTGGTGTCGGCCGGCGGCCTGGACCGGCCCTACCCGCCCGGCAATGCCCAGCTGTACGAGCGGGCCGCCGAGTCCGGGCTGATCGTGTCCGAGAGCCCGCCGGGCGCCGCGCCGCAGCGGCACCGGTTCCTGAGCCGCAACCGGATCATCGCTGCCCTGTCCACGGGCACGGTGGTGGTCGAGGCGGCGACCCGGTCCGGCGCGCTGAACACCGCGTACCACTGCCGAGTTCTGGGCCGGATGTTGATGGCCGTGCCCGGGCCGATCACCTCGGCGATGTCCGCCGGCTGCCACACGCTGCTCCGGCGCGACAACGGCGAACGGGCGCTGCTCGTCGCGTCGGCCGACGACGTGATCGAGGCGGTTGGTGCCGCTGGCGAAGGTCTGGTCCGGCCGGCCCGCAATGACGAGCGTCCCGACCCGGACGAGCTGCGTACACGCATCGATCGGCTCGACTCCCGGGCCCGGCGCGTGTTCGACGGGATGCCGGTGCGCCGGCCGGCCCGCGAGGACGAGCTGGCCCGACGCTGCGGCCTGCCCGTCGTCGAGGTGATCCGCGCGCTGCCCGCATTGCGCCTCGTCGGCCTGATCGAGTCCACCCCGGACGGATTCCGCCTGGCCCAGGCCTTCCGCCGACGTACCCCCCGAGCGGGGACGCCCGAGCGTTGACTGACAACCTCGACGGGCGGCTGCTCGTCCGCCGCCGCGGCGCTTCGTCGGGCGGCTCGTATCGCTGGACGGGCAGCTGCTCGTTGGCGGTCCGGCAGCGCTACGGGCGTGGCGGCTTGACCCGCCGGTGTTCGAATGCGCACCGTCGTCGCATGACTGAAGGCGCTCGGGGGAAGTCGACCCGTGACCCGTCCGGGCGGGTCGGCGTCGCCGAGCTACGGGCCGGACTGCCCGAGCCGATGCGCGACGCCATCGCGGCGTTCGAGCGGCACCTGTTGCTCGAACGTAACCGCTCGGCCCACACCGTGCGGGCCTACATCGGCGACGTAGTCAGCCTCCTGGAACACCTGCGCCGGCTCGGCGGCGGCACGGTCGCCGACCTGGACTTGCGGACACTGCGCAGCTGGCTGGCCAAGCTGCACGCCGACGGGGCGGCCCGCAGCACGTTGGCCCGGCGGGCGGCGTCGGCGCGCACGTTCACGGCGTGGGCCCGGGCCACCGGGCGCGGCGACACCGACCCGGGGCAGTCGCTGGCCAGCCCCCGGCCCCATCGCGTATTGCCGCACGTGCTCGCAGTGGGCGACGCCAACGACCTGATGGACCTCCCCGGCGACGACACTGCCGTCGGGCGGCGTGACCGGCTCATCGTCGAGCTGCTCTATGCGACCGGGATCCGGGTCGGCGAGCTCGTGCGGCTCGACATCGACGACGTCGACCGGCACCGCCGCGTGTTGCGGGTGCTCGGCAAGGGCAACAAAGAGCGCACCGTGCCCTACGGCGCGGCGGCTGAGCGGGCACTCGAGCAGTGGCTGCAGCGTGGGCGTCCGGAGCTGGTCGGGCCGGAGAGCGGCCCGGCGCTGCTGCTGGGCGGACGCGGCCGGCGAATCGACCCACGGGCGGTCCGACGCGTCGTGCACGACCACGCCCAGCGCCTGCCGGGAGCGCCAGAGCTCGGCCCGCACGCGTTGCGGCACACGGCGGCGACCCACCTCCTCGACGGCGGCGCGGACCTGCGGGTCGTCCAGGAACTGCTCGGACACGCCAGCCTGGCCACCACGCAGATCTACACGCACGTGTCAGCCGAGCGGCTGTTGCGCGCCTACCGCCAAGCCCACCCGCGGGCCTGACCTGCGCGGGCTGACCGCGCGGGCCTGCCCGGCGCGGGCTGCCCTCACGGCCAGGGCAGCAAACGCACTGGGCCGAGCGGTCGCAACAGCAACATCGGATCGATGTACGTGTCGCCGCGTCGGGCACCCCAGTGCAGGCACTGTCCGGGCGGCCACTTGTCGTGTTGGCCGCGCAGACGGGCGATCGGCTGGCCGCGGGCGACGGTCTGGCCGGACGCGACGAGCGGCGCCACCGGCTCGTACTCGGTGCGGATTCCGTCCGGGTGTGCGATCACGACGACGCCGCGACCGGCTACCGGACCGGCGAAGGTCACCCGGCCAGAGGCGGCCGCCAGCACCAGCCCGCCGGGCGGTGCGGCGAGGTCGGCGCCGCGATGCCCGGCCGCGTAGGGAGTCGGCGGGGGCTCGAACGGGCGCAGGACGTGTATCGGGCCGGCGATCGGCGCCGCGTACGCGGCTGACGTCGTCTCGCCTGGCGGCGGCTGCCCCGAGACGGATTCGCGCGGTGCCGAGGCGAGCAATGCCGCCGGCCGTGCCGCCGCCGATCCACCGACCGCCCGAGCGGCCGTGGATTCGCCGACCGCCCGTGCCGCCGCCGAGGATCCGCCGACCGCCCGAGCGGCCGTGGATTCGCCGACCGCCCGTGCGGCCGTGGATTCGCCGACCGCGCGAGCGGCCGAGGATCCGCCGACCGCGCGAGCGGCCGAGGATCCGCTCGACGCGAACGCGAGCGCGAGCGCTCCGACCAAGGCCCACAACCGCTGCCGCAGCCCGGCGGGCCGGCCGGCCCAGGTCCCCTTGACTACGCCCACTCCGCCAGCCTGGCTCGGCCCGCACCCCCTCGCGCCGTCCCGAGCCGATCTGTGGACGGCGCAGGCCGCCGTCCACAGCCATTGACATCGGCCCAAACGCCCATCTAAGGGACCGGCCGCACGCCGACTAGGGACTAGTTCCGATGTGCCGGGGCCCCTTACCCGAGCACCGTGTGGGGCGTCGGAGCCAGCCGACGGCCCGAGCAGGAGGACGACGATGCAGCGCTACCCGATCATTGCAGCGGACGCCGAGGACGCCTACCGGCGTGAGCGTGCCGCCGAACGGTTCCGCTACCTCGCCGGGCGGTCGAATCGTCCGGACCGGAGCATCGCCGCGCGAGCTCGCTGGCATCGACAGCGAAACCGGGTGGCGGACTGAGCGGGGCGCCGCGCCATGACCGCAGCCACCCCGCAGGCGAGCACCACCGCGCAGGCCAGCACCACCGCGCAGGCCAGCACCACCGCGCAGGCCAGCACCACCGCGCAGACAAGCACCACCGCGCAGACAAGCACCACCGCGCAGACAAGCACGACCAGTGCGACCGACAGGCGGACGAATGCCTCGCCCAGGGCGAATACGGGTCGGCCGGACGGGGCAGAACCTGGCGAATTCCCAGGACTGGATCGACGGGTGTCGGCCCCAGAGGTGAAGATTGCACCTGTGCCCCGCCCAACCAGTCCGCTGATCGGTCGCGCCGCTGAGCTCGACCGACTGCTGCGCGGCCTCGAGGATGCCTCGGCCGCCAACGCCAGCGCCATCGTGCTGTCCGGCGACGCAGGCGTGGGGAAGACCCGCATCCTGGCCGAATTGACCCAGCGTGCCGACGAGAAGGACGGCGTGCTGACCCTGATCGGCCACTGCATCGACTTCGGCGACGCCGGCCTGCCGTTCGTCCCGTTCAGCGAGGCGTTCGGGCGACTCGGCGCCGACCACGCCGACATCAGCGACACGCTGCTCAGCGAGTACCCGGCCATCGCCCGGCTGATGCCCACCCAGCGGGTGATCAGCGCGCCTTCGCCCGAGCCCGACGACCGCATCCAGCGCGGCGCCCTGTTCGAGGCGGTGCTGGGCGCGCTGTCCCGGCTGGCCGAGACCTCCACGGTGCTGCTCGTGGTCGAGGACGTCCACTGGGCCGACCAGTCGACGCGCGACCTGCTCGGATTCCTGCTGGCCCGGCTGCGCGATCAGCGGCTGTCCGTCGTCATCAGCTACCGCAGCGACGACTTGCACCGACGCCACCCCCTGCGCCGCACGGTGGCCGAGTGGGCCCGGCTGCCAAAGGTCGAGCGGTTGCACCTGCCGCCGCTGGACAGCGACGAGGTCCGCGAGCTCATCCACTCCCTGCACCCGGGCCCGCTGGCCGAGCCCGAGATGCGGCAGATCATCGACCGGGCCGAGGGCAACGCCTTCTTCACCGAGGAGCTGGTCGCGGCCGCGGCCGAGTGCCCGCAGCAGAGCATGGTGCCGTCCGAGCTGGCCGACCTGCTGCTGGTGCGCCTCGACCGCCTTTCCGAGGAGGCCCGTCGGGTGGTGCGCGTCGCCGCGGTGGCCGGCCGCCGGGTGTCGCACGACCTGCTCGCCTCGGTCATCGACGTGCCCGACGACCGTCTCGACCTGGCGCTGCGCGAGGCGATCGACGCGCACATCCTCGAACCCCGCGGCGACACCGGCTACGGCTTCCGCCACGCCCTGCTGGCCGAGGCGGTCTACGACGACCTGCTGCCCGGCGAACGGGTGCGCATCCACGCCGCTTACGCAGCCGCGCTGGACAAAGCGGTCGACGGCACCGCCGCCGAACTGGCCCGCCACGCCCGCGAGTCGCACGACCTGCCCACCGCGTTCGCAGCCAGCATCCGGGCCGGCGACGAGGCGATGGCGGTCGGCGCGCCGCAGGAGGCGATGCGCAACTACGAGGTGGCGCTCGAGCTACTGCCGGCGGTGTCCGACGAGGATCGGGGCGAGGAGCCGCGGCTGGTCGTGGCGGCCGCCGACGCGGCAGTGGCGGCCGGGCACCCGTACCGGGCAGTGCACCTGACCCGCGAGGCGCTCGACCACCTGGCCGACCACGGCGACCCGCGGCAGCGCGCCGAGCTGCTCTACGGGCTGGCCACCGCGTCACTGGCCGTCGACGGCGACTTCGAGGTGTTCACTGCGACGTCCGAGGCGCTGCGCCTGGTGCCGGCCGACCCGCCCAACACGTTCCGCACCCGGGTGGCCGCATTGCACGCCCGCGCGGCCATGGCGCTCGACCGTCTGGACGACGCCGAGCGGTGGGCCAGCGAGGCGGTCGAGGCGGCTACCGCACTGGGCCACCCCGAGGCGGCGGCCGACGCCCACACCACGCTGGCCATCCTGCATCGGCGGGCCGGCGAGCCGGCGGCCGCAGCCAACGCGCTGTCGCAGGTCACGGTCGAGGCGCGGCAGGCCGGCGAGATTACAGCCGAGCTGCGTAGTCGCTACAACCTCGGCAGCCTGTACTACGACCAGGGCGACCTGCCACGCGCGCTCGAGGCCTGGGAGGCCAACCTGACGCGTGCCCGCGACATCGGCCGGCCGTGGACCGCGTACGGCCTGGAGTCCCGGGTCATGGCCAGTCTCGCGCGATACACGGTCGGCGACTGGGACGTCAGCGGCGGATTGGCCCGCGTCGACGACGAGTCGCCGCCGGCCCTGGCCGAGGCGATGCTCGGCGCGGCCGGCATGGCGGTCAGCGCCGGCCGGGGTGAGACGACGGCCCTCGACCTGCTCGCCGTGCTCCGCCCGTGGTGGCAGCGGGACGGGCTGATCGCGGTGCTGTCCGGCGGCGCGGCCATCGACTTGTACGTCGACGCCGGCCGGTCCGAGTCGGCGCTGCGCGTCCTGGACGAGCTGGTCGCCGTGGTGGGGGAGCTGTGGCAGCAGCCCTGGTTCCTCGGCCGCATCCGGCTGTCCGCCCTGGGGCTGTCCGCCCTGTCGGCGGCCGCCGCCACGCAGACCAGCGACGACCGTGCCGGGTCGGTCGAGCGCGGCCGTGAGCTGGTGGCCGCCGGGCGCACGACCTTGCACCGGGGCCAGCCGTTCGGCGGTCGGCTGGGCGTCGAGGGGGTGGCCTGGCAGGCCCGCCTGGAGGCCGAGTGGGCTCGCCTGCGCTGGCTGGGCGGCGTCGAACCGCCCGATGTGGACGAGCACATCGCGTTGTGGCAGCGCACGGTCGAGGCGTTCGGCTACGGCCACGTGTTCGAGCAGGCCCGCTCGCAGGCCCGGCTCGCCGCCGTGCTTCGCGCGGCCGGCCGCTCGGCCGAGGCCACCGAGCAGGCCGGACTGGCGCGGACCGCCGCGAAACGGCTCAACGCCCGCCCGCTGCTCGACGAGCTGCGCCAGCTGGGTGAGTCGCGCACTTCCGGCACCACGTCCAATGCCCTCACCCAACGCGAGCGCGACGTGTTGGCGCTGATCACCCAGGGCAGCACCAACCGGCAGATCGCCCGCCAGCTCTACATCAGCGAGAAGACGGTCAGCGTGCACGTGTCGAACATCCTGGCCAAGCTCGGCGTGCGAGGCCGGACTGAAGCCGCGGCCGTGGCCCGCCGCGACGGCCTGCTCAACTAGGCCGTGTCTGGCAACTCCCGCTCGTCGCGAGCGCCGCGCAGCAGAGCATGGAATTGCCAGACACGGCCTAGTCCGTGACCAGGGGCAGGCCGGCCGCGAGGAAGTCGAGCGCGCGCAGCGTGTCCTCGTAGCTGCGGGTCGGGATCTCGAACGTCGAGATGGCCGCGCCGATCACCGCGCCCGCGAAGACCCGAACCTCGAAGTCATTGGCCGGGCGGCCCAGCCGCCGGGCCACGACCTCGGCCACCATGTCGATGTTGCGCCGGAACTCGTCCATCATGGTCGCCCGCAGTTCGGGCACGGCCAGCATCAGCTCCTGCCGTTGCTGTTCGCGTTCGCGGTCCTCGTCGGTGAGCCCGGCCAGGACGGCGGCGATCGCGTCGCGTACCGCGACGATCGGGCTCTTCTCGGTCGGCTGGGTCTCGAACGCAGCGATCAGGACGGCGTCCAGGTCGTCGACCAGGACGATGTCCTCCTTGCTCGGGAAGTAGCGGAAGAAGGTGCTGGGCGACACCTCGGCGGCCTCGGCGATCTGCTCGATCGTCGTGGCGTGGTAGCCCTGCTCGCGGAACAAGCGCAGGCCGTGATCGCGCAGCGCCGCCCGCGTGCGGGCCTTCTTCCGCTCCCGCAACCCGGTGGTCGACGGCTCAGCTGACGAGCTCATGCAGCGATTCTGCCTCGGGCTCGACCCGCGGCGCGCGCCGTGGGAGGAGCAACACGGCCAGCACGACGCCGAGCAGCGCCAGCCCGGCCGACGCCGCCAGCATCACGTCCATGCCGTGCACGAATGCGGCGCGCACCGAGTCGAGCAGCGGTCGCAGCCCGAGCTTCTCGGCGGTGGCCGCCCCGGCCGACACGCTCTCGCGGACGGCTCCGGCGGTGGCGGACGGCAGGTCGCCGGTGTCGAGCCGTGCGTGGTAGCCGGAGCTGAGCACGGTGCCGAGCACGGCCACGCCGATCGTGCCGCCGACTTGACGCAGCGCCTGGATCAGTGCCGAACCGGCGCCGCTGCGCTCGGCCGACAGGGTGCCGACCGCCGCGCTCATCGCGGTGGGCATCGCCAGTCCCAGGCCGGCGCCGAGCAGGGTGAACCAGATGGCCGTGACGCCGAAGGAGGTGTGCACGCCAGTCGTCGCGCCGGCGCCAAGTCCGCCGGCCAGCAGGGCGAAGCCGATGGCGATGACGCCCGCGGCCCCGATCCGGGCGACGGCCCGGTCGGCCAGCCGGGTTCCGACGAGCATTCCGCCGATCACCGGCAGCAGGCGCAGTCCGCTGCCGAGGGCGTCGGTGCCCTGCACGGCCTGGAAGAACTGCGGCATGGCGAAGATCAGCCCGAACAACGCGAAGTTGACCACCGTGGAGAGCGCGGTACCCCAGGTGAACCCGCGGTCGCGGAACAGGGCCAGATCGATCAGCGGATGCGCGATCCGGCGCTGCCAGGCCACGAATGCGACCAGCAGAGCGACCCCACCGAGCATCGACCCGAGCGTGCCGGAGTCGGTCCAGCCGTCCTGGCCGGCGGCGATGCAGCCGTAGGTGAGGCCGAGCAGTCCGGCCGACGACAGCACGACGCCGACCAGGTCGAGCGGCCGCGGCGTCGAGCTGCGCGACTCGGGCACGAGGGCGCTGACCGCGATCACGCCGATGACGACGAGTGGCACGTTGATCAGGAACACGGAGCCCCACCAGAACGTGTCGAGCAGCCAGCCGCCGACGATCGGCCCGAGGGGAAGTCCAATCGCGGTGGACGTGACCCAGATGGTCAGCGCCCGGGCCCGTTCCTGGCGGTCGGGGAACAGCACGGGCAGCACGGCCATGGACAGCGGCATCATCAGCGCCGCGCCGAGTCCGAGCACTGCGCGGGCTGCGATCAGCTGGTCGGCCGAGTCGGCGTACGCGCATGCGGCCGAGGCGGCGCCGAACAGCACCAGTGCTGCGACGAGCAGGCGTTTGCGCCCGAACCGGTCGCCGAGCATGCCGGCCGGCAGCAGCATGCCGGCGAGCACCAGCGTGTAGGCCGTGCTGAACCACTGCAGCTGGTCGGTCGACGCGTGCAGATCGTTGGCCAGCGTCGGGACCGCCACGTTGAGGACGGTCGTGTCCAGGCCGATGGTCAGCATCGCGATGGCCAGCGCGCCGAGCGCCCACCAGCGAGTGCGGGATTCAGACATGCCGGCTCCTTTGACAGTGACTACGAAGTGATAGTAACTACCAAAAGATGGCAGCTGTCACTTCGTTTTCAGGAGAATTTCGGGTTCTGGCACATATTCCGTGCTGCGGTTGTTGCGCGTGTTGCC
>DATBER010000097.1:0-36656 GCA_036558905.1 Jatrophihabitantaceae bacterium | reverse complement strand
AGGCAGAGCAAGCGGCTCATAATCGCTGTGTCGCCGGTTCAAATCCGGCCCTCGCTACAGATCCGTCCACGAGTTGAATCTATGGAAAGGCATTAGCCGTGGCAGCGACCGACGTCCGGCCGAAGATCACCTTGGCCTGCCAGGTTTGCAAGCACCGCAACTACATCACGCGGAAGAACCGGCGTAACGACCCGGACCGCCTCTCGATGAACAAGTTCTGCCCGAACTGCGGTAAGCACACCGAGCACCGCGAGACTCGCTAGAGTTCATATAACGCCGCGTCACAGGTAGCGGTATGCTGCCGGGGTGACGAGTTCGGTGTCCCGCCCTGAGCGCCCGGCCGACGGGCGCCGCGAGCGGTGGAACGACCATCGGGCCCGGCGCCGGGCCGTCCTGGTGGACGCCGGCGTCGCCGCCATCGACACGTACGGGCCCGAGTCCAGTGCCGAGGAGATCGCGGCGACCGCCCAGGTCAGCCGCACCGTCCTCTACCGCTACTTCCGGGACAAGGAAGACCTGCGCAACGCCATCTCGCGGCGGGTCGGCGAGATCGTCATCGCCGAACTGGTGCCGCCGCTGCGATCGGGCACCACCGCCAACGAGATCATCGGCGGCACCCTCGACGCGCTCACCCGATGGGTCGACGCCCACCCGCGGCTGTACCACTTCCTGCGCCAGCGCGGCACGTCCGGCGACACGGCGCTCGGCGACGTCGAGGCCACCATCGCCGACCAGCTGGCCGATCTGCTCGGCGGGTTCATGTCGCAATTCGGGCTGCGCACCGACCTGGCCGAGCCGGCCGCGCAGTCGATGGTCGGCATGGTCGAGCACACCGTCGCGTGGTGGATGAAGGGGCGCAAGGTCAGCCGGGCCCAGGTCGTCCAGCACCTGCGGCTGGCCATCTGGGACGTCATCGACGGCGAGCTGCGCCGATCGGGCATCACACTCGGGCTGGACGACCCGCTGCCGTTCGCCGGGAGAGATGCGAGATGAAAGACGACGGATACGACGGTCCGGCCCAGATCATCAGCGGCTGCACGTCCCTGTCCGTGTCGGTGCGGCTGGCCGGCCACTTCGACGCGATCAGCGGCTCGTACAGCTGGTACGGCCGGGTGGCCGCCGACCCCGCGGTCGCCGACCTGGTCGACGGCGGTACCCGCACCGTGACATTGCGCACGCCGGAGGGCGAGGCCGAGACCCCACTGACCGACGTCGACCCCTGGGGCCGCTACCGGGTGGAGGGCTTCGGGGCGCCGCCGTTCGCCGTGCTGACCGACCTGCCGGACGGCGATACGCGCTAGCGTCTGGTCATGCCGTTGGACCAGTCGTTCGTCGGGCGGGTGTACGCCCCGACGGCCCCGTACGACGTGGGGCGCGAGAAGATCCGCGAGTTCGCCGATGCGATCGGCGACGCCAACCCCGCCTATCGCGATCCGGACGCCGCCAAGGCGCTGGGCTATCCGGACGTCATCGCGCCGCCGACGTTCGCGATCATCGTGACCTCGCGGGCCGCCCACCAGGTGATCATGGATCCCGAGCTGGGCGTCGACTACTCGCGGGTGGTCCACGGCGAGCAGCGCTTCGTGCACACCCGCCCGATCCACGCCGGCGACGCCCTGACGGTGGTCGTCACGGTGGAGACGATTCGCTCGGCGGCCGGCAACGACATCGTTTCGACGCGCGGCGACGTGTCCACAGTGGACGGCGAGGCGGTGCTGTCGGCGTACGGCACCCTGGTCGTGCGGGGGGCGGTGGGATGACCGCGGTGGGTACCGAGCTGCCGGCGCAGACCTTCCCGATCGCGCGCGCCAACCTGGTGCGCTACGCCGGGGCGTCCGGCGATTTCAACCCCATCCACTGGAACGAGCGGTTCGCCACCGAGGTCGGGCTGCCCAACGTCATCGCCCACGGCATGTACACGATGGCGCTGGTGTGCCGCGTCGTCACCGACTGGGCCGGCGATCCGGGCGCGGTGGTCGAGTACGGCGTGCGGTTCACCCGCCCGGTGGTGGTACCCGATCCGGAGGGCGCGGAGCTCGAGGTCACCGGCGTGGTGGCCGCCGCCGGTGAGGACGGGCTCGGCGTCGTCGACCTGACCGCCAAGGTGAACGGGCAGACCGTCCTGGCCAAGGCCCGAGCGACGGTGCGGCTGCCCGCCGTGTCCCGGTGAAGCTACGGCTCGTCGTCGCCGGGACGGCGGTCGCCCTCCTGCTCGCCGGGTGCACGTCGAGCACCGGTGGCCACGGCGCCCCCTTGCAAGCGGCGCCGAGCTCGGGCACGGGCGCCGGTGCCCCGGCGCCCAGCACCAGCCCGCCCGGCTCGACGTGCCCGGCCAGCTACATCGCGCCCGATCCGAAGCGCCCCAAGGTGCGCCTGTCGTTCACGCTCGGCTCGGACCTCACCACGGCCCAGGGCAGCGAGCACGTCGACTTCACCCCGGACCTGCCCATCACCGAGCTGGTGTTCCGGCTGACCGCCAACACCCTGCCCACCGTCGCGGCCGGCAACAAGATCGTCGTCAACTCGGCCCGGGCCGACCACGACGCCGGCCAGCCGACCTACGACGCGGACGGTGCCGCGCCGGGCACCCAGGGCGGGCTGCTGCACATCCCATTCGGCCGGAGGATCGCCGCCGGAACCACTGTCCGGGCCGACATCACGTTCACTCTCACCCTCGGCAACCAGTCGTTCGACCGCTTCGGGCGCAGCGGCCAGGGCGCGGCGCGCTACGCCTGGTTCGGTTCGGCCCAGCCGCTGCTGGCCTGGGAGCGCGGACACGGCTGGCACGCCGAGCCGATGATCCAGTTCCCGGCCGAGAGTGCCACCAGCGAGGCGATGCAGACCGACCTCACCGTCACCGCGCCGGCCGCCGACACGGTGATCATGTCCGGCGACCCGGCCGACCCGTCGCAGAACGGCCCGACCCGGACGTGGCACTCGACGATCGACGCGGCCCGCGACGTCAGCGTGGCGGTCGGCCCGTTCTCCGTCTCGGACACCACGGTCGGCGGGGTGAAGCTGCGGGTCGGCGCCACCAGCCCCACCCAGCGCGACCAGCTCGTCCCGCTGTTCCAGTTGGCGATCACCCAGCACAGCAAGCAATTCGGCCCGTTCCCGTTCCCGTCGCTGTCGGTGGCGCGGGTGCCGGCCGGCGGGGGCGGAATCGAGTACCCGAGCTCGATCCTGATGCTCGACAGCTCGCAACAGGTGGCCGTGCACGAGACGGCCCACCAGTGGTTCTACGCGATGGTCGGCGACTCGCAGGCCACGCACGCCTGGCTGGACGAGGCGTTCGCCTCCTACGCCGAGCAACTCGTCGACAACGACCCGCCGCCCCCAGCCGCGCTGAACATGCCGGGCAACGTCGACGCGCCGACCGCCTCGTACGGCAGCGCCGAGACGTCGTACTACGCGATCACCTACGACAAGGGCGCCGCCGCCCTACACGCCGCCCGCGCGGCCGTCGGCGCGGCCAAGTTCGACGCCGCGATCCGCTGCTACGTCAACGCCAACGCCTGGCGCATCGCCAACCCGTCCGACCTGCTGGCGGCGCTGAAGAATCTGCCCGCGGCGATCGACGTTCTACGAAAGGCCCACGCCCTGCCATGAACATCGAAGTACGCGACAACCCGGACCAGTCCCGCTACGAGGCCGTCCTGGACGGCGAGGCGGTCGGCTTCGCCTACTACGACTTGCGCCCGGGCCGGGTGGTGTTCACCCATACGGAGGTGGCGCCCGACGCCGAAGGCCACGGGGTCGCGAGCACGCTTATCCGCCACGCCCTGGACGACGTGCGCGCCCGCGGGCAGAAGATCGTGCCGTTGTGCCCGTTCGTCCGGGCGTTCCTCGCGCGGCACACCGAGTACGTCGACCTCGTCGCCTAGTGTCCGCGGGGCACTAGTGCCCCGCGCCGGGAACTCAGACGATAATTCCGGCGCCCAGCTGCACGCTCGCGGCGTTGTCGTCGTCGCCGATACAACAGCGGTATCGGCTCCTCCTCCGCCTTGCTAGCGCACACCTGGATCACCGGACTTATTCGCCCAATTCCCGGCGCGGGGCACTAGCGTCGCTTAGCGACCCAGGCGCTCGCGCATCAGGTCGAACAGCGCCGTGACGGCCGGCGAGCGGCGCTCGCGCAGCCGGATGGCGTCCACCACCAGGGCCAGCCGGGGCCGGGTCAGCGGGACGGTCACCACGCGCGGATCGGTCACGTCCGCCATGTCCGGCAGGACGGCGATGCCCAGGCCGGCGGCGACGAGGCCGGGCGCCAGGGCCAGGTCCGGGATCTCGGTGGACACCTGGCGGGTGCGCCCGGTGCGGTGCAGCGCCGCGTCGACCAGCCGTCGGTTGCCGAACCCGGGCAGGCCGTCGATGAATGGCTCGTCGAGCAGCGACGAGAGGGCGACCGACTTCGCGTCGGCCAGCCGGTGATCGCGCGGCACGATGGCGACGAACGGGAACTCGGCCACTTTCGTGGTCTCCAGGTCGGGCGCGCTGTCCTCGGGATGCCCGGCGAACGCGATGTCGAGCCGGCCCCGCCGGATGTCCTGGATCAGGCCGACCGAGCCGGACGGCGAGAAGCGCAGCCGCACGTCGACGAGCGGGTGCCGGCGGCGGAACTCGCCCAGCACGGCCGGGGCGTCGAGCGCCTGCATGTTGGTGAGCAGGCCGACCCGCACGCGTCCGCGCAGCTGCTCGGGCGGAGCTTCGGCGTAGGCCCGCATCCGCTCGGCGGCGTCGAGGGCGGTGCGGGCCTCGACCAGCAGCGCGGCGCCGACGTCGGTGAGCGTGACGTGCCGGGTCGAGCGGTCGAACAGGTCGACCCGCAGCTCCCGCTCGAGGGCCCGGATGCCGGCCGACACGGTGGACTGCACCGCCTGCACCCGCTGCGCGGCCCGGGTGAAGTTGAGCTCGTCGGCGACGGCGACGAAGAATTCCAGCTGCCGGACGTCCATGCTTCGTATTATCGGGGAATACGATTAATGGCATCAACGATGTTCGTTGGACACGATAGTTCGCCCGACGCATCGTGGATGACGTGACCACTGCTCTGCGGCCCCGCCCTCGCGTCCAGGCGACGCCGTCCGTGTCCCGGCACGCGGCGGGTTCCTGGATCATCGGCGCCGTCTTCCTCGTCCAGATGGCCTTCGCCAGCCTGCCCACGCCGCTGTACCCGCTCTACCAGCAACGTGACGGCTTCGCCCCGTTCACGATCACGGTGATCTTCGCGGTGTACGCCGTCGGGGTGATGGCCAGCCTCGTGTTCCTCGGCCACCTGAGCGACTGGCTGGGCCGGCGGCGGATGGTCGCGTCGTCGGTGGTGCTCGCCGTCGTCGCCGACCTGGTCTTCCTGCTCAGCGCGGCCGTGCCGGCGCTGATCGTCGCCCGGTTCGTCGACGGAGTCGCCATCGGGGCGCTGACCGCGGCGGCCACCACCCACTACGGCGAGTTGCGCGCCACCGCCCGCCCGCACGAGCCGCGGCACCGTCACGGGACGGTCGCCGGGGCGATCAACATCGGCGGACTGGCCGTCGGGCCTCTGGTCGGCGGCGTGCTCGCGCAGTACGTGGCCCACCCACTCGTCGTGCCCTACGCGGTGTTCGCGGTACTGCTCGTGGCCGGGCTCGCCGCGCTGGTGTTCGTGCCCGAGACGGTGGACGTGCACCGCCGGCCTTATCGCCCGCAGCGGGTGTCGGTGCCGGCCGGAACGGCGACCCAGTTCGTGGTGGCCGGCGTCGGGGGAGCGGCCGGGTTCGCCGTGCTCGGCCTGGTCAACGCGCTGGGCCCGGGCTTCATGGCCGGCACGCTGCACGAGCACTCGCACCTCGCGGCCGGCGCCATGGTGTTCGGCGTCATGGGCGCGTCCGCCCTGTCGCAGTTGGGACTGGCCGGGCTGGCGCAACGGCGTCAGTTGCAGGTGGGCGCGGCCCTGATGACCGCCGGGCTGGCCGGCCTCATCGGAGTCGGCGCCGGCGGCACCTGGCTGTGGCTGTTCGTCGTGTCGGCGGTGGTGGCCGGCGCCGGAACCGGGCTGATGTTCCGCTCGGCGATCGTCGTGGCCGCCTCGCTGGCCGGGCCGGACAACCGTGGCGAAGTGCTCGCCGGCATGTTCCTGTTCGTGTACCTCGGCATCACCCTGCCGGTGGTCGCCGTCGGCGTGGTGCTCGAGTTCCTGCCGATCACCGACGCGCTGATACTGTTCGCCGCCGTGGTGCTGGCCTGCGTGCTCGGCGCGACGGCACTGACGCTGCGCCGGCTGCGCTCAGCGGGGCCGGCTCAGCCCGACTCGGCGACGAGCTTGGCGATGCGGCCGATGCCCTCGGCCAGGTCGGCGTCGCCCAGGGCGTAGGACAGCCGGGCGTAGCCGGGCGTACCGAACGCCTCGCCCGGGACGATGGCCACCTCGACCTCGTCCAGGATCAGGCCGGCCAGCTCGGCCGAGGTCGTCGCGACCTGGCCCCGCAGCGGCTTGCCCAGCAGGCCCTTCACGGACGGGTAGGCGTAGAAGGCGCCGAATGGCTCGGGGCAGACCACCCCGGGAATGTCGGACAGCATGGACACGATCGTGCGCCGCCGCCGGTCGAACGCCTCGCGCATCTTCCCCACCGCGCTCAGGTCGCCGCTGACCGCCGCCAGCGCCGCCACCTGCGAGACGTTCGCGACGTTCGACGTGGCGTGCGACTGCAGGTTGGACGCCGCCTTGATCACGTCGGTCGGACCGATCATCCAGCCGACCCGCCAGCCCGTCATCGCGTACGTCTTGGCGACGCCGTTCAGGATGACGACCCGGTCGCCCAGCTCGGGGACAGCCGTGGCGATCGAGACGTTCGCAGCGTCGCCGTAGACGAGGTGCTCGTAGATCTCGTCGGTGACCACCCACAGCCCGTGCTCGGCGGCCCAGCGGCCGATCTCGATGATGGCGTCGCGCGGGTAGACGGCGCCGGTCGGGTTGGAGGGCGAGACGAACAGCAGCACCTTGGTCCGGTCGGTGCGCGCCGCCTCGAGCTGCTCGACGGTGGCCAGGTAGCCGGCCGTCTCGTCGGTGACCACCTCGACCGGCACGCCACCGGCCAGCTTGATCGACTCGGGGTAGGTGGTCCAGTACGGCGCGATCAGCAGTACCTCGTCGCCCGGGTCGAGCAGCGTGGCGAAGGCGTTGTACACGGCCTGCTTGCCGCCGTTGGTGACGAGGACGTTCGCGGCGGCCGTCTCGTAGCCCGTGTCCCGCAACGTCTTGGCCGCGACGGCCTCGCGCAACTCGGGCAGCCCGGGCACCGGCGTGTAGTGGTGGTATTTCGGATTCCTGGCCGCCTCGACCGCCGCCGCGACGATGTAGTCGGGCGTCGGGAAGTCGGGCTCGCCGGCGCCGAAGCCGATGACGGGCCGGCCGGCTGCCTTGAGGGCCTTCGCCTTCGCGTCGACGGCCAGGGTGGCCGACTCGGCGATTGCGGCGATGCGGTCAGAAATCCGAGCTCCCATGCCGCCAATCGTTGCAGACCGCGCCAGCCGGAATCACTCGCGGTGGGGGCTGCGAGCGTTGGTCCGTCGGTTCGTTCCCGCCGTCTTTCCTGATCAACACGGCAGTTTGGCCGCTCTGGCGACCATCTCTCGCTGTTGATCATGAACTGGCGCGGCCGCGCGAGCCTAGAGTGGAGGCCGGCGGGGGCGTCCGCCCCGGCCGACCGGCGCCGGCTTGGAGCCAGCCACGTGCGCCCCGTACACTTGGCGCCCGGGCTCTATCGTGGCCTTGCGTAAGCATGCGCTGCGCAGGTCCGGCGGAGCCTTTGCAGGTCCCGAAGGGGCGTGGCTCAATTGGTAGAGCACCGGTCTCCAAAACCGGCGGTTGCAGGTTCGAGTCCTGTCGCCCCTGCGGAGTGCTGATCGGCGGCGCGTGAGCGTCCCGGTCGGTGCCTCGGCAATACAGCAGAGGGCGGGCCACCCGGCCCGCTCCGAGAGGAGTCATCGTGACAGCGACCCGCACCGAGACAGCGTCGCCGCGTCCCGCCGGTGGCGGGCCGGGTGGGCGGCCGGGCCGCTACGTCCGGGAAATCATCTCGGAAATGCGCAAGGTCCTGTGGCCTTCGCGTAACGAGCTGCTGACGTACACGATCGTCGTGATCGTCTTCGTGGTGATCATGGTGTCGCTGGTCGCCGGACTGGACCTGGGACTCGCCAAGCTCGTGCTGAAGATCTTCGGCTGAGCTGCCGGGACGCGGCCGGAGCCGGCCGTCCCGCTGATCTACGACGAAGCAACAGGAAAGAAGAGGCAGTGTCCGACTACGAGAGCGTGCCCGAAGACGCTCGGTCGAGCGACGTTGGGGACGTCGCCGAGGCCGCGCGCCTGCTGGGTGCGAGTGAGCGCGAGGCCGACAACGTCGCCGCGGCGGAAGCTCGCGCCGAGGCCGGTGACGATGCGCGCGTCGACGAACCGGCCGACAGCGAGCCGGCCGAGGCGGACGCCGTCGACGAGCCGGCCGCCGAGGCCGACACCGACGTGGCGCCCGAGGCCGGGGCGGTCGAATCGGCCGACGCGGCCGAGCCGGCTGCGGAAAGCGACGAGGACCCGCTCGAGACCCTGCGCCGCGAGCTGCGCATGCAGGTGGGCGACTGGTACGTCGTCCACTCCTACGCCGGGTACGAGAACAAGGTGAAGGCCAACCTCGAGAGCCGCATCCAGAGCCTGGACATGGAGGACTACATCTTCCAGGTCGAGGTGCCGACCGAAGAGGTCGTCGAGATCAAGAACGGCAAGCGCCAGCAGGTGCAGCGTAAGGTCTTTCCGGGCTACATCCTGGTCCGGATGGACCTCAACGACGAGTCGTGGGGCGCGGTGCGCAACACCCCGGGCGTGACCGGGTTCGTCGGCGCCACGTCGCGGCCCTCGCCGCTGTCGCTCGACGAGGTGGTCAAGATCCTCGCGCCGGCCACGCAGAAGGCGGCCGCCGTGGCCGGTGGCACCCGCGGCCCGGCCACCACCACTGCCGAGAAGCCGAAGATCGACGTCGTCGACTTCAGCGTCGGCGAGTCGGTCACGGTCATGGACGGTCCGTTCGCCACGCTGCCGGCCACCATCAGCGACATCGACCCCGTTCACCAGAAGCTGCAGGTGCTCGTGTCCATCTTCGGTCGCGAGACGCCTGTCGAGCTGTCGTTCAGCCAAGTCGCCAAGATCTAGTCAGGAAACGAAGAATGCCTCCCAAGAAGAAGCTCGCCGCGATCATCAAGCTGCAGATCCAGGCGGGCGCCGCCAACCCTGCGCCGCCGGTCGGCCCGGCGTTGGGCCAGCACGGCGTGAACATCATGGAGTTCTGCAAGGCGTACAACGCGGCCACCGAGTCGCAGCGCGGGCAGATCATCCCGGTCGAGATCTCGGTCTACGAGGACCGCTCGTTCACGTTCGTCACCAAGACGCCGCCGGCTGCCCGGCTGCTGCTCAAGGCAGCCGGCATCGACAAGGGCAGCGGCGAGCCACACGTCAACAAGGTCGGCTCGGTCACGATGGACCAGGTCCGCGAGATCGCCCAGACCAAGATGGAAGACCTCAACGCGAACGACATCGACCACGCCGCGCGGATCATCGCCGGCACCGCCCGGTCGATGGGCATCACCGTCAACGGCTGAAACACCCAGTTCGTGGGAGGGCGCGCCGAGCGCCCGCGACTACCACCAGGAGAGAAACATGAAGCGCAGTAAGGCCTATCGCAAGGCCGCCGAGCTCGTCGAGCCCGACAAGATCTACGCGCCGCTGGAAGCGGTCCGGCTGGCCAAGGAGTCCTCGCCGACCAAATTCGACGGCACCGTCGAGGCAGCGCTGCGGCTGGGCGTCGACCCCCGCAAGGCCGACCAGATGGTGCGCGGAACGGTCAGCCTGCCGCACGGAACCGGCAAGACCGTCCGCGTCATCGTCTTCGCCACCGGCGACAAGGCGGCCGAGGCCGAGGCCGCCGGCGCCGACCGGGTCGGCAGCGACGACCTGATCGCCGCGATCCAGGAGGGCTTCCTGGACTTCGACGCCGCGATCGCGACGCCGGACCAGATGGCCAAGGTCGGTCGCATCGCCCGGGTGCTCGGCCCCCGCGGCCTCATGCCCAACCCCAAGACCGGAACCGTCACGCCCGATGTGGCCAAGGCGGTCGCGGACATCAAGGGCGGCAAGATCAGCTTTCGGGTGGACAAGCAGTCCAACCTGCACCTGATCCTGGGCAAGGCGTCGTTCACGCCCGAGCAGCTCGTCGAGAACTATGCCGCCGCGCTGGACGAGGTGCTGCGGGCCAAGCCGTCGTCGGCCAAGGGCAAGTACCTGAAGAAGGTCACGTTCTCGACGACGATGGGCCCGGGCATCCCGGTCGACGCCAACCGCACCCGCAACCTGCTCGACGAGGCAGCTGCCGGCTGATCCGACCGGGCCGTTCGGCCCGCTGGGCAACGATGATCTCCTGGCGCGCGACCCGCGCCGGGAGATCGTTTTCGTATTGGGCTGGGGATCGGCCACGAACCCTCGGCGCACGTCTGCTGACGTACTACCGACCCCCGACGTGGCCGATCCCCAGCAGTGGCGCCGCCCATCCGGCGCCGGCGGTCACGACTTGTCAGGCCGTGGCCACGTGACTCGACGTCCCTCCGGCAAGGCCGACAGCTCGGTCTCACCTCGTCTCGGATGCGTTCGCCGCGCCCCCACACGGCGGACTGCTCCTGTCACGTCTGAGAGGACTCAGTACGCGCGGTCCTGATACACCGGGCGGGAAATCTGCGGTCGCCGCCGGGGCGATCTGCCTGCTTCCCGACCGAACGCCCGGGTTTGATCTTCGCGCCGATGCCCGATCGGGCAACTTCTCGCGGTCGTCGGCCGCAGCGGTTGACCGATCGGGGACGGGACCCAGATCAGCAGGGGCCGTTGTCGACCCAGACGTCCTGCGCGTTGTTGCCCGGGACGTCGCCGTACGTCCACCACTTGGCCGTCCAGGAGTGGCCGTTGTAGGAGACGACGGCGCCACCGTTGTAGGCGGTTGTCGCGCTCCAGGCCGGCGAGCTGCAGTCACCACCGCCCGGCGGCGGGCTGGTCGGCGGCGGCTGGTCGGGCGGTGTCGCGCCGGCGAACTCGGTCGTGTACTTGGTGAAGTCCCAGACGTTCTGCGGGACGTTGCTGCAGATGCCGTTGTCGGTGGACGATCCGCAAGCCCGGTCGCGGTTCACCGACCAGAACGTGAACCGAGCCAGGCCGTGACCGGTCGCGTAGTCGAGCACGGCCTGGAAGTCGGACTGGTAGAAGAACTCCGACGCGTCGGTTTTGCCGTTCATGCCGGAGAATCCCTCGTGGCTGTAGGCAGTTGCGCTGTCCCAACCCATGTGGCTCATCAGCAGGCCGTGGAACGCCTCCAGCGCAGCGGTCTGCGACGCCGCCCCGTTGAACCCGCCGTCGAACGGCATGATCGAGAAGTTGTTCGGGGTGAACTGCAGCACCTTCGCCTTGTCGAGCAGCTGGGTGCCGAACCATCCGGTTCCGGCCGACGTGCCCGGCATGGTCACCGAGATGTACAGCCCGGCGTTGTTCTGCTGCAGCGTCTTCGCCGCGCCGAGCTCGTTGTTCACCGCGGCATCGTTCTCGTACTCGGGTTCCTCCAGGTCGAAGTCGATCGCCTTGAGGTGGTAGTTGTCGATCACCTGCTGGTATGCGGCCGCGGTCGAGGCGGCGTCACCGCAGGTCTGGCCCAGCTTGGTGCCGCCGTAGCCGCCGACCGACACCGACACGTCGCCGCCGGCGTTGCGGATGCTGTTGACGACGTTGCCCGCGGTGGTGTCCGACGAGATCGGCGAGGTGCCGTCCCACGTCGGGGAGCAGCCACCACCGTTCGGCGCCAGGATGAACGCCAGCTGGAAGGCCTTCTGCCCGGTCGCCGCCATGACGGTTGTCGGGTCGGGTGGGTTGTTGCTCTCCGGCATCAGGTAGGGCGCCGACGCGTACCAGTTGTTGGTGAGCGCGCCGGCCTTGCTCGCGCCGCCGATGACCGCAACGGCCATACCGGCCAGTGTGGTGGCGACGGCCGCCACGCCGAAAAGGGCATAGCGGAGCCTGGATCTGGACATAGTGCTCCTCCTCGGGGCAGGCCGCGGGCCCTGGGGGTTCGCCCGCGGACGATCGCGCGGCTAGGCGACAACCCACTTCTGGTTGGGCGCGCCGGTGCAGTCCCAGATCTGCGTCCGGGTACCGTCGGCCGAGTTGCCGTCGGTGACGTCCATGCACTTGTTCGCCGGCACGTTGACGATGTCGCCGGCGGTCTCGACCCGCCACTGCTGCGCTCCGGTGCCGTTGCAGTCCCAGATCTGCAGCTTGGCTCCATTCGCGGTCGACCCGCCGGGCACGTCGAGGCACTTGCCCAATGCGCGGATCGTGCCGTCGCCGGGCCGCGTCCACTGCTGGGCGTTCGTCCAGTTGCAGCTGTACAGCTGGACTGCAGTTCCGTTGGCGGTACCGGCTCCGGCAACGTCCAGGCATTTACCGGCCAGGCCGGTGATCTGCCCACCGGACGAACCCGCAATCCAGCTGTAGATGTGGACGTAGTCGACGGTCATCGTCTGCGGGAACTGAGTTGAACCGTCCGGCGAACCCGGCCAGTTGCCGCCCACGGCGACGTTCAGCAGCATGAAGAACGGGTGGTCGAACACCCACGGATTACCGTTTGTGTCGGACGGCGAATGCGTCTCGTAGACGTTGCCGTCGACCGAGAACTGCACCGAATTGGGGCCCCAGTCGACGGCGAACGTGTGGAAGTCGTCGGCGAACGCGCCGTTGATCGAGTACGTTCCGGTCAGCGGATTGCCGCCGGAGTAGCCCGGGCCGTGCATGCTGCCGTGGTTCGTCGAGGGCTCACGGCCGATGTTCTCCATGACGTCGATCTCGCCGCTGTTCGGCCAGCCGACGCTGCCGATGTTGTCGCCGAGCATCCAGAACGCCGGCCACAAGCCCTGTCCGCGCGGCAGCTTGATGCGCGCCTCGAACCGGCCGTACTGCTGGGTGAAGTGCCCCGACGTCAGCAGCCGGGCCGACGTGTACTGGCAGCTGCCGTACCAGCAGTTGTAGCCGGCCGGGTTCTCGCGGCGGGCCGTGATTAGCAGATGCCCCTGCCCGTCGAGTGACGCGTTGCTGGTGCTGTTGGTGTAGTACTCGAGCTCGTTGTTGCCCCAGCCGCTGCCGCCCGTGTCGTGCGACCACTTGCTGGCGTCGGGCGCCGCCCCGGCCGGGCCGTCGAAGTCGTCGGACCAGGTCAGCCCGCCGATGGCTGCCGGAGCCGCCGCCGGGGATGCCGCCGGGGATGCGGCCGGCGATGCGCCCGGAACCGCGACCCAGAACGCCACCACCACCCCGAATGCGACCACCAGCGATCGAGTTCTGCGCAGCTGTTCGGCGTTCATCGCATCGTTCCATCCGGGAGATCCGGTGCGGGCCCTCCACCGCCAGCTCCTTTGCCGGCCGGCGCTCGGAGCGCTGTCTGCATTCCGGCAGACAGGCGCGACTCCGACATCGCCGATAAACAGGAGTTAGCTCGCGTTCCGGTCTGGTGTAACACCGCCCGGAAGGCCAGTCAAGAGTTTGTATAGACCAATTTAGGCCTATGCGACGGACCGGTCCCCAACGTGGGCACTAGTGTCGTTGCATATCGGACGGAGGTCGGATGAACCGAACGCAAGTGGCGGCGCTGGGGGCGGCCGCCGGAGCCATGGTCGCGGTGGCGGGCTGTTCGAGCGCCACCCACGGCGACGGCGTAGGCCCGGCCTTCACCGACGTCGCCGGGCTGGGCGCACAGATCCTGCACGGCGTCGCGGGGACGAAGGACGCGCAGGGCACGCTGCACCTCGATGCCGGACCGCTGACCCAGACCAGCACGTTCGGCGAGCAGCTCTCGGCCGGAAAGGTGACCGCGATCGACGACAAGGTCGAGACGACGTTGCAGGGAAACACCACGAACGTGCACGTCATCTACGTCGACCAGAAGGTGTACGTCGACCACGGGCAGAACGGCAAGCAGTGGGTGATCGCGTCGACGGACAGTTCCGACCCGGTCGTTTCCCAACTGGCCGAGACGCTGCCGCAGACGTTGGCTGAATCCGGTCCGCAGTACTACGCCACCATGGTCTCGGCCGCCCACGACCTGAAGGTGATCGGCGGCGAGAAGATCAACGGCGCGTCGGCCGTCCACTACCACCTGATCGTCGATCCGCGCGCAGTCGTCCAGAAGGTTCCGGAGGGCCAGCGCGAGCAGATGCAGCAGGCGATCGACGCCGGCGTCGATCAGATCCCGATGGACATCTGGGTCGACGCGCAGGGGCGGCCGGTCAAGCTCACCGACAGCGTCGAGGCGCAGGGCCAGACGGCGCACGTCGAGTTCGAGCTGAACCACTTCGACGAGAACCTGCAGATCAAGCCACCCCCGGCCGACCAGATCGGCCAGGACTGACCCTGGCCATCGCGCTCGCGAAGTGGTTCGATCCGCACGACGCGAGCCGAAGGAGCGGGGGCCATGCGAGCACGAGTGTCGTTGATCATCGCCGTTACCGTCGCGGGGTTCCTGACCGCATTCGTGCCGGCGGCCGCCGCTGATGCGTCCGACGGCCCCGGTTCGCTCAGCCACTTCGACCTGGCCCGCAAGGACTGTCTCGGCACGGCCCGCAACACCACGTCGAAGATCTGGTACACCGTCGCCGGCGGGGTGCTGTCCGACGTGTACGCCCCGACGATCGACACCACGAACGTCGAGACGATGCAGTACCTCGTCACCGACGGCTCGACGTTCACCGACCTGCAGTCGCGCGACACCACGTACACGGTCAGCGCCGACTCCACCGGCATGATCTGCACCGTCACGTCCACGGCGAAGTCCGGCGCCTACCGACTGACCACCACCTACCTGACCGACCCGGCGCGGGCGAGCGTCGTCGTGCACACCGGGTACACGCCGTTGACGGACGCGGCCCGTAACTACCATCTCTACGTGCGCCTGGACGCCACCGCGGGTGGCAACGGCGGCGGAGGCAGCGGCAACGGTGGCGCCGACAACGCGGTGGTCGACCCGTCGGGCGCGCTCGTCTCCTACGACACGAACACCGCGACCAACGCCGCCAACCGCGACTACGCCGTGCCGTCATTCCTCGCCCTCAACGGCCCGTTGACCACGAAGGCCAGCGGCTTCGTCGGGATGCCGTCGGACGGGCTGACCCAGCTCGACAGCACCCACACGCTGACCCCCGAGGCCACCGCGATGAACGGCAACGTCGAGCAGACGGCCGGCCTCGCGCCCGACAAGCACGGCGAGTTCACCCTGGCGCTCGGCTTCGGCACTACCCAGGCCGCCGCAGTGGCCACGTCCGGCGCCACGCTGAACACCCCGTTCGGCTCCATGAGCGGCAAGTACTCCGCGGGCTGGAAGCAGTACGACGCCGGCCTGCGCAATCCGTCCAACCACCTGCCCGGCCTGTCGAAGTCGCAGCAGGCGGCGGCCGTCCGCGAGTACTACACGTCCGCCAACGTGGTGAAGGCGAGCGAGGACAAGACCTTCCCCGGCGCGATCGTCGCCTCGATGGCCTCGCCGTGGGGCCAGGCCGTCTCGGCCGGCGATCCGGCCAACACGTACTTCGGCTCGTACCGCGAGGTGTTCTCGCGCGACCTCTACGAGGCGTGGACGGCGCTGTTCACCGACGGCGACCTGGCCACCGCCCGGGCCGCCACCCGGTTCCTGCTCGAGAAGCAGCAACTGCCCGACGGGTCGCTGCCGCGCAACTCGCTGGTCAACGGCAAGCTCGCGCCCGACTCGTTCAACACGCAACTCGACGAGGTGGCCTACCCGCTGCTGATGGTGCTGCAGTCCGGGCTGGCCGGCGACAACCTGTTGTGGCCGCACGTGCAGGCCGCGGCCAACTACCTGATCGCGCACGGTCCGTCGTTCGGCCCGGAGCGGTGGGAGGAGCAAAGCGGTTACTCGCCGTCGACGATCGCCGCCGAGATCGCCGGGCTGGTCGCCGCCGCCACGATCGCCGGATCGCACGGCGCCGCGGCCGACGCCCGGATCTGGCTCGCCACCGCCGACCAGTACCAGCGCTCGATCAAGGGCTGGACAGTTACGACAACCGGCTCCAAGTCCCCGAACCCTTACTTCATAAGGCTTTCAAAGACCGGCGACCCCAACGCGGCGATCACCTACAACGTGGGCAACGGTGCCGTCGACGACCTCGACCAGCGCGACGTCATCGATGCTGGCTTCCTCGAACTGGTCCGCCTCGGCGAGCTGCCCGCCACCGACCCGGACGTTCTGAACTCGCTCGGGGTCGTCGACGCGACGATCGAGAAGCAGACGGCGTCCGGTCCCGGCTGGCTGCGCTACAACGACGACGGCTACGGCGACTGTGTGGTCGCATCGGGCCACCAATGCGGTCCGGACGGCGCGCCGTGGGCGCCGTCGAACAAGGGCACCGGGCACATCTGGCCGGTGCTGTCGGCTGAGCGCGCCCAGCAGGACCTCGCGACCGGCCACGCCACAACGGCCGGGAAGTTGCTCGCCGCGATGGACGCGATGTCGTCCGGAGTCGGTCTGGTGCCCGAGCAGGTCTGGGACGCTCCTGATGTCCCGGCCTCGCCGTTCGGCACCGACCCGACGTCCGCCTCGATCGGCTTCGTCAACGGTCAGCCCGACGGGTCGGCGTCGCCGCTGACCTGGGGCGCCGCCTCGCAGGTGCGGCTGACGGCCGATCTGACGGCCGGGCGCACCCTCGAACGTCCGGCCCAGACCGTCGACCGGTACATCGACCACACCCAGAAGGCGACGACGCTGACTGTCACCTCGCCGACGGATCAGACGGTGGCCACCGACCCGATCCACGTGGCCGGCACCGCCGTCCCGGGCGCGATCGTCGACGTGGCCGACGTCACCGACACGGACGGCTCGAGCCACGCCACCACGACCGCGGCCAGCGACGGCTCGTTCGCCTTCGACATCCCCGCGCGGATCGGCAACAACGTCCTGGTGGTGACGTCGACCGCGCCCGACGGCGGTACCGCCCAGGCCGTGCGCACCGTTGTCAACGACGTCGTCGTCGGGACGCTGCTGTTCGACAGCACCGACCCCACCGGCGACGACAACGGCCCGGGCAACTACGCCTACCCGACCTCGTCCAACTTCGTGCCCGGCGCCTACGACCTGACTGACTTCCAGGTGTACGACACCGGCTCCACCGTGACGTTCCGGGTGCAGACTCGCGACCTGACGCCCACGTTCGGCAGCCCGCTCGGCGCGCAGCTGGTCGACGTGTACGTGCACGAACCGGGCGCGGCGAGCACGTCCACCGCGGCGTCGTTCGCCACGCGCAACTACACGATCGACCCGGCCGACGCCTGGAGCCGGCTGATCGAGGTGCAGGGCTTCGGGCAGCGCTTCGTCGACGCGTCCAACACGAACACTGTCGGCACGGTGACGATCAGCGCGAACCAGATCTCCCGGTACATCACGTTCGTTGTGGACAAGACGGCGCTGGGCGGCACGCCGGCTTCGGGCTGGGCGTTCAGCGTGGTGCTGACCGGCCAGGACGGGTTCAGCCCTGACCAGGCCCGCGGGTTCACGGCGACGCCGCAGGACTTCCAGTTCGGCGTCTGCGCGACGGCCAGCAGCGATCCGCACTGCACCGCCAACCCGGACACCGTGCCCAAGGCGCTGGACGTGCTGACGCCGTCCGGCACGGCCCAGTCCGACGAGCTCGACTACACGCTGCACCAGCCGGTCGTGATCAAGGGCGTGGCCATTTCCTAGCCGGGCGGCGCCGCCCTTGCCCGTGATCAACAGCCACCCAGCTCGCGGTCTCGCCCGCTGAGGGGCTGTTGATCACCCACGTGTGGCGCCGGCCGTCGGGGCGGCGTCAACGGCCCGGCCCGGCCGGCGGGCTCAGCCGCGGGTGTGCCCGGCCCACGCGGCGCCCGGATTTGGCGGGCCGACCGTTCGCCCCGTAGGCTTGACGACGATCCACCCGAAGACCGCTGGTCGTCACGTGCGCGCACGTGACCGAACGCCTCCGGATGCGCCGGAGCGGCCCGCGCAGGTTGGACGGTTCGATGTGACGCGTTTCGCGCAATAAGCATCGCCCCGTGCGCCCTGCGCCGGGGCGTTTCTCGTCTCCGATGCCGAACAGGCCAGCCTGACTGCATCTGGAGAGGAGGAAGCATGCCGAATGCCGAGAAGGTCACGGCCGTTGCCGAGATCAGCGAGCAGTTCACCAATTCGTCCGCGGCGGTCATCACGGAGTACCGCGGGCTGTCGGTCAAGCAGCTCACCGATCTGCGCCGGGCGCTGGGCCGCGAGACCACCTACGCGGTCGTCAAGAACACGCTGACCAAGCGGGCTGCCGCTGATGCTGGCGTCGCCATCGACGAGCAGCTGCTCGTCGGACCCACGGCGATCGCGTTCATCAACGGTGACCCGGTCGTGGCCGCCAAGGGGTTGCGCGATTTCGCCAGGGCCAACCCGCTTCTCGTGATCAAGGGCGGCATCCTCGAGGGCAAGGCGCTTTCCGCCGACGAGGTCAGCCGCATCGCCGATCTCGATTCGCGCGAGGTACTGCTGGCCAAGGTCGCCGGCATCCTCAAGGCGCTGCCGACGCGGGCCGCGGGTCTGTTCCAGGCGCCGCTGTCGCAGATGGCCCGCCTGGCCAAGGCGCTCGAGGAGAAGAAGCCCGCCGAGGCGTCCACCGACGCGGCGCCTGCCGAGGCTGCGGCCGAGGCCCCTGCGGCTGACGCGGCTCCGGCCGCCGACGCCACCGAAACTCCCGCCGAGCCGGCGGAGTAGCAACCACCAACTGCCGGCTCAACCGGCGAAACAAGAAAGGACGCCAATCATGGCGAAGCTCAGCACCGAAGAGCTGCTCGATTCCTTCAAGGAGATGACGCTGCTCGAGCTCTCGGACTTCGTGAAGCAGTTCGAGGAGACCTTCGACGTCACCGCGGCCGCCCCGGTCGCGGCCGTTGCCGCCCCGGCCGGCCCGGGTGGCGGCGCGCCGGCCGAGGCCGCCGAGGAGAAGGACGAGTTCGACGTCATCCTCGAGGCCGCGGGCGAGAAGAAGATCCAGGTCATCAAGGAGGTTCGTACGCTCACGAGCCTTGGCCTGGGCGAGGCCAAGGCGCTGGTCGACGGCGCCCCGAAGCCCGTGCTGGAGAAGGTCAACAAGGAGGCGGCGGACAAGGCCAAGGCGGCCCTCGAGGGCGCCGGCGCCACCGTCACGCTCAAGTAGTTCGCATTCGGCCGAGGGGCGGCCCCGCACCAGCGGGCGCCGCCCCTCGCTGTCGCTACGCTTCTTGATCAACAGCGCGAAACGGCCGCCCCAGCGGCTACTTCTGACTGCTGATCAAGTGTGTGGGGCGATCGTCTGCGCGCGCACGGCCGGCCAGTCGGTGGCGAGCATCGCCCAGCCCTCGGAGTCCTGCCGCTGCTCGCCGACGACGAAGTCCGAGCGCCGGACGCCCTCGTTGGTCATGCCCAGACGCTGGGCGACGGCCCGGCTGCGCTCGTTGTCCGGGCTGTGGTTCCACTCGACCCGCGCCATGCCCCGCACGGTGATCGCCCAGTCGATCATGTGCCGCGCAGCCGCCGTTATCAGCCCGCGTCCCTCGGCCCACGGCGCGAGCCATGCGCCGATCTCGCAGACGCTCAGGCCGGCGTCGAAGCGCGGGAACAGCGTGCCGCCGCTGAGCCGGCCCTCGAGCCAGATGCCGAACATCCGCCCGGCGCCGTTGGCCTGCTGGTCGGCGAAGTACTGCAGCATCTGCCGGGCGCTGTCCGCGTCGATCACGCGATGTGCGAACGGGACCCAGGGCTTGATGTGATCGCGGATCTCGTCGACGTGCGCAGCGAACTCGTCGGCGTGCCAGGGCTCGAGGGCGCGCATCTCCGCGCCGTCGTCCAGGGAGAGGGTCAGCATCCGGGGATCGTACGAATCGGCCCACCGCGGGTCGCGCGGATTACCGTGATCGCGCCGCGCGAACGGCGCGATAGCCCGGGGGATAGTGAAGCAGCCGCGCCGGCACGGCCGGGCTGGTCCGCCGCACGACGGCGGCCAGGCCCAGCAACCGGCGCTGCTGGGCCTCCGTCCAGGTCAGGCCGAGCTTCTCCCGCAGCCTTGGTGGCAGCGTGCCGACGGACGCGTCGCGCAGTAGGAACCGCCCGGCCGGGCGCAGCGCCGCCCACAGCGGCCGCGGGACGAGACGGTGCGGGGGCGGGACGTCGCTCAGGCTCATCACCTCGAGCAGGTCGTGGGTCGCGACGTTCGGTATGAGCCGCGACTCGATCATGTCCGCCGCATAGGACCGAAACGCCCCGACGTCGGGCGGCATGTCATCGTCGCTGATGCCGAGGATCCGGCCGACCTGGCGGTAGTCCGCGTACAGGCGCTCGCGCTCAGCGTCGGTCAGCGGCCGGACGAACAGGTCGAGAAATACAGCCCCGCTGTCGAAATTGCTGAGGTGGACCCAGGCCCAGGCGTCCGGGCTGAGGGCGCGGTAGGGCCGGCCGGCGAATCCGGTACCGGTGATCGACTCGTGCATCTCACGCAAGCGGCGGGCCTCGCGCACCGAGTCCTGGCCACCGAAGAGCAGGGTCAGCTGCGACGTGACGGTTCGGTCCAGGCGACCCCATGGGTCGGCGCGGAAGTTGGAGAAGTCGCGCACGCCGGCGCCGACGGTCGGATGCGCCGTTTGCATGAGCAGCGCCCGCCCGGCCAGCAGCAACGCGGTACGCGGGAACCCGAACCGCCAGGTCAGCGAGTCCGGGCCGAGCGGCGCGACGTCGGAGCCCTGCTCGGCCATGACCCGAGTATCGGCGCTGCCGGCGTGTCGGGCTAACAATGCTTGCCGACGACCCGTAATACGCCCTAAGGTCAGCATTAACCCCCTATTGTCCGGCGACCGCTATGCGCCGACATAGGGGAGTTTCAATGCTCGAACAGGTCACCGGTCGCACGGCTCGCACCCGGTGGGTGCTGCACAGTGCTCGGGTCCTCCACGCGGCCGGACTGATCCGCCCGGCCCATCCGATCGCGACGACCCGCCAGGCGCGTGAGCTGCGCCGCCGGGGTCCGCTGGCCGGCGTGGTGCGCGTCGCGGCCCGCCGCTGGCCCGGCGCGATCGGCCTGGTGGACGACCGGGGCGCGCTCACATTCGGCGAGCTGGACCGTCGGTCAAACGCCCTGGCCTGGGCCTGGCGCGGGCAGGGCATCCGGCAGGACTCGGCGATCGGGCTGCTCTGCCGCAACCACCGCGGGCCGGTCGACGCGATGCTCGCCGCGGCGAAGCTCGGCGCCCAGGTGGTGCCGCTGCCCACCGATCTGGTCGGCGAGCGGCTGGCCGCCGTCGTGCAGCGCGAAGGCCTGACCAGCATCGTCTACGACCGCGAGTTCACCCCGGTGGTGCTGGCGCTGCCGGACCGGGTCAACCGGTACCTGGCCTGGACCGGTGGCTCGGAGAACCACTCGATCACGATCGACGAGCTGATCGCCGCCGCGCCCGCACACGAGCCGCCGCAGCCGGCCGAGCCGGGTGGCATCACACTGCTCGGGCGGGGGCACGTGCCGCGGGGCCTGCCGTGCCGGATCCGGCCGGCCCACTTCGCCGCGCAGTTCCTCGACCGCATCCCGATGCCGCCCGGCCGGTCCGTCCTCGTCGCGGCGCCGCTGGCCCGACCCGCCGGCCTGGTGCCGTTCCTCGTGGCGCTGGCGCTCGGCTCGACGGCCGTGCTCGCGCGTGAGGCTCACGCGGCGCAGCTGCTGACCTGGATCGTGCGCTACCGCTGCGGGGCGCTCGCGCTGACTCCGGCCGTGCTGGACGAGTTGCTGGCCGCCACGTTCCCGGTCGCGTTGCCGCTGCGCGTAGTGGTCAGCTCGGGCGGCGTGCTGAGCGCCGACCTGGGCAACCGGGCCAGGGCGCTACTCGGCGACATCGTGCACAACTGGTACGCCCCCGACGAGTCGCTGCTGGCCGCGGTGGCCACACCGGCCGACTGGCGGGCCGCGCCGGGCACCGTGGGGCGCGCACCGTTCGGGTGCCGCCTCGTTCTGTGCGATGCGGACGGCAAGCGCGTCGACGAGCCGGGACGGCTCGGCACCGTGCACGTCGGTAACCTGCTGGCCGGCCGGTTGACCCCGGGGGCCGACCCCGTGGGTGACGGGTTGGTAGCGTCCGGGGCGGTCGGTCATTTCGACCGAGCCGGGCGGTTGTTTCTCGACGGACGAAGGTGATCCGGCAAAAAGAGCCGGACGTCTCGGACCGGAGTCTGTACGCCAGCGGTGCGCTGCCTGAGCGACATCCTGGGAGACAGTGCAGAAATCGGAACGCGACTGTACCGCTTTGCCCGGCCGTAGGCGTTTGTGCGTATTCTCACACTCGCCTGCGGCGCCGGTGCCGTGTAGGACTAGCGGGATTCCGGCTCGTTACCGCCGGGTAGCTGACTCGTTGAAAGATTACGCCGGTCACACACACGGGTGGCCGGCTGCCGAAATCCAGGAAGCCAGGAAGGAGGCGCGCGTGGGCATCGAGGTCGCCGTCTCGGACCTGACCAAGTCCTTCGGCCGGCAGTTGATCTGGGGCGATGTCACGCTGACGCTGCCGCCCGGGGAGGTTTCGGTTCTGCTCGGGCCGTCGGGCACGGGCAAGTCGGTGTTCCTCAAGTCGCTGATCGGGCTGCTCAAGCCCGACCGGGGTTCGATCATGATTCGCGACGTCGACATCGCCCGCTGCCGCGAGCACCAGCTCTACGAGACGCGAAAGCTGTTCGGCGTGCTGTTCCAGGACGGTGCGCTGTTCGGCTCGATGAACCTCTACGACAACGTCGCCTTCCCGCTGCGCGAGCACACCCGCAAGGGCGAGCGCGAGATCCGGGACATCGTCATGGAGAAGATGACGATGGTCGGCCTGCAGGGCGCGGAGAAGAAGCTGCCCGGCGAGATCTCCGGCGGCATGCGCAAGCGGGCCGGTCTGGCCCGGGCACTCGTGCTCGAGCCGGAAATCATCCTGGTCGACGAGCCCGACTCCGGGCTGGACCCGGTGCGCACCACCTACATCAGCCAGCTATTCCTCGACATCAACGCGCAGACCGACGCCACGTTCCTGATCGTCACGCACAACATCAACCTGGCCCGTACGGTGCCTGACAACATCGGCATGCTCTTCCGCAAGCACCTGGTGATGTTCGGGCCGCGCGAGGTGCTGCTGACCAGCGACGAGCCGGTCGTCAAGCAGTTCATCAACGGCCGCATGGACGGGCCGATCGGCATGAGCGAGGAGAAGGACGCCGCCACGGCCGCCGCCGAGCGGGCGATGTTCGAGGCCGGCCATCACGCCGGCGGAGTCGACGACATCTCCGGCGTGCCGCCCCAGATGCAGCCCACGCCGGGCCTGCCCGCGCGCCGAGCGACAGCCCGACGTCGGCAGCGCGTGCTCGACATGCTGCACACGCTGCCGCCCGACACGCAGGAAGCGGTCCGCCGAGCACTGGAGCAGGAGGAACACGAGGAGGTCGACTACCAGGCGGGCGCGTACGAGCAAACCCAAGTGATCGGGCCCGCCGGAGCGTAATGGCCACCGTCTCGCCCGTTGCGGGTGTCCGGCAGAGCGGCCGGCTCTTCGCGCTGTTCCTGGACGTCGCCCGGATGACGTTCAAGCGGCCGTTCCAGGTCCGCGAGCTGATCCAGCAGGCCTGGTTCATCGCCAGCGTGACGATCCTGCCCACGGCCCTGGTCGCCATCCCGTTCGGCGCCGTCATCGCCTTGCAGTTGGGCAGCCTGACCCGCCAACTCGGCGCGCAGTCGTTCACCGGCGCGGCCAGCGTGCTCGCCATCATCCGCGAGGCCAGCCCGATCGTGTGCGCGTTGCTCATCGCCGGGGCCGGTGGGTCGGCCATCTGCGCCGACCTGGGCAGTCGCAAGATCCGCGACGAGATCGACGCGATGGAGGTGCTGGGCATTTCGGCCGTACAGCGCCTGGTCGTTCCCCGGACGCTCGCCTGCATGATCATCGCGATGGCGCTGAACGGCCTGGTCAGCGTCGTCGGCGTGGCCGGTGGCTACTTCTTCAACGTGATCCTGCAGGGCGGCACACCCGGCGCCTACCTGGCCAGCTTCTCGGCGCTCGCCCAGATCCAGGACCTGTGGGCCGGCGAGATCAAGGCGCTGATCTTCGGCGCGATCGCGGCCATCGTCGCCGCCTACAAGGGCCTCAACGCCGCCGGTGGGCCGAAGGGGGTCGGCGACGCGGTGAACCAGTCCGTGGTCATCACGTTCCTGTTGCTGTTCTTCGTCAACTTCGTGATCACCGCCGTGTACCTGCAAATCGTCCCGGCCAAGGGGTCGTGATGAGCGCTCGCGCGAAGAGGGTGCGCTAGTGGCGATCGCAGAGTTGACGGCCGGCGCCCGCCGGATCGCCAGGGCGCCCGGCGAGACGCTCGACACGCTGGGCGAGCAGATGTCCTTTTACCTGCGGGCGATCGCGTGGACGCCACGCACGCTGCGCCGGTACAAGAAAGAGGTCCTGCGTCTGCTCGCCGAGGTCACGTTCGGCAGCGGCGCGCTGGCCGTCATCGGCGGCACGGTCGGCGTCATCACGTTCCTGTCGTTCTTCACCGGCACCGAGGTCGGCCTGCAGGGCTACGCCGCGTTGAACCAGATCGGCACCGGGGCTTTCACCGGCTTCATCTCGGCCTACTTCAACACGCGCGAGATCGCGCCGCTGGCGGCCGGCCTCGCCTTGTCGGCAACGGTCGGATGTGGCTTCACCGCCCAGCTCGGCGCGATGCGCATCAGTGAAGAGATCGACGCCCTGGAAGTCATGGCGGTGCCCAGCCTGCCGTTTCTGGTGACCTCGCGGCTGATCGCCGGGTTCGTGGCCGTCATCCCGCTCTACGTGATCGGGCTGCTGTCGTCGTACCTGTCGACGCGCACGATCACGACGTACTACTACCACCAGTCGACGGGCACCTACGACCACTACTTCCACCTGTTCCTACCGCCCGGCGACATCTACCGCTCGTTCATCAAGGTGCTGTGCTTCGCCGTCGTCGTGATGCTGGTGCACTGCTACTACGGCTACACCGCCAAGGGCGGTCCGGCCGGCGTGGGCGTCGCGGTGGGCAAGGCCGTGCGGACCGCCATCGTCGCCATCAACGTCATCGACTTCTTCCTGTCGCTGGCGATGTGGGGCACCACCACCACCGTCCGGTTGGGCGGGTAACGCCATGGCTGCTCGAGGATTCGGCGCCGTCGTCCAGCGACGGCTGCTCGGCGTGCTGTTGCTCGTCCTGGTCGCGGCGCTGGTCACGTTGTCGATCGCGATCTACAACAAGGTGTTCACCAAGGTGGTGCTGGTCAAGCTCGACACCGACCACACCGGCAACCAACTGCTGCCACACTCCGACGTCAAGGAGCGGGGCGTCATCGTCGGCGAGGTGCGCTCGATCAGCTCGCACGGCGACGGCGCGACGATCACCCTGGCCCTCAACCCCGGCAAGGCCAAGTCGATCGACAACTACCAGGTGGCTCAGCTGCTGCCCAAGACGCTGTTCGGTGAGCGCTACGTCTCGCTGATCGTGCCGCCGGCCAACGAGACGCCCAAGGCGGCCTACTGCCGACCGACGCAGGCGCCCGGTCCGGTCAAGTCCGGGCAGACACTGTGCCAGGACAACTCCGCGCAGTACGCCGAGGTCGAGAACGTGCTGTCCGACCTGCTGCCGGTGCTCACCGCGCTCAAGCCGGCCGAGCTGAAGGCAACGCTCGACGCGCTGGCCAGCGCGCTACAGGGCCGAGGCCAGCAGATCGCCGGCAACATCCGCCAGCTCGACAGCTACGTCAAGGCGATCAACCCGCACGTGCCGCAGCTGGTCGACGACCTGGACAAGCTCGGCCAGGTGGCGCTCGAGTACAACGGCGTCGTCCCTGACCTGTTCGCCAGCCTGACCAACCTGCAGACCACGTCACGCACCCTCGTCGAGAAGCAGGCTTCGCTCGACACGCTGCTGCGCGTGGCCACCGACACGTCAGGCACGCTCACCGAGTTCCTGAACGCCAACCGGCAGAACTTGATCACCGTCGCGAGCACGTCGAACACGACCTTCGCCCTGCTGGCCGAGTACTCGCCCGAGTACAGCTGTCTGCTCGAGGCGCTGGCCAAGCAGCGGCCCGCGCTGGAGGACGCGTTCCGGGGCGGCGCCCTGCACGTCACGCTCGAGATCGTCAAGCACCGCGGCAAGTACGTCCCGGGCAACGAGCCCAAGCTCGTCACCGGCCTGGGCCCGGACTGCGCCGGATTGCCCAACCCGCCGATCCCCTATACCACGCCGCCCGAGTTCCAGAACCTCAACGACGGCGCTCCGATCGTCGGTGGCCCGGGCACCGGCGCCCAGGTGGCCCCTTCGGCGATGCGCAGCGCCTACGGTCCCGGCTCGGCGGCCGAGACCTCGATGATCAACTCGCTGGTCGCGTCCAAGTACGGCACCACGCCGGACAAGGTGCCGCCCATCGAGACCGTCCTCGCCGGATCGCTACTACGGGGGAGCGAGGTGACGCTCAAGTGAGAGGGGTTACCGGCCCGCTGATCAAGCTGGCGGTCTTCCTCGTCGTCACGATCGCGGCCACCTACGTGCTGGCCGCGACGATCACCAACTCCTCGTACGGCAAGGCGGTCACCTACCGTGCCGACTTCACCGACGCGACGCAGGTCAGCACCGGCGACGACGTCCGCATCGCCGGCGTACGGGTGGGTACGGTCAAGGGCATCAAGGTCGTCAAGGTCGGCAGCCGACGGCTCGCCGAGGTCAAGTTCAGCGTGCAGGCCAGTCGCCGGCTACCTCTGCTCACGCACGCCCGCATCCGTTACCGCAACCTGGTCGGCCAGCGCTACATCGAGGTGTCGCCGCCTGATCCGGACGAGGTCGAGCAGGCCCACGCCGACCCGAACGCGGTCATGGCCAAGAACGCGCTGATCCCGGTGCAGCGCACCGAGAACGCGCTCGACCTGACGGCGCTGTTCGCCGGGTTCCAGCCGCTGTTCCAGGGCCTGGACCCGAGCGAGATCAACTCGTTGTCCCAGGAGATCATCTCGACGCTGCAAGGCGAAGGTGGCTCGGTCGACCTGCTGCTACAGCAGACCGCCGACCTGGCCAGCTCCATCGCCGACAAGGACCAGGTGATCGGCAACCTGATCGACCACCTCAATTCGGTGCTGGGCGCGGTGGCCGACCGCGACGACCAGTTGTCGGACCTGATCAGCACCCTGCAGCAATTCGTGTCCGGCTACGCGGCCGACCGCCAGGCGATCGGGGGCGCGATCGACGGCATCAACCAGCTGGCCACCGAGACGACCAACCTGCTGGTCAAGGTGCGGCCCGGCGTCAAGAAGGACGTCACCGACCTCACCGCGCTCGCCAAGAACCTCAACAACGGCGCGCCGGTCATCGCCGGCGTCATCCAGCAGCTGCCCAGCAAGATCGGCTCGCTGACCCGGACCGCCAGCTACGGCGCGTGGTTCAACTTCTACCTGTGCTCGATGGGCGGCACGGTGACGCTGCCCGGCAACGTCACGCTCGACCCCTCCATCACGCCCGGCAGCGCCGGACCGAGGTGCCAGTCATGACGACACCGCCGCGACGCCCCCGTCCTGGCCCGCTCCCGCCGGACGAGCCGAACGCCGGGTCGACGTCGGCGCCGGCGCCGCGGGAGCGGCCGGCCCTGCAGACCCGACGGGCCCCGCGCGGGCGATCCTTCAGCAGCCGCAACCCGACGGTGATCGGCGCCATCGGGCTGGTCGTCATCGCCGCGCTGCTCTGGGCGGCGTTCAACGCGTCCAAGCTGCCGATCATCGGCGGCGGCACCGTGTACTCGGCCGAGTTCAGCGAGGCGGCCGGGCTGGCCGCCGACGACGAGGTGCGCATCGCCGGCGTCAAGGTCGGCACGGTGACGTCGGTCGGCCTCGAGGGCGACCACGTCAAGGTCAAGTTCCGGGTCAAGCACGCGTTCATCGGCGACCAGAGCACGTTGGCCATCAAGATCAAGACCCTGCTCGGGGCGAAGTACCTCGCCATCGACTCGATGGGCGACGTCAAGCAGAAGCCGGGCCAGGAGATCGGTCCCCCCTGCTCGACCGGCACGGCCAACCCGGACTGCCGCACCACGTCGCCCTACGACATCTACCCGGCGTTCCAGCAGCTGACCCAGACCGTCGGCGACATCAACACCAAGCAGCTCGGGCAGGCTTTCGAGACGCTGGCCGAGACGTTCCAGAACACGCCCGAGTCGGTGCGCGAGGTGCTCGACGGCTTGTCGCGGCTCTCGCACACCGTGGCCTCGCGCGACGCCGAGCTGGCCAGCCTGCTGAGCAAGGCGCGCAGCGTCACCGGCGTGCTGGTCAGCCGCGACCAGCAGATCACCAAGCTGCTCAGCGACGGCAATCTGCTGCTGGACGAGCTGACCGAGCGCCGCGAGGCCATCCACTCGCTGCTGCAGAACACGTCGCTGCTCACCGCGCAGCTCGAGGGACTCGTGTCGGACAACCAGGCCACGCTCAAGCCCGCACTCGACCAGCTGCACGGCGTGCTGCAACTGCTGCAGGACAACCAGGACTCCCTCGATCGCGGGCTGGCCGTCCTCGCGCCGTTCTACCGCGTCTTCGCCAACACGCTCGGCAACGGGCGATGGTTCGACACGTACATCCAGAACCTCAGCATCCCCGGAATCCTCGGGATCGGTGGTTGACGATGGGCACCCTCTCCAAGCGCGCGATCGCGATCGTCGCCGGCGTCGTCGTCGTAGCCGTGCTCGTCGGCGCCGGCTACTACGTGCTGTTCCACAAGTCGGTCAAGAAGGTGACCGCGCACTTCACCGCCGCCGTGGGCGTCTACAAAGGTTCGGACGTCCGCATGCTGGGCATCAAGATCGGCAAGATCGACAAGGTCACCCCGCAGGGCACCTCGGTCGAGGTCGACATGGAGTACGACTCGAAGTACAAGCTGCCGGCCAACGCGATCGCCGTGATCATCCCGCCGTCTATCGTCAGCGACCGCTACGTGCAGCTCGCTCCCGTCTACAAGAGCGGCCCGGTGCTGCGCAACCACGGCGACATCCCGCTGAGCCGCACCGCGGCCCCGGCCGAGCTCGACGACATCTACAAGGCGCTGAACAGCCTGTCGACGGCTCTCGGCCCGAACGGCGCCAACAAGAACGGGGCGCTGTCCGACCTGGTCAACGTGCTTTCCAAGAACCTCAAGGGCACCGGCACCCAGCTCGGTCAGACGGTGGCCGACCTGTCGCAGGCGACCAAGACGCTCGCCGACAACCGCGAGGACCTGTTCGGCACGGTCAAGAACCTGCAGGCCTTCTCCGACGCGCTGGTCGACAGCGATGCGCAAGTCCGAAAATTCAATGACCAGTTGGCCCAGGTCGCGCGTGACCTGTCCGACGAACGGGCCGACCTCGGCGCCGCGCTGCACAACCTGTCCGTGGCGCTCACCACCGTGTCGACGTTCATCAAGAACAACCAGGGCAGCTTCCACGCCGACGTCCAGGGCCTGAGCGTCGTCACGAACATCCTGGTCAAACAGAAGGGCGCGCTGAACGAGATCCTGTCGGTCGCGCCGGTGGCCCTGGCCAACCTGGCGCACACCTACAACCCGTCCAGCGGCACCCTGGACAACCGGTCGAACCTCGACTCGCTGACCGACCCGGCCGTGCTGTGCGGAACCTTGCAGATCCTCGGCAAGCTCGGCGACGCGCTCAAACCGACGTGCACCCAGGTAGCCTCGGTCCTGCACACGACCCTCGACGGCCTGGCCAAGATCGTCTCGCAGATCACCGACGCCCTGCCGCCGCTGCCGACCATCCCTGGGCTGTCGTCGAGCAACAGCCGCCCGCTGCTGCCCAACCAGCTGCCCACCATTCCCGGGATCGGCCAGTGAAGCGCCCAGGCCGTGGCTGGCGATTCCATGCTCTGCTGCGCGGCGCTCAAGTGCGCGATGTCCTTCGTTGTCGTCGTCGCCGATACAACAGCGGTATCGGACTCCTTCTCCGCCTCGGATCTCGCGCACCTGAGCGCCGCTCGCGACGAGCGGGAATCACCAGACACGGCCTCGCCGCCGGTCTCGTCGCGGCCGCCCTGCTCCTGTCCGGGTGCGGCTTCAACGGCCTGTACAGCGCGCCGCTGCCGGGCGGGGCCAACCTGGGCAGCCATCCGTACACGATCACCGTCGAGTTCCAGAACGTGCTGGACCTGGTGCCGCAGTCGTCGGTCAAGGTCAACGACGTGTCGGTCGGCCGGGTCGACTCGATCACCCTGCGGGGCTGGGACGCCCTGGTCAAGCTCAAGGTGAACGGCAACGTGCAATTGCCGGCCAACGCCCACGCCGAGCTGCAGCAGACGTCGCTGCTCGGCGAGAAGTACGTGCAGCTCGAGCAACCGCCGTCCGACCCCACCGGCAACCTGCGCGACGTCAGGACGACGCCGACCATCCCGATCCAGCGCACCGGGCGCAATCCCGAGCTCGAGGAAGTGCTCGGCGCCCTGTCCCTGCTGCTGTCCGGCGGCGGGCTGCCCCAGATCCGCACGATCACGCACGAGGTGAACCAGGCACTGTCCGACCCGGCCGCGACCCGCGACCTGATCGCCCAGCTCAACACGTTCGTCGGCGGTCTCGACAAGCAGAAGGACAAGATCACCCAGGCGATCCAGAACGTCGACGTCCTGGCCGCCCGCCTCGATCAACAGAAGCAGGTGCTGATCGACACCCTCAACTCGCTGCCCGCGGCGCTGCGGGTGCTGACCGACGAGCGCACGCAGCTGGTCACGCTGCTGCAGAGCCTCGACCATCTGGGCAGTGCGGCCACCAGCGTCATCGAGGCCACCACGGACACGCTGGTCTCGGCACTGCGCAACCTGAGCCCGGTGCTCACGTCGCTGACCAGCGCCGGTCAGAACCTGCCGAACGCGATGGAGCTGCTGCTGACCTATCCGTTCCCCAAGGGCGTCCGCGGCGCGGTTCGGGGCGACTACACCAACCTGGACCTGAGCCTCGACCTCAATCTCGGCGACCTGCTGAGCAACCTCACCAGCGGCGGCAACGGCCGGGCCACGCAGGCGGCGCAGACGCATCAGCTTCCGACGATCCCGGGGGCGCGCTGATGCTCAGACGTACCGTCAAGATCCAGCTGTTGGCGTTCGTGGCGATCTCGCTGCTGGGCGTCACCTACGTGTCGTCGCGCTACGTCGGGCTGACCAACTCGCTGTTCGGCTCCGGCGGCTGCACGGTCAGCGTCGAATACCCCGACTCCGGCGGCATCTTCTCCGGGGCCGAGGTTACCTACCGGGGCGTGGCGATCGGACGGGTCGGCCAGCTGCACCTGCTCGACAACGGGGTGCGCGTCGACCTGCACCTCAACCGCTGCAGCCACCCGGCGGTGCCCAAGAACGGCACGCTGGCTTACGTCAGCGACCGCTCCGCGGTGGGCGAGCAGTACGTCAACCTGGTGCCCAAGACCGACAGCGGCCCGTACCTCAAGGGCGGCGACACCTTGCGCATGACGGCGGCGCAGCTGCCGGTGCCGAGCCAGGTGCTGCTGACGAACCTCGACCTGCTGGTGCGCTCGGTCAACACCACGAACCTGACGACGGCGGTCGACGAGCTGGCCAAGGCGTTCAACGGCCGCGGTCCGGACCTGCAACGACTGCTGGACTCGGGCGACCAGCTGCTCAGCTCGGCCCAGCAGGCCCTGCCCCAGACGATCGAGCTGATCAACTCGGCCAAGACCGTGCTGCAGACCCAGCTGGACGAGGGCCCGGCGATCCGCAGCTGGGCGCACGACCTGAGCCTGCTGACCGCCCAGCTCAAGGCCAGCGACCCCGACATCCGCACGCTGCTCGACACCGGGCCGGACAGCCTGGCCACGGTCGGCAACCTGGTCAAGAACAACCGCGACGACCTGGGCGTGGTCCTGGCCAACCTGGCCACCACCGGGCAGTTGCTGGTGCGGCACAAGGGCGACATCGAGCAGATCCTCGAGGTCTACCCGCTGGCCGTCGCGGGCGGGTTCACCGTGGCCCCGGGCGACGGCACCGCCCACTTCGGGCTGGTGCTCAACCTCAACGACCCGCAGCCGTGCGTGCAAGGCTACGGCGGTACCAAACACCGGCAACCCGGGCAGACCGGCCCGACCAGTACGAACACCGACGCACAGTGCACGCTGCCGCGCGGCAACCCGTCCACGGTGCGCGGCGCGCAGAACGCACCCGGCGGCGATCCGGTCGATTCCAGCTCGGGAGGTACCGTCTACCCCCGTGCCGAGACCGGGAACACCGTCGCGCTGGGCGATACCTCGACCGCCAGCGCGGCGACGCTGGGCGACAAGTCCTGGCTCACGCTGCTGACCGACGGTCTGCACTGACGATTTGCATCGGCGATTGAGAGGACATGACTGATACCCGGAGCGAGAACCGGCTGGCCTGGCTCACCGCCGGCGTGCTGGGCATCTTCGTGGTGCTTCTGGCGGCCGGACTGGTCGTCGTGCTCGTGGTGCGCGGCCACCACGCGAACCCGGGCCTGAACGGGCGCGAGCAGGCGGCCGTCGACGCCGCCAGTCGCGAGATGATCAACCTGCAGAGCTTCCGGCTCGCCCACTTCGACGCCGACTTCGCCCGGGCCAGCAGCGGGCTGACCGGAGGCCTGCTGAGCGCCCTCAACGGCAAGAAGACCTCGCTGAAGGACGGCCTGGAGAAGAGCAAGCAGGACACGACCGCCACCGTCACCCAGGCGGGGTTCAAGCAGCAGAGCGGCAAGGACGCGGTCGTGCTGATGACCATGAACAACTACCGGGTGGACGCCAAGGGCAAGAAGGCGCTCTTCAACACGGGCCGCTTCGAGGTCACCGTGACCGACGTCAAGGGCAATTGGCTGGCCAGCAATCTGACCTCGGTCGGGGTGGCCGGATGAGCGACGACGAGATCCGCGAAGTCAACGGCACCGACTCCGGCGGAGCTCGGGCGCGCAGCGTCGCGGCGCAGGCGGCCAGCCGGGCCCGCCGGATGGGTACCCGGCCGTCACCGGGGCCGAGCGGCCGCGCTCGCCCCGAGCTGCCCGAGGGCGAGACCGGCGACGCCGTCGAGGCCACCGAGACGGTCGCCGAGACGTTCGACGAACCGACTAAAGCACCGAAGTCCGGCAAGGCCGCCGAACCGGCCGCCGCGAGCGACGAGGCTGCGGCCGGCGCGGTGCGCACCGCGTCCCGCACCCGGGTGGCCGGCGCCCGCCGCCCGTTACCGGGCGCGCTCAGCCGGGCCGAGCTGCGCGCCGAGGCCGGCCGCGAGGCGGCGATCCGCCGGGCCGGCTGGCGCCGCTGGATCCCGGCCGGCCTGGCCGCCGCCCTGGTCGTGGCCCTGGCCGTCGTCGACGTCGTGCTGCTGCAGAGCTGGCGCAACCAGCCGGACAAGGCCGAGCGGCGCGAGCAGTTGGTGGCGTCGGTGAACACCGCGGTGGCCAAGATCCTCTCCTACGACTACCGCCACCTCGACGCCGACGAGTCGGCCGCCACGGCCCACCTCACCGGCACGTTCAAACAGCAGTACGTCGCCTCGATGAACACGACGATCAAGCCCGGGGCGCCGGCCGCCAAGGCGGTCGTTATCGGCCAGGTCGGCGAGTCGGCGCTCACCTCGGTGAGCGGTGACGGCAAGCAGGCGGTGCTGCTCGTTTTCGGTCAACAGACCGTGACCAATACGGCACAGAAGACGCCTCGCTACGACATGGTCAACCTGCGCGTGACGGCCCAGCTCGTACACGGCAAGTGGCTCGTGTCGGACCTGGCCACGTTGTGATACGAGGCGCCGGCCGCGGAACGCGGGCCTGCTCCGGTAAGTCCAGGCGCTTCGGACAACAGGGTCCTTGACTGCGAGGCTGCCGCGAGGCACCCTTTGTTGGCACCCAGTGCACTCGAACGCGTACATGGGAGTTGCGTGGAGCTACCTCCACCGTCAGTCGCGCGTCAGGGAATTCGGGGTGGCCTTGATAGGCATGCCCGAGTTCGCTAGACTGCTACTTTGCGCTGCCCTCTACTACCCCTTGCGGCCCGACTGGTGTCTTTGCCCAGCGGACCAACGTCGTGGTGCGCTCGTCGGGCACCGGGGGCTGCGCACGCACGACAACCGCAGCTAGTCCTTGGAAGGACGCGTCTTGGCAGTCTCCCGCTCCGGTAAGACAGCAACCGCACAGGCGAATGGGACAGGGATTCCGGGAGCACCGCCCCGGACGTCGTTCGCAAAGATCCGAGAGCCGCTGGAGGTGCCGAACCTCCTAGCCCTGCAGACCGAGTCGTTCGACTGGCTCGTCGGCAATGATGCCTGGCGGGCCCGGGTTGCCGACGAAGACGCGCCGCAGTCCGGCCTGGACGAGATCCTCGGGGAGATTTCTCCCATCGAGGACTTCTCCGGCTCGATGTCTTTGTCTTTCTCCAACCCGCGCTTCGAGGACGTCAAGGCGTCCATCGAGGAGTGCAAGGACAAGGACATGACCTACGCGGCGCCGCTGTTCGTCACCGCGGAGTTCACCAACAACACCACCGGCGAGATCAAGAGCCAGACGGTGTTCATGGGTGACTTCCCGGTCATGACCCGCAAGGGCACCTTCATCATCAACGGCACCGAGCGGGTGGTCGTCAGCCAGCTCGTGCGCTCGCCGGGTGTGTACTTCAACCGCGAGCTCGACAAGACCTCCGACGTCGACGTCTACAACGTCCGGGTCATCCCGGGCCGGGGCGCCTGGCTGGAGTTCGACGTCGACAAGCGGCAGACCGTGGGTGTGCGCATCGACCGCAAGCGCCGCCAGCCGGTCACCGTCCTGCTCAAGGCCCTGGGCTGGAGCACCGACCGGATCCGCGAGCACTTCGGCTGGTCCGAGACGCTGCTGGCCACCCTGGAGAAGGACCACATCGCCACCTCGGACGAGGCGCTGCTCGACATCTACCGCAAGCTGCGTCCGGGCGAGCCGCCGACGCGTGAGTCGGCCCAGGCGCTGCTGGAGAACCTGTTCTTCAACCCGAAGCGCTACGACCTGGCCAAGGTCGGCCGCTACAAGGTCAACCGGAAGCTCGGCCTCGACGCGCCGATCGCGCAGGGCACGCTCACCGAGGACGACATCGTCGCCACGATCGAGTACCTGATCCGCCTGCACGCCGGCGAGGAGGGCTACGAGCTCGACGACATCGACCACTTCGGCAACCGGCGGCTGCGCACGGTCGGTGAGCTGATCCAGAACCAGATCCGGGTCGGCCTGTCCCGCATGGAGCGCGTCGTCCGCGAGCGGATGACCACCCAGGACGTAGAGGCGATCACGCCGCAGACCCTGATCAACATCCGGCCCGTCGTCGCCTCCATCAAGGAGTTCTTCGGCACGAGCCAGCTGTCGCAGTTTATGGACCAGACCAACCCGCTGGCCGGGCTGACCCACAAGCGGCGGCTGTCCGCGCTGGGCCCGGGCGGCCTGTCCCGCGACCGCGCCGGCATGGAGGTCCGCGACGTCCACCCGTCGCACTACGGCCGCATGTGCCCGATCGAGACGCCGGAAGGCCCGAACATCGGCTTGATCGGTTCGCTGTCCTCGTACGGGCGGGTGAACTCGTTCGGTTTCATCGAGACGCCGTACCGCAAGGTCGTCGAGGGCAAGGTCACCGACCAGATCGACTACCTGTCCGCCGACGAGGAGGACAAGCACGTCGTCGCGCAGGCCAACTCGACGCTCGACACGCAGGGCCGGTTCGCGGAGGACCGCGTCCTGGTCCGCAAGAAGGGCGACGAGGTCGACCTGGTCCCGCCGGACGAGGTCGACTACATGGACGTCTCGCCCCGGCAGATGGTGTCCGTCGCTTCGGCGATGATCCCGTTCCTCGAGCACGACGACGCCAACCGGGCCCTGATGGGCGCGAACATGCAGCGCCAGGCCGTTCCGCTGCTGCGCAGCGAGTCGCCGCTGGTCGGCACCGGCATGGAACTGCGCGCCGCGGTCGACGCCTCCGACGTGGTCGTGGCCGACAAGCCCGGCGTCGTCGAGGAGGTCTCGGCCGACTACATCACGGTCATGGCCGACGACGGCACCCGCAACACGTACCGGCTGGCCAAGTTCGCCCGCTCCAACCAGGGCACGAGCTTCAACCAGAAGCCGATCGTCGACGAGGGCGACCGCGTCGAGGTCGGGCAGGTCGTCGCCGACGGCCCGTCCACCGACCTGGGTGAGATGGCGCTCGGCAAGAACCTGCTCGTGGCGTACATGCCGTGGGAGGGCCACAACTACGAGGACGCGATCATCCTCAACCAGCGTCTCGTGCAAGACGACGTGCTGACCTCGATCCACATCGAGGAGCACGAGGTCGACGCCCGGGACACCAAGCTGGGCGCCGAGGAGATCACCCGCGACATCCCGAACGTCTCCGAAGAGGTCCTGGCCGACCTCGACGAGCGCGGCATCGTCCGCATTGGCGCCGACGTGGTGCCGGGCGACGTGCTGGTCGGCAAGGTCACCCCGAAGGGCGAGACCGAGCTGACCCCCGAGGAGCGCCTGCTGCGGGCGATCTTCGGCGAGAAGGCCCGCGAGGTTCGCGACACGTCGCTGAAGGTC
>DATBER010000096.1:0-8384 GCA_036558905.1 Jatrophihabitantaceae bacterium | reverse complement strand
GCGAGCACCTCGTCTACTCGACGTCGGAGATCATGACGCACCTCCCCGGAGTCGCGTTGCTCTACGGACGATCGGGCGAGACGGGCCAGACCGTACTGCGCTACTCGTCGCAGCCTTCGGTTCAGGTGCGGTCGGGCGACGTGACCTCGACCTACGACGCGGCGACCGGTGACCTGCGCCTGGACTACACGCACAACGGGCTGGCCCGCGTGCAGATCAGCGGCGGCGGGCGCCCGACCGAAACGCTGCTGCTGGCCGACGACGCGACGGCCGGCACGTTCTGGCGCGAGGACACCACGGCCGGCCCGGCGCTGGTGCGCGGTCCGGAACTGGTGCGCACCGCCACGAGCGACCACGGCACGCTGCGCCTGACCGGCGACACCAAGGACGCATCCGACCTCGAGGTGTGGGCCGACGCGACACACGTCACGTGGAACGGCGCGACAGTTCAGACGGCGCCCACCACGTCCGGCAGCCTGGCTGTAGATCGGCAACTGCCCGGCGCCGAGCCGATCATCCTGCCGGCGTTGACGAACTGGCGGTACGCCCCCGAGTCGCCGGAGGCCCAGCCGTCGTTCGACGACTCAACGTGGACGGCGGCCGAGAAGACCACCACCAACAGCACGACCAAGCCGCCGGCCGGTCAGCCGGTGTTGACGGCCGACGACTACGGCTTCCACCAGGGCGATGTCTGGTACCGCGGCCACTACAGCGGCGCCACGTCGAGCATCGATCTGCGCTACGGCGGAGGCGGGGCCGGGCTGCTGCAGGCCTGGCTGGACGGCGTCTACCTCGGCCAGAACGTCCTGCCCAACGCTGTGTCCTCGCCGCCGACGACCGGCACCGCGACGTTCACCGTGCCGGCCGCGCTGCGCACCAGCGGGCCGCACGTGCTGTCGGTCATGGTGCGCAACGACGGCCACAACGAGGACGGCGGCGTCAACGACGCCCAGAAGGAGGGACGCGGGCTCATCTCGGTCACGAGCGACACCAGCGTGCCGATCAGCTGGCGCATCCAGGGCAACCTCGGCGGCGAGGACATCGCCGATCCGACGCGCGGCGTGCTGAACAACGGCGGCCTCTACGGTGAGCGGCACGGCTGGTACCTGCCCGGCTATCCCGACGGCGCCTGGCAGAAAGCCAGCGTTCCGGCCGCGACGGCCACCCCGGGCACGTCCTGGTACCGAACGACGTTCGACCTGCACATCCCGAAGGACGACGACGCGTCGCTCGGGCTCACGATCGGCGACCCGTCCACTCCGCACTCGGCGGCGAACTACCGCGCGCTGATCTTCGTCAACGGCTGGAACATGGGCCAGTACATCGCGAACGTCGGACCCCAGCACACGTTCGTGATCCCGAACGGTGTGCTCGACCCGGACGGTCACAACACGCTGGCCATCGCGGTCACCAGCGACGGCGGCGCCGGCAACGGCCTGGAGAACGTGGCGCTGACCGATCTCGGCACGGTGCGTGGTGGCGTCCCGGTCGCGGTCAACCACGCGCCGTCGTGGAACGCCGCGACGTGGGGCACGCCGCAGGCGCCGAACCAGGTGGCCGTCGAGTCGCTCACCGGCGACGCCGCCAACCCCGCCCGCCCGGGCGACACCTTCGACGTCAGCACCACGATCCGCAACAGCGCCGGGCCGTCCGCGCGCGACGTCGCGGTCGACCTGTCCGTGCCGGACGGCTGGACTGCTGTGGCGGACGGGCCGACGCGTCTCGACGAGCTCGCCCCGGGCGCCTCCGCGACGATGCACTGGAAGGTCACCGTCGGCCCGGACGCGACGACCAGCGTCTACTACCTGTCGGCGATCGCCACCTACGGGCAGGGCACCGCATCCGGGCGGACCGGCGCCACCTACTCGGTGTCGGTGCGCGAGGCGGGTGACCTGTTCGTCAGCGATCTGCCGTTCGTCTCGTCGACCAACGGGTGGGGACCGGTCGAGCGCGACACCAACGTGGGCGACCAGGCGGCCGGTGACGGCGGGCCGATCAGCATCGACGGGGCGACCTACGCCAAGGGCCTGGGCGTCAACTCGGTCAGCAGCGTGGTAGTCGACCTCGGCGGCACATGCACCAACCTGAGCACCGATGTCGGCGTGGACGACCTGGCGGGCGGCCGCGGCAGCGTCACGTTCACCGTCCTGGCCGACGGAGCGGTGGCCGCCCAGACCGGGGTGCTGCGCGGCGGCCAGCCGGTCCAGCACCTGTCGGTCGATCTGACCGGCGTGCACCTTCTGACCCTGAACGTCGGCGACGGAGGCGACGGCAACGGCCACGACAACGCCGACTGGGCGGGGGCCGAACTGCACTGCGCGGCCTGACAAAAACCCTTACGTCCCGAGGAATCCTGGGCTCGACGACCGCGCCGAGACGTAGAGCTACATACACTCGGGCCGTGGCGCGCGTGCTCGTTGTCGACGACGACCTGACCGTGGCCGGCGTGGTCATGGGCTACCTCGACCGCGCCGGACATCAGGCCGTGCACGTCGCCGACGGGCAGAAGGCGCTCGACGCCATCGCGGCCGAACCGCCCGATCTGGTCGTGCTCGACCTGATGCTGCCCGAGGTCGACGGGCTGGAGGTGTGCCGCCGGGTGCGCGCCCAGCACCCGCACCTGCCGATCATCATGCTGACCGCGCTGGGCGAGGCCGACGAGCGGATCGCCGGCCTCGAAGTGGGCGCCGACGACTACGTCACCAAGCCGTTCTCGCCGCGCGAGTTGATCCTGCGTATCGAGTCCGTGCTGCGCCGGGCGTCGGCCGCGCCGGAGCCCAGCGGGGTGCTGGCCGCCGGGGCGATCACCGTCGACACGGCCGCCCGGGTCGCCACCCGCAACGGCGCCGAGCTGTCGCTGACCACCCGCGAGTTCGACCTGCTGGCCTACCTGATGGCCCACCCGGGGCGGGCGTTCAGCCGGACCGAGCTGATGCAGCACGTGTGGGGCTGGACGTTCGGCGACCAGTCGACGGTTACCGTGCACGTCCGGCGGCTGCGCGAGAAGGTCGAGGACGATCCCACCGAGCCGTCACTGATCAAGACGGTGTGGGGCATCGGGTACCGGCTCGAGACGCCATGACGCACACGCTGGCGATCATCGGCATCGCGACCGTGTGGGCGATCGGCGGCGGCGCGCTGACTTGGCTGGCCACCATTCCGCTGCACCGGCGTTCACTCGGCGGGCTGCTGGCCTCGGTCGTCCTGACCGGTGCCGTCGCCTCGATCGCGGCGATGGTCGGCAGCGACCGGGCGATGTACCTGCACATGAGCGACCTGGGCGTCGGCGTGATCGTGGCCGTCGTGGCCGGACTGGTGGCGGCCGGCACCGCGGCGATCGCGGCCAGCCGACTGTCCCGCGACAACCGCACCCTGCACGACGTCGTGGCCCAGATCGGCGAGGGACAGGTGCCCCCGGACGACGGCCGGCGGCTGACCGCCGAGCTCGAACGGCTGCGCACCGAGCTGGCCGCGATGGCCCGCAAGCTGGCCGAGTCGCGCGACCGCGAGCGGGCGCTGGAGTCGGCGCGGCGCGAGCTGGTCGCCTGGGTCAGCCACGACCTGCGCACGCCGCTGGCCGGGCTACGGGCGATGTCCGAGGCGCTGGAGGACGGCGTCGCCGAGGAGCCCGAGCTGTACTACAAGCAGATCCACGCGTCGGTCGACCGCCTGGCCGGTTTGGTCGACGACCTGTTCGAGCTGTCGCGCATCCAGGCCGGGGCGATCGCGACGATGCCCGAGCGGATCAGCCTGGACGACCTGGTGTCGGACCTGCTCGCCGCGCTCGACCCGCTGGCCCGGGCCCGCGACGTGCGGCTCACCGGGCAGTCGTCGGGCGCGGCCGCCGTCAAGGGCAACGGCGCCGAGCTGAACCGGGCGATCACCAACCTGGTGGCCAACGCGATCCGGCACACCGACCCGGGCGGCACCGTGGACGTGCGCGTGTGCGTGACGGGAGGCGGCCCGGGCGGCGCCGACGGGGCCGGCGCGGGGGCCGAGGTGGCCGTCCGCGACGAATGCGGCGGCATCCCGCTCGACGATCTGGCCCGCGTGTTCGACGTGGGGTTCCGGGGCGAGCCGGCCCGCACCCAGGAGTCGGGCGGCGCCGGCCTGGGCCTGGCGATCACGCGGGGCATCGTCGAGGCGCACGACGGTTCGGTCGAGGTGGCCAACGTGGCGGGTGGCTGCGTGTTCACGATCCGGCTACCCCTGGCGTGACTCGCTTTTGGTCACCAGGCCGGTTATATGAGACCTGCTGACCAAAACCGGGATCAGCAGTCGCAGCGGACGGCGGCCACCACGGTGGTCAGCGCATCCGGGCGCCCCGGACGCACGCCGGCGTCCGTCTCGACGGCGAACCCCTCGCGGGCCCAGTACTCGAAGCCGCCGATCATCTCGCGCACCGGATAGCCCAGCCGGGCGAACTCCAGCGCCGCCCGGGTCGCCCCGTTGCAGCCCGGCCCCCAGCAGTACGTGACGACGGGGATGCCGGCCGGGACGAGTTCCGCCGCGCGCGCGGCGATCGAGGCGGTCGGCAGGTGTAGAGCGCCGGGGATGTGCCCTTGGGCCCAGGCGTTCTCCCCCCGCGAGTCGACGAGGACGAAGTCCGCCTCGGCCAGCGCGGCCTCGACGTCGGACACGTCCGTCTCGAAGGCGAGCTTGGCGGCGAAGTGTTCCAGTGCGGTCATGCCGTCGACGCTAACCGGCGCCGGGACCGATCCACACCGACAATCCCCGGTATCTCAGCGGATTGACCGGGGATTTGCCGGTACCGTCGCCGCATGACCCTGGATGCCACCGACTGGGCCCTGCTCGCCGAGCTGCAGCGCAATGCGCGGGCGAGCATGAGCGAGCTGGCCCGCACCGTCTCCATGTCAGCCAGCGCCGTCACCGAGCGGGTGCGCCGGCTCGAGGAGAGCGGCGTGCTGCGGGGCTACCGCGCCGAGGTCGATCTGGCCCTGGTCGGCTACCCGATCCTGGCGTTCGTGCGGCTGCGTTACCCGCACGGGAATTACAAGCCGCTGCACGATCTGGTCGCCAAGCGCAGCGAGATCCTCGAGGCCCACCACGTCACCGGCGACGACTGCTTCGTGCTCAAGGTGGCCGCCCGGTCGATGCCGCACCTGGAGGAGGTGGTCGGCGCCGTCTCCGGGCTGGGCGGGGTGAGCACGAGCGTCGTCTACTCGACGACGTTCACCGGTCGGGTGCTCGACGACGGCGGTCCGGGCCGGACGACCCGCGCCACGCAGTCCGGACGGCCGAAGCCGGATCAGGGCAGGACGACGGTCGGCGGCACGTCGTCGTAGGTGCGCCCGCAGTCGCAGTCGGTGGCCTGTTCGGCCGGCAGGCGCTTCACCGTTTCGACGAGCAGCTCGCGCAGCCGGGGCAGGTTGGCCGCGAACTGCTCCAGCACCTCGGCGTGGGTCACGCCGGCGCCGGCCTCGACGCCGGCGTCCAGGTCGGTGACGAGGGCCAGGGTCGTGTAGCAGAGGGCCAGCTCGCGGGCCAGCCCCGCCTCGGGCATGGCCGTCATGCCGATGATCGCCCAGTTGTTGCGCTGGTATTCGAGCGACTCGGCCCGGGTGGAGAAGCGCGGGCCGTTGACCACGACGAGCGCTCCCCCGTCGGTGACCGGCACGCCGCTGCCCGTCGCGGCAGCGCGCCCGTGCGGGCAGTACGGGTCGGCGAAGCTGGCGTGCACCACCCCGTCCGCGGTGTCGAACAGGGTGTGCGGGCGCCCGTGCGTCCGGTCGACGATCTGGTCGGGAACGACCAGGGTGCCCGTTCCCAGGTCGGCCCGCAGCGAGCCGACGGCCGACAGCGAGATCACCTGGCGCACGCCCAACGACCGCAGCGCCCAGACGTTGGCCCGGTACGGCACGAGGTGCGGCGGGAACCGGTGCCCGGCCCCGTGCCGGGGAATGAACGCCACCCGCCGCCCGGCCAGCTCACCGATCACGGGCGGTTCGCTGGGTTCGCCGTACGGCGTGCTCACCGATGCCGGGGCCGCGTCGTCGAGCAGCGAATAGAAACCCGACCCGCCGATCACACCGATATCGGCCTGCGCAGAATCCGTCACGCGCCGACCCTATGGGACGGGCGATGCCCGCCCGGATTCGGGCGATGCGCGAGACTTTAGCCGCACGTGAGACTTTCGAGTTGCGTCCGGCTCGTGGATGGAGATCATTAGTCCTCGAACCGGAGCACGGGACCCCCGACCTGCGCTCCGGTTCTTCTATTTCGCGATGTCGCGCAGTTACTCGGACGCCCTAGCATCTAAGTCATGCAGCGAAAGCACTACGACGCCGAGCACACGGCCTTCGCCGACGCCGTCCGCACCTTCCTCGACAAGGAAGTCGTGCCGCACTACCTCGACTGGGAACGGGACGGGCTCACGCCGCGCGAGGTCTTCACCGCCGCCGGGCGCAACGGGTTCCTCGGCATGGCGATCCCGGAGCAGTACGGCGGCGGCGGAATCGACGACTTCCGGTTCAACCAGGTGCTGGGCGAGCAGGTCTCCTACGCCGGGGTGACCGGAACGGGCCTGGGCATCACGCTGCACAACGACATCTGCCTGCCGTACTTCCGGGCTTATTGCACCGACGAGCAGAAGCAGCGGTGGCTGCCCGGCATCGCCTCGGGCGAGCTGATCACAGCCGTCGCGATGAGCGAGCCGGGCGCGGGCTCGGACCTGTCCGGCATCCGCACCGCCGCGGTGCTTGACGGCGATCACTACGTCGTCAACGGGGCCAAGACGTTCATCACCAACGGCATCAACGCCGACCTGGTCATCACCGCCGTGCGCACGTCCGAGGAGAAGCACCGCGGCCTGACGCTGCTCGTGGTCGAACGGGGCATCCGCGGATTCGAACGCGGCCGCAACCTGGCCAAGGTGGGCCTGCACTCGCAGGACACGGCCGAGCTGTCGTTCACCGACGCCCGCGTGCCGGTGGCCAACCGGCTCGGCGACGAGGGGCAGGGCTTCTTCCAGCTCGTGGCCAACCTGCCCCAGGAGCGGATGTCGCTGGCCATCGCCGGGCTGTCGGCGGCCCGGGCGGCGTTCGACCAGACCGTGGCGTACGTGCGCGAGCGGAAGGCTTTCGGGACGTCGATCGGCTCCTTCCAGAACTCCCGCTTCGTGCTGGCCGAGATCGCGACGGAGATCGACGTGGCCCAGGCGTTCGTCGACCAGTGCGTGCGCGCGCTGAACGACGGCGAGCTCTCCGTGGAGGATGCGGCGAAGGCCAAGTGGTGGTGCACCGAGCTGCAGGGACGGGTCATCGACCGCTGCGTGCAGCTGCACGGCGGGTACGGCTACATGCTCGAGTACCCGATCGCGCGGGCCTACGCCGACGCGCGGGTGACCCGCATCTACGGCGGCGCCACCGAGATCATGAAAGAGATCATCGGCCGGTCCCTCGATCTCGGATGAGGTTCGTTCTCGCCTCGGCCTCGCCGGCCCGGCTGGCCACGCTGCGCCGCGCCGGCGTAACGCCCGAGGTGATCGTCAGCGGGGTCGACGAGTCGGCGATCACGGCTCCGGACACGGCCACGCTCGTGGGCCGGCTGGCCGAGGCCAAGGCCGCGGCGGTGGCCGGGCAACTCGACGGCGACCCGCTCGTGCTGGGCTGCGACTCCATGCTCGACCTGGACGGCACCGCCGTGGGCAAGCCGGGGTCGGCCGAGGACGCGATCGCCCGCTGGAAGGCGATGCGCGGGTGCTCCGGCGTGCTCTACACCGGCCACGCGCTGCGCCTCGGCGAACGGGCGCTGGTCGAGGTGGCCGCGACCGAAGTGCGCTTCGCCGACCTGGACGACGACGAGATCGCAGCCTACGTCGCCACCGGCGAGCCGCTGGCGGTGGCCGGCGCCTTCACCGTGGACAGCCTGGGCGGCTGGTTCGTCGAGTCGATCAGCGGCGACCACCACAACGTCGTCGGCCTGTCGCTGCCCCTGCTGCGGCACATGCTGGGCCGGCTCGGCCTGAGCCTGGCCGACCTCGGCTGGGCCGCCGGGCCGACCTGATCCGACCGCGATGACCGGCCCGTGGACCCCGGGCGCCACCGGCCGGATCGCCCAGGGCCGAGCCGAGATCCGGGACGGCAGGATCGGCCCGGCCCGCTTCCCGGGCAGCCTCGCCGGGACCACTGCCAGATCGGGAGTGCGATAGGACGGGTTGAGGTCGACGTCGATCGGCTGCGGCCACGACGTATCCCGCCGGCCCGCGCGCCCGAATCGCCGCTCTGACTCCGTCGCTCGTGACCCCGTGGTCGAGGTCGGGGCTGGGCGTGACGACCAGGGCGCCGCCGACGATCTCGTACGCGTGCGGGTTGACGTCTCGCGGCAGCGACTCGACGTAACCGACGAGCCGCTCGTAGGTCCAC
>DATBER010000095.1:0-37465 GCA_036558905.1 Jatrophihabitantaceae bacterium | reverse complement strand
GCGGGTGACCGTGATCGAGCGGGACCCGCTGCCCGCGCACCCGGACGGGCGGCGCGGTGTGCCGCAGGGCCGGCACATCCACGGCTTCCAGGCCCGAGGCGTCGAGATCGTGGACGAGCTGTTCCCGGGCCTGCTGGACGAGATGATCGCGGCCGGCGCCTCGCGCATCGCCGACCTGAGCGAACTGCACTTCCGGATCGGCGGCCACCTGCTCACCCAGGAACCCGAGCCGATCGCGCCCGTACTGCTGGCGACCCGCCCGTACCTCGAGCACGGCGTGCGCCGCCGGGTGGCCGCCCGCGACCGGGTGACCCTGCGCGACCGCCTCGAAGTGGCCGGGCTGACGCACACCCGAACCGGGCGGGGCGAGGCGGTCGTCACCGGCGTGCGGGTCGTCCCGCCCGGGGGCGGCTCGGTCGACGAGGTCGCGGCCGACCTGGTCGTCGACGCCACCGGCCGGGGCAGCCGCACGCCGGCCTGGCTGGCCGCACTCGGCTACGAGCGCCCATCCGAAGACCGCATCGCGGTACGGGTGAAGTACGCCAGCCAGCTGCTGCGAGTGCCGGCCGGCGAACAGCCGATGCGGTTCGTCATCGACGGACGCTCACCCGGCCGCGACGTCGGCGTCGCGCTGTTCGGGTGCGAGGACGACAGCTGGGTGTTCACCGTCATGGGCGCCGAGCGGGGCTTCCCGGCGCCGGCCACCCGGGAGTGGATGGTCGACACCGCCGAGGGCAAGCTGCCCGACTGGGCGCACGCCGCGGTACGGGATGCCGAGCCGCTCAGCCCGCTGAGCGTGCATCAGCACCCGGCCAGCATCCGCCGGCGCTACGACCGGCTGGACCGGTTCCCGGACGGGTTGGTCGTCATGGGCGACGCGCTGTGTGCGTTCAACCCGATCTACGGGCAGGGCATGAGCGTGGCTGCCGTGCAGGCGCTGGCCCTGCGCGACTGCCTGGCCCAGGGCGGCGACCGGCTCGCCCGGCGGGTGTTGCGCGCGTCCGCCTCGGCGATGGCCAACGCCTGGCAGCTGGCTGCCGGCTCCGACCTCGCCTACCCCGACGTCGAGGGCAACCCGACGCGGGCGATGCGGGTGATCGGGCGCTACGTCCAGCGGGTGCTGCAGGCCGCCGAGACCGACCCGCACGTCGCGCGGCGCTTCCTGGCCGTGTCCGGTCTGGTCGCGTCGCCCGCGGCGCTGTTCACCCCACGGGTGCTCGGCCCGGCGCTGTCGCGGGCTCCCCGCCGTGCCGAAGGCCGGGCCGAGCAGCCGGACATGGTGCCGGTCTAGGGGCGGGCCCCCCACCGCTCGGCGCGAGCGGCATCGGCGGCGTAGACGCGACGTAGGGCGGCGCCGGGGCGGCGCACAGCCCGCATACTCGACGGCATGCCCGCGTCGACGCCCCGGCCGGTCCCGGTCGAGTTGCTGCGCCACCTGCGCCGCGCCCGCGACCACATCGACCGCAACTACGGCCGGCCGCTCGACCTGGACGAGGTGGCCCTGGTGGCCGGCGTGTCGAAGTACCACCTGGTCCGGTGTTTCGAGGCGACCTACGGCGAGACGCCCATCCGCTATCTGACCCGGCGGCGCATCGAGCGGGCTCAGGACCTGCTGCGGCTGGCCAACCTGACCGTCACCGAGGTGTGCATGGCCGTCGGCTTTGCCAGCCTCGGCTCGTTCTCGTCGCGGTTCACCGCGCTGGTCGGCGAGAGCCCGGTGGCCTATCGGGACAGGTGGGCCGCTCGGGGCGGACCGCACGTGCCCGGCTGCTACCTGTTCATGCGCGGAGTGCTCGATCCGTCCGGGACGGTCGCCACGTCGAGCAATCTCGGAGAAGCTTCGCCCAGCCCTGACGCCAAAGCGTCGACGCCATGATTACCAACGTCTCACTCGTCACCGTCTACTGCCTCGATCAGGACGTCGCCCGCGATTTCTACGTCGACGCGCTGGGCTTCGAGGCGAACACCGACATCATGCTGGGCGAGGGCTTCCGTTGGGTGACGATCAATCACCCCGATCAACCCGAGCTCGAGGTCACCCTGATGACGCCCGGCCCGCCGCTCACTCCCGATGCGGCCGACTTCCTGCGCCGGCAGCTCGAGACCGGGCAGTGGGGCGGCCTCGGCCTCCGCGTCGACAACTGTCGCAAGACGTTCGAGGAGCTCAGCGCGAAGGGCGTGCCGGTCGTGCAAGAGCAGGAAGATCGTCCTTACGGCGTCGAGGCGATCATTCGCGACCCGTCCGGCAACTGGCTGGTGCTCGTCGAGCCGAAGGATTTCCAGCCGAGCGACTTCGGGTAAGTCATCCGGCCCGGCGGTGTGTGGCCCGGTCGACCACGCGGCGGATCTTGTCGGCCAGGGTGCGCGTGTAGACGTCGGTCACGTGCTGGCCGTCCCACCGCACCAGGGTCGAACCGACGAACGCCGGGCAGTATCCGGCGCTGTTGCAGAACCACAGATGCGTGTCGCTGTAGGACGTGTGCGTCGCGACCGCGGCGGCGTGCTCGGCCTGGGCGAACGAGATCCAGCGGTTGCTGATCTGCCGGACGCAGTCGGCCGGGGTCGAGCCGGCCGTGTCGCACTTGGCCACGTCGGTCGCGAGCGGGGGCGGCGACAGCGTAAGCACGTGCCGATCCGGTCCGGGACGCAGCTGTTGGATGGTGTCTTGCAGCGCGGACCGGTATTCGGCGCTCGCCTGCGCCCCGGTGCTGCCGTCGTCCATCCGGCTGAGCGTGTCGTCGGTGCTGGCCAGGATGACCAGCTGCGGGTCGAGCCGGGTGGTCTGCGCCTTGACCCACGCGTGGCGGCGGTCGCAGTCCGAGTCGTGCACGCCCTGGACGTTGTGGATCGGCAGGTCGGCGGCCGGGCAGGCCTCGAGGGTCAACCCGTAGATCCGCCACCCCTCGCTCGCGAGGGCCTGGTCGATGCCGGGCAGCCAGCTCATCGCGACCGAGTCCCCGATCACGACGGCCACCCGGGCGTGCGGGTCGGTGCTGCCGAAGGTGCACCGGCTGACGTCCGTCGCACCGTCGCAGTCGCCCCAGTGGTCGCGGGCCGTGCCGAGCTGGTCGAGCGGCGGGCTGAAGTCGGGGAAGCTGCGGGCCTTGAGCGCCTGGTTGATCGCAGTCGCGAGAGGTGGCCCTGGTCGGGCGACGTAGGGCCGCGACGTGGCCAGCCCGGGCGGGGCGTCGGTGGCGGCCGTCGCGAACGACGGGGGCGGCTGTCCCGGCACCAGTACCGACAGCACGACCACCATGGCCAGGCAGCCGACAGCAGCCAGCGCCGGGCGGCGGGCTGCGGGCCGCCGTGGTGCGGCCGACCGGCGGCGCAGGCGCAACCGGCGCAGCGGCGTCTCGACGAAGTGGTAGCTGGCGATCGACAGCCCGAACATCGCGAAGACGGCGATCGAGTACTTCATCGGCCAGGGATGGGGGACCAGCGCCACGACGACCAGGATCACCGGCCAGTGCCACAGATACAGCGAGTACGAGATGCGGCCCACGTACCGGCTCAGCCGGTTGGTGAGCGCGATGCCCCAGACGCCGACCGGTCCGCCGAGGCCGGCGGCGATCAGCAGGGCGGCCGACGCGACCGGCAGCGCGGCCCACGGTGCCGGAAAACCGGGACCGTCCGGCACGACGAAGCCGCTTACCACGATGCCGACCAGCCCGAACAGCCAGGCCGGCCCACGGGCGATCGGCCACCGGGTAGCCGCGTTCGGGAACGCCGCGGCCGTCACGGCGATCAGCGCGCCGACGCCGAGCTCCCAGGCCCGGTCCGGCGACGAGAAGTACGCGGCGGTCGGGTTGTGGCCGGTCTGCCGCAGCGCGAGCAGGAAGCTCGCGGCGGTGGCGGCCGCGATGACGCCGAGCAAGAGCGTCAGCCGCTTGGCCACGGCCAGCACGATCAGGATGACCAGCGGCCAGACGAGATAGAACTGCTCCTCGACAGCCAGCGACCAGAAGTGCTGCACCAGCGATGGTGGCCGGTTGGCCTGGAAGTAGTCGGTACCGACCCGGGCCAGGTGAACGTTCTCGGAGAAGCCGAGCGCCCAGGTCACGTCGGTCACGGTCTGCCGGACCCGGTCGGCCCGAAAGACGAGATGGGCTGCCACCACGACCGCCGCGAGCACGGTCAGCGCGGCCGGCAGGATGCGTCGGGCTCGTCGCGCGTAGAAGCCGCGGATGGACAGCCGGCCCCGGTGCCGCGTCTCGTCCAGTAACAGGCCGGTGATGAGGAACCCGGAGATGACGAAGAAGACGTCGACGCCGACGAATCCGCCGCCCGGCCAGCCGGCGAGGTGATCCAGGATGACCAGCCCGACCGCGACGGCCCGCAAACCCTCGATGTCAGCGCGAAAACCCGAACTCTGCTGTGACTTCTGGGCCGGCTGGGGCGCCGGCCCGCGCGTCAAATCGACCATTCCTCCGATTCCCGACGACGTGCCCCCGCCCGTGGTGCATATGCGTCATACCCGGTCAACGGCCGCGTCAATCAACGCAGCCGCGCTGACCGGGCTAGCGGGCCGCCATCCGGATGGCCCCGTCGAGGCGGATCACTTCGCCGTTGAGCATCGGGTTGGTCAGGATGTGCTGGACCAGTGCGGCGTATTCGGCCGGGCGGCCCAGCCGGGACGGATGCGGCACCTGGGCGCCGAGCGACTGCTTGGCCTCGTCGGGCAGGCCGGCCAGCATCGGTGTCTCGAACAGGCCCGGCGCGATGGTGACCACCCGGACCTTGGCGGCCGCCAGCTCGCGCGCGATGGGCAGCGTCATGCCGACGACTCCGCCCTTGGAGGCCGAGTAGGCGGCCTGGCCGATCTGGCCCTCGAACGCGGCCACCGAGGCGGTGTTGACGATGACGCCGCGCTCGCCGTCGACCTCGTCCGCGGCGCTGATGCGTTCGGCGGCCAGTCGGATGACGTTGAACGTGCCGATGAGGTTCACCTCGACGACCTTGCGGAACGTGGCCAGTGGGAACGGCCCGTGCTTGCCGACCACCCGGGCGGCGTCGGCCACGCCGGCGCAGTTCACCGCGATGCGCAGCGGGCCCAGTTGCCGGGCGGCGTCGAGGGCGGCGGCGATGTCGTCCTCGTTGGTGACATCGCCGGGCGAGAACGTAGCGCCGAGGTCGGCGGCCACCTGCTTGCCGTCGGAGCCCGGCAGATCGACGATGACGACACCGGCCCCGGCGGCGGTCAGCGCCTGTGTGGTGGCCAGGCCCAGTCCGGAAGCTCCGCCGGTCACGACAGCGACGCTGCCCTCGATCCGCATGCTCGTCCTCTCAATCGCCCTACAAACTGGCCACCCCACTCACGAGCCGGGAGGGATGGCTCGTGAGTGGGGTGTGGCCTGCCAATATACGCCGGGCGGCCGTGCGCGTCAGCCCCCGGGTCGGCGGTCTTAGCCGGGCCCGGATTTAGCGAGGCAGGACGTCGTCGAGGATGGCCGCCCACTGCCGGACGATCCGCCGGCGGCGCTTGGAGTCGTCGGTGAGCAGGTTGGCCAGGCCCAGCCCGCGGGCCATGTCGAGCAGGCCCTGCACGGTCTCGCGCGCGCCCGGGCATGACTCGTCCACGCCCAGCAGCTCGACCGCGATCGCGTGCGTCTCGCGGGCCAGCCGCGCTTCGAGCGGCACGAGCTGGGCCCGCAGCGACTCGTCGGCGGCGGCCTGCACCCAGACCTGGGCGGCGGCCCGGAACAGCGGCCCGGTGTAGAAGCCGACGATCATCTCGACGACGGCCTCGGTGCTGCCGTGCAGATCGGCCCCGCGCCGGCGCACCTCGGCCAGGCGCACGTCGGCCATGTGGTCCAGGGCGGCGGTGAACAGCGACTCGCGGGTCGGGAAGTGGTGCTGGGCGGCGCCGCGGGACACCCCGGCGTGCTCGGCCACGACGGCGACGGTCGTACGCGTCCAGCCCAGCTCGGCCAACCGGTCGAGGGCGGCCTCGAGCAGCCGCAGGCGGGTGGCCCGGCTGCGGTCCTGCTGCGGCTCCCGGATCGCTACTGCGCCCATCGCGGTGGGCGCTTCTCGAGGAACGACGTCATGCCCTCGCGGGCTTCGTCGGAGGCGAACAGCCGCGCTGACTGCTCGGCCAGGGCGTCGGCGTCGTCGAACCGGACGGCTCGGGTGGTGATCGGCTTGGTCTCGCGCAGGCCCTGCGGCGATGCCTTTCGCAGCGCGTCGAGCACGGCTCGGGTGGCCGCATCGATGTCGTCGACGGCCTCGGTGACGAGCCCGATGCGCGCGGCCGTCGGGGCGTCGAACGTCTCGCCGGTCAGGTAGTAGCGGCTGGCCGCCCGCGGGGTCAGCCGGGGGAGCGTGGTCAGCGAGATCATCGCCGGGGCCAGGCCGAGCCGGACCTCGGAGAACGCGAACGTGCTGGCCGGGCCGGCGAGCACGATGTCGCAGGCGCCGACCAGGCCCAGGCCGCCGGCCCGGACGTGTCCGTCGATGCTGCCCACGACCGGCTTGGACAGCTCGACGATCTGCCGCAGCAGGGCGATGACGCGCTTGGTGCCCTCGGCCATTCCGCCCGCGCGCGCCTCGGTCAGGTCGGCGCCGGCGCAGAACGTGCCGCCGGTGTGGGTGAGCTCGACGGCCCGGACGTCGTCGTCGGTGCCCGTCTCGGCCAGTCGCTGCTCGAGCTCGGTCATCAACGCGGACGAGAGGGCGTTGCGGTTGTGCGGCGAGTCGAGGGCGATGCGGGCGATGCCGCGATCGACGCTGAACTGAATCATCAGGGCGTGTCTCCTTGCTCCCGCTCGTCGCGAGCGGGGTTGAGGTGCGTGAGATGCAAGGCGGAGGAGGAGTCCGATACCGGGGTTGTATCGGCGACGACGACAACGCAGCAGCTCGCGTGCCTCGACCCCGCGCAGCAGAGCATGGAGTAAGGAGACATGCCCTAGTAGGACCTCGGCATTCCCAGGGTGTTCTGCGCGACGAAGTTCAGAATCATCTCGCGGCTCACCGGGGCGATGCGGCCCACCCGCGACGCGGCCAGCAGCGTTCCCAGGCCGTACTCGCTGGCCAGCCCGTTGCCGCCGTGCGCCTGGATCGCCTGGTCGACGGATCGCGTCGCGGCCTCGGCGGCAGCGTACTTGGCCATGTTGGCCGCCTCGCCGGCTCCCATGTCGTCGCCGTCGTCGTACAGCGTGGCTGCCTTTTGCATCATCAGCTTGGCCAGCTCCAGCTCGATCTTGATCTGGGCCAGCGGATGAGCCAGGCCCTGGTGCGTTCCGATCGGCCGGCCCCACACCTCGCGGGTGTTGACGTAGCTCACCGCCTTGTCGAGGGCGTAGCGGCCCAGTCCGATCGACGACGCGGCGGCCATGATGCGCTCGGGGTTCAGCCCGGCGAACAGCTGCAGCAGCGCTGCGTCCTCCGCGCCGACCAGGGCGTCGGCCGGCAGCCGGACGTCGTCCAGGTACAGCATGAACTGCTTGTCCGGCATGGCCAGGTCCATGTCGATGGGCCGGTACTCGAATCCGTTCGCGTCCGTCGGCACGACGTAGAGCGCGGGCTTGAGCTTGCCGGTCCGGGCGTCTTCGGTGCGGCCCACCACGAGCACGGCGTCGGCCTGGTCGACCCCGGAGATGAACACCTTGCGGCCGCTGAGCACCCAGTCCCGGTTGTCGCGGCGGGCCGTAGTGGTGATCTTGTGCGAGTTGGAACCGGCATCCGGCTCGGTGATGGCGAACGCCATGATGCGCTCGCCGCCGGCGATTCCCGGAAGCCAGCGCTGTTTCTGCTCGTCAGTGCCGAACCGGGCGATGATCGTGCCGCAGATGGCCGGCGACACCACCATCATCAGCAGCGTGCAGCCGGCGGTCGACAGCTCCTCGAGCACAAGCGACAGGTCGTACAGGCCGCCGCCCCCTCCGCTGTAGCGCTCGGGCAGGTTCACCCCGAGGAAGCCCTGCTTGCCGGCCTCGTGCCACAACTCGTCGAGCGGCTCGCCTTTGCGGACCTGGCGCACCACGTAGTCGTGGCCGTATCGGCGGCCCAGATCGGCGACGGCCAACCGAAGCGCGCGCCGCTCGTCGGATTCTCGGAAACTCATCCCTGCTCCCCTTCCCGATCGTGCAACTCCGGGCCGTCTGAGGCGGCCGAGGGTTGCACGATCGCCAGAACGGTGCCGACGTCGACGGGCTGGCCGGCCCTGACCGGCAACTCGGTGACGACGCCAGCGGCCGGCGCGGTGATCGTGTGTTCCATCTTCATCGCCTCGAGCCAGAGCAGCGGCTGGCCTTGTCCTACCTGGTCGCCCGCCGAGACTGCGACGCGGACGACCGTGCCGGGCATCGGGGCCAACAATGACCCGGCGGCCACCTCTGCGGCTGGATCGGGGAATCGCTCGATCGGCCTCAACGTTACGGTGCCGCGCGGCTCGTCCACGCAGACCAGGTCCGGATAGGCGGCCACCTCGTACCGTCGGCGAACTCCGCCAATATCCAGCACGACTGTATTCGGAGTCGCCTCGACCAGGCGCACGTCAGGGTGGGCGTCGCTGACCAACCCGTCGCGAGTAAGCCGGTACTCGACGTCAACTCCCTCGTACTGCTTGCGCTGCGGTTGTGACGGCACGTTGCGCCAGCCCGACGGGAATCCGGTGCGGCGCGTAGCGGCGTCGGCCAGGGCGGCGGCCAGCGCGGCGAGATCTCGATCTGTCCTCGCCGGCTCGCGAAGCCTGGGCCGGTCGAGGAAACCCGTGTCCGTGTCGCCGGCTCGGAAAGCGGGGTGGCGCAGCACGTTGACGAGCAGGTCGCGGTTCGTCGTCGGCCCGTGGATCCTCGCCCGGGTGAGAGCCCCGGCCAGGGCGGCCGCGGCCTCGTCCCGCGTCGGCGCCCAGCTGATGACCTTGGCCAGCATCGGATCGTAGAACGGGCTGATCAGCGAGCCGTCGACCACGCCGGAGTCGACGCGGATGCCCTCACCCGACACGTCGAATCGGTGCACGATTCCGCTCTGGGGCTGCCAGTCGCGAGCCGGGTCCTCGGCGTACAGCCGTACCTCGATGGCGTGACCGTCGGTGTCCGGGGGAGCGGCCGGCAGCCGGGCGCCGTCGGCGATCTGCAGCTGCAGGTGCACCAGGTCCAGCCCGGTCGTGCACTCGGTGACCGGATGCTCGACCTGCAGCCGGGTGTTCGTTTCCAGGAAGAAGAACCGGCTCTCGGCGCCGACTATGAACTCGACCGTGCCGGCGCCCACGTAGCCGATGGCCGTCGCCGCTGCGCGCGCCGCGTCGAACAGTTGGCCGCGCAGGCCCGGCGTGCGCTCGACCAGCGGCGAGGGCGCCTCCTCGAGCACCTTCTGGTGCCGTCGTTGGATGGAGCACTCGCGCTCGCCGACCGTCCATACCGTGCCGTACTGATCGGCCATCACCTGGACCTCGATGTGCCGGCCGGCCTCGAGGTAGGGCTCGCAGAAGACGGTGGGATCCCCGAACGCCGACGCCGCTTCGGAGCGCGCACTGTCCAACTGCACCGGCAGGTCGGACAGCGTGCGGACGATGCGCATGCCCCGACCGCCGCCGCCGGCCGACGCCTTGATCAGCACGGGCAGGTGGGCCTCGGTGACGGAATCCGGGTCGACCTCGTCCAGCACCGGCACTCCGGCGGCGGCCATCAGCTTCTTGGCCTCAACCTTGCGGCCCATCGACTCGATGGCCTCGGGCGGCGGGCCGACCCACGTGAGGCCGGCCTCGATGACCGCACGAGCGAACGCCGCGTTCTCGGACAGGAACCCGTAGCCGGGATGGACGGCGTCGGCGCCGGCCCGTTGCGCCGCGGCGACGATCAGGTCGGCGCGCAGGTAGGTGTCGGCCGGCGCGTTGCCGGGCAGGTGCACGGCGGCGTCGGCCTCGACCACGTGCGGGGCGGACGCGTCGGCGTCGGAGAAGACGGCCACGGTGGTCACGCCCATCGCGCGGCAGGTGCGGAACACCCGCCGGGCAATCTCGCCGCGGTTGGCGACCAGGACGGAGGTGATCACGGCCGGAACACCCCGAAGGCCGACGTGCCTTGTACAGGCGCGCTGTGGATCGCCGACAGGCACAGGCCGAAGACGGTGCGGGTATCACGGGGGTCGATCACCCCGTCGTCATAGAGCCGCCCGGACAGGAACATCGGCAGCGACTCGGCCTCGATCTGGTTCTCGACGGCGGTGCGCATCGCGGCGTCGGCGTCTTCGTCGTAGGGCGTGCCACGCGCGGCCGCCGCGGCCCGGGCCACGATGGACAGCACGCCGGCCAGCTGAGCCGGGCCCATCACCGCGGACTTGGCACTAGGCCAGGCGAACAGGAACCGTGGGTCGTACGCCCGCCCGCACATGCCGTAGTGGCCGGCCCCGTACGAGGCGCCCATCAGGATCGAGATGTGTGGCACGGTCGAGTTCGAGACGGCGTTGATCATCATCGCGCCGTGCTTGATCATGCCGCCCTGCTCGTACTCCTTGCCAACCATGTAGCCGGTGGTGTTGTGCAGGAACAGCAGTGGCGTGTCGGTGTGGTTGGCCAGCTGGATGAACTGCGTGGCCTTCTGCGACTCGGCGCTGAACAGCACGCCCTGCGCGTTGGCCAGGATGCCGACCGGGTAGCCGTGCACCCGCGCCCAGCCGGTGACCAGCGACGGGCCGTACAGCGGCTTGAACTCGTCGAAGTCACTGCCGTCGACGACGCGGGCGATCACCTCGCGCGGATCGAAGGGCACCTTCAGATCCGACGGCACGATGCCGAGCAGGTCGCCCTCGGCGTACCGCGGTTCGACCGGCACGGCCGGCTCCGGACCGGCCTTGCGCCAGTTCAGCCGGGCCACGATGCGCCGGCCGAGCCGGATGGCGTCGAGCTCGTCCACCGCGAAGTAGTCGGCCAGCCCGGAGACGCGGGCGTGCATCTCGGCCCCGCCCAGCGCCTCGTCGTCGGATTCCTCGCCGGTCGCCATCTTGACCAGCGGCGGTCCGCCGAGGAACACCTTCGAACGTTCCTTGATCATGACGACGTGGTCGGACATGCCCGGCACGTAGGCCCCGCCGGCGGTGGAGTTGCCGAACACCAGGGCGACGGTCGGGATGCCGGTGGCCGACAGCCGGGTCAGGTCGCGGAACGCCCGCCCGCCCGGGATGAAGATCTCCTTCTGCGTCGGCAGGTCTGCTCCGCCCGACTCGACCAGCCCGATCAGGGGCAGCCGGTTCTGCATAGCGATGTCGTTGGCCCGCAGTGTCTTGCGCAGCGTCCACGGGTTCGACGTACCCCCACGTACGGTCGGGTCGTTGGCGACGATCACGCACTCGACACCCTCGACGACGCCGATGCCGCTGACGATGCTGGCGCCGACGGCGAAGTCGCTGCCCCAGGCGGCGAGCGGCGACAGCTCCAGGAACGGCGAGTCCGGGTCGACGAGCAGCTCGATGCGCTCGCGGGGCAGCAGCTTGCCCCGCTGGTGGTGCCGGTCCACGTACTTGGGACCGCCGCCGCCGATCGCCTTGGCGTGCTCGGCGTCGAGTTCGGCCAGCTTGGCCAGCATGGCGTCCCGGTTGGCCGCGAATTCGGCCGAGCCGGCGTCCAGGGTCGAGCGCAGCGTCGTCACTTTGACCCCCGACGCGTCCCTTTGGCCGGTTGAAAACGACGGTTCGGGGGTCGAAGTCGGATCAGGGTCATGACACATACCCCAGACGGCGAGCAGCCAGGCCGGCCAGGATCTCCGACGTCCCGCCGCCGATGGAGAGGATGCGCATGTCTCGGTACTGCCGCTCGACCTCGGCCTCACGCATGTAGCCCAGCCCGCCGTGCAGCTGTACCGCCTGGTCGACCACCCAGGCGCCGGCCTCGACGGCGGTGTTCTTCGCGAAGCACACCTCGGCGACCAGATCCGTCTCGCCGGCCACCCACCGTGCGGCCACAGAGCGCCCGTACGTGCGGGCGACGTCGACGCGCCGGGCCATCTCGCTCAGCGTGTGCTGGACCGTGCCGCGGCTGAGCAGCTGACGACCGAACGTCTCGCGGACCCGGCACCAGGCCACGGTCAGGTCGAGCGCCCGCTGCGCCCCGGCGTACGCCTGCGCCGCCAGGGCCAGCCGCTCGGACAGGAAGTGCCGTGCGATCTGGGCGAACCCCGCGTTCTCGGCGCCGACCAGGTTGGCCGCCGGCACGCGCACGTCCGAGAAAGACAGCTCGGCTGTATCCGAGGCCAACCAACCCATCTTCTCCAGGCGGCGCGACACGGTGAACCCGGGCGTGTCGCGATCGATCACGATCAGCGAGATTCCATGGGCGCCGGCGTCGCCGGTCCGCACTGCGGTGACCACGAAGTCGGCCCGGCAACCCGAGGTGATGAAGGTCTTGGCCCCGTTCACCACGTAGTCGTCGCCGTCGCGCTTGGCGCTCGTGCGGATCGACGCGACGTCGGAGCCGCCGTCCGGCTCGGTGATCGCCAGCGCCCCGATCAGCTCACCCCGCAGGGTAGGGCGAACCCAGCGCTCGACCTGCGCCGGATCCCCGACGGAGACAAGATGCGGCAGCGCGATGCCCGACGTGAACAGCGACGCGAACACCCCGCCCGATGCGCCGGCGTAGTGCATTTCCTCGCAGACGACCAGCGCGTCGATCAGATCGCCGCCCCCGCCACCAACTGGTTCCGGGTACGCAACGCCGAGCAGGCCCAGCGACCCGGCCCGTCGATGCAGCTCCCGGGGCAACGAGCCGACCCGCTCCCACTCGTCCTGATGGGGCAGGACGTCCGACGCGACGAACCGACGCACCGTCTCGCGCAGGGCTTGCCGTTCCGGCGTCGCGAAGGCGTTCACAGCAACGTCTCGGGGATCTCGACGTAGCGCGCTCGCAGCCATTCGCCGAGCGCCTTGGCCTGCGGGTCGAACCGGGCGTTGTATGCGACACCGCGCCCGAGCAGGCCGTCGATCACGAAGTTGACCGCGCGCAGGTTGGGCAGCACGTGCCGCTCGATCGGCAGATCAGCCGCCTCGGGCAGCAGCTCGCGCAGCCGCGCGACCGTCAGAGTCGACGCCAGCCAGGGCCAGGCTGCCTCGTCGCGGACCCATACGCCCACGTTGGCCGATCCACCCTTGTCGCCACTGCGCGCGTCGACGACTGTACCTAGCGGTACGGGCCGCGTGGGGCCGGCGGCGAACGCGGCCACCGAAGGCTCGTCGACCGGTTCGAGTGGACGCGTGGACGGAGCCGGCGTGATCGCCGACCGCGACCCGTCCGGCAGAGCGGCAACATGCGACACCAGCTCGGCATCGACGTAGCCCGGCTCGAACAGTCCGTACGGCGAGGCGTCCGCCGGCGGGGCGGTCAGGTGGAAGCCCGGGTAGCTGGCCAGCGCCAATTCGACGGCCGCGTTCGAGAACGCCCGCCCGACCGTCTTCGGGTCGGCGCCGCGCACCACGCAACGCAGCAGCGCGCTGGCCTGCTCCTCGGACGGCGCGTCGGGGCGGTCGGTGCGCACCAGCATCCACTCGGCGTCGGGAAAGTCGAGCTGCGAGCGCACCAGATCCGCCTTCGCCGCGATGTCCAGCCCGGTCAGCACGAACTCGACCTCGTTGCGGAACCCGCCCAGGGTGTTCAGCGACACCTTCAGAGTCGGCGGCGGCGCCTCACCGCGAACGCCCGCGAGCCGCACGCGATCCGGCCCGTCGTCGGACAGCGTCACGGTGTCCAGTCGCAGCGTGACGTCGGGGTTGGCGTAGCGCGCGCCGGTCACCTCGTACAGCAGCTGCGCGGTTACGGTCCCCACGGTCACCGCGCCGCCCGTACCGGGGTGTTTGGTGATGACGCTCGAGCCGTCGGCGGCGATCTCCGCGAGAGGGAACCCCGGCCGCCGCAGGTCGGCGATCGACGTGAACGACGAGTAGTTGCCGCCCGTCGCCTGCGTGCCGCACTCGATCACGTGCCCGGCCGCCACCGCGCCGGCCAGCTGGTCGTAGTCGTCGGGTGCCCAGCCGTAGTGCGCCGCCGCCGGGCCGACCACCAGCGAGGCGTCGGTTACCCGACCGGTGACGACGACGTCCGCCCCGGCCGCGAGGCAGGCCGCGATGCCCCAGCCGCCGAGATACGCATTGGCAGCCAGCGGATCGCCGAAACCCAGCTCGGCGGCCCGCGGCAGCAGGTCGTCGCCCTCGACATGCGCCACCCGGACGTCGACGCCCAGCCGGGCGGCCAGCGAGCGTACTGCCGCCGCCAGCCCGGCCGGGTTCAGCCCGCCGGCGTTGGTGACGATCTTGACGCCGCGGTCGACGGCCAGGCCTAGGCTGTCCTCCAGCTGGCGCAGGAAGGTCTTGGCGTAGCCCGTGCCGGGGTCCTTCGCCCGGTCGCGAGCGAGGATCAGCATCGTCAGCTCGGCCAGGTAGTCGCCTGTGAGCGCATCGAGCTGGCCGCCCTCGAGCATCTCGCGGACGGCGGCGAACCGGTCGCCGTAGAAGCCGGACGCGTTGCCGATGCGCAGCACGGTTCGAGGCTGACACCCGACCCGAAAAAAAGCAAGCGTGCTTGCTTATTTGTCAGCGGACCGGCGTCCGGGAGGAGGTGGGCCGTCACGTCCGGAGATCGGCAACAACCGGCCGGAACCGCCGGCTGCGGCTTCGAGCCGGGTGCGTTCAAGAAGCTGGTGAAGATCGACCTGCGCGGGGCCACGGACGTCGGCCCGGCCGGCCCCGACTACGACGCGACCAAGGGCGGGCGGCTTTGTCGACGGCAAGTCCATCGAGGCCTTCGTGGGCACCGCCGACATCGCCAAGACGCTGGCCGATCTGGCCGCCGTCGACATCAAGCCGGTGGCCAGCGCCCTCGACGTCGACCTGGGCAGCCTGCTCACCCAGCTCGACCCGTCGAGTGGCTTCTTCGGCCACGACAAGGTCGAGGGTGTGTCGCCACCGCCGACGGCCAGCAGGACGACGGTGAGTATCTGGCGATCGACACCACCAAGCTGCCGGCCGTCACGAGCACCGCGACGGTGACGATCACCGTCCACTAAGGACAGCGGTCAACCGAAGGCCGCGCGGTCGCAGAAGTCGCGGACTACTCGGCGGACGCCTCACGCTCGGCCTGACGCCGGGCCCGGCGCTCGGCCTTGCGGGCCACCCGGCGCTCCGAACCACGTGCGGTCAGGGCGTCGACGACCAGGCCGGCGCCAATCGCGAGCATCCACGAGTCCTTGGCGATCGGAACGCCCTGCGGAGTCGGCCTCGGGCTGTTCGGCTCGTGCATGCTCGGCGTGCGCCACCACAACCCGAGCAGGCCGCCGGCGAACCCGGCCAGGCCCAGCCCGGCGAAGCGGGCCGGGACGAGCGGCAAGAGCAGGGCGGTGCCCAGCGCAGTCTCGCCCGTCCCGAGCAGCTTGGTGAACGTCTTCGGATCGAGCTTCTCGAAGACGGGGTAGGCACTGGTGGCCGCGTCGTGCAGGTGCTTGGCGGTCTCGTCGTCGGCCTGGAGCTTGCCGAGGCCCTGTTCCAGGATGAATGCCCCGGTTGCTACCCGCCCCGGAGCCCGGCGGAGTTTGGCTGCGAACGACATATGTCATCCGTACCCATCAGATCCAGGACGGAAACCACATGTGCGCATGCCACTCGTCCTGGGTGAGCAGGCCGGCGGTGAACAGCGGCCACATCCAGGCGAAGTCGGCGATGACCAGGCCCAGGTAGCCGGCCACGGCCAGCGCCCCCCACCGTCGGCGCCGGTCGCCGGCCAGATGGGCGAGGTAATTGCGGGTCTGCGGCACCGCCGGCCCGAGCAGGACGCCCAGCCCGAGCGTGACGCCGAGTATGAGGAACGGCACCAGCGGCGTCATGTAGAAGAGGAACATCGTCCGCTTGAGGTCGGGGAACCACACGAACCACCCGGCCACGAAGGCCACCCACACCACGGCGGCCCGCCAGTCGCGGGTGGTCAGCCAGTGCCAGATCAGCCACAACAGCGCCGGGATGAAGGCCCACCACATCAGCGGCGTGCCGATCAGCAGGATCTCCCGGGCGCACTGCGACGAGCCGCACCCGTGCCCGCTGCCGTCGTAGTAGTAGTCGACCGGCCGGCCCAGCACGAGCCAGCTCCATGGCTTGGAGCCGTACGGGTGCGGGGCGTACAGCGTCTCGTGGAAGCGGTAGGCGTGCAGGGTGTAGTCGCCGAGCGACCGGATCGGTGCGGGCACCCAGCCCCACCAGAACGGGATGTGCAGGCCGAGCAGGTTGATGTGACCGCTGGCCGAGTGCGTGTCGGCCCAGTGCCGGTTCCACGAGTTCTCGCCGGCGAACCAGCCCAGGTAGCTCATCAGGTACGCGGCCAGCGGTGCGACGAGCAGGCTGCCGATCGCGCCTATCCACGACCGCCGGGCGGCGTTGCGCCACGACTTGACCACGCCGGCCGACTTCAGCGCCCCGCGATCCCAGACCAGGCTCAGCAGTGCGAACGCGACGTAGAAGGACAACGCCGACCACTTGACGGCCAAGGCCAGGCCCAGCATCAGGCCGGCCACCAGCCGCCACGGCCGCGGGCCCAGGGTCGGCACTCCGCCCGTCAGGTCGACGCCGGCGCCGACCAGCCGGGCCAGCCGGCCGCGCATCTGGTCGCGGTCGAGCACCAGGGCTCCGAACCCGGCCAGGATGAACACCTGCAAGAAGATGTCCAGCAGGGCCACCCGCGACTGGACCACCGACACGCCGTCGAGTGCGAGCAGCAGCCCGGCGATGCCGCCGAACAGGTTCGAGTGGAACATCCGGCGGGCGATGCGGGTGATCAGGATGACGCTGACGATGCCAGCCACCGCCGGGGCGACCCGCCAGCCGACCTCGTTGTTGCCCCAGATCCACGACGTGAACCCGATCAGCCACTTACCGAGCGGCGGATGCACGATGAACATGTAGCCGCGGTTGTCCTCGTACCCGAACCGCAGCATCTCCTGGGCCTCGGTGGCGTAGTACACCTCGTCGAAGCTCTTGCCGTGCGGGAAGCCGAGGGCCCACAGGCGGGTGAACGCGGCGATCGCGGTGACCAGGGCGGTGACGGCCCAGCCCATCGCGGGCGCCGGATCGCGCCACGGCTGCAGCGACGCCGGCACCGGACGGTCGGGCTCGGGCGTCACCTCGGCCGCGTGCGGGGGTGCCTCCGCGGTCGCCGTCACGGCCCCGATCGTAGGGTCTGGTCATGAGCGGAGGTCGCGTGGTCCTCGCGGCCACGCCGCTGGGCGACCCGGGCGACGCCTCTCCGCGGCTGGCGGCGGCGCTCGCGTCCACCCCGGTGATCGCCGCCGAGGACACCCGCCGGGTGCGCCGCTTGTGCGCCGATCTGGGGGTGACGCCGTCCGGGCGCATCTTCTCGTTCTTCGACGCCAACGAGTCGGCGCGGGTGCCGGCGCTGCTCGACGCCCTGCAGGCCGGCGACGACGTGCTGGTGGTGACCGACGCCGGCATGCCGTCGGTGTCCGACCCGGGCTATCGGCTGGTGGCCGCCGCCGTCGAGGCCGGCATGCCGGTCACGGTGCTGCCCGGACCGTCGGCGGTCACGGCGGCGCTGGTCGTGTCCGGGCTGCCGGTCGACCGGTTCTGCTTCGAGGGCTTCCTGCCCCGACGGCCGGGCGAGCGTCGCCGGACGCTGACTGCCCTGGCCGGCGAACCGCGCACGCTCGTCTTCTTCGAGGCGCCGCACCGGCTGGCCGCCACCGTCGCCGATCTGGTCGATGCGTTCGGCGCCGACCGGCCGGCCGCGGTCTGCCGCGAGCTGACCAAGACATATGAAGAGGTGCGCCGCGGCCCCCTGGCCGAGCTGGCCGCCTGGGCCCAGGGCGAGGTCCGCGGCGAGATCACCCTGGTCGTCGGCGGCGCCCCGGCGTCAGCGGCCGCCGCTCCGGAACCGGCCGACCTGGCCGCCGAGGTCGCCGCGCGCGAGGCGGCCGGCGAACCCCGCAAGGACGCGATCGCCGCGGTGGCCGTCGCCCACGGCATCCCGAAACGGGACGTCTTCGACGCCGTCGTCGCGGCCAAGCGCTGACCGCATTCCGATTCGGCGCCCTCACTAGGCTTTGTGGCATGAGCGCGAACATCCTGACTGCTGTGGCCTGGCCGTACGCCAACGGGCCGCGACACATCGGCCACGTCGCCGGATTCGGCGTCCCGTCCGACGTGTTCAGCCGCTACCAACGGCTGACCGGCAACGACGTGCTCATGGTGAGCGGCACCGACGAACACGGCACGCCGATCCAGGTACAGGCCGACCGCGAGGGCGTCAGCGCCCGCGAGCTGGCCGACCGGTACAGCCTGGTGATCGCCAAGGACCTGCAGAAGCTGGGCCTGTCCTACGACCTGTTCACCCGCACCACCACCAAGAACCACTACGCGACGACCCAAGAGCTGTTCCTCGGCCTGCTCAAGAACGGGTACGTGTTTCCCAAGACGCAGCTCGGGGCCATCAGCCCGTCGACCGGGCGCACCTTGCCCGACCGCTATATAGAAGGAACGTGCCCGATCTGCGGGTACGAGAGCGCGCGCGGCGACCAGTGCGACAACTGCGGCAACCAGCTCGACCCGGTCGACCTGATCAACCCGCGTTCCAAGATCAACGGCGAGACACCGCAGTTCGTCGAGACCGAGCAGTACTTCCTGGACCTGCCGGCCTTCACCAACACGCTCGGCCACTGGCTGAAGGGCCAGACGACCTGGCGACCCAATGTGCAGCGGTTCGCGCTCAACCTGCTCGACGACCTCAAGCCCCGGGCGATCACCCGCGACCTCGACTGGGGCGTGCCAGTGCCGCTCGACGGCTGGCGCGACCGTCCGGACAAGAAGATCTATGTCTGGTTCGACGCGGTGATCGGTTACCTGTCGGCGTCCATCGAATGGGCCGAGCGCACCGGCGACCCCGAGGCGTGGCGGCCGTTCTGGCAGCCCGGGCCGGACGGTGAGCGCCCCGAGGCCTATCACTTCATGGGCAAGGACAACATCGTCTTCCACGCCGAGATCTGGCCGGCCATGCTGTTCGGCTACTCGGGACAGGGCGACCGCGGCGGTTCGCCGGGTGGGCTCGGTGTGCTCGAGCGTCCGCACGAGATCGTGTCGAGCGAGTTCCTGACCATGGAGGGCCGCAAGTTCTCGTCCTCGCGCAACGTCGTGATCTACGTCGGCGACATGCTGTCGCGCTACGACGCCGACGCGCTGCGCTACTACCTGGCGGTGGCTGGCCCGGAGAACCAGGACACCGACTTCACCTGGTCGGAGTTCGTGCGCCGCAACAACGACGAGCTGGTCGCCAGCTGGGGCAACCTGGTCAACCGCACGGTGTCGATGACCGCCAAGAACCTCGGCGCCATACCCGCTCCGGGTGCGCTCACCGACGCCGACCAAACACTGCTGGCCTCGGCGCGGGCCGCATTCGACAGCGTGGGCCAGCTGCTGGCCCGGTCGCGGCAGAAGGCGGCGATCACCGACGCGATGCGCGTGGTCGGCGAGGCGAACAAGTACCTGTCCGACATGGCGCCCTGGAAGCTGCGTACCGAGGACCCGGACCGGATGGCGAGCGTCCTGCACGTGGCCTTGCAGGTGGTCGACGACTGCAAGACGCTGCTCACGCCGTTCCTGCCGTCGTCGTCGTCGAAGGTGCACGCCCTGCTCGGCGGCGAGGGCGCCTGGGCGGCAATGCCCGATCTGGTCGAGGTCGACGAGCCGACCGCCCCGGGTTCGCCCTCGTACCACGTGCTGACCGGCGACTACGACACCGGGGCGCGCTGGCAGTCGACGCCGATCGCGGTCGGCCGGCCCGTCGCGCCGCCCACGCCGGTGTTCACCAAGCTCGACCCGTCCGTGGTGGACGAGGAGCTGGCCCGGCTGAGCGCCGAAGCCGGTGCCTGACTCCGGTTTTGGTCACCAGGTCCCGAATAACCGGCCTGGTGACCAAAACCGCAAGGGGGCGCCGCCGCTGCCCGACCCGCTGCCGGCGCCGATCTTCGACGCGCACTGCCATCTCGACGCGATGGCGCAGCGGGCCGGCCTGGTGCCCACCCGCGAGTTCGTCGCCGACGTGCTGGCCGACGCCCGCAAGGTCAACGTCACCCGGGTGATCACCGTGGGGGACACCATGGCCTCGTCGCGGTGGTGCGTGCAGGCGGCCGGCGAGCACCCCGACGTCTACGCCGCTGTGGCCGTGCATCCCACCGAGGTCACGGGCCTGACCGACGCCGACTACACCGAACTCGAGCAGCTGGCCCGCCATCCGCGCGTGGTCGCCGTGGGGGAGACGGGGCTGGACTACTACTGGGATCGGACGACGCCGGCCGAGCAGCACGAACACTTCCGGCGGCACATCGATCTGGCCAAACGAGTCGGCAAGCCGTTGATGATCCACGACCGCGACGCGCACGACGACGTTCTGCGAATTCTGGCCGAGGAAGGCCCACCTGAGCGGGTCGTTTTCCACGCATTCTCCGGAGATGTACAGATGGCGCGGGCGTGCGTCGACGCCGGATATGTCCTTTCCTTCGCCGGAGTGGTCACCTTCACAAACGCGCCAGGGGTGAGAGAAGCGGCCGCGTCAGTTAACGCGAATCAAATCCTAGTCGAAACGGACGCACCGTTCCTCGCGCCTCACCCATTCCGTGGTCGCCCCAATAGCCCATATCTACTAGGGCAAACGCTGTTGACCATGGCCGCCCTGCAGCAGCTGGATGCGGCCGAGCTCGGTGTGTCAGTGGCACAGACCGGGGACACGTTTTTTGGGTTCGACTTAACGTAAAACTCATGTCCACTACTGGCCGTGGACTTGGAGGGTCCTCGAACGCGCCGTTAACGTCCGGTGACTTTGCTTGGAGTCATTCCAGGCTGGGTCGTCGGTTCGAAAGCGAGCGCGAACGAGGAGAGGAGTCCCCTAAGTGCGTCGCAGCGTCATCTACGGCGTCGCCGGCTTTGCCTTAGCCGGCGTCATCGGTGGAACAGTCGCTTGGGCGAGCACCGATGACAGCAAGGCCGTGAATCTCAAGATCGACGGTCAGTCGAAGCAGATCCACACCACGGCGAAGACCGTGGGCTCCGCCCTTCAGAAGGCGGGATACCCGGTCGGTGTCCACGACGTAGTGGCTCCGGCAGCAACAACGAAGTTGCACAACCACAGCGAGATCGTCCTCAAGCGGGGGCGGTTGTTGCACCTGACGGTCGACGGGCAAGCGCGCGACATCTGGGTGACCACACCGTCCGTGGCCGACGCCCTCGCGCAACTCGGATACACGACGGCGGACTTCACGTCCGTCTCGCGCGACCGGCGACTTCCGCTGTCGCCGACGAGCATCGAGATCCGCTCGCCGAAGCAGATCCTGGTCATTCACGACCACAAGAAGCAGACGGTCACGACGACCGATGCCACCGTGGGCGATCTGCTCACGCAGTTGGGCATCAAGGTCAACCGTGGCGATCGCCTCTCCCTCAAGCCCACAGCCGTGCTGAGGAACGGCGAGAAGATCTTGTTGCAGCGGATCGTTCGCAAGACCGTGACCCAGAACGAGACGCTCGGCTTCTCCACGACCACCCAGCAGGACTCGTCGATGTACAACGACGAGTCGACCGTTGTCCGCGACGGCAAGCCCGGTGTCAGGGCCGTGCAGTACTCGGTCGTCTACATCGACGGCAAGCTCGTCGGCAAGACCCGGGTGTCCAGCCGAACGGTCACTGCGCCGCTGTCGAAGATCGAGAAGGTCGGCACCAAGGAGCGTCCGGCTCCGTCGCCGCCGCCCAGCACTGGCGGTAGTGGCGGTAGTGGTGGCGGTAGTGGTGGCGGTGCCACGCCTCCGCCGAACACCAGCGGCCTGAACTGGGACGCAGTTGCGCAATGCGAGTCCGGTGGCAACTGGCACATCAACACCGGCAACGGGTTCTACGGCGGCCTGCAGTTCGACTACAGCACCTGGCTGTCCAACGGTGGCGGGGCCTACGCGCCACGCGCGGACCTGGCCAGCCGTGAGCAGCAGATCGCTGTGGCGAACCGCCTCTACGCGGCCCGGGGTTCCAGCCCGTGGCCGGTCTGTGGGGCCAATCTGTAGTCCCGCTAACCCGGGCGAAACAACAATCCCGGTACTGCGCGTCGTCGACACGCGACGCGCGGTGCCGGGATTGGCCTTTGCCGAGAGGGCACGCTAGGGTCTTGCCTCGTGCTGCGGGGGAATCGCAAAAACGCGATTAGCGGATAGGAGACTGTTTGTGCGTCGCAGCATGAAGTACGGCTTGTACGCGGCCGTACTCGCCGGCGTCGTCGGCGCCACCGTCGCCTGGGCCAACGTCGACAAGACCGTCACCATCCGCGTCGACGGCGAGAACCAGAAGATCCACACCGTTGCCAGCAACGTCCGTGGAGTCCTGCAGGTCGCGCACTACCCGGTCGGTCAGCACGACGTCGTCGCTCCCGGCCTCAACGCTCGCGTGCACAACGGCAGCCAGATCGTGCTGCGCCGCGGGCGCCTGCTGCACCTGAACGTCGACGGCATCCCGCGCAGCATCTGGGTCACTGCACCCACCGTCGCCGACGCGCTCTCGCAGCTCGGCTACTCCGACGCCGACTTCTCGTCCGTGTCCCGGGACAAGCGGCTGCCGCTGTCGCCGACCACCATCGACGTGCGCAGCCCGAAGCACATCGTCGTCACCGCCGACGGACACGCGCGTACGGTCACGACCACGGCCCCGACCGTCGCTGTGCTGCTGCGCGAGCTGGGCATCGCCGTCGGGCGGCAGGACCTGCTCTCCGCGGTCGCCAATTCGCCACTGCGCGACGGCGAAACCATCGACGTCACGCGGGTCAAGAGCAACAACATCGTCAAGAACCACCCGGTGCCGTTCCCGACCACCAAGGTCAACGACGCGTCCATGTACGTCGGCGACAGCAAGCTGGTCAAGAACGGGAAGAACGGCGTCGAGTCCGTGACCACGGCCGTCACATACGTCGACGGCAAGCTGGTCGGCAAGGCCATCGTCAAGCGTGTCGTCACCGTCAAGCCCATCCCGGCGGTCGTGCACGTCGGCACCAAGCCCAAGCCGGGCCCGCCGCCGATCACCGTCGACCCCGGCTCGGCGCAGGCCATTGCCAAGAAGCTCGCCGCGCAGCGCGGATGGGGCGACGACCAGTTCAGCTGCCTGTTCCAGATGTGGACGAACGAGAGCAACTGGCGGGTCAACGCCGAGAACCCGAGCGGGGCCTACGGCATTCCGCAGGCGCTGCCCGGCGACAAGATGGCGGCGTACGGAGCCGACTGGCAGACCAACCCGACCACGCAGATCAAGTGGGGGCTGGACTACATCGCCGGCCGGTACGACACCCCGTGCGGTGCGTGGGATTTCTGGCAAGCCAACGGCTACTACTGATCCGCGGCTGCTCGGCCCCGCCGAGATCCGCAGCCTGGCTGTACAGCTTGGGGTGCGGCCGACCAAGTCGCTGGGCCAGAACTTCCTGCACGACGCCAACACGATCCGGCGCATCGTGCGCACGGCCGAGGTCAACGCGGACGACGTGGTGCTCGAAGTCGGCCCGGGACTGGGCTCACTGACTCTGGGTCTGCTCGAGGTCGGCGCGCGGGTGGTGGCCGTCGAGGTCGACCCGGTGCTCGGCGCCGCGCTGCCGGCCACGGTCAGTGCCCGGGCCCCGCACGTCGCCGATCGGCTCACCGTCGTCGTCGCCGACGCGCTGCGCCTCACCGAGCTGCCCGATCCGCAGCCCACGTCCCTGGTGGCCAACCTTCCCTACAACGTGGCCGTGCCGGTGCTGCTGCACCTGCTGCAGTTGCTGCCGACGCTGCGCACCGGGCTGGTAATGGTCCAGGCCGAGGTCGCCGATCGGCTGGCCGCGTCGCCGGGTGGGAAGGCCTACGGCGTCCCGAGCGTCAAGGTGGCCTGGTACGCATCGGCCCGACGCGCCGGCCCCGTGCCCCGCGCTGTGTTCTGGCCGGTGCCCAACGTCGACTCCGGTCTGGTGCGGCTGGAGCGGCGTGAGCCACCGACCGGCGCCGACCGGACCGACGTGTTCGCACTGGTCGACGCCGCGTTCGCGCAGCGGCGCAAGATGCTGCGCTCGGCGCTGGCCGGCTGGGCCGGATCGGCGGCCGCGGCCGAGGCGGTGTTGCGCCAAGCCGGAGTCGATCCGACCGCGCGCGGCGAGACCCTCGACGTGACCGCCTTCGCTGCTATCGCTGCGGCAGGTCGCGCCGCACGAGAGCGCTGACCACGATGGCGCCCAGCTGCGTGTAGGCCCGGCGGGTCGCATCGTCCAGGTTCGCCCAGTGGATGGGCCCGCCGGTAGCGATGTGCTCGTCGAAGGGAATCTCGACGACGTTCTGCGTACGCGCGCTGAAGTGGCGCTGCAGTTCGTGGCGGACCTTCCCGTCGATGGTCGGGTCGGCGGCGGTCAGCACGGTGACCGCGTGCTCGGCCAGATCCTCGCGGCCGGTCTGCAGCAGGTGGTCGAGCACCCACGAGCCGCTGTACCCGACGTCGCGCTGATACGTGGACGGGATGACCACCACGTCGGCGGCGTTCACCGCGGCCTGCCAGTTGGGCGAGCGGACGTTGTTGCCCGTGTCGATGACGATGATCCGGTAGAAGCGCTGCAGCACCGCGTGGATGCGGCGGAACTCCTCCTCGCCGATCTGGGCCATGTTCCCGGGGTGGTCGTCGCTGACCAGGGCGTCGAAGTACGCCTCGCCCTGTGAGCGGACGTAGTAGCTCAGGTCGCCTACCCGCGCGTCGAGGCGCTCGAACGAAGGCAGTGCGCCCAGGAAGTCCCAGACGGTGGTGCGCTGGCTGTCCCGGTTGACCGTGCGGACGGCCAGGGTGCCGCGCGTCTCGTTGTCGTCCCAGCCGACGACGTAGCCGCCCCGGTGAGCGCCGAGCGCCGCGGCCAGGCCGATCGTGGTCGGCGTCTTGCCGGCTCCGCCCTTGGGCTGGATGACGACGACCGTCATCGGCCGGGAGAAGCCGTGCTGGATGTCGAGGACGGCCTTGCGATGTCCCAGCTCGGCCGGCTTGGCCTTGGGCTTGATGGCGCCCGCGGACATCTTGTTGATCCGGCCGCGCCAGCCCCAGGTGGCCGGCGCGTCGGAGATCGACGGGCGGTCGGGCACCAGCAGGTCTTCGGGCCGGGGCGACTCGTGCGGCGGCGCTCCGGCGGCCGGCGGCGGCGGTGCGGCCGGCGGCGGGGCAGCCGCGGGCCGTGCGGCGGGTGCCGGCGCAGCGGGCGCCGCCTGGGGCCAGAACGTCTGGCCGGGCGCCCCCGGCTGCGGTTGCTGCGGGTAGGACGGGCCGGGGTGGTGGTTGGGCGCCGGGTAATGGGCCGGATATTCGGGCGGTGCCGCAGCCGGCTGCTGCGGCGGCGCCGGCGGGACCTCATCGGTCGGGTGGGTGTCGGCCGGCGGAGCGGGCGGCCGGGCGCCGGCCCGCGGGGGCACCATCCCGGCTCCGGCCGGCACGTCGGCCGACGGCGGGTCGTAGTACTGCGGGGCGGCGTAGTGCTCGGCCGGCGGGGGCGGCGGGGACACGTACTGGTCCGGCCCCGGCTCGTCGGCCTCCTCGTCGGCGTAGCCGGACGCGGTGTAGGTGTGCGGCACCGTGTACTCGGTCGACTCGGCCGGATAGCCGAGCCAGCTGGGGGCCGCCTGCGCCTCCTCCTCCGGATCGGGCGCGGACGCCGGCGCGTCGCTGGGTTCGGACCACGGGCGCTGCTGCGTGGCCTCGTCCTGCGGGTCGGAGTTTGACACGAGCCCTCCGGATGTCGGCTGCTACGGCGAGTCGGAGCCACTGTAGTCGGATCGACACACGGGGTGCGTATTGCACCGCGGTCCGTTGCCCCCGACCGACGCCAACCCTAATCTGCCCGGTACAACCCGAATCGCCGCCGTCTCACCCGGAGCGCCCATGTCTGTCCACATCCCCCGACGTATCGCATCTGCGACGGCCGCGGCCATCGCCGTGACGGCACTGGCCGTCGTCCCGCTCACCCAGGCCGCAAGCGCCCCGTCGTCGACGTCAGCGCTCGGCGCCGACCTCGACCGACTCCTGGCCAACCAGGCGCTGGCCGGGGCCCAGGTCGGCCTCGAGGTCCGCGACGCGACTTCCGGCGACGTCCTGTATGAGCACAACGCCCAGGAACGGCTGCTGCCGGCGTCCAACGGCAAGCTGTTCACCTCGACGGCGGCGATGGACGTGCTGGGCCCCGACTACCGGTTCACGACGAGCGTCCAGGCGTCGGCGGAGGCCAACCACGGCGTGTTGCACGGCAACCTGTACCTGAAGGGCACCGGCGACCCGACCATGCTCGGACCGGACTACGACGCCCTGGCCAAGCAGGTGGCCGACGCGGGCGTGCGCACCGTCATGGGCAACCTGGTCGCCGATGACACCTACTTCGACGACACCCGGCTGGCTCCGTTCTGGGCCTGGGACGACGAGCCCTACTACTACGACGCGCAGATCTCGGCCCTGACCGTCGCGCCCAACACCGACTACGACGCCGGCACGGTGATCGTCCACATCGCGCCCGGGACGGCAGCTGGCGATCCCGCCAAGGTGTCGGTGGTTCCGGCCAACCACTACGTGCACCTGGTCGGATCGGCCACCACCGGGGCCGCCGGCTCGGACGACACCGCCGACGCGGTGCGCCGGCACGGCAACAACACCATCGACGTCAGCGGCAGCATCCCGGCCGACTCGAGCGGCGAGGACATCTGGTGCACCGTGTGGGAGCCCACTCAGCTCGTCGCGTCGATCTTCCGCGACGACCTGCAGGCCCACGGCGTTCGCGTAGTCGGTGGCACCTCCTCCGGGGCGACGCCGGCCGGCACGCATCCCGTCGCCGCGCACGACTCGATGACGCTGACCCAGCTGCTGACGCCATTCCTCAAGCTGAGCAACAACATGCACGCCGAGCACCTGACCAAGGCGATGGGCAAGAAGGTCGACGGCGAAGGCACGTGGGACGCCGGCGCGCAGGTGATCATGGACCACGCCGCGTCGCTGGGCGTCGACACGTCGCAGCTGCGCATGGTCGACGGCTCGGGGCTGTCGCGGGCCGACCTGCTGACCCCGCAGCAGATCACCAACCTGCTGATCGCCGCGCGCAGCATGCCCTGGTACCAGGACTGGTACAACGCGCTGCCCATCGCCGGCAACGCCGACCGGTTCACCGGCGGCACGCTGCGCAACCGGATGCGGGGCACGCCGGCGGCCAACAACATGCACGCTAAGACCGGGTCGATGACGGCGGTCAGCGCGCTGTCCGGCTACGTGACGGACGCCGCGGGCGAGCCGCTCGTCTTCTCGATGATCAGCAACGACTTCCTGCCCGGCAGCGTTACGTCCATCGAGGACGCGGTCGGCGTGACCCTGGCCAGCTACGGCGGTCCGAACGCGGCGTCGGTGCGGGTGGCTCCCGCGACGGTGCCGCCGGCCCGCACGTCGGCCGAGCGACGGGGCCCCGACCTGGAGTGCTCCTGGACGAAAGCCTGCTGAGTCGTTTCCTTGATCAACAGGGAGAAGTGGCTGTTCCAGCGGCCATTTCTCGCTGTTGATCACGAGGGGGGAGGGGTGGGGCGGAGCGGCCAGGCCACGTCGTCGAGGAAACGCTCGATCGCGGTGCCAACGACACCGTGCGCCCGGCCGGACTCGGCCAACGGCCCGGGCACGAAGATCCCGTGGTCGGCGTCGCGGATCTCGCACACGTGCTCGGACAGTCGTCGGGCGACCGCGCCGTCCCACATCGGGTCGGCCGTCCCGCCGACGAGCAGCCGCGGCGCCGTGGCGTTCTCGTAACTGCGTACGAAGACGTCCTTGTGCAGTACCGGAGTCAGCCAGATGGCCGCGAGTCCGCGCTCGGCCGCCACCGGCGCGGCCAGCGAGCCGAGCGACTTGCCGATCAGCACGGCGTCGGCGGCGACATCGCGCAGGTCGTCCAGTGTCCGGGCCACCTGGTGACACACCCAGGCGGGCAGCTGCTCGAGCGGGCGGTCGGTAGGCGGTGACCACCAGATGCGGTGGACCTCGCCGCCGCGGCGTTCGACGGCTTCCTCGGCGAACGCCAGCAACGACTGATGAACGGGCAGCCGGCCGGGGATCAGCAGCGCGAGACGCACAGATCTCAGCTGCGGCCGTCGAACAGGCTGGTGACTGAGCCGTCCTCGAAGACCTCGACGATCGCCTGGGCGATCATCGGGGCGATCGACAGCACGGTCAGCTTGTCGAACTCCTGCTCCGGGCGCACCGGCAGCGTGTTGGTGACGATGACCTCGGTGACCCGGCTGTTCTTGAGCCGGTCGGTGGCCGGCGGCGAGAAAACGCCGTGCGTCGCGGCGATCACGACGTCGGTGGCGCCGCTCTTGAACAGCAGCTCGGCCGCCTGCGTGATCGAACCACCCGTGTCGATCATGTCGTCGATCAGCAGACAGGTGCGTCCGGCGACGTCGCCGACCACGCGGTTGGCCACGACCTCGTTGGCGACGTCGGGGTCGCGCGTCTTGTGCACGAACGCGATGGGACGCCCGCCCAGCCGATCGGCCCACTGCTCGGCGGCCCGCACCCGACCGGTGTCGGGCGAGACCACCGTCAGGTCGCCGACCGAGTACTTCCGCTTGACGTGGTCGGCCAGCAACGGCAGCGCGAACAGGTGGTCGACCGGGCCGTCGAAGAAGCCCTGGATCTGCGCGGTGTGCAGGTCGATGGCCATCAGCCGGTCGGCACCGGCCGTCTTGAACAGGTCTGCGATCAGCCGGGCCGAAATGGGCTCGCGGCCGCGGTGCTTCTTGTCCTGGCAGGCGTACGGGTAGAACGGCGCCACGACTGTGATCCGCTTGGCCGACGCGCGCTTGAGCGCGTCGCACAGGATCAGGCTCTCCATGACCCACTTGTTGATGGGCGTCGTGTACGACTGGATCACGAACGCGTCGCTGCCGCGCACCGACTCGTCGGGCTTGATGAACGTCTCGCCGTTCGAGAAGTCGCGCGCGGTGGTGCTGGTGACGGTGATGCCGATCTCGGAGGCGATCTCGTCGGCCAGTTCGGGGTAGGCCCGGCCCGACAACACGACCAGTGTCTTCCGCGCGGACAGATGCCTGTTCGTCACAGTGCCACCCTGCTCTTCGCGCGAGCGCTGATCCCCGAATTCGCGGTCGCGCGCGGTTCGCGGACGGTTCGCTCGTCGCTGCGCTGCTCGCTCATTCAGCCTCCCCGTTCGCTTCGTCAGCTCGCCTGGCGGCGTCCGCGGCGGCGGTGCCTGGTCGCTTCTGCAATACCCAGCCTGACACGTTTTCCTGGCGTGCGCTTGACCGGCCCAGCGCGCCGGGCGGGACGTCCTTGGTGATCACCGCACCGGCGGCGGTGTAGGCCCCGTCGCCGACGTGCACCGGCGCCACGAACATGTTGTCGGCGCCCGTACGCGCATGATTACCGATCGTGCTGCGCCGCTTGGCCACCCCGTCGTAGTTGACGAACACGGTGGCCGCGCCGATGTTGGTCTGCTCGCCGATCGTCGCGTCGCCCACGTAGGAGAGGTGGGGGACCTTCGTGCCGGCGCCGACCTCGCTGGCCTTCAGCTCGACGTAGGTGCCGATGTGCACTCCGTCGTGCAGGACCGTGCCGGGGCGTAGGTAGGCGAACGGGCCGATCGTCACGCCGGCCCCGATGGTCGCGCTGCGGCACACGGCCCGCTCGACGGTGGCGCCGGCGCCGACGGTGGTGTCGGTGAGCGAGGTCTGCGGTCCGATCACGGCGTCGGGGTCGATCGATGTCGTGCCGTGCAGGTCGACCGACGGCAGCAACGTGGCGTCGGCCGCGATCGTGACCGTGGCGTCGACCCAGGTGGTGGCCGGATCGACGACGGTGACTCCGGCCCGCATGTGCGCGTCGAGCAGCCGGGCGTTGTAAACGAGCCCGGCGGCGGCCAGCTGCACCCGGTCGTTGACGCCGGCCGTCTCGTCGTGCGGGGCGATCACCGCGCGGACCGTCTGCCCGTCGGCGACCAGGATCGACACGACGTCGGGCAGATACTCCTCACCCTGCGAGTTGTCGCGGGTGATCTTGCCGAGGGCCTCACGGAGCCGGGCGTGGTCGAAGGCGTAGACGCTGGCCGCGACCTCGGTGATCGCGCGCTCGGCCTCGGTGGCGTCGCGGTGCTCGACGACCCGTTCGACGTCGGCGCCGTTGCGGACGACGCGGCCGTAGCCGGTCGGGTCGGGCGCGATACTGCTCAGTACGGTGGCCGCCGCGCTCGACGACTCGTGCTCGTCCAGCAGCGCCTGCAAGGTGGCCGGCGTGAGCAGCGGCGCATCGCCCGGGACGACCACCACCGCGCCGGCCTCGTCGGCCGGGATGGCCTCCAGCGCGACCCGCACGGCGTGGCCGGTGCCGTGCTGTTGCTCCTGCACGACAGGCGTGGCGTCGGGGGCGGTTTCGGCCAGGTGCTCGCGCACCGCGTCGCGCCGATGGCCGATCACCACGGCGGTATGCGCGGCCTCGAGCGGGGCCGTGGCGGCGAGCACGTGACCGAGCAGGGTGCGCCCGGCGAAGCCGTGCAACACCTTCGGCAGTGATGCGGATTTCATGCGGGTGCCCTCACCCGCGGCAAGGACTATGACAGCGACCGGGCGAGCGAAGTGGGCCACAGCAGTGAGCCTAGATGCCGCCTCCGGCGATAGCGTCAGCGCCAGAGTATGACTAGTCTGTCTAGACATGGCAGTGGACGCGCACTGGCAGGTGCAGGAGGCCAAGCAGAAGTTCAGCGAGCTGCTCCGCAAGGTCCACGACGACGGGCCGCAGTTCGTGACGCGGCACGGGGAGGAGGTGGCCGTGGTGATCGACATCGAAGAGTTCCGCCGGCTGCACAGTCCGCAGGAGTTCGACGATCCGCTGCTACGGGGGTTGAAGAGCGACGAGCTGGCCGCGGAGCTGGACGAGATCATCGCCGAGCGGACGCTGCACCTGCCGCGCGAGATCGATTTCGACGACGCGCCGTGACCTATCTTCTCGACACTAACGTGGTGTCTGAGATCCATAAGCGCCGTCCGGATCGATCGGTGCTGGAGTGGCTGGCCGACACGTCCCCCCACGAACGACATGTCAGCGTGCTCACGCTCGGCGAGCTGCGACGGTGGGCTGAGCGTCGACGGCGGCGCAGGGACGATGCCGCGGCCGCGGCAATGGACCACTGGCTGGGCGACCTCGTAGCCGGCTACGGACGACGGATCGTGCCGATCACCTCAGAGATCGCGGATTGCTGGGGGCGGCTCGGCGTTCCCGACCCGGTGCCGCCGGTCGACGGATTGCTGGCCGCGACGGCGCTCGTGCACGACTGGACGCTGGTCACCCGCTACACAGGCGACGTCGCAAGCACCGGCGTGCGCACGCTCAACCCGTTCCGGAGGTGACGACCACCCGGGTGCGCAGCGCCCAGCGCGCGGCCGGGGCCATCGCGGCGCCCGCGGCGGCGAACACCACGGCCAGGATGACCCAGCCGGGCCGCCCCAGATGGATGGCGGTCAGTGTGACGACCAGCGGCGCGAGCATCTGCCCGGCGGCGAATCCGCCGGTGAACACGCCTTGGTAGGCGCCAGGCGCGTCGGGCGCGGCCAGGTCGTAGCTCAGTGTCCAGCCGGCCGCGGCGGCCAGCATCTCGCCGAACGTCTGCACGATGCCGGCCACGACCAAGATCACCACGGCCAGCCAGACGCTGGCGCCGCTGGCCATCGCATACACCAGGCAGGCCAGGCCGAGCAGCAGCCCGCAGCGACCGGCCGCCCGCCCGGCGCTCGGCACGGTGTCGATCCGCCGGGTGGTCCGCACCTGCAGCAAGACGATCATCGCCGTGTTGAGCAGGAACACGACCGAGACCATGACCCGCGGCGCATGCGTGTGCCCGGCCACCCAGAGCGGCACGCCCACCTCGAGCATCCCGTACTGCACGGTCAGGATGGCGTTCAGCACGGTGACCGTCAGGTAGGGCGCGTCGGTCAGCGCGCGCAGCCGCCGGGCGCCGTCTTCGTGCTCGACCGGCTCCGGCTTGGCGATCAGCGGCAACCGGGCGAGCACGGCCGCGGTCAGGGCAAAGGTCACCGCGTCCAGGACGATCAGGCTCAGGTAGGCCGTACGCGTGTCGATCTGCAGCGCGACGGCGGCTACCGCCGAGCCGAGCCCGATGCCCAGGTTGGTCACCGCACGCAGGTAGGCGCGCGTCGACGAGCGCTTATCGGGCGGCAGGGCCACCGCGATAAGGGTGGCGCGGATCGTCGAGCTGGCCCGGTCGACCACGGCCACCAGGCAGACCGCCGGCAGGAACGTCGCCATCGAGTGAACCCGCGAGTAGCTGAGCATGCCGGCTGCCTCGATCAGGGCCAGCACCACGAACAGCTTGCGCGGATCCCACCGGTCGGCCAGGTGCCCGGCCGGCACGGTCGCTGCCACCCCGAAGCAGCCGGCGATCGTCATGCCGAGGCCGACCTGGCCCACGGACAGGCCCACCGATCGGGTGAAGAACAGCGCGCTCGTCGTCATGAACAGCCCGTTGCCGAACGTGTTGACCAACGTGGCGAGGGTGAGTCGGCGCGTCATCGGGTCGTGCGGCACGAGGCGGGAGGTCACGGCTACATCCGAATAGGGTCGAGCCGGTCAACCCAACGATTTAGCATTGCCCTTAATGATCGAGTTGCGCTTCCAAATCGCCGACCTGGCCGAGACGAGCTTTGCGGTCTCGCCGCTGCAGGAGACGGCGTTCAGCCTCTGGGTGTGGTCGATGCCCGGCCGGCAGGCGTTCCACCTGCCGTGGCGGCAGGCGATGGCCGATCGCTACCGCGATCTGGACAGTGAGGTGCTCGACGCGCTGGTGTCGCCGCGCCGCTGGATCCCCGACTTCCTCACCCCGCGCCCGGTCACGCCGCTGACCGAGTTCGATGTGGAGTTGGCCATCGTGGCGGCGACGCCGCGCGACCGGGTGGTCGACGGGCTGCGTTCGGCCTACGCCGGCCACCCGCTGCCGCCCGTGCTCGCCGGCGACCCGGACGCCGTACTGGCCCGCATCGTCGACGGGCTGCGGGCGTACTGGCGGGCCTGCCTGGAGCCGTGGTGGCCGCGCATGCGGGCGGTGCTGGAGGCCGACATCGTGCACCGGTCGCGGCAACTCGCGCTCGGCGGGGCGCGAGCGCTGTTCGCCGACTTCGACTGGCGGGTGCGGTGGGACGACGCCGGCGTGCTGTACGTCAACCGACTGCCCGACCAGCACTACGTGATCGACATCGACGGACGCGGGCTGCCGCTCGTGCCGTCGCTGTTCTGCCGGGGCGCGGTCACCTACATCAGCGCCGACGAGCCGCCGTTGATCACCTACCCCGCGCGGGGCCGGGCCACGGTATGGGAGACGGTGCCGGCGTCGTCGAGCGAGCAGGCGCTGGTCGAACTGCTCGGCCCGGCGCGGGCGCGGCTGCTCACCCTGCTGGCCCGGCCGGCGTCCACCACCGACCTCGCCCATCGACTGGCCGTGTCGCCCAGTGCGGTCAGCCAGCACCTGCGCGTACTGCGGGCGGCCGGGTTGCTCAACCGGGCCCGCAGTGGGCGCAGCGTGCTCTACCTACGCAGCCCGCTGGGCGATCAGCTCGTGCTCGATTCGCAGCGCTGACACATTCCACAGCCTTGCTGCACATCCCGCGCGTCGCATTCGTAGCGGGTTGCGGCGTTAGGCCGGCATTAAGCAGTTGTTCACCTGTTGAACCGAGCAGCGGCACCGGGCGGTGGTGGGCTGACGGGACCCCGCGACGAGAGGACCTCGATGCCCGACATCGAGAACCGCAGCTTCGACCACTACTTCGGCCAGCCGGGGTTCTACCAGCCCGATCCGTCCACACCGGACGGTTACCTGTTGCCGTACCGGCTCAACACCCGCATCAGCGCGGCCCAGGCCATCCCGTCGATGAGCCACGCCTGGACGGTGCAGCACCAGGCCTGGAACGGCGGCGCCATAGGACAACTGGCTGCCCGCGCATCGCGCCTCGGACGGCAAGAACGGCCCGTACACGATGGGCTACTTCACCCGCGAGGACATCCCGTTCCAGTACGCGCTGGCCGACGCGTTCACGATCTGCGACGCCTACCTCTGCTCGGTGATGGGCGCGACGCATCCGAACCGGTACGTGTGCATGACCGGCACGATCGACCCGAACGGCGAGTTCGGCGGCCCGGCCCTGGACAACGGCGCGGCGAACAACGTCTACTCGTGGACGACCTACCCGGAGCGGCTGCTCGGAGCTGTTCGACCACACCTCGATCCTGCAGTTCCTGGAGCGCGTCACCGGCGTGAGGGAGCCGAACATCAGCGACTTCCGGCGCCGCGCCATGGGCGATCTGACCTCGGCGTTCCGGTTCCACGAGCCGGCCCGGCACGCGCCGACGCTGCCCGACACGACCGGCGGCTACAACCTGGCGCAGTACGAGGCGGCCAACCTGCCGCTGCCGACCGTGCCGACGAGCGACCAGACCATGCCGCGCCAGGAGCCGGGCCAGCGGCCACACGTGGGCTGAGGGTGCGGGTCAGGCGCCGAAGTCGACGGCGGTGGTGTTGGCTCCGCTGATGACGACACCGACCCGTTCGCCCGGAGCGGGTCGGTAGGCGCCGCTGTGCAGGGCGGCGTAGGCCGCGACACCGGCCGGTTCGGCCACCACCCGGGCGGTGTCCCACAGCGACGCCTGCGCAGCTCGGATCGCGTCGTCGGTGACGAGCACCGGCTCGATGTAGCGCTGCGCGATCGGGAACATGAGCTGGCCGACCTGCCGCGGGGCCAGTGCGTCGCTGGCGATGCCGTCGGCGCGCGAGTCGACCGGGCGTCCGGCCCGCAGCGCGTCGCTCAGGGTGGGCGAGCCCTCGGGCTCGACGCCGACCACCCTCACGTCTCCGGCGTAGTAGGCGGCGATGCCGCCGATCAGCCCGCCGCCGCCCACCGCGACGAGCAGCGTGTCCAGGTCAGGCGCCTGCTCGGCGAGTTCCAGGGCGACGCTGCCCTGGCCGAGCATGGTCAGCGGCTGGTCGTAGGCGTGTACCTCCATCGCCTCGTGCCGGGCCGACCATTCGCGGCTCGCGTCGAGGGCGTCGCTGTAGCGGTCGCCGGTCACCACCAGCGACGCGCCGTAGCCGCGGATGCGGGCGACCTTGGCCGGCGACGACACGGTCGGGACGAAGATCGTCGCGGGAACGCCGCGGGTCATCGCGGCCCACGCGATGGCTGCGCCGTGGTTGCCGCCCGAAGCCGCGACCACGCCACCGGGCGGAACGTCGCGCAGCAGCAGGTTGGCCATCGCGCCGCGGGCCTTGAACGATCCGGCGTGCTGCAACTGCTCGAGCTTGACGATCACCCCGTCCAGATCGAGCACCGGGGTGCGCCGGACGTGCCCGCGGATGACCTCGTAGGTGTGCTCGACGGCGGCTCGGTCGATGGTGTCGTCCATGAGCTCACCTTCGCACGCCGGCCCGAAGAGGTTTTCGGGCCGGGCGATTGGCTGGGGGACTCGGACTCGAACCGAGACTGCAAGGCTCCAAAGGCCTGCGGGCTGCCGATTACCCCATCCCCCACTTGGCGCGCCATCGAACAGTCAGCCTACCGGCGGTGAATGCACGCCGACGCCCGTGGCTCGGTTACGGCAGCGTAGGTTACGCTCGCGTAACCAGGCGTTTCTTCCACCTCGGACGCATCCAGGAAAGGCGGCGAAACATGACCATGGTCGACGAGGGCCCGGCGCCGGTGCCACCGGCCGCGTCCGGACCCAAACCGACCACGGAAGGCACGAAGAAGCACGGCGAGCAGTTCATGCTCTACACGTTCGTGATCGTGCCGTTCCTGGCGTTCGTCGCCGCGATCCCGGTCGCGTGGGGCTGGGGCCTCGACTGGACCGACGTGATCTTGTTCGTCGCGTTCTACTACGTATCCGGGCTGGGCATCACGGTCGGTTACCACCGGCTGTTCACCCACGGGTCGTTCAAGGCGCGGCGGCCGTTACGGCTCGCGCTGGCCATCGCCGGCAGCCTGGCCATCGAGGGGCCGGTGATCCGCTGGGTGGCCGACCATCGCCGGCACCACGCGTTCAGCGACCGCGAGGGCGACCCGCACTCGCCGTGGCGCTACGGCGACACCGCCGGCGCGCTGGCCAAAGGTATGTGGCACGCGCACGTCGGCTGGCTGTTCGACATCGAGCACACCAACCGGGACAAGTACGCGCCCGACCTCATGGCCGACCGCGACGTACGCCGGATCAGCGACGGGTTCTTCGTGGGCGTGCTCGTCTCGGTGTTCGCTCCGGCGCTGCTCGGCGGGCTGATCAGCTGGTCGTGGCAGGGGGCGCTGTCGGCGTTCTTCTGGGCGTCGCTGGTGCGGATCTTCCTGCTGCACCACGTGACCTGGTCGATCAACTCGATCTGCCACATGATCGGCGAGCGGCCCTTCGCATCGCGCGACAAGAGCGCCAACTTCTGGCCGCTGGCCATCCTGAGCTTCGGCGAGAGCTGGCACAACATGCACCACGCCGACCCGACGGCGGCCCGGCACGGGGTGCTGCGCGGCCAGCTCGACACGTCGGCCCGGCTGATCTGGTTCTTCGAGAAGTTCGGCTGGGTCCACGACGTGCGCTGGCCCAAACCGGACCGGCTGGCCAAGCTGCGCGCCGCATAGGGGCACCGCCCCCCGGCTTGCTCCGCCCCCGGTTTGTCGCGCTCGCTCCCGGGTTGGCCCCGCCCGCCTCCCGGTTTTGGTCGCCAGGTCTCATATGACCGGCCTGGTGACCAAAACCGAGGTGGGGCCGGCATTCGTGGCGACGCCCGCCCCGACGAGAGAGCAAGATGGCCGAATGGCATCGCAGGCGCGACCCCGAGTGCGAATGACCGGCAAGGAGCGGCGTGAGCAACTGCTCGACGTCGGGCGGTCGCTGTTCGCCGAGAAGGGCTTCGAGGCGGCGTCGATCGAGGAGGTCGCGTCGCGCGCCGGCGTGAGCAAGCCCGTCGTGTACGAGCACTTCGGCGGCAAGGAGGGTCTCTACGCCGTGGTGGTCGACCGCGAGATGCAGGCGCTGCTCGGCCGGGTGACCTCGGCGCTGACCGCCGGGCATCCTCGCCAACTGGTCGAGCAGGCGGCGCTGGCCCTACTGACCTACATCGAGGACGAGACGGACGGGTTCCGGGTGCTGACCCGCGACTCGCCGGTCGTCTCCGGATCGGGCACGTTCTCGTCGCTGCTCAACGACATCGCCTCGCAGGTCGAGTACATCCTGGCCCGCGAGTTCGACCGGCGCGGTCTGCAGTCCAGGCTGGCCGGCATGTACGCGCAGATGCTGGTCGGCATGGTCGCGCTGACCGGGCAGTGGTGGCTGGAGGTGCGCAAGCCCAAGCGCGAGGAGGTGGCCGCGCACCTGGTCAACCTGGGTTGGAACGGCCTGCGCGGACTGGAGCCCAAGCCGGCCCTGACGATCAAGCCGGCCGCTCGCCGCTGAC
>DATBER010000094.1:0-19625 GCA_036558905.1 Jatrophihabitantaceae bacterium | reverse complement strand
CGGTCCGCTTGGTGGCTCTCGAGTCGGCCATGTCCGGATCGTACTCGTGGACAGAGACTAGGCCCCGGAATTGCGGGCCTGGAGGTGGCTCCCCCGACTGGACTCGAACCAGTAACCTGCCGGTTAACAGCCGGACGCTCTGCCAATTGAGCTACGGGGGATCGTGCACTGCCGGGGCCCTTGCGAGGCGACCTCGCGGCCGGGCCGAGCAAGGATAACTTACCCGGCGCCTCCACCCACCCGGGTATCCACCCCCCGATGTGACGACCGGGTCAGCCGCCGAACATCGCGGTCACGGCGGCCCGCAGCTCCTCGAGCGGCACGTCGCGCAGATGCTGCGATAGCGCCCAGCGGTGCCCGAACGGGTCGATCAGCTGGCCGGTGCGCTCACCCCAGAACGCGTCCTGCAGGGGCTGATGCACCTGCGCGCCGGCGGCGACGGCTCGGGCCCAGGCGGCGTCGACGTCCGGCGTGGCGATGTGCAGGGCGCCGTACGTGCTCCCGACGGTGAGCGGCGAGACGACGCCCAGCTCCGGGAACTCGTCGGCGAGCATCAGCGGCGAGTTGCCGATGCGCAGGGCGACCTCCATGAGCCGGCCGTCGGGCACGGCCAGCCGGCGCTCCTCCACGGCGCCGAACGCGTCGGCGTACCACTGGGCGGCGCGGGCCGCGTCCCGGACGACAATGTGCGCGGTGATGGTGGGAACGGACGGGTCGGCAAGATCCATCCGTTCACGCTAACCGGTTAGGGTGAAGGTTCTGGCAGCCGAGCGAGGAGAACACCATGAAGCTCTCACTGCTGGTCGGCGCCGCGGTCGGGTACGTGCTCGGGGCGCGGGCGGGCCGCGAGCGGTACGAGCAGATCGTGCGGGTGGCCCGCAACCTGGCCGGTAGCCAGACCGTCCAGTCGACGGCCGGCGTGCTACAGGCTCAGGTCGACGAGCTGCGGCACCGGGCCAAGGACGTGGTGAGCGGCAAACTGCACGGTGCCGAGCCCGCCGGGGCGCCCGCCGACTCCGGCCCGAACGGCTACCGCGGCTGATCGGCCTGCCAGCCGGCCATCAGCTGATCGCAGCGGGCCCGCACCGAGGCGCGAGTCGTGGCCGAGTCTCGGGTGCCGGGCTCCAGGCGGGCCCACCAATTCACGCCGTCGCGGCCGGGCACCCGGCGGGCGACGAACCGGGCCGCTCCCCCGCTGATCGGCAACACCTCCGAGCGCACGACGCTGGCCTCGACCCGGCGGCGCACCGTCGGCGGCAGGTCACGCGGTTCGGTCAGCGGGAGATAGATGGGCGGCCGGTCACGCAGCAGCAGGTCGTCGACCAGCTCGGCCTCGATGACGGTCAGGACGCCGTCGCGCCACACCGCCTTGTCCACGAGCTCCCAGCCGATGCGGCGAAACGTCCCGCCATCCGGCACCCACAGGCCGCGATTGCTGGCGGCCACGACGGCCTCGTCGCTGCGCCCCCAGGCCACGACGCGCTCGTCCTGGTCGAGCAGCGCCACCAACTCGGCCGGCAGCCGCTCCCGCCGGTGGAAGATCATTCGCCGCCACTCGCCCGTTCGCGCAGCTTGATCCGGTGCATCTCCAGGGCGAACAGCTCCCCCGACAGGCGGGCGTGCCCGTCCGGGTCCTCCTCCGGGTTGATGCGCTGCACCCGCGACTTGAGTGCCGCCACCTGCCGGGACACCACCATCTCCTGCAACCGGGCCAGCACCAGCTCGGCGTAGCGCTCTTCCGGCAGGTTGGTATGCAGGGGCTCGACGGCCAGCTCGTGCACGAGTCCGCGCACATGCAGGTCGGGCAGCTGCTCCTCGACCGCGCCGGCCCAGCCCGGGCCGCTCACCGCGCCGGCCGTCCCGCCGGCCGCAGCGATGCCCTGGCGCAAGGTGACGTGCGTGGGATGCAGGAACGCGCCGTCCGGCAGGGCGTCGAACGTCGGACCGGCGACGGCGGGCACCTGCATGGCGATCTTGAGCACCTCGCGCTCGACCGACATTACGGCCTCGTCGACCGCCGGCGGGGCGGCCCGGCGCGGTGGTTCGGGTCGCCCGCCCGAGCGGACCAGACCGCGCACCCGGGCCAGCACCTGATCCGGATCGGGCACGCCGACGATACGGGCCAGCAGCTGCGAGTACTGCTCGAGCAGGCCGCGATCCTTGATGCGGGCGACGAGCGGCACGCCCCGGTCGAGGGCGGCCGCGCGCCCCTCCGCGGTGTCGAGGTCGAAGCGGTTCACCGTCGAGCGCAGCACGAACTCGACCAGCGGCACCCGGCGCGCGACCAGGTCGCTGACCGCGGTGTCGCCCGCCTTCTGGCGCAGCTCGCACGGGTCGAGGCCGTTCGCCTCGATGGCCACGAACGTCTGCGCCATGAACTTCTGGTCGTCGGTGAACGCCCGCTCGGCCGCCTTCATCCCGGCCGCGTCGCCGTCGAAGGTGAAGATGACCTCGCCGGTGAACGCATCGGAGTCCATCAGCAACCGGCGCAGCACCGAGATGTGCTCGGCGCCGAACGACGTGCCGCAGGTGGCCACCGCCGTGGTGACGCCGGCCAGGTGGCAGGCCATGACGTCGGTGTAGCCCTCGACGACCACGGCTCGGTGCTGGCGGGCGATCTCGCGCTTGGCCAGGTCGACGCCGTAGAGCAGCTGGCTCTTCTTGTAGATGGGCGTCTCGGGCGTGTTGAGGTACTTGGCCTCGATCGGGTCGTCGTCGAACAGCCGACGGGCTCCGAAGCCGACGACGTCGCCGCCGACGTCGCGGATCGGCCACAGCAGCCGGCGGTGGAACCGGTCGATGAGCGATCCGCGGCTGGACTGCCGGGACAGGCCGCCCACGGTCAGCTCGGCCGGGGTGAACTTGCGGGCCAGCAGGTGCTTGGTGAGCGCGTCCCACCCCGACGGGGCGTAGCCGCAGCCGTAGCGGGCGGCGATCTCGTCGTCGAAGCCACGCTCGGTCAGGTATTCGCGGGCGGCCCGGGCTTCTGGGGCCCGCAGCTGCTCGGCGTAGAACTCGGCGGCCACCTTGTGCGCCTCGATCAGCCGGGCCCGCTGGCCGGGTTGGCGAGGCGCCACCCCGGGCGAGTCCAGGTAACGCAGCTGGATACCGGCCCGGGCGGCCAGCCGCTCGGCCGCTTCGGTGAAGCCGAGGTTCTCGATGCGCTCGACGAAGCGGATGACGTCGCCGCCCGCCCCGCAGCCGAAGCAGTGGAACAGCCCCTTGGCCGGCGACACGGACAGCGACGGCGACTTCTCGTCGTGGAACGGGCACAGCCCCTTGAGGTTGCCGCCACCGGCGTTGCGCAGCTGGACGTGCTCGCCGATCACATCGGCGATGGGCGACCTCTCGCGGACGGCGGCGATGTCCTCGTCCCGGATACGCCCAGCCACGAGGGTGAGTCTAGGACCAGTCACTTCAGCAGCAGGTGACCCAGGCGCCGCGACGCGACGTACATCCCGACGCAGCCCAGCGCCGCGAGGTAGATCGCCGGCCCGAGCAGCAAGGCGTCGACGTCGCCCAGCACCAGGCTGCGTTCCAGGTCGACGCCCTGGTAGAGCGGCGTGATCCGCACCAGCCACTGCACCGCGCCCGGATAGGTCGACAGCGGATAGAACGTGGCCGAGAACAGGAACATCGGCAGGATGGCCAGCTGGACGAACTCGAAATCCTGCCACGACCGCATGAACGTCGTCAGGGCCATGCCCGCCCCGGCGAACGCGAACCCGATCAGCACGGCCGCCGGCAGCGCCAGCACCGCCCACCAGGACAGCACCAGACCCATCGACGCCATGACGACGACGAACACCGTCGAGTAGCACGCGCCGCGCAGGAGCGCCCAGGCCACCTCGCCGGCGGCGATGTCCCACGGGCGCATCGGGGTGGACAACACCGCGTCGTACAGGTGCAGGAACTTCATCTTGAAGAAGATGTTGAACGTCGAGTCGAAGATCGCGCCGTTCATGGCCGACGTGGCGAGCATGGCTGGGGCGACGAATTCGGTGTAGCTCACCGTCGTGCCGCCGACGTTCAGGTGGCCGACGAGGTGGCCCACGCCCACCCCGACCGAGAGCAGGTAGAACACCGGCTCGAAGAACCCGGACACGAACACGATCCAGGCGCGCCGGTAGGCCAGGAAGTTGCGCTCGACCAGCCGCCAGCCCGCCGACCGGACCAGAGGCAGCGGCGCCACGCGCACCGCCAGCGTCGTCATCGGATCAACCGCCGGGTGAGTCCTCGCACCGCCAGGGCGGTACCGACAGCGATCCACAGCAACAGGTAGGCGACGTGCCCGAGCGCCGGACCCAGCTCGACGTGTCCCAGGCAGAGGTCGCGCGACAGCGTCACGCCGTGCCACAGCGGGGTGACGTAGGCCAGCCACTCGATGCCGTCCGGAAGTTGCCGCACCGGGAAGAACGCCCCGGAGAACAGGAACATCGGCACGACCCCGAACCGAAAGATCATCGCGAAGCCGGCGTCGTTATCCATCCGGGTGGCGATCGCGAACACCGGTGCGGCGAACGCCAGCCCGACGAGCAGCTCGACGCCCAGGCACAGGATGCCCAGCGGCGAGTGGATGGCCCCGAACGCCGCGACCACCGCGAGGAACGCGGCGCACGTCGTGACGACCCGGAACGCGATGAACCCGAGCTGCCCGACGACGACGTCCCTTATCCGCAACGGCGTGGCCGCCATGGCGTGGAACACGTAGTTCCACTTGATCTTGCCCATGATCGGGTAGGTCGACTCGCCGACCGCGGTCTGCATGGCGGTGGCCGCGAGCAGGCCGGGCGCGATGTAGGACAGGTACGGGACGCCGCCGAGCGCCGCGCCGCCCGTGTTGTGGTCGACCAGCTTGCCCAGCCCGACGCCCATCGCGGCCAGGTACAGCAGCGGCAGCAGGAAGCTGGAGAAGACGCTGCCCTTCCAGGTGCGCCGGTACGCGGTGGCCCAGTAGTCGTACTGCCGGCCGATCATGCCAGGGCCTGTCACGTGGATTCCACGCTCTGCTGCGCGGCGCTCAGGCCCGCGACCTGCTTCGTTGTCGTCGTCGGCAGTGGGTGCGCCACAGCTCTCCTGCTCCGCCTCGCATCCCACGCACCTGAACACCGCTCGCGACGAGCAGGAAGCACGTGACAGACCCTAATCAACGAGGCTCCGCCCGGTGAGCCGGAGGAAGACGTCCTCCAGGGTGGAACGGCGCACCAGCACGCTGGCCGCCGCTAGCCCGCGCTCGTGCGCCGCGACTGCGGCCGCCTCGCCGTCGTCGGTGTAGAGCAGCAGCCGGTCGGGCAGCGCCTCGACCCGCTCGGCGAGATCGGCCACCTTGCCGGCCAATGCCTCATGATCGTCGTCCGGGCCGAGCCGCAGCTCGGTGACCTCGCGGGTGGAATACCGCTGGATCAGCTCGGCCGGCGATCCCTCGGCGGCGATCAGCCCGCCGTCCATGACCACCAGCCGGTTGCACAGCTGCTCGGCCTCGTCCATGTAGTGCGTGGTGAGCACGAGCGTGACACCGCTTTGCCGCAGCCGGAACAGTTTGTCCCACAACAGGTGCCGGGCCTGCGGGTCGAGGCCGGTCGTCGGCTCGTCGAGCAGCAGCAGATCGGGCTCGTTCATCAGCGAGCGGGCGATGGTGAGCCGCCGCCGCATGCCACCGGACAGGTTCTCGACCGTCGCGCCGGCCTTGTCGGTCAGGGCGACGAAGTCGAGCAGCTCGTCGGCCCGCGCCCGGCACTGGGACCGGGTCAGCCCGAAATAGCGGCCGTACACGAGCAGGTTCTCGATCGTGGACAGCTCCGGGTCGAGGGTGTCGTCCTGGGGGCACACACCCAGCCGCGCGCGGATGCGGGGCCCGTCGGCGGCCGGGTCGAGGCCGAAGATGCGCAGCTCGCCACCGCTGGGCGGCGACACCGCCGCCACCATGCGCATGGTCGACGACTTGCCCGCCCCGTTCGGGCCGAGGAAACCGAACGCCTCGCCCCGGTGTACGTCCAGGTCGATTCCGCGCACCGCGATGACCGAGCCGTAGGACTTGGTCAGCCCCCGGGCGTGAATCAGCGACTCATCGGCCACGCTCGCGACGGTAGCGCCCCGCACCGACGCGAATCATCCGGATTTAGCGGTAGTTGACGAACTGCACCGCAAAGTCGTCGGCCGCGCCCTTCACCAGCCGCTGCACCGCCTGCAGATCGTCGCGGCTCTTGCTGGATACCCGAAGCTCGTCGCCCTGAATCTGGACCTTGACGCCCTTCGGGCCCTGATCGCGAATCAGCTTGGACACCTTCTTGGCGTTCTCCTGGCTGATGCCCTCGGTGATCGTGACCACGATCTTGTACAGCTTGCCTGAGAGTTTGGGCTCGCCCGCGTCGACGTTCTTCAGCGATACCTGACGCTTGACGAGCTTGTCCTTGAAGACGTCGAGCACCGCGACCGCGCGCTGGTCGCTGTTCGCCTGGATCTCGATCGCGTCGCCCGAGCGCTTGATGCCGGCGTCGACGTTCTTGAAGTCGAACCGCTTGCTGATCTCCCGGGCCGCCTGGTCGAGGGCGTTGTCGACCTCCTGGCGGTCGACCTTGTTGGCGATGTCGAAGGATGACTCAGCAGCCATGACGGCTCCAATCGCGTCGTTTGTCGGCCCCGGGCAGGTGGGCGTTTGGGTTCCATCCACTCTAGAAAGTCGCTCGCACGCACGCGCGGACGGCCACCCATGATTGCCAGAGACGCCCCAGTCGCGGTATTACGTACAGGTCGGCTGCGGGCCGGCGGCCATGGAGGTGGCCATGCGGCTGTCATCCGAACGGCGCAGGCGGCGCGACGGGACGGTCCGGCCATGACCCGCCCGGTCGACTGGCGCGGGCTCAAGCAGGTCCCCGAGGTCGGCGCAGTACTGAGCCGGGTTGGCCGCTCGTGGAAGTGGTTCGCGTTCTTCGGTGTGGCATCGATCGTGTTGGGCATCCTCGCCCTCATCTGGCCCGGCCACACGCTGGTGGCGCTGGCGGTGCTCTTCGGGATCCAGCTGATCGTCGGCGGGGTCTTCCGCCTCGTCGCCGCGGTCACCTTCGACGACGCGAGCGCCGGCACCCGGGCCCTGTTCGCGATCATCGGGCTGCTCGGGCTCGTGATCGGGCTCTACGCGCTGCGGCACATCGTGATCACGGTGATCGCCCTGGGCCTGATACTCGGCATCTACTGGATCGTGGACGGGGTCGCCGAGCTGTTCAGCGCCATCGAGTACCGCGACCTGCCCGGGCGGGGATGGGTGATGTTCACCGGGGTGCTCGGAATCGTCGCCGGCATCATCCTGCTGGTCTGGCCGGAGATCTCCCTGCTGACGCTGGCCATCGTCGCGGGCATCTGGCTGATCATGTTCGGGATCGGGCAGCTCATGATCGCCAGCCAGCTACGGGCCGTCCGCCGCGCGGTGGCCTAGGCCCGGCGGACCAGCCGGGCGTGCCAGGTCTGCGCCGACGAGTCGGTCAGCTGGGCCACCTGGTCGATCACCACGCGCAGCCGCTCGGCGTCGTCGGCCGCAGCTCGCCAGGCGGCCGCGTCCGGGGCGTCGAGGGTGGCCGGGGCACCGTCGCGCACAGCGGCCACCAGTTCGGCCAGCAGCGCGCGCTGCGCGGCCTGGCGCTCGGCCGCTCCGGCCCGGCGCATGACGTAGCGGGCGGCCACTGCCTTGAGCAGTGCGCACTCGGCGGCGATCGTCTCGGGCACCCCGAGGTCGGCGTCGTAGCGTGACAGCGGGTCGGACCCGTGCCCCTCGCGGGTGGCGACCACTGCGGCGCCGGCGAACCGTCCGGTGAGCTCGCTGGTCGCCCGCTTGGCGGCCGCCTGGGCGGCGTGTGAGGCGTCGTAGCCGGCCAGGTCGCGCAGCATCGGCAGAGCGAGCAGGGCGTCGAGGATCGGGGCCAGGGCGCTCGGCGGCAGCGGTGAATACAGCTCGGCTGCCAGTTCGCACAGCACTTCCCGCTCGGGATCGTCCACTGTGGACAGCTTGATGTACCCGCTGTAGACGCCGTCCTCGACGTCGTGCACCGAGTACGCGACGTCGTCGGCCCAGTCCATGACCTGGGCCTCCAGGCAGCGTCGCCCGTCCGGGGCGCCGGCCCGCAGCCAGCTGAACGCGTCGAGGTCGGACGTGTACACCCCGAACTTGCGCGTGCCGGGACGCCGCGGCCACGGGTACTTGCACACCGCGTCGAGCGTGGCCCGGGTCAGGTTCAGCCCGGCCGGCGCACCGCCCGGCGTCACGACCTTGGCCTCGAGCCGGGTCAAGATGCGCAGCGTCTGGGCGTTGCCCTCGAAGCCACCACACTCGGCGGCCACCACGTCCAGGGCGTCCTCGCCGTTGTGCCCGAACGGCGGATGCCCCAGGTCGTGGGCCAGCCCGGCCGCGTCGACCACGTCGGGGTCGCAGCCCAGCGCCGCCCCGATCTCGCGGCCGATCTGGGCCACCTCCAGCGAGTGGGTGAGACGGGTGCGCGGGAAGTCGTCCTCACCCGGCACGACCACCTGGGTTTTGTCGGCCAACCGCCGGAACGCGTAGGAGTGCAGCACCCGGGCCCGGTCGCGGGCGAAGTCGCTGCGGTTCGTCTGGGCGCCCGCCCGCTTGGGCGGCTCCGGGGTCCGCCGCGCGCGGGCGGCCGCGTCGTAGGGCATGGGTCAGGAGGTCGCTGAATGATGCCGCTCGTCGCGAGCGGCGCTCAGGTGCGTGAGCTGCTGGTTGCGAACAGCGCGGAAGGAGAAGCCGATACCGCTGTTGTATCGGCGACGACGGCCACGCAGCAGATCGCGCGCCTGAGTGCCGCGCAGCAGAGCATGCATCGTTCAGCGCCCTCCTTAAATCTGCTCGTCGACCCAGTCGACGAAAACGAGCAGGGTCTGGATCCACACGCCGACCGTGTGGTGGATCTGGTCGCGGGTGGCGCCGCGTTCGAAGTCGTAGGCCTGTTCGGCGCAGATGCCGACCTTGCCGTCGTCGGGCAGCACCGTGTACGCCTTGGGGAACAGCCGGGTGCGGTTCCAGTCGTCCAGCGCCAGGGCCAGGGTCGGGCGCATCTCCACCGGGAATCGGCGGGTCAGGTACATGCGGGCCTGCAGCACCTCGTCGTCGTCGCCGTAGTGGAAGAAGAACAGGTGACACTGGTCCCAGACGACGCGCAGGTCGCCGTCCTTGTCGATGGAGTGGGGCAGCCCGTACTCGTCCAGGATCTGCTGCAGCAGCGGCGTCGTCGGCACGACCAGGCCCGACGATGCGCGGCTGGCGGGCCGGGACACCGCGTCCGTAAGCGAACGAAGCCGGCGACGCAACACGTCTTCGAGACTACCGACCCGCTCCGACGCTCAGATCCACTGGCGTTTGGCGGCCTGGACGCCGGCGGCGAAGCGGGTATGCACGCCGAGCCGCTCGAAAACGACGGCCACGCTGCGGCGGACGGTGCGGATCGAGACGTGCGTGCGGGCCGCGATCTCCTCGTCCTTGCAGCCGGCCGCCAGCAGCGAGACGACCTGCAGCTCGTACGGCGTGAGGCCGCTGGGGTGGTCGCGGCCGGGCGGATAGGACGTGGCCCGATCCCACAGCACCTCGAACAGCTCCACCAGGGCGCCGATCACCGTCTCGGAACGGATCGAGAGCACCCCGGCCGACCCGCTGCTGTCGAGCGGGACCAGGGCATGGGCCCGATCGGCCACGAGAAGCTTCATCGGCAGGTTCGGCGCGATGCGCACCTGGCCGCCCTTGGCCACCGTGCTCTCGACGATCCAGGTCAGGTCGGGCGTCATGAAGTCGGCGGTGAACACCGTCTTCCACTCCGGCGGCGGGTCGTCGATCGCCGCAGAGAGCCGCGGCAGGCAGACCGATCCGGCCGACGCGGTCGTGTCGAGGGACAGCAACTCCTCGCGGGCATCGACCTGGATGCCGTCGACCAGCGGCAGGATGCGGTGCGGGTCGGTCACCACCTCGGCGAACGCGGTCACCGGTCCGGCCGAGGACATCGTGGCCGCGCGCTGCAACTCGACCAACTGACGCACCGACGCCGCCGCCTCGGTGTGCCAGACGGCCAGCCGGTCGTTCATGCGGTTGAGCACCTGCTGAGCCACCAAGGCCGGCGCCACCGGAACCAGTAGCGGCGGATCACCCTCCTGGATCCGGGCGAAGCCGGCCTCGACCAGTTCGCGCTCCGAGGCGGCCAGCCTGCGCTCGGGCGCCGAAGGCACCACGTGGTATTCGCCGGCGACCAGCCGCTCGTAGAGTTCGGCGCCCGGCCGCGACACCAGGTCGTCCAGCATGGTGCGAATAGTAATGATCGCTGACGACCTGACCGGAAGATGTCACTGGCCGGATTACCCGTTGTGAGCGGCGACGAACGGTGCCGAGACTGACGCGGGTGTGCCGCATCGGGGGGTGCGGCGCACCAACTTCCTACCAACCCCGAGCAAGGAGTCAGATGAGGCTGCGCTGGACAGCGGCTGTCGTGGGGGCGGTCGGCCTGGCCGTAGTCGGATTGCTGGTGAGTGTCTCGGTCGCCCGGCCCGCTCACGCCGACACGACCGGCCTGGACGACGTGGTGCTCAGCCATACGTTCAAGGGCACCAGGGAGCTCTACAACTACGCGCCGACCGTCGTGCAGAGCGGCACGACCCGCCACTACTACTGGTGCGGCTACGACTTCGCCTACGCCGGCCACGACAGCGACACGATCCTGACCCAGTCCTACGACACCAGGACGCACGAGAAATCGGCCGTGTCGGTGGCGCTGGCCCCCACGAAGGGCCGGTGGGACTACGGCAACACCTGCAACCCGAGCGTGGTGATGGGCAAGTTCGAGAACCCGCTCGGCGACGGCAAGACCTACGACATCGCGCTCTACTACGTCGGCAGCACCGGCGGTAGCCACAACAGCATCGGGGTGGCGTACTCCACCGACTGGCACACCTTTCGCAAGCGGGCCACCCCGGTGCTGTCGCCGCCGACCGACTGTGCGGACTCCTACGGGTACGGGCAACCCACCGCGTACAACCACGACGGTCACGGCCGGATCTGGCTCTTCTACGACGACACCTGTGCCAGTCGCTACCGTCGCGTCGAGATCGACAACGGGGTGCGGGGCGCGACGTCGACCGTGACCGTGATGGGCTTCCCCCGACGCAGCAAGCCCAGTCCGGGCCTCGAATTCGCCTACGACAGCGCCGCCCGCGTCTGGTACGGGGTCGGCGGATGGGACACCGACGCTCGTCGCACGCCGACCTGGACCGACTACCGCGGCCGGCCGACGACCCGGGAGCACGGCGCCTACACGTTCCAGCTCTACAAGATCGCAGAGGGAGGGTTGGTCACCGGCTCGTCGCCCTGGACCGAGGTGACGCGCGTGGATACCAACCTGATCGGGTACGAGTCGACGACGATCCCCACCATCGTGCGGGACGCCCACGGGAACGTGAACATCTCTGGCGTATATCCGAGCATCGTGATGCCGTTCGGGGTGAGCAACATCCGGCGCCCACCGGCCAGCTCGACAGTCGCCGACGACGCCCCGGCGACCGACAAGCCGCACTGGAAGATCAGCGAGATCACCTGGCGGCCCGGGCACCCGCTGCGGCCGTTCAAGCGCTACTTCTCGGCGTCGCTGCACCGCAACGAGGTGACGACCGGGTACGTCGACACCAGGACGTTCGAGTACGAACGCACGCTCGGCTCGCTGTACGAGGAGCCGAACGGGGCCGCGATCCGGGCCTTGTACGGCTGCCGGCACGACCCGGACGACTACTTCGTGTCGACGCGCGCGGACTGCGAGGGGCAGAAGGTGCTGGGCCTGGACGGGTACGCGTACCCGTCGTCGGGCAGCGGCCACGACGTGGCGCTGTACCGGTGCAACACCGGCACGTTCCACCTGGTCACCAGCGACCCGGGCTGCGAGGGGTGGACGCGCGAGCAGCTGCTCGGCTACGCGCACGACTGAGCGTCACGCTGTGCGGTCGAGGTAGGTCCGCCCGCGCGGCGAGAGCCGGTAGCCGATCCTCAGGCTCTCGGTCAAGCCGAGCTCCTTGAGCTTGCGCACGTCCGTCTTGAACGGCTGGGTGGGCAGGCCGCGGATGTCGGCCAGCTCGGGGGCGCGCCGGGCCGGGTTGGCCGCGATCAGCTCGAGCACATCGCGGGTCCACGGTCCGTGCCGGCTGGCTCGGTCCAGGCGGCCGAGCCGCTTCGAGATGGTCGCCACGTCGGCATCGGTCAGCTCGCCGTCCGAACGCAGGGCGATCCGCGGGTCGGCCCCGGCGAAGCGCACCCGCATCCGGTACACCTGCCCGTCGCGGCCGCGCAAGAACGTCAGCAGCTCGGCCCGGCTGGCCGCGCCGGCCGCGCGCGCCTCGGCCGCGGTGATGTCGGCCAGGCGCACGACGTCGACCGCGTCGATCGCGACCAGCCCCACCGGCGTGCGGTGCAGCGAGTCGATCTTGGCGTGCGGGCGATCCCAGCGGCGGAAGACGAGCGTGACTTCGCCCGCGACGATGCCGTTCAGCACCGGCAGAGGAATCCGCACGGCGTGAGCGTACTGCCCATGCTCGCCTCTCCGGTTTTGGTCACCGGGCCGGTTATACGGGACCTGGTGACCAAAACCGAGTGGCGCCGACGCGAAGCTAGTCGGCGTCCACCGGGCGCAGTGCGGCCCGGCCGGCCTCGAGCCGGGCGATCGGTACCCGGAACGGCGAGCATGACACGTAGTCCAGCCCGACGATCTCGAAGAAGTGCACCGAGTCGGGGTCGCCGCCGTGCTCGCCGCAGATGCCGAGCTTGAGGCCGGGACGGTGCGAGCGGCCCCGCTCGGCGGCGATGCGCACCAGCTCGCCGACGCCCTCGCGGTCGATCGTCTCGAACGGGCTGATGCCGAAGATGCCCTTCTCCAGGTAGGCCGAGAAGAACGCCGCCTCGACGTCGTCGCGGGAGAAGCCCCACGTCGTCTGGGTCAGGTCGTTCGTGCCGAACGAGAAGAACTCGGCCGCCTCGGCGATCTGCTCGGCAGTCAGCGCGGCGCGGGGCAGCTCGATCATCGTGCCGACCAGGAAGTCGAGCGAGACGCCCATCTCGGAGCGGACCTCGCGGGCCACCTGGATGATGTCCTGCTTGACCGTCTCGAGCTCCTGCACGTTGGCCACGAGCGGCACCATGATCTCGACGCGCGGCACTCCCCCGGCGTTGACCCGCTCGGCCGCCGCCTCGAGGATGGCGCGCGCCTGCATGGCGAACAGCCCCGGGATGACCACGCCGAGGCGCACACCGCGCAGGCCCAGCATCGGGTTCTGCTCGTGCAGCTTGTGCACCGCCTGCAGCAGCCGCAGGTCGTTCTCGCGCTGTTCGCCGCGGGCCTCGGCCACCGCCACGCGCACCGACAGCTCGGTGATGTCGGGCAGGAACTCGTGCAACGGCGGGTCCAGCAGCCGGATCGTGACCGGCAGGCCGTCCATTGCCTCGAGGATGCCGACGAAATCGGCCCGCTGCAGCGGCAGGAGCTCGGCCAGCTCGGCGTCGCGTTGCTCGTCGGTGTCGGCCAGGATCAGCCGCTCGACCAGTTGCCGCCGCTCGCCCAGGAACATGTGCTCGGTGCGGCACAGGCCGATGCCCTGCGCGCCGAAGCGGCGGGCCCGGGCGGCGTCCTCGGCGGTGTCGACGTTCGAGCGCACGCTCATGCGCCGGGTGCCGTCGGCGTGGCGCATCATCCGGTCGACGGCCGAGACCAGCTCGTCGTCGTCGGGCCGAATGTCGCCCTCGAAGTAGCGCACCACGGGTGAGTCGACCACCGGCACCTCGCCGAGGAACACCTCGCCGCTCGTGCCGTCGATCGAGATGACGTCGCCCTCGTGGACGGTGACGTTGTTCGGCGCGCGGAACACGCGCTGCTTGGTGTTGACGTCGAGGGTCTCCACGCCGCACACGCAGGTCTTGCCCATGCCACGGGCAACGACGGCCGCATGCGACGTCTTGCCCCCGCGTGAGGTCAGGATGCCGGTCGCGGCGATCATGCCGTTGAGGTCGTCGGGGTTGGTCTCGCGGCGGACGAGGATCACGTTCTCGCCCGAACGCGACCACTTCACCGCGGTGTAGGAGTCGAACACCACCTTGCCGACGGCCGCGCCGGGCGAGGCGGCAATGCCGGTGGCGATCTTCTTGCGGGTGCCGTTGGTGTCGAAGCGGGGGAACATCAGCTGGGCCAGCTGGGCTCCGTTCACCCGCTGGATGGCCTCGTCCAGGTCGATCAGGCCCTGGTCGACCAGCTGGGTGGCGATGCGGAACGCAGCCGCCGCGGTGCGCTTGCCCACCCGGGTCTGCAGCATCCACAGCTTGCCGCGCTCGACGGTGAACTCGATGTCGCACAGGTCGAGGTAGTGCTCCTCGAGCGTCTGCATGATCTTCAGCAGCTCGTCGTAGGACTTCTTGTCGATCTGCTCGAGGTCGGCCAGCGGCACCGTGTTGCGGATGCCGGCCACCACGTCCTCGCCCTGCGCGTTCTGCAGGTAGTCGCCGTAGATGCCCTGCGCGCCGGTGGCGGGGTCGCGGGTGAACGCGACGCCGGTGCCCGAGGCCATGTCGAGGTTGCCGAACACCATCGCGACGATGTTCACCGCGGTACCCAGGTCGGACGGGATCCGCTCCTGGCGGCGGTACACCACGGCCCGGTCGGTGTTCCACGAGTCGAAGACGGCGCGGACGGCCAGGTCGAGCTGCTCGCGGGGTTCCTGCGGGAACTCGCGACCGGCGTGCTTGACCACGACGTCCTTGAACGTCTCGACCAGCCGGCGCAGGTCCTCGGCGTCGAGGTCCAGGTCGTTGGTGGTGCCCTTGGCGTGCTTGGCCGCGTCGAGCGCCTCCTCGAAGTGCTCGCCGTCGATGTCCAGGACGGTCTTGCCGAACATCTGGATGAGCCGCCGGTACGAGTCGAACGCGAACCGCTCGTTGCCCGACTGGGCGGCCAGCCCCCGCACCGACTGGTCGGACAGGCCGATGTTCAGGACGGTCTCCATCATGCCGGGCATCGAGTACTTGGCGCCGCTGCGCACCGACACGAGCAGCGGGTCGTCGGACTGGCCCAGCTTCTTGCCCATGCGGTGCTCGAGGGTGGCGAGGTGCTCGCCGACCTCCTCGGCCAGGCTCTCGGGCTCACGCCCGCTCTTGAGGTAGGCCTGGCAGGCCTCGGTGGTGATCGTGAATCCGGGCGGAACGGGCAGCCCCAGGTTCGTCATCTCGGCCAGGTTCGCGCCCTTGCCACCGAGCAGATCCTTCAGATCCTTGTTGCCTTCGGAGAAGTCGTAGACGAGCTTCGGCATGGTCCCCTCCGGGTTCGATTGCGTGCACCGAGGGTAGGGCACTCGCTCGCAGCGGCACCGCGATCAGCAACACACCCCACCGCGTTATGGATCACTTTTCCTGCGATCGGACGCGTCGACGCGCGGTCTCAGCCTCCGGAGTCGGCCAGTTCGGCGTCGGCCGGCACCGCGCACTCGTCGCGGGAGGCCAGCCAGCCCTCGGGCAGCGCGACGGCCCGCTGCCCGGTGGTGCGCCCGCGCGGACGACCCAGCACGTCGGCCGGGAAGGGCTGGTCGGCGTCGAGCTTGCCCAGCAAGTCGGACAACTCGGTCAGCGTGCTGGAGCTGGCCAGCGCCGCGCGCAGATCACCGCCGACGCCGAAGCCCTTCAGGTACCAGGCCACGTGCTTGCGGAAGTCGCGCACGCCGTGGTGCTCGCCCAGCCACTCCGCCAGCAGCTCGGCGTGCCGGTACATCGTGCGGCCGACCTCGCCCAGACCGGGCAGGCGCCGTTCGGGCCGGCCGGCGAACGCCGCGACCAGGTCGGCGAACAGCCACGGCCGGCCCAGGCAGCCGCGCCCGATCACCACCCCGGCACAGCCCGTCTCGCGCATCATCCGCAGCGCGTCGTCGGCCTCCCAGATGTCGCCGTTGCCCAGCACCGGGATGTCCAGCAGCTCGGCCAGCTCGGCGATCGGCGCCCAGTCGGCCTGGCCACCGTAGAAGTCGGCGGCGGTACGGCCGTGCAGCGCGACGTAGCCCACCCCGGCGTCCTGCGCCCGCAGCGCCGCCTCGCGAAAGGTCAGGTGCTCGCGGTCGATGCCCAGGCGCATCTTGACCGTCACCGGCACGGCGCCGTCGGCCGCCCGGACGGACGCCTTGACGATGTCGTCGAACAACCCCATCCGCCAGGGCAGCGCCGCTCCCCCGCCCTTGCGCGTGACCTTCGGCACCGGGCAGCCGAAGTTGAGGTCGACGTGGTCGGCCAGATCGTCGTCGACGATCATCCGCACGGCGGCGCCGACCACGGCCGGGTCGACGCCGTACAGCTGCAGGCTGCGCGGCCGCTCGTCCGGGGCGAACCGGACCAGGCGCATCGTCTTCTCGTTGCGCTCCACCAGCGCCCGCGACGTGATCATCTCGCTGACGTACAGCATGGCGCCGACCGTCGGTCCAGGCGCCCCAGGTCCGGCCGCCTCGCCGGGCGGACCCATGGGCATGGCGCCGACCGTCGGTCCAGGCGCCCCAGGTCCGGCCGCCTCGGCGGGCGGACCCATGGGCATGGCACCGTGCTCGCGGCACAGCCGGCGGAACGCGACGTTGGTGATGCCGGCCATCGGCGCCAGCACGACGGGCGGATCGGCGATCACCTTGTCCGACAGGCGAATCACGTCAGTGCCGGCTCGCTGATGGAGGTCCGGGACATCTCACCAAGGTACGCGTCACGCTGTCCGCCGACGGCCGGTCAACTCTCGTCGCAGATCTTCGGCCCGCTCTCGTTGATGACCGTGAACGTCAGGTCACTCGAGCGGTGCTGACCGCCCTTGGAGACGTGGATCTGGTACGTGACGTCGGTCGAGTTCGGTTGGGAGCCGGCGGCCGACTTCGAGAACGTGAAGCTGTCGACGGTGACGGTGAAGTCACCGCCGGTGCCGTCGACCGTGCGCTTCCACTGGTCCCTGGCTTGGCTGCAGATCAGCGTCTCGGCGTGCTTCTGGTCACGCTTGTTGATGTCGGCGAAGTAGCACTCGGCCACGGCGCGGGCGTCCGCCTCCGACGGCGCGGCACCGTCGGAGGAAGGCGCGGCCCGCAGGGACGAACCGGTGGCCGGTGCCGACGAGCTCAGCTTGCATGACTGGGCGACCTTGTCCTTCTTGTCTCCGCCCGTGGTGGCGAGCACGACGCCCGTGACGCCGCCGCCGATCACCAGGATCGCGATGATCGCGATCAGGACGTTGCGCTTCGTGTGGTTGGGACGCGGCGGTGGCCCAAACGGTCCGCCCGGCCCGGGCGGGTAGCCCCCCGGAGGCGGGTAGCCCCCGGGCGGCGGGTACTGGCCGGGGGGCGGGTAGCCGCCCTCGGAAGGCGGCGGGAACTGCCCGGGCGGGAACGGCGGCGGCTGCGCCGGTCCTGACGGCGGCTGAGGCGGCGGCCCCCATGGTTGCCCCGGCTGCCCTGGGCCCGGCTGCCCTGCGCCCGGCTGGCCCGGCTGGCCCGGCCACGGCGGCGGTCCTGACTCCGGCGTGCTCATTGCGCCGTCTCCTCTGATGTCTGTGGGTGCATTTGCCAAGCTTGCCCTATTCGGGTGCACGGCCCGACGCCGCATCGGGCCCGGCCGCGGAAGCGGTCAGCAGCCGGGCAGCCGCGCAGCCAGGTAGGCCTCGACCTGATCCAGGCCGATGCGCTCCTGGGCCATCGAGTCACGTTCGCGCACCGTCACCGCATTGTCGTCGAGGGTGTCGAAGTCGACCGTGACGCAGAACGGCGTGCCGATCTCGTCCTGGCGGCGGTAGCGGCGGCCGATCGCCTGGGCGTCGTCGAAGTCGACGTTCCAGTTCCGCCGCAGGGTCTGGGCGAGGTCGCGCGCCTTCGGTGAAAGGTCGGCGTTGCGCGACAGCGGCAGCACGGCCGCCTTGACCGGGGCCAGCCGCTTGTCCAGCCGGAGCACGGTGCGCTTCTCGAGCTTGCCGGACGCGGTGGGCGCCTCGTCCTCGGTGTACGCGTCGAGCAGGAACGCCAGCACGGCCCGGGTCAGGCCCGCTGCCGGCTCGACCACGTACGGCGTCCAGCGGGCGTTCTTCTCCTGGTCGAAGTAGGTCAGGTCGGCGCCGGAGTGTTGCGAGTGGGTGCTCAGGTCGAAGTCGGTGCGGTTGGCGATGCCCTCCAGCTCGGCGAACTCGGTGGCGCCGAAGCCGAAGCGGTATTCGATGTCGACGGTGCGCGTCGAGTAGTGCGACAGCTTCTCCTTCGGGTGCTCGAACCGGCGCAGGTTGGCCGGGTCGATGCCCAGGTCGACGTACCAGTTCCACCGCTCGTCGATCCAGTACTCGTGCCACTTCTCGTCGGTGCCCGGCTCGACGAAGTACTCCATCTCCATCTGCTCGAACTCGCGCGTGCGGAAGATGAAATTGCCCGGCGTGATCTCGTTGCGGAAGCTCTTGCCGGTCTGCGCGATGCCGAACGGCGGCTTCTTGCGGGCTGTCGTCATGACGTTGAGAAAGTTGACGAAGATGCCCTGCGCCGTCTCCGGGCGCAGGTAGTGCACTGCCTCGTCGTCCTCGACCGGACCCAGGAACGTCTTGAGCATCCCGTTGAAGTCACGCGGCTCGGTCCACTGGCCGCGCACGCCGCAGTTCGGGCAGGTGATGTCGGCCAGGCCGTTCTCGGGCAGGCGACCCTTGCGGGCCTCGTAGTCCTCCTCGAGTTGGTCGGCCCGGAACCGGTTGTGGCAGTTCTTGCACTCGGTCAGCGGGTCGGTGAACGTGGCCAGGTGGCCCGAGGCTTCCCACACCTCGGTGGCCAGGATGACGGCCGAGTCCAAGCCGACGATGTCGTCGCGGCTGGTGACCATCGCCTTCCACCACTGACGGCGGATGTTCTCCTTCAGCTCGACGCCGAGGGGGCCGTAGTCCCAGGCGGAGCGGGTTCCGCCGTAGATCTCGCTCGACGGGTAGACGAAACCACGCCGCTTGGCGAGGTTGACGACGGCGTCGTTGCGATCGGCGGCCACTGCTGCTCCATAACTGTCGGTGACTGAATTACCAGCGTATCGGCCGGGCGGGCGCGATTTCTTCGGCGCTCCAGCCGGCCGAAGCCGAGCTGGACCAACACCGCCAACACCCAGCCGGCCAGCACGTCCACCAGGTAGTGCTCGGCCGAGTAGATCAGGGTGAACGCCATCAGCAGCGGATAGGCGACGAGCAGCGGCCGCCACCAGCGGTTGACGCGCCGCCAGACGAACAGCACGAACAGCAGCGTGCAGCCGGCGTGCAGCGACGGGATGGCCGCCACCAGGTCGACGGTGCGCTGGCCCTCGTCCATCAACTGCCGGGCCACCGGGATGTGCAGCGCCCCCCAGCCCCGTCCGGACAGCCGCTCGACCCAGGGCGTCGCGCCCGGATGAGACGGGTGCACCAGCCCGAGCAGGCTGTGCGACCCGACGTAGCGGGGGCTGAAGTACATGCAGGCCGGGTTGCTCGGCCCGCCCTGCACGTCGACCGACCGGCAGGCGGCCGCCGCCCACGGCGGGGCGGCCGGCACGAGCACGAAGCAGAGCACGCCGAGGAACGACATCGTGACGAAGCGCAGCGCCCACTGGTGGAACG
>DATBER010000093.1:0-36072 GCA_036558905.1 Jatrophihabitantaceae bacterium | reverse complement strand
TTGCCGGCTGCCGCAACCAAGACGGTGCCCTTGTAGTGCCGCAACCGGTTCTCCCAGAAAACTTCGAAGCTCAGCGGCGGAAGGTTGTTCCGGGTCAGCGTGCCGCCGGACAGGGAGATGATGTCGGGTACGTGGTTGAGCGCTTCGTCGAGCTGCGTAACGATCTCGGACTCGAAGATCGTTCCGCCGTGCCGGAGGAACCCTTCAACGCGTACATCCGCTTTCGGTGCGAGGCAACGTACGATCCCGGCGACGAAGGTGCCGTGCCCCTCGAATGGCCGGATGTACGGCGGGCGAACGCGCTCCTCGTCGCCTCTGACGCCCGCGAGCCACCGGTGGCGCGCATCCTCGGCGACGCTTGGCAGGAAGCCGGTGTCGACGACGGACACGAGCACGCCGGTGCCGTCTGACGCCTGATCGGCGTTCACGCCCGGCAACGGCGGCAGATCGACTCCCTCTGGTTCAGTCGCCGGACACAGGCCCGAAATCGTGACGTGCAGGGCGTGATCCGGCGTTGCCACGCCGACCCCTAGTTCGGTGTCGATCTGGGTCAGTACCGCCTCGATGTCTGAGTCACGGGGCCGGTACAAAGTGACGCCGTTGATGAGGCTGCGCTCGACATCGCCGGGAACGATACTTTGGACCCGGGGAAGGTCGGTGTCCCTTACCAGGATCGCTCCGCGCCGGTGCATGTACTGCATCTCGGCGGGATCGTCCGAGTCCACGGCGATCTCGGGACGCGCCTCCTTAACGATTTCTACGTGGCGGCGTAGGCGTGCATTCCGCATGTCGGGGTCGTCCAACCACGCCGCGCGCTGTTCTGTCATCTCGTGCCCTCCCCCAAAGAGTCCGCAAGTGCCGCGTCAGAGTAGATCGCAGATGGTCGACCTCAATCAAGCCGAGGGTGCCGGGTTCAGCCCCTTTAGGAAGGCATCGAGCAGGGCTACTTGACGGGAGCGGGGGAACGTGCGGGGGTCGAACAACGCCTGGACGACCAGGCCGTGGGTGAACGCCGCCACGGTGGCGACGAGATCGTCGACGTCACCGCTCGGCAGCTCGCCGCGCCCCTGGGCCGCCTCGACGAGCGGACGCAGCCGGGCCCGCCACCGCTTGTAGCGGGCCCGCTCGGCCCGTCCGAGGTCGGCGTCGCCCAGGGCGGCGTCCCACGAGCTGACCCAGACCCGGTTCATCGTGGTCGAGGCGGCGTCCAGGGGCAGCACGTCGAGCAGCGCGTCGCGCAGCCCGCCGCCCCGCCGGGAACGGACGGCGGTGCGCTCCTCGGCCACTTCCAGGGCGTGCCGGATCAGGGCGTCCTTGGACGGGAAGTAGTGGGTGAGCAGCCCGGTCGAGGCGCCCATCTCGGCGGCCACCGCGCGCAGCGTCAAGCCGCCGAAACCGGCCCGGGCCAGCACCCGCCACACCGCCTCGGACACGTCCCGGCGGCGGGCGTCGTGGTCGGTGGGAGCGGGCACGGGGCTATAGTACGTACCCAACGTTTGTTATGTACGGAGGGCTGAGCCGATGTTGACGCTTTCTCTGGGCGACGGGGCCGAGCTGCGCGCGCTCGAACCGTGGCAGGCGGCCGAGTTCGCGAACTTCGTCGACGGCGCACGGGAGCACCTGGCGCCGTGGCTGCCCTGGGCCACGTCGATCAGGGACGAGACGACGGCGCGCGCGTTCCTGCAGCGCTACGCCGAGCGGCAGGCCGCCGACGAGGGCCGCATCTACGGGATCTGGCTGGACGGCCGGCTGGTCGGCGGCACCCTGTACCGGATCTTCGACGTGCATGCCGGCGTCTGCGAGCTGGGCGTATGGCTGGCGCCCGAGGCCGGGGGCCGCGGCCTGATCACGCGGGCCGCCCGGAACATGATCGACTGGGCGTTCGAGCGGGGCCTGCAGCGCGTCGAGTGGAACTGCGCGGTCGACAACAAGCCCAGCATCGCGGTGGCCCAGCGGCTGGGCATGACCCGCGAGGGTGTGCTGCGCAGCGCGTTCGCGGTGAACGGCCGGCGGCAGGACGTCGAGGTGTGGTCGCTGCTGGCCGGGGAGTAATCAGCCGCTACCGTGGGCCGCATGCGAGTTACCGGGCTGGGGCACGCCAGCGTGCTGATCGAGACCGCCCACGGCAGCATCGTCACCGATCCGTGGGTGAACCCGGCCTACTTCGGGTCGTGGTTCCCGTTTCCTGACAACTCGCAGCTGGACTGGGACGCGATCGGGCAGGCCGACTACCTGTTCGTCAGCCACCTGCACCGAGACCACTTCGACGCCGAGCAGCTGCGCCGCCACATCCGCAAGGACATCACCGTTCTGCTGCCGAACTACCCGACCTCGCAGCTGGAGGACGAGCTGCGCGAGCTCGGCTTCCGGACGTTCGTGATGCCGGAGTCTGAGGAGATCGTCGAGCTCGACGGCCTGCAGATCATGATCCAGTCGCTGATCTCGCCCACGGACGGGCCGATCGGCGACTCGTCGCTGTGGGTCTACGACGGCACGACCCGGCTGCTGAACCAGAACGACGCCCGCCCGGCCGAGCTGTCCGCGTTCACCGACCTGGGTCCGATCGACGCGTACCTGATCCAGTTCTCCGGCGCGATCTGGTTCCCGATGGTGTACGAGCTGCCCAAGCGGGCCAAGCAGGCACTGGGCAAGACGAAGCGCGACCGGCAGTTCGACCGCACGCTGCGCTACATCGAGGAGGCCGGCGCCCGCTTCGTGTTCCCGACGGCCGGCCCGCCCTGCTTCCTCGACGAGGAATTGTGGGGCTTCAACGACATCTTCGGCGACGAGTCGAACATCTTCCCTGACCAGCACGTGTACCTGGACTGGCTGGCCGAGCAGGGGCATGACGAGGGGCGGCTGCTGCTGCCCGGGTCGGTCGCTGACGTCACCGAGCCCGACTGCCCGGTCACGCACGCCATCGACCCGGCGTCGGTGTTCGGCGATAACAAGCCGGCCTACCTGCGCGACATGCAGGCCCGCCGGATGCCCGAGGTGGAGATCGCCAAGAAGAGCTGGGCCCACCCCGAGGTCGACGTGCTGGCCGAGCTCAAGGAGTGGTTCACCCCGCTGCTCGAAGAGGCCGAGCACATGGCCAACGGCATCAACGGCGGGGTGCGGTTCACCGCCGAGGATGCCGATCGCGGTGACATCGACTTCCTCCTCGACTTCGTAGATCGCGAGGTGCGCGAGTACGCGGGCGAGAAGGTGCGGTACCGGTTCCGGACCCGGCGGGCCTACCTGGAGAAGCTCGTCGCCGAGCACGAGATCGACTGGGTCAACTCGCTCTTCCTGTCCTGCCGGTTCTCGGCCGAGCGCATCGGCCCGTACAACGAGTTCATCTACGCGTTCTTCAAGTGCCTCTCCGAGGAGCGGCTGAACTACGCCGAGGGCTGGTACACCGAGCAGAACGAGGCCGAGGCCAAGGAGATGATCGAGCTGGACGGCTGGTCGGTCCAGGCCCGGTGCCCGCATCTGAAGGCCGACCTCAAGCGGTTCGGCAACATCGAGAACGGCGTCATGACCTGCCAGATGCACGGCTGGAAGTGGCGGCTGGCCGACGGCAAATGCCTCACGAGCGTCGGCCACGACCTGCGGAGGGCCCCGCTCGGCGAGGCGGCGAACGAGAGCTCAGCGGGAGCGGCGGCGGCCCAGTAGCCGGCGCCACCAGCTCACGCCGGCCAGCGGTGGGGACGCGCCGTTGCCGACCATGCAGGCCGCCTCCTCGGACATCCGTACGGCGTGGCAGCGTTCGCACAGCTCAGCCCCCGTGACGGTGGGGTACTCGGCCTCGGCCGTGCACCCGATCCCGTCACAGACGTGCGCGTGCGTGGTGGGCATGCGTCAATGGTCGTCCCGGTGGGCGGCGGCGTCCAGTAGCGCTACGGTCCGAGATGTGATCCGCAACCTGTTGAAGCGCTCGGTGGACGAGGCGTTCTCGGCGGCCGCGCTGATCGCGACCGGAGTGGTGACCGTCGCCCCGCCGCAGCGCTATGTGCGTACTCTGCGCGGGTTGTACGCGTACGGCCCACTCGGGCTGATGATCGGGGCCGGCGCTCAGTTGCACGGCGACAGCGCGGCGATCGTCGACGAGCAGGGCTCGTGCACCTTCGCCGAACTGGACGAGCGTTCGAACGCGCTGGCCAACGCCTGGCTGGCCGCCGGGTTCGAGCCCGGGCAGAGCGTCGGCATCCTGTGCCGCAACCACCGCTGGCTGTTCGAGGCAGTGCTGGCCGCGGCCAAGGTCGGCGCTCACACCCTGCTGCTCAATACGGACTTCTCCGGCCCCCAGCTGCGCGACGTCTGCGCCCGCGAGGCGGTCGTGCTGCTCGTCCACGACGAGGAGTTCACCGCGACGATCGAGGGGTTCGGACCGGCGCTGGGCCGGTATCTGGCCTGGACGGACACCCCACCCAGCACGCCGACCCTCGACGACGTGATCGCCGGCGGGGAGCCGTCCGCGCCGCCCCGGCCCGGCATCCACCAGCGCCTGGTGCTGCTCACCAGCGGCACGACCGGCGTCCCCAAGGGCGCGCCGCGCGATCTCGGGACGTCGCTGATCGCCCCGGGCGGGTTCCTGAGCAAGATCCCGTTCCGGGCCGGCCGCACGGCGTTCGTCGCGGCGCCGGCGTTCCATTCGTGGGGTCTGCTCAGCGCGGCCATGGCGCTGGCGGTCGGCGACACGGTGATCGTCCGGCGGCGGTTCGACCCGGCCGCCACCCTGGACGCGGTCGCCGAGCACCGGTGCGACGTGCTGACGATGGTGCCGGTGATGCTGTCCCGGTTGCTGGCCCTCGGCGAGGAGGAGTTGTGGCTACGCGACACCTCGTCGCTGCGCATCATCGTGCTGGCCGGCTCGCCGTTGGCGCCGGAGCTGGCGGTGCGCGCCCGGCACACGTTCGGCGACGTGCTCTACAACGTGTACGGCTCGACCGAGGTGTCGTTCGCGACGGTGGCCACACCCGACGACCTGCGCGAGGCGCCCGGCTGCGTCGGCCGCCCGCCGGTCGGCGTCACGGTCAAGCTGTTCGACGAGCACGGAGTGCCGGTGCCCCGCGGTGAGGTCGGCCGGATCTTCGTCGGCAACAGCTTCCAGTTCGCCGGCTACACGGGCGGTGGCAGCAAGGAGGTCGTAGAGGGGCTGATGTCCAGCGGCGACCTCGGCCACTTCGACAAGCACGGCCGGCTGTTCATCGACGGCCGCGACGACGACATGATCGTCTCCGGGGGCGAGAACGTCTTCCCGCGCGAGGTCGAGGAGCTGCTGGAGAGTCACGACGACGTCGTCGAGGCGGCGGTGATCGGCGTCGACGACCCGGACTTCGGGCAGCGGCTGCGGGCCTACGTGGTGCGCGCGGACGTCGCCGAGCTGGACGAGGACGGGGTCCGCGATTTCGTGAAGGCCAACCTGGCCCGGTACAAGGTGCCCCGCGACGTGGTGTTCGTCGACTCGCTGCCGCGCAATCCGACCGGCAAGGTGCTCAAGCGCGAGCTGGCCTGACGGATCAGCCGCCGAGCCGGGGTAGGGCCGGAGGGACTCGAACCCTCACTGGCACGGACCTAAACCGTGTGCCTCTGCCAATTGGGCTACGGCCCCCACCGGGGCAACGATAGTGGGCCGCTCAGACCCCGAGCTCGCGGCGCAGCTTGGCGACGTGCCCGGTGGCCCGGACGCCGTACTGGGCCTGCTCGAGCTGGCCGTCGGCGTTGACCACGAACGTCGAGCGGATCACGCCCGTGACCGTTTTGCCGTACATCTTCTTCTCGCCCCACGCCCCGTAGGCCTCGAGCACCTCGCGCGACGGGTCGGACAGCAGCGGGAAGGTCAGCGAGTCGCGGTCGCGGAACTTGCCCAGCTTCTCCGGCTTGTCCGGCGAGATGCCGACGACGGCGATACCGGCCGCCTGCAGGGAGTCGAGGCTGTCGCGGAAATCGCAGGCCTGCGTGGTACACCCGGGCGTCATCGCCGCCGGGTAGAAGTACACGACGACCTTGCGGCCGCGGTAGTCCTTCAACGAGACGCTCTTGCCATCTGCGTCGGGCAGTGTGAAATCCGGCGCGGTGTCGCCGGGAGCCAGTCGGGTCATGCCGCTAGGCTTTCACGACAAAGTGGCGGACGGCACAGAGGAGTGCAGGGTGGCTGAGAACAGGTCGGCCGACGACATCCAGCGCGACATCGAGAAGGCTCGGGCCTCGCTCGCGGTGGCGGTCGACCAGCTCGCCGAGCGCACCAGCCCGAAGCGGATCGCCGACCAGACCAAGCAGAACCTGACCGAGAAGGCCCAGTCGCCGACCGGCAAGGCGGTCATCGGCGGGGTCGGCGCGCTGATCCTGCTGCTGGTGATCCGCCGCATCCGGCGGCGCCGCCACTCCTGAGGTGAACCAGAGGTTACGTCGGGCTTAACCAGAGGTTGCCACTACGCTCGCAGTCGTGCCGTTTCGCCTGACCCCGCGCGACACCGCGTTCTACGAGATGTTCGCCGAAGCCGGGCGCAACGTGGCCGAGGCCGCGGACCTGCTCGCCGGCCTCATCGACCCCAACGCCAACCGTGAGGCCGTCGCCAAGGACCTGCGCGAGTTGGAGCACATCGGCGACACCGTCACCCACCGCATCCTGCGCCAGCTGAACACCAGCTTCGTCACGCCGTTCGACCGCGAGGACATCTACCGGCTGGCCGCCGCCCTGGACGACGTCGTAGACGCCATCGAGGCGGCCGCCGACTTCGTGGTGCTGTCCGGGCTGGGCCGGCTGCCCCTGTTGATGGGTGACCAGATCACGCTGCTGCGCCGGTCGGCCGGCGAGACGGCCGAGGCGATGTCGCGGCTGTCGACGCTGCGCGACCTCGAGCCGTACTGGATCGAGGTAAACCGCCTGGAGAACGAGGCCGACCGGGTCTACCGCAAGCTGCTCACCAAGCTGTTCAGCGGCGACTACGAGGCGCTCGAGACGCTGAAGCTGCGCGAGGTCGCCGACCAGCTCGAGGAGGCCGCCGACGGTCTCGAGCACGTCGCCCATGCCGTCGAGACGATCGCGGTAAAGGAGTCGTGAACGCGACTGCGCTCACGGTGGTCATCGTCGTGGTCGCGCTGTGCTTCGACTACACCAACGGTTTCCACGACGCCGCGAACGCCATCGCGACCTCGGTGTCCACGCGGGCGCTGACCCCGCGAGTGGCGCTGGCCATGGCGGCGGTGGCCAATGTGGTGGGCGCGCTGATCTCGACCAAGGTGGCCGCGACGATCGGCTCAGGCATCATCGCGGCGCCCCAGGGGCGAGACGGGCTGATCGTCGTGCTGTCCGGGCTGCTCGGCGCGATTGTCTGGAACCTCGGCACCTGGTACTTCGGCCTGCCCTCGTCCTCGTCGCACGCGCTGATCGGCGGGCTGATCGGGGCGGCGCTGGTCGGGGCGGTCGACGTGAAGTGGAACGCGGTCGGCGACAAGGTCGTCGTGCCGATGGTGAGCTCACCGATGGCCGGGCTGGTGCTGGGCTACCTGTTCATGCTGGCCCTGCTGTGGGCCTTCCGGCGGGCCAACGCGCACAAGGTGAACCGCGGCTTTCGCTGGACGCAGATCGCGTCGGCGGGCGGGATGGCGTTCGGGCACGGGACCCAGGACGCGCAGAAGACGATGGGCGTCATCGCATTGGCGCTGACCGTGTCGGGACATCTCGGTAACGGCGACGGCATCCCCATCTGGGTGATCCTCTGCGCGGCCGGGGCGATCTCGTTGGGCACGTACTCGGGCGGCTGGCGGATCATGCGCACGCTGGGCCGGCGCATCTTCTCGCTGTCGCCGACCAGCGGGTTCGCCGCCCAGACGGTGGCCAGCGGGCTCATGCTCACCACGTCGCAGCTCGGCCTGCCGGTGTCGACCACGCACGTCATCACCTCGTCGGTGATGGGGGTCGGCGCCACTCGGCGGTTCTCGGCGGTGCGATGGGGCGTGGCCGGCAACATCGTGATGGCCTGGGTGCTCACCCTCCCGGCCGCCGCGCTGGTCGCCGCCCTGGTGTGGGAGATCCTGCACCCGCTGCTTGACTAGCCCGATGGGCTGGCAGTTCTGGATCGACCGCGGCGGCACGTTCACCGACATCGTCGCCCGCCGGCCGGACGGAAGCCTGCTCACCCGCAAGCTGCTGTCCGAGAACCCGGCCCGGTACGCCGACGCGGCGGTGGCCGGCATCCGTTCCCTGCTCGACGCCGACGGGGCCGACCTCAGCGACATCGACCAGGTGCGCATGGGCACCACCGTCGCCACCAACGCCCTGCTCGAACGTCGGGGTGAGCGCACCGCACTGGTGATCACCCGCGGGTTCGCCGACGCGCTGCGCATCGGCTACCAGAACCGGCCGCGCATCTTCGACCGCCACATCGTGTTGCCCGAGCCGCTGTACGAGCGGGTGATCGAGGTGGACGAGCGGATGACCGCTGACGGCACCGTGCTGCGCCCGCCCGATCTGGCCACGTCGGCCGCCGAGCTGCGCGCGGCGCGGGCGGACGGCATCGACGCGGTGGCCGTCGCCGGGCTACACAGCCACCTGCACCCCGGGCACGAGCGGGCGATCGGAGCGCTGGCCGGCGAGATCGGGTTCGGGCAGGTGTCGCTGTCCAGTGAGGCCAGCCCGCTGCTCAAGCTGGTGCCGCGGGGCGACACGGCGGTAGTCGACGCGTACCTGTCGCCGGTGCTGCGCCGCTACGTCGACGGCGTGGCGGCTTCGCTCGGCGAGACCCAATTGATGTTCATGCAGTCCAACGGCGGGCTGGCCGAGGCCGGGCACTTCCGGGGCAAGGACGCGATCCTGTCCGGACCGGCCGGCGGCATCGTCGGCATGGCCCGGATGGCCCAGCGCGCCGGTTTCGAGAAGGCGATCGGCTTCGACATGGGCGGGACGTCGACGGACGTGTCGCACTTCGCCGGCGAGTACGAGCGGGTGCTCTACACCGAGGTGGCCGGCGTCCGGCTGCGCGCGCCGATGCTCGCCATCCACACGGTGGCCGCCGGCGGTGGGTCGGTGCTGCACTTCGACGGCAGCCGGTACCGGGTCGGGCCCGACTCGGCCGGTGCCTCGCCCGGCCCGGCGGCGTATCGGGACGGCGGCCCGCTGACCGTCACCGACGCCAACGTCATGCTCGGCCGGATCCAGGGATCCCACTTTCCGGCCGTGTTCGGCCCGGACGGCGACCAGCCGCTGGACGTCGAGGCGGTGCGGCGCGGATTCGCCGAGCTGGCGTCACGGATCGGAGACGGGCGCACGTCCGAGCAGGTGGCCGAGGGCTTCCTGCAGATCGCCGTCGCCAACATGGCCAACGCGGTCAAGCGCATCTCGGTGCAGCGTGGGCGCGACGTCACCGAGTACGTGCTGACGACGTTCGGCGGGGCCGGCGGGCAGCACGCGTGTGCGGTGGCCGACGCCCTGGGCATCCGCACCGTGCTGGTGCCGCCGATGGCCGGCGTGTTGTCGGCGCTGGGCATCGGGCTGGCCGACCCGACGGCGATGCGCGAGCAGGCGGTCGAGGAGCAACTGTCCGACGACGTGCTGCCGCGCCTGGATGAGGTGGCCGGCGCGCTCGAGAAATCGGCCCGGGCCGAGGTCGGCGACGGGGCCACATCCGCCCGGCGCGCCCACCTGCGCTACGACGGCACCGACACCGCGATCGCCGTCGAACTGTCCACTGTGGACGACATGGTCGCCGCGTTCGAGCAGAGCTACCGGCAGACCTACTCGTTCCTCATGGATCGGCCGCTGGTCGTCGAGGCGGTGTCCGTCGAAGCGACGCTGACCGCGACTTCGCCCCCCGAAACGTCGCTTACCAGCACCGAAAACGACCGTTCGGGCGGCGAAGTGGGCGGGCGGCCCGAGCCGGTGCGGATGTACGCCGGCGACGCCTGGCGCGACGTGCAGCTGTACCGCCGCTCCGCCCTGCGCGGCGAAGTCGAGGGCCCGGCGATCATCGTCGAGGACGGCTCTACGACGGTGGTCGACGACGGCTGGCGGGCCACCCTACGGGGTGATCAGCTGGTGGTCGAACGGGTCGTCGCGGCCACCGACGAGGCGGTCAGCACCGAGGCCGATCCGGTGCTGCTGGAGATCTTCAACAACCTGTTCATGTCGATCGCCGAGCAGATGGGCGCTGCCCTGGAATCGACGGCCCAGTCGGTGAACATCAAGGAACGGCTGGACTTCTCCTGCGCGCTGTTCGACCCGGACGGCAACCTGATCGCGAATGCCCCGCACATGCCGGTGCACCTCGGCTCGATGGGGACGAGCGTCAAGGAGGTGATCCGCCGCCGGGCCGGCACGATGCGCGGCGGCGAGGTGTACGCGGTCAACGACCCCTACCACGGCGGCACCCACTTGCCCGACGTCACGGTGATCACCCCGGTGTTCGACGACGAGCGGATCCTGTTCTACGTCGCCTCGCGCGGCCACCACGCCGAGATCGGCGGGCTGACGCCCGGGTCGATGCCGGCGGCCAGCCGCGACGTGCACGAGGAGGGCGTGCTGTTCGACAACTGGCTGCTGGTCGCCGACGGGCGACTGCGCGAGTCGGATACGCTCGAACTCTTGGCCGATACGCAATACCCGTCGCGCAGCCCGCAGACGAACCTGGCCGACCTGCGCGCGCAGATCGCGGCCAACCAGCGCGGGGTGGCCGAGGTCCGCGCCATGATCGACCACTTCGGCCTGGACGTCGTGCAGGCGTACATGCGCCACGTTCAGGACAACGCCGAGGAGGCGGTGCGCCGGGTCATCGACGCCCTCGACGACGGCGAGTACCGGTACGAGATGGATTCCGGCGCGGTGATCGCCGTGCGGGTCGTCGTCGACCGGGCGCGACGCGAGGCCACCATCGACTTCACCGGCACGTCGCCGCAGCTGGACACCAACTTCAACGCCCCGTCGTCCGTGGCAACTGCAGCCGTGCTGTACGTCTTCCGGACCCTGGTCGCCGACGACATCCCGCTGAACGACGGCTGCCTGCGCCCGCTGCGGCTGCTCATTCCCGACGGCTCGATGCTGGCGCCGATCTACCCGGCGGCGGTCGTCGCCGGCAACGTCGAGACGTCGCAGGCCGTCGTCGGGGCGCTGTACGCGGCGCTGGGCGTACAGGCCGAGGGCTCGGGCACGATGAACAACGTGACGTTCGGCAACGAGCGCCACCAGTACTACGAGACGGTGGGTTCCGGCTCGGGTGCCGGTGACGGGTTCGCCGGCGCGCCGGTCGTGCAGACGCACATGACCAATTCGCGGCTGACCGACCCCGAGGTGCTCGAGACGCGGTATCCGGTGCTGGTCGACAGCTTCGCGATCCGCCGGGGGAGCGGCGGCGCGGGGCGTTGGCCCGGGGGCGACGGCGCGGTGCGGCGCATCCGGTTCCTGGAGCCGATGACCGTGAGCACGCTGTCCGGGCACCGGCGGCGGCCACCGTACGGTCTGGCCGGCGGCTCGCCCGGGGCGCTGGGCCGCAACCGGATCGAGCGTGCCGACGGCACCGAGCAGGAGTTGGGCGGCAGCGACTCGGCCGAGGTCGGCGTCGACGACGTCCTCGTGATCGAGACGCCTGGCGGCGGCGGATACGGATCGCCGCGATGATGCCGAGTCGGCCGGTGCAGGCGGTTTCCCGCGCGCCGCACGACGAGCGGGTTGACGGCCGCGCCGTCGAGACGTGATCAACCGCCGCTGAGCATGCGGTTTCGCACGCTGGATGGCTGTTGATCACAAATATCGGGTGGCTTGAGACCGGGCGCGCTAGCGACATCGCCGGAAGCGTCCGCTACGGTAGCCAGGTAAGGCTTACCTAACGGACGGAATCGAGCATGCTTCCCACCTTCGTGATCGGGCTACGCGAAGGGCTCGAGGCCTCGCTCATCGTCGGCATCGTCGCCGCCTTCCTGCGCCAACGCGGCCGGCGCGACCTGCTGCGCTGGGTGTGGATCGGCGTGAGCGGCTCGGTGCTGCTGTGCCTGGCCGTCGGCATCGTGCTGCGGGTCGTTTCGCAGAACCTGCCACAGAAGCAGCAGGAGGGGCTGGAGACGGTCGTCGGCGCGGTGGCCGTCGTCATGGTCACCTACATGATCGTGTGGATGCGCCGGCACTCGCGCGACCTCAAGGGCCAACTCACCGCCGCCACCGAGTCGGCGCTCGCCGTCGGATCGGGTTTCGCGTTGGTGGCCATGGCATTCCTGGCCGTGCTGCGCGAGGGCTTCGAGACCGTCGTGTTCCTGCTGGCCGCGTTCAACGAGAGCACGAGCGGCGCGTCCGCCGGTGTCGGGGCGCTGCTGGGCATCGCGGTCGCCGTCGCACTCGGGTACGGCATCTACCGCGGCGGCGTGCGCATCAACCTGTCCAAGTTCTTCCGGGCCACCGGCGTGGTGCTCGTACTGGTGGCGGCCGGCCTGGTCGTCAACGCGCTGCACACCGCGCACGAAGCCGGATGGCTCAATGTCGGGCAGCAGAGCACGGTCGACCTGACCAGCGTGGTGCGGCCCGGATCGGTGCAGGCCTCGCTGCTGACCGGCATGCTCGGCGTGCAGGAACACCCCGTGCTGATCGAGGTCATCGGCTGGCTGCTGTACCTGATCCCGGTTGGCCTCTACGTCGCCTGGCCCCCCGGGCGCGCGGTCCGGCCCGCGACCGCCGCGCGTTACGCGCTGGCGGGCGGCGCCGTCGCCGGCCTCGCCACGCTCGTCCTGGCGCTGGTCGCGCCCGCGCGTCCGGGCCCGCAAGGCGTCGACGCCGGCGGGTACCAGGCCCAGGTCGTGTCCCGGACCGGCGACCAGGCCCAGATCCTGGCCGGAGCCCCGGGCCGGCCGGTCAGCACGGTCACCGCGCAGCGCACCGGCGCCGAGTCGCACGACGGTCGGCCGGCCGACATCTACACCGCGACCGCGCCGGGCCGGTTCGACCCGGCCGGCCTGCCCGAGACGATCGGCGTCGACGAGGTCGCGCAGCACAACGGCGGGCGGATGCCGCTCGGCGCGCAGGTCACCGGCACCAACGTCCCGGTGACCTACACCGCCAAGGACACGGCGACGTTCTGGGTCGAGCCGCGCACCGGCAACGTCATCGACGTGAGCTGGCACCAGGTGGTCACCCGCAGCGCCACGCTGTCCACCGGGCCGCTCGCCCTGGGCACCGTGCGCGACCAGGTCAGCGCGCTGCCGCGCGACGCCGCGACGGCCGCCGTCCGCGACGCCGGCCACGACATGACCGCCCTCGACCACCGCCGGACGCTGAACGGATTCGCGGTCGGCACGGGCGTGCTGGCCGGCGTGCTGCTCATCGCCGCGGCGGGGTACGCGTTCGCCGCCCGGCGGCAACGGCGCGCCGCGGTCGAATCGTCGGCCCCCACTCCCGAACTCGTCACGAGTTAGGTTAGGCTGCCCTAACTCACATCACCTGAGGGAGCAGCCGAGCCATGACACCCCGCAGTGCGTCGCTGCGCGCGATCGCTTTCGCCGCGGTGGCGGTAGCCGCGCTCGCCGCGTGCAGCAGTGACAAGAAGGCGGACCCGCCGGCCTCGCGCGGCAGCGGCGGCGATCCGCACCAGGTCACGGTCACGATCACCGCGGCCGACGGCTGCCGGACCGACCGGGACAGCTACGGCTCGGGCGGGCTCACGTTCACGATCACCAATAAGGACGCCACCGGGGTCAGCGAGGTCGAGCTGCTGTCCGGCGAGCGCATCGTCGGCGAGAAGGAGAACCTGCCGCCCGGCTTCTCCGGCACGTTCGCGGTCAGCGCCGACCCCGGCGACTACACGCTCTACTGCCCGGGCGCCAAGTCGGCGCGCACGCCGTTCAAGGTCACCGGCACGGCGACTTCGACGGCCGACACCGACATCCACGCGCTGCTCGTCCAGGGCACCAAGGACTACGGCCAGTACGTCAGCCGTCAGGTCGGTTACCTGGTCGCCACGGTCAAGCCGCTCGCGACCGCGCTCCAGCAGGGCGACCTGGCCGCGGCCCAGACCGCCTACGCCAAGGCCCGGCCGTACTACGAGCGCATCGAGCCGGTGGCCGAGTCGTTCACCACGGGCAAGTTGCAGCTCGACCCGGCCATCGACGCCCGCGAGGGTGACGTGCCGGAGGCACAGTGGACCGGCTTCCACCGCATCGAGAAGGGCCTGTTCCAGGCCAGGAGCGCCGCCGGGCTGGCCCCGTTCGGGCAGGGCCTGCTGGCCAACGTGCAGAAGCTGCAGACACTCGTGAAGGGCCTGACCTACCAGCCGGCCGAGCTGGCCAACGGCGCGGTCGAGCTGCTCGACGAGGTCTCCAAGACGAAGATCACCGGCGAGGAGGAGCGCTACTCGCACATCGACCTGCTCGACTTCCAGTCCAACGTCGAAGGCTCCGAGCAGGCGTTCGCGAACCTGCAGCCGGCGCTGACGAAGATCGACCCGGCGCTGGCCCAGTCGGTGTCCACCGCGTTCAGCAACGTCGACACGTTGCTGGACAAGTACCGCAGCGCCAGCCAGCCGTCGGGCTTCGTGCCCTACGGAAGCCTCACCGCGGCAGACAAGACGGCGGCCGCGCACGCCGTGCAGGCTGTCGCCGAGCCGCTGTCGCGGGTCGCGAGCAAGGTCGTCAACTCATGAGAGCGACTTTCATCCCCGAGGTGACGCTCAGGCCGCCGATAAACGACGGTTCGGGGGTCAAAGTCGAGACGGGGGCGGGCAGGGCATGGCGGTGAGTCCGTCCCGCCGTGGATTCCTGGGCGCCGCGATCGGTACGGCCGGCGTGCTGGCCGCCGGCGGTGGCGGGTACGGCGTGGCCCGGGCGACCGAGCCGTCGTCGACCCACCGGGCGGCCGGGCCGGTCGAGTTCTACGGCGCGCACCAGGCCGGCATCGACACCCCGGCGCAGGACCGGCTGGCCTTCGCGGCGTTCGACGTGACCAGCCCGGACGTCCAGGCGCTCAAGGCGATGCTGGGCAGCTGGGCCGCCGCGGCGGCGCAGATGACGTCGGGCCAGCCGATCGGGCCGGTCGAGACCGCGCCACAGGCGCCGCCGATCGATACCGGCGAGGCGCTGGGCCTGGAGCCGTCGCAGTTGACGATCACGGTCGGGTTCGGGCCGTCGTTGTTCGACGACCGGTACGGGCTGGCCAAGCGGCGCCCGGCGGCTCTGGCCGACCTGCCGGCGTTCCCCAACGACGTGCTCGATCCGAACCGCAGCGGCGGTGACATCGGCGTGCAGGCCTGCTCGAACGACCCGCAGGTCGCCTTCCACGTCATCCGCAACTTCGCCCGGATGGCCCGCGGCACCGCAGTCATGCGCTGGTCGCAGCTCGGGTTCGGGCGCACGTCCACCACGTCGAAGTCGCAGGCGACGCCGCGCAACCTGATGGGTTTCAAGGACGGCACCAACAACATCAAGGCCGAAGACAGCGGCGACCTGAACTCGTTCGTATGGGTCGGCGACGAGACCGACCAGCCGTGGATGCGCGGCGGCAGTTACCTGGTGGCCCGGCGCATCCGGATGCTGATCGAGTCGTGGGACGCCGACTACCTGGCCGACCAGGAGCGCGTGTTCGGCCGCAGCAAGGAGACCGGAGCGCCGCTGACCGGCACGAAGGAGTTCGACAAGGTCAACCTGGCCAGCCAGGCCATTCCGGCCGACGCGCACATCCGGCTGGCCGCGCCGGCCACGAACGGCGGGCAGAAGATCCTACGCCGGGGGTACTCGTTCACCGACGGCATCGACCCGCAGACCGGCCAGCTCGACGCCGGCCTGTTCTTCATCGCGTATCAGAAAGATCCGCGCAGGCAGTTCGTGCCGGTCCAGTCGCGGCTGGCCGCCGACGACGCGCTGAACGAGTACATCAAGCACACCGGCAGCGCCCTGTTCGCCGTGCCGCCCGGTGTGTTAGCCGCCGGCGACTGGTTCGGCAAGGCGCTGTTCGGCTGAGCCCGGTTCGATCCGCGGCAGACTGGCCTGGTGAGCGTCTGCATCGGGATCGTCAGTCCGGGGGCGATGGGCAGCGGGCTGGGCCGCGCGTGGCGCCGGGGCGGGGCGCGGGTCGTCGCCACCGTCGCGGGTCGAAGCCCCCGCACCGCCACGCTCGCCGCCGAGGCCGGCTTCGAGCTGTTGCCCGACCTGGACGCCGTCGTGCGGACCGCCGACATCGTGGTGAGCCTCGGCCCGCCCGACCAGGCACCGGACATCGCCTCGCGGCTCGCCGAGTCGGCCCGGCGCCAGGGGGTCGCGCCGCTGGTTGCCGATCTCAACGCGATCTCGCCGGCCACCGTCGAGCGCATCGCAGCCACCTGCACTACAGCCGGGCTGGATTTCGTCGACGGGGCGATCAGCGGCGCGCCGCCCCGCGACGGAACCCACACGATCGTCTACCTGTCCGGGTCGTCAGCCCAGCGGCTGGCCGATCGCGACGCGCCCAACGTCGACGCCCGGGTGGTCGGTGATCGCCCGGGGCAGGCGTCGGCCGTCAAGATGTGTACAGCCTCGGTGTACAAGGGGTTCACGGCACTGCTCGCCCAGGCGATGGTAACCGCCCGGGCGCACGATTGCGTCGACGCGGTGCTGGCCGATCTGGCCGAGGAGTTCGCCGGCCTGGACGAGCGGCTACCCGGCCAGCTGGCCCTGGCGGCCAGCAAGGCGCGGCGCTGGGTCGGCGAGATGCACGAGATCGCCGCCACCCAGGGCGCGGCGGGCACCCGTCCCGAACTGTTCGAGGCGATGGCCGACGTGTGGACGATGGTCGCCCGCAGCCGGCTGGGCGCCGCGACCCCGGAGCAGGCGGCCGCAGCCAGATCGTTGAACGATGTCCTCGCGGATCTGGCTCAATAGAATCACGCGCCGTGAGCGATGCGGTGACGCACGGCCCGTCCCTGTACGAGATCCGGGTGCACGGTGTCTCGGGCACGCCGCCGCCGGCAATGCTGCAGGTGCCCAATGTCATCCGGGTGGCCGGCGACTCTGCAGCGGGCTTCTACCAGCCCGCGACGGCCAGCACCGCGCATCCCGACCCGCAGCCGGACACGCTCGTCGAGGCGTACTCGTGGAGCGGGCTCACCTCCGGCGGCAAGCTGCGCGCCCTGTGGCTCTTGCTCCTGCCGTACATGCTGATCAATGTCGCCTTCTACTCGGCCGCCCGGCCGTTGAGTGACTCGGGGCGGGGCCGTCGCCTGCACGCGGCGGTGATGCGCTGGCTCGCTCTGTCGCTGACGTTCACGTTCGTGCTGAGCATCGTCTCGGTGTCGATGGACCTCGTCGCGTGGCAGTACCTGCGCCCCGGCCGGGAGGTCACCCAACCACTACTGAAGTGGATGCGCTGGCCCTGGCTCAACCATCCGCAACGGCAACTGGCCCTGACCGCCGTCGTGCCGCTCGCCACGGTCGGGCTGTTGTGGTGGCTGGCCAACCAGACGTGGTCGCGCACCGAGCGCACGAACGTCCCGCCGGCGCCGGCCAATCCGCACGAGACGCCGCTGGCCGACCGGTCGATGTTCAACGGGCGTGGCCCGGTGCGCAAGCTGCGCGCCGTCCACGTGGCCGGCGGCTTCACGGTCGTCGCCGCCATGCTGCTGCTGCCGTTGTGGCACCGGCCGCGCACGTCCTTCGGCGACGCGTTCTGGCGCGGGGGCCTGCTCGGCCTGCTGACCCTCGTGGTGCTGGCCATGCTGGCGCTCGTCATCGCGCTGACCTACCTGCCGTCGATGACCGATCGTGAGACGCCGCGGGCCGAGGCGCCCACGGAGGCCGACGGATACAAGTTCCTGCCCTGGATCGCACTGGCCCTTGCTGTCGGAGTCGGCGCGTTCGTGTGGTTCTCGCCGGCGTTCGGCGAAGCCTGGCCGAACTCGGCAACGTCCGGCGACCTGCCCGGTTACGCCGACGCGGTCGTGTGGCTGTTCGCCGCTCAGGCCGTGCTGATGCTCGGCTCGGCTGCCCTGTCGTGGTGGCAGCGCAGCGAGCGCACGGCCTGGGGCGGCTTCGCGCCGACCGTGCTCGCGGCGCTCGGCTGGCTGATCTCCGGCGGGTTCGGGGCGGCGCTCATGCTGGCCGTCGCCCGCGTGCTCGGATCGCCGACGGCGGCCAGTCAGGTCAACTCCGAGCGCGACCTGATCGTGCCGACGTCGTACTTCTGGACCGCCGCCACCGCCCTGGGCGCGGCGTTCGCCCTGGTGCCGATGCTCGGCTGGCTGCTCGTCCGGTGGCGCTTGTCGATCAAGGCGCTGCGTCCGAAGGTTCCGGGCAGTTACGGCGATCCGACCGGCCCCGACGCTCCGGCGCGGGCGGCCACCATCGCCTCGCAGTGGGCCCGCGCTCGGCTGACCGATCACCTCGTGCCGTTCGCCGGCGCGCTGCTCGCGACCGTGCTGGCGCTCGTCATGGCGTCGGCGGTCGGGTTCGGCATCGACCACGAATGGATCCTCGAGCAGCTGCCGTGGGCGGTGAACTTCGGCGTGCTGGCGCTCGCGGCGTTCGCCCTGCTGCTGATCCAGATCGGCCGGCGGGCGTACTCCGACCAGGCCCAGCGTCGTACGATCGGGATCCTCTGGGATCTCGGCACGTTCTGGCCGCGCGCCGTCCATCCGCTCGCGCCGCCCTGCTATAGCGAGCGGACGTTGCCTGACCTGCTGCGCCGCATCGAGTTCCGCCGGGCCGACGCACCGGTCGTGCTGTCGTGCCACTCGCAGGGCACCGTGATCGGCGCGGCCGCGGTGCTGCAGCTCACCTCGACCGAGCGCCTCGGGTTCGTCACGTACGGCTCGCCGCTGCGCCGCCTGTACGCGCGGATCTTCCCGGCCTACTTCGACTCGGACGCGCTGGACTGCGTGCGGGCGTCCGTCGACGACCGCTGGCGCAACCTCTACCGCTCGAGCGACCCCATCGGCGGCTACGTGTTCGCCGACCGGTTCGGGCAGCCCGGACCGAGCGCCGGGACCGACTGGTGGCTGCTCGACCCGCGGTTCGCCCGCCCACCGGGCGACGGCTCGTGGCCCCCCACGCTCGGGCACAGCGACTACTTCACCGACCCGGCGTACCGGCAAGCGCGCGACGAGGTCGGCGGCGTCCTACGGCAGACTGCTCGGACATGACGGTGCCCTTCTCGAACTACGCGAACGAGATCTATCTGCAGGGGCTGGGCGACGTCCGCCCGGCATTCACCACCGACCCGTCCGGCCTCGAGGAGTCGGCGCGCGCGGTGCTGGATCCGGGGCCGTTCTGGTACGTGGCCGGTGGCGCCGGCAGCGGGGCCACGATCCGCGCCAACCGCGAGGCGCTCGATCGGCGACAGCTGGTGCCGCGCATGCTGCACGACGCGACGGAGCGCTCGCTGGCCACCACGGTGCTCGGTACGTCGATGCCGGCGCCCGTGCTGCTCGCACCGGTGGGCGTGCAGTCGATCATTCATCCTTCCGGGGAGCTCGCCTCGGCGCAGGTCGCCGCCGAGCTCGGCCTGCCGATGATCATGTCGACGGCGTCGTCGTACTCGATCGAGGAGGTGGCCCAGGCGTCCGGCGACGGGCCACGCTGGTTCCAGCTGTACTGGCCGAACGACCCGGACGTGACGGTGAGCATCCTCGACCGGGCGCGCGCGGCCGGGTTCACGACCCTGGTCATCACGCTCGACACGTGGCTGCTCGGATGGCGCCCGCACGACCTCGACCAGTCGTACCTGCCATTCATCCGGGGCACCGGGGTCGCCGTGTACTTCTCCGATCCGGCGTTCCGCGCCGGTTTGGAGAAGGCTCCCGAGGACGATCGGATGGCGGCGCTGGTGCGCTGGCTGACCGTGGCGATCGGCCAGGACAAGTCGTGGGATCAGCTACCGTTCCTGCGCGCCCACTGGGACGGACCGATCGTGCTGAAGGGCATCCAGCGAGTGGACGACGCCCGCCGGGCGGCTGATGCCGGGATGGACGGCGTCGTGGTGTCCAACCACGGCGGTCGCCAGGTCGACGGCGCCGTCGGGTCGCTGGACGTGCTGCCGGGAATCGCCGAGGCGGTGGGTGATCGGCTGACCGTGCTGTTCGACTCGGGCATTCGCACCGGCGCCGACGTGCTCAAGGCGCTGGCCCTCGGCGCGCGGGCGGTGCTGGTCGGGCGGCCGTACGCGTACGGGCTGGCCCACGGCGGGGCCGAGGGGGTGCGGCACGTACTGCGCAGCCTGCTCGCCGACCTCGATCTGACCATGGCCCTGTCCGGGCATCGCAGCGTGGACGAGCTCGGCCCCGAGTCGCTCGCGTCGGAATAGGGCCGCGCGCGACGGGGTTGCGCCGGACCATGAGCGACGACGATCTCGAGGCACTGCTGCGCGACTCGCGGCAGGGTGTGCTGGTCACCATCAGGCGCGACGGGCGACCGCAACTGTCCAACGTCGGCCACACCTACGATCCGGCGACTCGCCTGGTGCGGGTGTCGATCACGGCCGACCGGGTCAAGGCGCGCAACCTGGCCCGGGACCCGCGAGCCAGCTACCACGTCAGCAGCGCCGACTTCTGGTCATGGACAGTTGCCGACGGCACGGCCGAGCTGACGCCGGTCGCCGCCGACCCGCACGACGCGACCGTCGCCGAGCTCGTCGACGTCTACCGGGCCATTGCCGGCGAGCACCCCGACTGGGACGAGTTCCGCGCCGCGATGGTGGCCGACCGCCGCCTGGTGGTGCGCCTGCACGTCGAGCACCTGTACGGCATACGCCGCTGAGCCGAGTTCACTTGCCGGTCATCGCGTGGTTGAGGATTCGTCGGGCCGGCCACTACGCGGCGCTGTCCCTGACCGCCAACGAAGGAATCGCGACGTCCGGGTCGACCACGCCGTACCGCGGCGTCGGCACCATCCCGCTCGAGCTGCGGGTGCAGGGCTGGAACCACGTCGGCGGCCTCGACGTCCACGCCGACTACGTGCTCGACGACTACCAGGGACCGGACGGCGCCACGTCCAAGCTCGGCTCGCAGCTGCTGGTCGAGGTGACGCCGCCCGCGCCGGGCAACGTCGGCGTCACCACCGTGCAGCGCTACACCCTCGGTTGATCGACTTATTCGGTGGGCGCTCGCTCGTACGGTGGGCCTATGAGCGAGACGCTGGACGAGGCCTACGAACGACTGCACGCCACCGGACCGGAGTGGGGCGGCAACCTGTCCAATCACGGGCCGATGGCGGCCGAGGTGCTGGCTCGGCGCGGGCACGCCGACGACGTGCCGGCCTGGGTCGACTCGTACCTGCGGCGCCTGGACGAGTTGCCGGCTCCGCGCGAGGCGATCAGCGACGCGAACTGGCCGGACGCGATCGGCGACTGGACCCGGGTCGGCGATTGGACGGCCTACCTGGTCCGGCAAGTGAACGAGCAGGGCTGGCGCGACGTGCTGTCCACCTGGTGGCCGCGGCTGCTGCCCGGCATCGCCGCCGGCGCGACGCACAGCGTGATCCGCACCGGGCACGCCGTCCGGACGCTCCTCACCGACGAGAGTGCGCCCGCGCTGGAGGAGTTGGGGTACGCGCTGGGCTATTGGGCCGCCCGGTCGACGACGGTGCCCGGCGTCCAGGCGCCGGCCGGAGCGCTCGATCCGGGCGTGGCCCTCGACGCGGTGCCGCACATCCCCGACCAGGCCGGCCCGATCGCTGGAAGGCTGACCCGGCTGGGCGATCTGGCCGGATGGCCCGAGTCGACGGCGGCGCTGCGCCCGGCGGACGATCCGGACGAGGCCCGCGCCCGGATCGTCGAGCTGGTCGACGCTGCGACGTTGCGCTACCTGGCCTACGGGTACGGCAGCCCCGTGCTGCTGGTGCACACCGCGACCGCCCCGAACGCCGCGCTGCACGTGCTGCCCGTACTGCCGCGCGAGATGTGGGCGCCCAGCCTCGGTGCGGTGTGGGCAGCCAGCGCGGCGATCACCGCGACGTACGCGCCGGCCGTCGCCCGCGACGAGCGCACCCCGGCGCCGGCCAGCGTGGACGAAGTCGTCGAGCAGGCCGTCGCGAACGGTGACGAGCACGTGATCAAGTTCGCCGACACGGCCGTCGACGTCTATCAGCGCACCGGCAACCCGGACGCGCTCGCCGCGGCGGCGCATGTCCGGGAGCTGATCGGCTAGTGTCCCGCGCCGGGAATTATCGGCTGAATTCCCGGCGCGGGACACTAGCTGCTGACTTGCGCGATCGAACGGGGGAACGTGGTCGGCGTGTAGTGCAACGCCCCGCTCGGGAAGCGCCAGGGGAAGACCTCGACCGAGTAGACGCCCGCCTGCACGGCCGGGTCGGCCTCCTTGAGGCGGCGGGCCTCGTCCGGCTCGACGGTCAGCAGCGACAGCCCGCGGAAACGCCGCTCGCCGTCCGCGCCGGCACCGAGCGGCCCGGCCGCGACCAGTACGCCCGACTCGTGCAGGTCGGCCAGGTGCGACAGGTGGGCGTCCTGCAGGCGGGCCGCCTCGGTGTCGTCCAGGTCCGGGGCGTCCGGGCGCAGCACGAGCAGAGCGACGGTCAGCTGGTCGAACCGCATGGGCGGCAGGTTACCGCCTGGCGTGCACCAGCGCGGCGGCCGAATCCAGCTCGGCGAGCTCGCGGTCGGTCAGGTTCGGGTCGCGCCGCCGCCGGGTGAGGGCACCGTCGATTCCGCGCGCGGCGGCCGGCCCGACCCGCAACAGCAACGCGTCGAGCAGCTCGCCGGCCTTCGGCTCGGCCTCGGCCACCACGAGCTGGGCCAGGATCAGTGCCGAAAGCGCGACGTCGAGCTCGGCCGGCCCCTCGGCGGCGTTGCGCCAGTCGATGACCACGGGTCCGCGGGCGGCCAGCAGCACGTTCTGCGGATGCAGGTCCAGGTGCAGGACGCTCAGCGCCGGGTCGGAGGCCGGCATGGCGTGCAGCCGGTCGAGCAGGTCGGCCAGCATCGCGGCGCCGGCGTCGATCGCCAGGTCGCCGGCCAGCAGGGCCTGGGCCATCGTCGGGCCGGCCAGCCGCTCCAGCACCAGGTCCGGACCCTCGGCCGCATACACGGCCGGCACCGGATACCCGTGCTCGGCCACGTGCCGCATGATCGCGGCCTCGAACCCGACGTCGCCGCCGGCGCGGTAGCGCCGCAGCACCCGCTCGGCGTCGAGCGCGTACACGTCGGCGTCGCGTCCGGCCGCCAGCAGCGCCCCCATGCCGATCACCCTACGGGGCGACGTTTGCTCAGTCAGCTCACAACGTGTCCACAGCGAGCGGCCACTTGTGAGTTGCCCACTGGAGGGGACACCAGACGGGACGTGGGAGAAGACGATGGAGCACACGCCGGAGCAACCGGAGCAGACACCGCCGCAGCAGTCGGGGCAAACAGCGCCACAGGAGTCTGGCCAAGCAGCGCCACAGGAGTCGGGGCCGACCCCGCCGCAGATGCCGCCGCAGCAGTCGGGGCAGATGCCGACCTACCCGACCTACCCGACCCCGCCGCCGTGGGCCAGCCCGTACCCGCAGTGGTACCCGCCGGCACCGCAGGCACCGCACCGGCGTCGCCGAGGCCCGATCGCCGCGGCCGTGCTGGGCGGAACGGCGGCCGCCGTCGCCCTCGGGCTGGGCATCAACGCCGCGGTCGGTGGATCCGGCCTCGTGTCCGGGCAGGGCGCCGGCCCGAGCCAGAACCCCGCCCCGGCCGCCAACACGACGGGCATGGCCACGAGCGCCCAGCAGGTCGGCGTCGTCGACATCGACACCGTGCTGCAGTACCAGGGCGCTGAGGCCGCCGGCACCGGCATGATCCTCACGTCGTCCGGCGAGGTGCTGACCAACAACCACGTCGTCGAGGGCGCGACCAGCATCAAGGTAACCGTCGTCAGCACGGGTAACACGTACACCGCCAAGGTGGTCGGCACCGACCCGAGCGACGACGTGGCGGTGATCCAGTTGCAGGGCGCGTCCGGGCTGGCCACCGCCAAGATCGGCAACTCGTCCGACGTCAGCGTCGGCGATGCCGTCACCGCGGTGGGCAACGCCGGTGGACGCGGTGGCACGCCGAGCGCCGCCTCGGGCACCGTCACCGCGACCGGGCAGACCATGACCGCCAGCGACGAGAACGGCTCCAACGCCGAGACGCTGACCGACATGATCGAGACCAACGCGAACGTGGTGGCCGGCGACTCGGGCGGCCCGCTCTACGACGCGAACAACAAGATCATCGGCATGGACACGGCCGCCTCGTCGAGCGGTGGCTTCGGCCAGGGCGGGCTCGGTTCCGGCGGCTTCCCGGGCGGCCTCGGTTCCGGCGACAACGGTTCCGGCGGTCTGGGTTCGGGCGACAACGGTTCCGGCGGTCTGGGTTCGAGCGACAACGGTTCCGGCGGTCTGGGTTCGGGCGACGGCTCGGCCGACGGGTCCGGCAGCGACGGCACCAGCCAGACCGTGGCGTACGCGATCCCGATCGACAAGGCACTGAACATCGCCGACCAGATCGAGTCCGGCCACGAGACCAGCAAGATCCACATCGGCTACCCGGCCTTCCTGGGTGTCTCGCTCCAGGACTCGTTCAACGGCCCGGTCGTGGCCTCCGTCGGCAACGGCACCCCGGCCGAGCAGGCCGGCCTGCAGGCGGGCGACACCGTCACCTCGGTGGACGGGAAGACGATCGACTCAGCCGACGCCGTGTCGAGTGCCATCAGCGGGCACAACCCGGGCGACAAGATCACGCTCACCTGGACCGACACGTCCGGCCAGTCGCACACCGCGACGGTGACCCTCACGACCGGCCCGGCCGACTGACCCGGCTAGCGCCAGCGTCAGCGCCAGCGCGGCGGCGAAGACGACCCGACCGACCCAGATCGGGGCGTCGACGTCGCCGCGCAGCAGGTACCAGAGGCCGGGCGCCAGGGCGACCGGCAACCAGGCCAGTCGCCCGGACAGCGCGATGAGCGCGATCAGCAGCCCGGCGTACCACCCGTAGGACGGGGTCGTCACCACCATGGCGGCCCCGACCATCACGACCGCGGTGTCTTCCGGGCGATCCGGGTCGCTGCGCCGCACCACCCAGGCCGCGACCCCCACCAGGGCGAGTACGGCGATCACCGTGGCGGCCCGTCCGATCGGCAAGAGCAGGAAGCGTTGCCCGCTGGCGTAGTGCTCCTCGCGCAGGTAGCCCGGCAGATAGCCGATCACCTTGGCGCCCACGGCGAGCACGTGCGGCACGTACGAGATCGCGACCAGGGCGACCGCACTGCCCAGCACGACCAGCGGCCGGCGCTTGAGCAGCGACGGCAGGATCAGCGCCGGGTAGAGCTTGGTGGCGATCGCCGCCCCGGCCAGACCGCCGCCCGCCACCGCGCCCCGGGCCGTCAGCGCCAGCACCGCCAGCAGCACGGCGAGCCAGTCGATGTGCGCGTTGCTGCCGTACTCGACGACCGTTACCGGACACCACGCCCAGACCGCGACCGTCCACAGCGGACGATCTTGTTCGATCCGCCGCCGGTACAGCAGCCAGGCCACGACGATCGAGCCGAGTGCAGCGGCCAGCTGCAGGGGCAAGTGGTTGCCGTGACCGCCGAACGACACGAGCCGGATCGCGGTGAACGCCCCTTCGGCCACGGGCGGGTAGATCGTCCGGACGGTCGGCCGGTTGATCGGACTGCAGCCCTGCGGTTCCGGCCAGGGGCAGCCCGAGTAGGGCGGATACACGAAGAAGTGGGTGCGCAGGTGGTCCAGCTCGGGCGCGGCCGGCGGATAGCGGTACGGGTCGATGCCCGACAGTTGCACCTTGGCGTCCCACAGATAGCGAAAGTCGTCGTCGGACGAGGTCGGCGGGGTCAGCACGGCGATGATCTGGAACGCGATGCCGACGCCGATGATCAGCGCGCCGGCCCGGCGGGTCGTCGGGCCGAGCGCCGCGAGGACGCCGATCGCCAGGGCGAACAGCGTCCAGCCGATGATCTCCAGGCGGAGGTTGTGGTGGCGAGCGTGGCTCGGCAGCAGCACCGCGAACGCGGCCGCCTCGGCCAGCACCAGACCGCCGAGTACGGCCAGGAGCACACGTCGGGTCACGATGCTCACCCTGTCAAGGGCGGACGTCGCGTGGTACCTCTGCGGCGCTGTGTTCCTTGCGCTGTAAGGGTTGTTGTCGCGGATTCCTCGCAGACTCGTCAGCGTGCTTCCCGAACGGCCGCCGGCCCGGTGGCCCCGGTTCGACCGCCGCCTGCGCTCGACGGCGGTCACCGCCCGGGTCGGGCGACTGCTCGGCATCGCGTTCGGGCTGTGCTTCGTCACCGGCCTGCTGAGCCACTACCAGTACCACCCGTGGACCTGGCTGCCCGTGCCGGCCGCGCCGGCCTGGGGTTATCGGCTGACCCAGGGCGTGCACGTGATCACCGGCATCGGGTTGATCCCGCTGTTGGTGGTGAAGCTGTGGTCGGTGTTCCCGCTGCTGTTTCAGTGGCCGCCGGTGCGGTCGGTGCTGCACGCGCTGGAGCGGCTGAGCATCGCCGTGCTGGTCAGCTCGGCACTGGTCGAGGTAACTACAGGCTGGCTGAATATTTTGCAGTGGTATCCGTGGACGTTCTCGTTCGTGAGCGTGCACCACTGGCTGGCTTACGTCGTTGCCGGATCGATATTGCTGCACGTCGCGGTGAAGCTGCCGCTGGCTCGGGAGGGACTCGCCGAGCCGATTCGTGAGGGCGCGCCGCCCGGAGGTATCAGCCGGCGTGGCGTCCTGGCCGCGACCGGCGCCGGCGTGGGTGTGGTCGCGCTGACCACGGTCGGGCAGGTGATCCCGACGCTCGAACCGATCGCGCTCCTGGCGCCGCGGCGGCCCGAGCAGGGTCCGCTCGGCGTGCCGATCAACAAGACCGCCAGGTCGGCCGGCATCACGCACATCGCGGCCAGCTATCGGCTCACCGTGCTAGGCCCACGCCCGTTCGACCTGGAGCTGGCCGCGGTCGAGGCGTTGCCCTACCTCGAGCGGCACATCCCGCTGGCCTGCGTCGAGGGATGGAGCGTGAGCGCCCGCTGGGGCGGCGCCTCGCTGCTGGACCTGGTGCGCCGAGCCGGCGGCGACGGCGGTTCGACCGTGCGAATCGTCTCGCTGGAACAAGGCGGATACGGCACCTCGACCATCCGCGGCTCGCAGCTGCACGAGGCCCTGATGGCCACGCACCTGAACGGCGGGCGGATCACGCTCGACCACGGCTTCCCGGTGCGGCTGATCGCCCCGGACCGGGCCGGCGTGCTGAACACCAAGTGGGTCACCCGGGTGGAGATCCGATGAGGACCCGGTTGCTGCTCGGGGTTGTCGGCCTCGCCCTGCTCGCGTACGGCGGGTACCAGTTGCTGCACAACAGCAGCGTCACGCATCCGTCTGAGGTGGCCAAGTGGCTGGTGATCGCGCTGATCGTCCACGACGGGGGCCTGGCCTGGGCGGTGCTCGTCGTCGGCTGGCTGACCACCCGGGTGGTGCCGGCCCGGCCCCGGCCGTACGTGCAGGGCGGGCTGGCCTGCGCGGCGCTGATCACGCTGATCGCCGTGCTGCTGATCCACCGGCGCGGGCACGCTGCACGCGGCCTGACGTTGCTCACCCAGGACTACGGGGCGCATCTTGCCGTACTGCTGGGCATGGTGGCCGCCGTTGTGGGGGCCGCATACCTCGTCCGAGTGCTGCGCGATCACCGTCAGGGACGCAGCACGGCGAACGACCGGCCGGCCGCCGACCAGACCTCTCCGACCGAGTAGCCGGCGCCGGCGGCGTCTCGGCGCAGCGGCGCCAACCCGACCTCGGCCCACGGGAACGACGGCCCGCCCGGGACGAACCGCACCCGGCCGCGCCGGTCGACGTCCGGGCCGGGATGCACCTCGACCAGCAGCTGTCCGGTAGCGCGCAGCAGCGTCCGCAACCGCGTCAGTAACCGGACCGGGTCGCCGCCGATGCCGATGTTGCCGTCCATCAGCAGCGCGGTCGGCCAGCGGCCCTCGCCGGGCGTGCGGTCGAACACGTCGCGGTGCAACGCCGGGACGCCGTGTCCGCGGGTGAGCTGGACGGCCGCCCGGGTGATGTCTACGCCGAGCGCGGCGTGTCCACGCTGGGCGAGCGCCAGCACGAACCGGCCCGGCCCACAGCCGACGTCGAGCACCGGCGCGACGCAGCGGGCCAGCACGCTCTCGTCGGCGTCGTCGACCGGGCCGGCCCAACGGCCGAGATCGAGAGTGAGCGTCACGCGGGAACTCGCAGGCCGGCCAGCGTGCGGGCGAATTCGCTCGCCGGAGCCAGCCGGGCCACCTCGTCGGCGGCCGCGATCGTGTCGACGTCGGTCAGCTCGTCGAGTAACTGCACGTCGAGGCCGGCTGCGCGCAGGCGGCTCAGCTGCAGCTCACCTGTGTTCGGCATCGACATCGGCACGCCCGGGATCACGTGGGCCGCGCGGGCCGGCTCGCGCAGGGCGAGCGTCCAGAAGCCGCCGTCCGCGGCCGGCCCGAATGCCGCGTCGTAACGGGCCGGATCGAACGCGGTGAGCTGATCGGCCTGGATCTGCGGGGTGTCCATGCCGATGAGCAGCGCTGGGGCGTCGGGCCGGGCGCTCGCGAACGCCGCGGCCAGGCGCGCATCGAGGTCGCCGCCGGGCTGCGCCACCACGCGCCAGCCGCTCGGCAACCATGGCCCGGGCCGGCCGTCCAGGGCGATGACATGCGCGCCGGCGGGCACTCGTGACGCGACTCGCACCGTGTCGACCAGAGCGGCCCGTGCCATATCGGCAGCCTGGCTGTACGTCAGCGGAGGGACGAGCCGGGTCTTGACCCGTCCAGGCACCGGCGCCTTGGCGATGACGATCAGGGTGCCGATCATGCGTTGAGCACCGCGCTCATGTCGCGCACCGCCGTGGCGGCACCGCGCCAGGTGCCGGTGACCTTCGAACGGCCGGTCCGGGGCAGGTAGGCGACATCGACCTGAGCGATACGCCAACCCGCATCGGCCGCACGCACCACCGTCTCGACCGGGTAGCCGCTGCGCCGGTCGACGAGACCCAGCGCGAGCAGGCGTTCGCGGGCGGCCACGCGCATCGGGCCGACGTCGTTTAGAGCCGCTCCCGTACGCCGACGTACGCGGCGGGCCAGCTCGCGGTTGGCCAGCCGGGCGTGCAGCGGCCAGGCGGTCCAGGCGGTCGGACGGCGGCGGCCGACGACCAGATCGGCGTCGACGGCGGCCAGGCGGAGCGCGTCGGCCGGATCCAGCGACCCGTCGCAGTCGCAGAATGCGACGAGATCGGCCGACGCCGCCAACAGCCCGGCGTGGCAGGCTGCGCCGTAGCCGCGCTGCGGGCAGGAGACGACGGTCGCGCCGAGTTCGCGGGCGATGCCGGCCGAGCCGTCCGTCGAGCCGTTGTCGACGATGATCGCGCGCGCGCCGTCCGGGATCCGCGACAGCACCCATGGCAACGCGCCCGCCTCGTCCAGGCAGGGCAGCACGATGTCCAACACGTCAGGGACGTTAGGGGCAGGAGCACCCGAAAGACCCTTACGGATCAGGGAATGCTGGTGCCCGCGCGGGTACACCCGTCTCGGACGCCGACGTCGCCGATCACGCCGATCACACCGACGTCGCCGATCACGCCGACGTCGCCGATCACGCCGACGTCGCCGATGGCGCTGATCGGATTGCGTCGCGGTCAGCCGAGCGCCAGCTCGGCCAGCCCCGCGGCGAAGTCGACACCGGGCGTCCACGCGAGCTCGTTTTGCAGGCGCGACGAGTCAGCGGTGATGTGCCGCACGTCGCCCAGCCGATAGCCGCCCGTCACGACCGGCGCCGGACCATCCACCGCGGTACTGAGCGCCGCGGCCATCTCGCCCACGGTGCGCACCGTGCCCGACCCGACGTTGTAGGCCCGGACGCCGCGTTCGTGCCGTTCCAGCGCGGCCACCGTGGCCGCCGCGACGTCACGCACATGGACGAAGTCGCGGCGCTGGCCGCCGTCCTCGAGCACGGTCGGCGGCTCGCCCCGGCGCAGCGCCGAGAGGAAGATCGCGGCCACCCCGGCGTAGGGGGTGTCGCGTGGCAGGCCCGGCCCGTACACGTTGTGATAGCGCAGGGCGGCGACCCGGCCGCCGGTCGCCCGGGCCCACGACGCGGCCAGGTGCTCCTGGGCCAGCTTCGTCGCGGCGTAGGCGTTGCGCGGATCCAGCGGGGCGTCCTCTGCGACCAGCGCCGGCGCGAGCGGGCAGCCGCACGCCGGGCACGGTGCCTCGAACCGGCCGACGGCCAGCTCGGCCTCGCGCCGCGGACCCGGGCGCACCGCCCCGTGCGTCGCGCAGCGGCCGAGTCCCTCGCCGTACACCACCATCGAGCTGGCCAGCACCAGCCGGCGGACCCCGGCCCGGGCCATCGCAGCCAGCAGCACCGCCGTGCCGTGGTCGTTGTGCGAGGCGTAGTCGGGCAGGTCCTGCACGTCGACGCCGAGGCCGACCTTGGCCGCCAGGTGGCATACGGCGTCGGCGCCCGAGACGGCCACGTCGACCGCGCCCGGATCGCGCACGTCCGACCCGGTCACGAGGTCGAGCACCCGGACGTCGTGCCCGCGGGCGACCAGCGCCTTGTGGACGTGGCCGCCGATGAACCCGGCGCCGCCGGTCAGCAGTACCCGCACATCGGTCACCGTAGGGGCGCCGTTCGCGTCATTACGTCCTTGTGGCGGCTAGTTCCGCAGGCGGTAAGACTTAGCAACGTCGACGTACTGTGAAGAGTGCTCAGCATCCGGCGATGGTCCGCGGTGGCCGGGGGCGTCGCCGTTCTGGTCGCGCTGCCTGCGGCGGTCGCGGCGTGGCCGGTGAGCCAGAGCAAGATCTCGGCGCCTGATCTACTGGCCCGGATCCGCGGTTCGGCGAGCGTGCCCTACTCGGGCTACGCCGAGTCGTTCGGCGGGCTGTCGTTGCCGGTCACCCGCCAGTTCAGCACCGTCACCGACCTGTTCGGCCAGACCACCCAGATGCGTGCCTGGTTCCGCGGCGCGAAGGACTGGCGGGTCGACACGATCACGGTCGCGGGCGAGACCGACGTGCACGCCGGCCCGACCGGCACCTGGAGCTGGAGCTTCGAGGACAACCGCGCCACCTGGACGGCCGGCGCGTTCGACCCCGCGGTCCGGTTGCCGACCGCCGCCGACCTGCTGCCGACGAGCCTCGGCCGGCGGCTGCTCAGCGAGGCGACGCCGGGTGAGGTGCACCGGCTCGGCAACCGGCGCGTTGCCGGGCGTAGCGCGCCGGGTCTGGAGCTCGTCCCCAACGTCGTGGGGTCCACGATCCAGCGGGTCGACGTGTGGGCCGACCAGCGCACCGGACTGCCGTTGCGGGTCGACGTGTACGGCGACGGCACCAACGTCATGTCCAGCCGCTTCCTCGACTTCTCCACCGGCCGCCCGTCGCCGCACGACACCGCGTTCAGCCCGCCGCCGACCGCCCGTGTGCAGATGCTCGGAGAGCCCGACATCGCGGCCGAGATCGACCAGTTCGGCGACGCCACCGCCCCGGCCGTGCTCGCGGGCGTCCGGCGCAATCCGCAGCTGCCGGCGTTCGGCGCGATCGGCGTGTACGGCTCGGGCGTCACTGAGTTCGCCGCCGCCCCGCTGCCCGGGCGCACCGCCTTCTCGCTGGCCCGCCAGCTCCATGGCACCGCCGTCAAGACGAAGTACGGCCTGACCGTGACGATCGGACCACTGAGCCTGCTGCTCACCGACCCGGAGCTGCCCGGCCGAAGCTGGCTGCTCACCGGCACGGTCACGCCCGACCTGCTTGAGGCCGCCGCGACGCAACTCGTGGGTGTTCCGTGATCACGACGCAGGGGCTCACCAAGCGGTTCGGCTCGGTGCTGGCCGTGGACGACGTCGACCTCGACGTGCGCCGCGGCGACATCTACGGCTTCCTCGGCGCGAACGGGTCGGGCAAGACCACCACCGTGCGGATGCTGCTCGGGTTGGTGCTCGCGACGTCCGGCAGCGTCCGGCTGCTGGACGAGCCGATGCCCAAGGCGGCCGGCCGCGTGCTACCCCGGGTCGGCGCGCTGGTCGAGGGGCCGGCCGCGTACGGGCACCTGTCCGGGCGGGCCAACCTGATGCTCTACGACGCAGCCGGTCCGTCGTCGCCGGGACGCTCGCGCCGGACCCGGGCCGCCCGGGTGGACGAGGCGCTCGAGACGGTCGGCCTGGGCGGGGTCGGCCGGCGGCCGGTCAAGGCGTACTCGCTGGGCATGCGCCAGCGGCTGGGCCTGGCCGCCGCGCTGCTGGCCGAGGCCGAGCTGCTCGTGCTCGATGAGCCGACCAACGGCCTCGACCCGCAGGGTATCCGCGAGATCCGCGAGCTCATCCTGCAACTGCACGCCGCCGGCACGACCGTGTTCCTGTCCAGCCACCTGCTGGCCGAGATCGAGCAGATGTGCACCCGGGTCGGCGTCCTGGATCGGGGACGGCTGGTGTTGCAGGACGAGCTGGACGCGATCCGCAAGCCCACCGGGCGCACCGTCGTGCGCACGCCGGACGCCGCCGCGGCCGTGGCCCTGCTCGACGGCCGGGTGGAGATGCGCGAGGGCGACCGGCTGGTCGTGCGGGGCAGCGACGCGGCCAGCCTGAACGCCCTGCTCGTCGGCCGCGGGCTGCGCGTCGCCGAGCTGGCCCCCGAGCGGCGGACCCTGGAGGAGATCGTCCTGGAGGTCACCAGCCCGGAGCCGGCCCGATGATCCTGATCGAGCTGCGCAAGCTGTTCGGCCGGCCCCGGACCTGGCTGACCATCGCCTTGCTGGACCTGCTGCCGACGATCGTCGCCATCCTGCTGGCGATCACCCACGTCGGGCCCCGACCCGGGCAAGGGCCGGCGTTCCTGTCGGCGGTGCTCACCAACGGGTCGCTGTTCGCGGTCGCCGCCCTGGCCATCGTGCTGCCGCTGTTCCTGCCGGTGGCGGTGGCGGTGATCGCCGGCGACGCGGTGGCCGGCGAGGCGCAGACCGGCACGCTGCGGTACCTACTGATCCGCCCGGTCGGGCGCACCCGGCTGCTGGTCGCCAAGCTGGTGTCGACGTTCGCGTTCGTCGCGGTCGCCGTGGTGATCGTGTCGGCCACCGGCTACGTGGTCGGGCGAATCTTCCTCGGCCACGGCTCGCAGGCGTCGCTGTCGGCGGCGGTCACGAGCGTGTCGGGCAGCTCGCTCACCCCCGGGCAGATCGTGTGGCGCACGATCATCACGATCGGCTACGTCGCCTTCTCGATGATCGGCGTGGCCGCCATGGCGCTGTTCCTGTCCACGCTCACCGACTCGCCGCTGTCGGCCAGCATCGGCGCGCTGGCCTTCCTGATCGGCTCGTCGCTGCTGCTGACCCTGGACGCCGCCCGGGCCCTCCTGCCCTACCTGCCGACCCGATACTGGCTGTCGTTCATCGACCTGTTCCGCGAGCCGATCCTGTGGCGCAACGTCGAGCGAGGAGTCGCGTTGCAGGCGATCTACGTCGCCGTGCTGCTCGGCGCCGCCTGGGCCAACTTCGCCACCAAGGACGTCAAGAGCTGAGGTTGGCGCGGATCGGGCGATCGCATGCTCATTGTCTTGCCGGAGCGACACGATCGGCAGGCATCCGGGTGACGCGAGGCGAGGTCGCGCTACCGGCCGGCGCTGAACCTGGCGCAGTCGGCGGCGCTCAAGGCTACCGGCGGTCCGGCGGCCAGCTCGGCGGCCACCATGCCGTCGACGACCGGATTGGTCGGCAGATCCGAATGCGAGACCTTTGCGCCGGCGCAGACGCTCTGCACCGTGACGTCCAGGGCGCCGGCCAGCCGGGCCGAGTCGGGCGGCACCACGACCTGGTCGTCGGTCGACCAGATCGACACGAACGCCGGGCCGGCCGGCGTCTCGTCGCCGCTGTTCAGGTTGGCCAGCAGCTGGCTGTCCGGGGCGAGCTGCTGGCAGGCGGTGGGGCACACGTCGCCCGGGAACAGCGAGCCGAGCGCCGCGATCTCGGTGCCGTGATGCGGCGAGCCGAGCGTGATCACCCGCCGGGCCCGGTCGGCGCCGCCGTACGAGCGCACCCACAGCCGGGCGACCACGCCGCCGGCCGAGTAGCCGACCACGTCCACCGAGGTCGCGCCGGTCTTGGCCGTCTCGGCCCGGACGGCCCGGTCCAGCGCCCGGGCCTGCGCGCCCAGATCGCCCTGGGCCTGGTCGGGCAGCGGCACCACCTCGACGGTTCGGTCGCCGGACCGCAGGCGGGCGGCGAGCTGGTCCAGCCCGGTCACCGAGCCGCCGTAGCCGGGTACGAGCAGCACCGGTCCGGTCCGGTCCTGGGCCACCGGCGACTCCGTCGAACCGCCACCGCCCGACACTGCCACCGCGACGCCGCCGACAACCGCACCGATCGCGATCACCGCCCCGACGGCCAGTACGAGGCGACGCCGGGCCGGCGCGAGTGATCCGAACAGCACCCAGCCATGGTGCCCCGCAAATCCTGTGGAAACGGCCGGTCCCGCTTCGGTTTCCTACCTCTTCGTCCAGATCAGTACCAGGCCGCCTTGTCGACGACGTTGCGAAGCGGCTCGCCCTCGGCGAGGCGGCGCGCGTTGTCGAGCAGCAGGCCGTAGCGGAGCTCGTCCGTGCCCGGGCCGACCCCGGCGATGTGCGGAGTGATCAGCACGTTCGGCATTGCGCGCAGCGGATGCTCGCGGGGGAGCGGTTCCGGGTCGACGACGTCCGGCCCGGCGCCGCGCAAGCGGCTGTCGCGTAGCGCGTCGACGAGATCATCGGTGCGCACCAGCGGGCCACGGCCGACGTTGACGAGGAATCCGCGCATGAGCGCCAGCCGGCGCCGGTCGATCAGCCCATCGGTTGCCGGGGTGTGCGGCAGCGCCAGGACGGTGGCATCAGCACGCGGCAGCAACTCGTCGAGCGCCTCGGGACGGTGCAACTCGTGCAGCGGTCCGGGATCCTCGCGCCGCGCGTCGGTGCCGATCAGCCGTGGACCGAACGGCCTGAGCAATCGGGCGACCTCGGTGCCGATCGCCCCGACGCCGACCACGAGCACGGTCGAGTGCGGCAGGTCGAGCACGGACTCGGGGTTCCAGTCGCCGAACCAGCCGCCCTCGCGCTGCTGCACCGCATAGAACGGGACGCCGCGGCCAGCGCCAGCAGCAGGGTGATCGCGTGGGTGGCGACATGCTCGGTATAGGTACCGCGCAGGTTGGTCACGACGAGGGGATGCTCGACGAGTTCGGGGTAGTAGTAGCCGGATTCGGGGCCGGCAGGCAGCGCAGCTTGTTCGCGTCCGGCAGCAGGTCGGGAGGCAACGTGCCGTAGGCCGCCTCGGCCTGCTGAAGTGCGGCCTTCGCCTCGGCTTCGTCGTGCGCGACGACGACGTTGACCGAGGGCAGGTCGTCGGCCAGACGCCGCGCCCAGGACAGCGACGTATCGTCCTGCGGCGGCAGAACGCACAGCGTGAACGGCACGGGCTATCTCCTCATCAGCTCTTTGATCGCGTCCAGGTCGTGGGTGGCGGCCAGACCCGCGTGATCGAACCGCAGTTCAGAGGCGCCGGCCCTGACAGCGGCGTCCACCCGGGCCGGGAGCTCGGCGCCCGGGCCGCCCAGCCCGGCCACCGCGACGAAGCTCGCGATCGTCCGGCGTCTCGTTGCCGCGCTCGCGCCAGCAGGCGAGATGCGCGCCGGGCGCCTAACCTGTGGGCCACCCCCGGTTCCATCGCAGGAGACAGCCCATGGCGATCAGCATTATCAGCACGCCCGAGCCCGGCCGGACCAAGGTCAAGCTCGTGCTCCCCGACGACGTCCACGACGGCCCGGTGTCGGCGGTCGGCACGTTCAACGACTGGACACCCGGGCGTCACCGGCTGATCCGCCGCAGTAACGGCACCCGCAGCGTCACGGTTACCGTGCCGTCCGGGCAGGAGCAGCGGTTCCGGTACCTGGGGTCGGGCGGTCGCTGGTTCGACGATCCGGACGCGTCGGACGGCGTCCTGCGCGTCTAGGCCGTGTCTGGCAATTCCGTGCTCTGCTGCGCGGCGGCCAGGCACGCCATCTGCGGCGTCCTCGTCGTCGTCCATAGCGCTGCTATGGCCTCCTCCTCGTCCTTGCATCTCGCGCACCTGGCCGCCGCTCGCGACGAGCGGGAATTGCCAGACAC
>DATBER010000092.1:0-2967 GCA_036558905.1 Jatrophihabitantaceae bacterium | reverse complement strand
CGTGATCAGGGCACGCGGCGACGACACCCCGATCTTGATGCTGACCGCGCGAGACCTGGTTTCCGACCGGGTCGCCGGGCTGGACGCCGGCGCCGACGACTACCTGGCCAAGCCGTTCGCGCTCGAGGAACTGCGGGCGCGGCTGCGCGCGTTGCTGCGGCGCAGCGGCGCGGGCGCGGACCTGCTCCGGTTCGCCGGTATCGAGCTCGATGTCGCGGCACACCAGGCCAGTCGCCGCAGCCAACGGCTGGCGCTGACCAAGACCGAATTCGCGCTGCTCGAATTGTTCCTGCGCAACCCGGGCCGGGTGCTTTCCCGGACCCAGATATTCGAATCGGTGTGGGGTTACGACTTCGGCCCGGAATCGAACGGGCTGTGGGTCTATATCGGTTATCTGCGGCGAAAGATGGGTGAGCCGCGGCTGATCCAGACCGTCCGCGGGATCGGCTACGTGCTGCGAGAAGAGACATGAGCCTGCGCGCCAGGGTCGCGATCGCTGTCGGCGCGGTCGTCTTCGTCGCGCTGGCGGCCGTGGCGGCGGTAATCTACCCGGCGGTCGGCGCGAACCTGCGCGGACAGGACGACGCCTCTCTCGTGCAGGTGGCCGCGAACGCGCAGACCATAGCGGCGAAGCTCAAGCAAGCCCGCACCGTCGGGCAGCTGGTCCCGTTCGGCAGCACGCAGCTGCAGATCCTGCCCGGCGCCACGGTCGGCCTTGCGAACGGGTTCGTCGGTGTCACCGCTCACGACGTCCAGGTGGCGGCCGGGAAAGCCAAACCGTATTTCCACGACGAGGCCTTCGGAAACGTCGTCTACCGCATCTACACCATGCAGTTTCCGGGGCAGCCCGGAGTGCTGGTCCGGGTCGCCCGGCCGGCGTCGGATGCGACATCGACTCAGACGTCGCTCGGCTGGCTGCTCGTCGCACTCGTGCCGGTCGGCGCGATAGGCGCGGCGGTACTGGCTCGGCTGGCCGCGGGCCGGGTGCTGCGCCCGGTCGGCCAGCTGACCGAAACCGTCGAGCGGATCAGGGCCACCGGCGACCTCAGCGCGCCGATCGAGACGCCAGGCCAGGACGAGATCAGCCGGCTCGGGCAGGCATTCGCCGCGCTGACGGCCACGCTGGACGAATCGGCGGGCTCGCAACGCCGGCTGGTCGCCGACGCCTCACACGAGCTGCGCACCCCGCTCACCAGCCTGATCACCAACCTCGAACTGCTCGCTGAACGGCCGGACGACCCTAGCGTTCCGGCGCTGGCCGGGGCCGCGCTGGCTGAGGCCGGCGAGCTGCGCGTGCTCATCAACGACCTGGTCGAGCTCGCGCGGGACGGGCAGGCCTCGTTCCACATCGAAGATGTCCGGCTGGACCTGGTCACGGAACGAGTCGCGGCACGGGCTGCCGCCCGGGCGCCGGGGCTGCGGTACGAGCTCGATTTCCGGCCGACGCTAGTCCGCGGCGATCCGGACGCGCTGGAACGGGCGATCGGCAACCTGGTCGACAACGCGCTGAAATGGAGCCCGGCGGATGGCCGCATCCGCATCTCGGTAGCCGGCGGGCGGGTCGAGGTCAGCGACGACGGCCCGGGAATTCCAGCGGACGACCTGCCGTACATTTTCGATCGCTTCTACCGGTCGGCCGAGGCGCGGGCCTTGCCCGGCTCGGGCCTCGGCCTGGCGATCGTGCGCAGGATCGCCGACGTACACCACGGAACCGTCGAAGCAATTCCGCTGCAGCAAGGGGTGAAATTCCGCATCAGCGTGCCGGACAACCTCGATCGCCTCGTCTAGCGGTAAGCGCGCGGTTCCCGGGCGCCGGGGCAGGTACAGGTCGGTGATCGTGCCCTCGAACGCCTCGGCCGCCATGGCCACGGTCTCGGACAGGGTGGGGTGCGGGTGGATGGTCAGGCCGATGTCGGCCGCGTCGGCGCCCATCTCGATGGCCAGCACCGCCTCGGCGACGAGGTCGCCCGCCGAGGGCCCGGTGATGCCGCAGCCGATGATCCGGCCGGTCGCCTCGTCGAACAGCACCTTGGTCATTCCCTCCGAACGCCCCAGGGTGAGCGAGCGGCCGCTGGCGGCCCACGGGAACACGCCCTTGCCGTACGCCACGCCCGCGGCCCTCGCCTCGTTCTCGGTCACCCCGGCCCAGGCCACCTCGGGGTCGGTGTAGGCCACCGACGGGATGGCGCGGGCGTCGAAGAAGCTGTTCTTGCCCGCGATGACCTCGGCGGCGACCCTCGCCTCGTGCATCGCCTTGTGCGCCAGCATCGTCTGGCCGACCACATCCCCGATCGCGAAGATGTGCGGCACGCTGGTCCGCATCTGCTTGCTCACCGCGATGAAGCCGGACGGATCCACGGCCACCCCGGCCCGTTCGGCCCCTATCAATGCACCGCTGGGCCGGCGCCCGACCGCGACCAGGATCCGGTCGAAGGTGTCGGTGGCCGGCGCCTTCGGCCCGTCGAACGAGACCGTCAGGCCCTCGGCCCCGGCCCGCACCGCCGTCACCCGCGTCTTGAGGTAGACGTTCTCGTACAGCCGGCCGACCCGCTTGGCCAGCGGCGCCACCACGTCGCGGTCGACACCGGGGATGAGCTGGTCGAGCAGCTCCACCACGGTGATCCGCGCGCCGAGCTCGTGGTACACGGTGGCCATCTCCAGCCCGATGATCCCGCCGCCGATCACGAGCAGCCGCGGCGGCACCTCGCCGATGGCCAGCGCCCCGGTGGAGTCGATGACCCGCGGGTCCGACGCCGGGACGAACGGCAGCGTGATCGCCTCCGAGCCGGCCGCGATGATCGCGTGCTCGAAGCCGACCGAGACCGCGCCGCCCTCGGCCAGCTCCACCGCCAGCTCGTGCGGCGAGGTGAACCGGCCGTAGCCGCGGACGGTGGTGACCGTACGCTGCCTGGCCAGCGTGGCCAGGCCGCCGGTGAGCCGGCCGACCACGCCATCCTTCCAGGCCCG
>DATBER010000091.1:0-42479 GCA_036558905.1 Jatrophihabitantaceae bacterium | reverse complement strand
GCGGACGAGCGGCATGTGGATCGTCGTCAGGTGCACGCCGTCGTCGATCACTTCGGACGCAATGCAGCGCGAGAACGCATCCAGCGCCGCCTTGGAGGCGACGTATGCCGAGAAGCGTGGCGTGTTCGTCTGCACCCCGATCGAGCTGACGTTGATGATGTGCCCGCCGCGCCGGCCCTCCGTGCCCGAACGCATGGCCGGCAGCAGCGACAGGATCAGCCGCACGGCGCCGAAGTAGTTCAGCTGCATCGTCCGCTCGAAGTCGTGGAGCCGGTCGTACGAGAGCGCAATCGAGCGGCGGATCGAGCGGCCGGCGTTGTTGATCAGGACGTCGACCCGGCCGTGCCGGTCGAGCACCTCCTTGGCCAGCCGCTCGACGTCGGCCACGTCGGACACGTCGCAGCGGTGCACGTACGCGGTGCCGCCGGCCGCCTCGATGTCGGCGCGCGTCTGCTCGAGCTTCTCCGGCGTGCGGGCGACGAGCAGCACCGTGCCCCCGGCCGCGCCGATCTTCAGCGCGGTGGCCCGCCCGATGCCCGACGAGGCGCCGGTGATCAGCACGACCTTGCCGCGCACCGCCCGGCTCAGCGCGTGATCGCGGCCGCCGGGGCTGAACGTGCGCTCCCAGTACTCCCAGAGCACGCCGGCGTAGCTGGGTAGCGGCGGCGCGGTGATGCCGGTGCCGGCCAGGGCGCGCTGGGCGTTGGCCGAGTCGAACCGCGTCGGGTAGTTCAGGTAGTGCAGCGTCTGCCGGGGAATGCCCAGCTCGGCCAGCGCCAGGTCGACCACTCCGTCGACGAACGGCAGCCGCGGCAACGGGAGACGAGGCAGCCACTCGGTGTCGAGGCGAATCGCCACCGACGGTGCCCCGGCCGCCTTGGCGAACACCTTGGTCAGCTGGCCGACCGTCAACGGCTCGGGGTCGACCAGGTGGAACGCTTGGCCGTCCAGCCCGTCGACGTGCGCGATGTGATCCATGGCGGCGGCGACGTAGTCGACCGGAACGATGTTGATCGGTCCCCCCTCGATGCCCACGCCGCGGATCCACGACGGCAGCACGCGGCGGATGTGCTGCAGCGCGCGGAAGAAGTAGTACGGACCGTCGATCTTGTCGATCTCGCCGGTTTGCGAGTGCCCGACGACCACGCCCGGCCTGTACACCCGCCACGGCACGGTGCATTCGGTGCGCACGACCGCCTCGGACTCGTGCTTGGTCCGGTAGTACGGGTTGTTGTCGACGTCCTCGGCCTCGTCGAACATCCTCTCGGTGAACGTGCCCCGATACAGGCCGGCCACCGCGATCGACGACGCCAGGTGGAAGTGCCCGGCCCCCAGCGCCTCGGCCAGGTGCACGGCGTGCCGGGTGCCCTCGACGTTGGCGACGTACTGGCGGTCGGCATCGGCGGTGAGGTCGTAGATCGCGGCCAGGTGCAAGAAATGGTCGATCTCGGCCGGGAACTCGTCCGGGTCGACGCCCAGCCGCTCGTCGCGCAGGTCGCCCAGCACCGGCACGATCCGCTCCTCGTCGGCCCCCCAGCGGGCGCGCAGCTCGTCCACCTTCTCGACCGAGCTGGGCCGGCACAGCACGTAGATCGTGCCGTCCCGCTTCAGCAACTCGCCGATCAGGAACCGTCCGATGAAACCGGTCGCACCCGTCACGAAGTAGTTCATAGGACGGGTGTAGCCCATTCCGGCGGCGCCCGCTACCGATGAGTAGCGCCGCCGGAACCGCGCGAGCGTTCCCCCGGGGCGAGTGGAGCTACCGTACCTGCCCGTCGCCGGTAACGACCCACTTCGTGGTGGTCAGCTCGGTCAGCCCCATCGGTCCCCGTGCGTGCATCTTCTGGGTCGAGATGCCGATCTCGGCGCCGAACCCGAACTCGCCGCCGTCGGTGAACCGGGTCGAGGCGTTCACCATCACGGCCGCCGAGTCGACGCGCGCGGTGAAGCGGCGCGCCGTCTCGAGGTTGCGGGTGACGATCGCCTCGGTGTGGCCGGACGACCAGCGCCGGATGTGCGCGATCGCCTCGTCGACGTCGTCCACGACCCGGGCGGCCAGGTCGAGGGACAGGTACTCGGCGGCCCAGTCGTCGTCGGTGGCCGGAGTGGCCCCGCTGTCGACGAAGGTGGGATCGCCGTGCAGGGTCACGCCCTGAGCCCGCAGCGCTTCGCTCAGCCGCGGCACGAACTCGCCCGCCACTGCCCGATGCACCAGCACCGTCTCGGCGGCGTTGCACACGCTCGGCCGCGAGACCTTGGCGTTCACGACGATGCGCTCGGCCATGTCCAGGTCGGCCTCGGCGTCGACGTACACGTGGACGTTGCCCACCCCGGTCTCGATCACCGGGACGGTCGAGTTCTCGACGACGTAGTTGATCAGGCCGGCGCCGCCTCGCGGGATGATCAGGTCGACCAGGCCACGGGCCTCCAGCAGGTGGCCGACACTGGCCCGGTCGGTGCCCGGCACGAGCTGCACGGCGTCGCGCGGCAGGCCGGCCTTCTCGGACGCGCCGGCCAGCCCGTCGACCAGCGCGGTGTTCGACCGGTACGCCGACCCCGAGCCGCGCAGCAGAACCGCGTTGCCGCTCTTGAGGGTGAGCCCGGCCGCGTCGACGGTGACGTTGGGGCGGGCCTCGTAGACGATGGCCACCACGCCGATGGGCACGCGGACCTGGCGGATCTCCAGCCCGTTCGGGCGGTTGTAGCCGCGGACGACCTCGCCCACCGGGTCGGGCAGGGCGGCGATGTCACGCAGCCCGGCCGCCATGGCGGCGATCCGCTCCGGGGTGAGCGTGAGCCGGTCGAGCAGCGCCTCGGACGTGCCGTCGGCCCGGCCGGCCTCGACGTCCTGGGCGTTGGCGGCGAGGACGACGTCGGTCGCGTCTACGACGGCGTCGGCCATTGCGTGCAGGGCCGCGTCCTTGATTCCTCGGGTGAGCGGGCCCAGTTCGGCGGCGGCGTCCCGCGCGCGGGCAGCGACCGATCGAACCGACACGGCGGCATTCTCATCGACCATTCATCAAGGTTACGGCCAGTCTGTCTAGGCTTTCGCCATGCCGCTCGCCGAGCCGCCAACGAAGATCGACGACTACCGCGTCATCGACGACGCGCCGGCCGTCAGCGACGCTCGGGCCTTCGTCGACCCGCCGACGTCGGTGTGGGCCGGCCGGATGTCGCGGTGGGCGCCCTACGTCGTCCCGCCGCTGATCTACGCGCTGCTCGCGACCTACTACTTCTCCCGGTTCCTGGCCCATCCGACCCGGGGCGTACCGGGCGGCGCCGACGGCGTCATCTACGCCTGGTACTTCGAGTGGGTCGAGCAAGCATTCCTCCACCTGCACAACCCGTTCTTCACCGACGCGATCAACTCGCCGAACGGCGTGAACGTCATGTGGAACACGGCGGTGTTCGCCCTGGCCGTGGTGTGCATCCCGATCACCGCGCTGATCGGCGCCGGGCCGACAGTCGGCCTGATGATGGTGCTGGCCCCGATCGCCTCGGCCACCACCGCCTACTTCGTGCTGCGCCGGCTGACCGGTAAGTCGCTGGGCGCAGCGGTCGCGGCGACCGTCTACGGCTTCGGTCCGTACTTCGCCGGCCAGAACGGCCACCTGCACCTGACCGTCGCGGTGTTCCCCCCGCTGCTCCTGCTGCTCGGACACGAGCTGCTGATCGTCCAGCGCCGCGCCCCACTGCGCACCGGGCTGTGGCTGGGCCTGGCGATCGGCGTGCAGCTGCTGCTGTCGGAAGAGATCGTCGTGCTCGCCTCGGTGATCGCGGTGATCGCGGTGGCCGTCCTCGCGGCACTCCACCCGCACGAGGTGGCCCACCGGGTGCGGCACAGCGCGATCGGCCTGGGCGTGGCCGCGGCGACTGCGGTGGTTGTCGCCGGGGTGCCGCTGGCCTACCAGTTCTTCGGCCGGGGGGCGCTGCCGAAGGGCGTAGCGCCCAGCATGCAGCGCCTCGACCTGGCCGGCATCGTGCGGCCGAGCGGCCTCATGTACTACACGTCGTCCGACGACGTCGCCGCCAATCTGCACTTCCCGGCGAACGGCGTCGAGAACACCGGCTACCTGGGCTGGCCGCTCGTCGTGGTCTGCCTGGGCGTGTGCGCCTGGCTGATTGTGCGGGGCGAACGGTTCGCGTACTGGTGGCTGATCACGGCCGCGGTCACTGTCGGACTGAGCCTGGGCACGCCGATCGACCTGAACGGGCACCAGGCCGGATCCGGGCCGTGGACGCTCCTGCGCAAGCTGCCCCTGCTCGAGGGCGCAGTGGTCGTGCGCTTCACGCTGATCACAACGCTGCTCGTCGCCCTCATCCTCGCCTGGGGACTGGCCCGGCTGCGGGGTCGAGCGCTCGCGGTGGGCATCGCGGTTGCCGTCGCCGCGCTGATCCCGCTCCGCCCGGTCGGCCGGTACGGCGCCGTTCTCGACTTCACGCCTCCCCGCTTCTTCACCACGTCGGCCGTGCACGAGATTCCCCAGGGCGCGCCCACGTACGTGATGCCCTACGACGGCGATCCTCAGCCGGCGGCCCGGGTCATGGCTTGGCAGATCCGCGCGCATCTGCGGTTCCACCTCATCGGCGGGTACAGCGTGATCAACCATCGGGGGCGCATGTCCTACATGGCGTCACTGCCTCGCTTCGCCACCCTGCTCAACAACACCGGTGCGGCCGGGGTGGCGCCCCGGCCCGATGACCTCGCCGCGGCCCGGTCGTCGGTCAAGCCCTCGGGTGCGAGGTTCATCGTGATCACCCCGCTGCAGCCACACGCCGCGCTGGTGATCCGCACGGCGACGCAGCTCACCGGCTGCCGGCCGCGCCTCGTCTCGGACGTGACTCTGTGCCAGATCGGCTGATCAGGTCAGGTCGTCGTCGACCAGGTTGGCGTAGCCGGTCTGACCGCTGGTGTTGGGATGGTAGGACTCCATGAGCGGATTGGACAGCCCGTTGATCCACTCCACGTTGTCGCACACCGCGTGCCCGACGAACGCCGACTCGGGATTGACGAACGAGAAGCCGTGCGCCGACGCCCGGGCGCTCATCGTGCTGTCGAGCAGGTCAGCGGTCTGGTTGAGCAGGGACTCGTCGCTCGGGCTGAAGAACGTGGCGGCGTTGCAGTCCTCGCCGTTGAAGATCCGCGGGTAGCCGACCACGATCACCTTGGCCGTGGTGGCGTGCGAGCGGATCGCGTTGTACAGCGCGTCGAGCCGTCCGGGCAACGTGTTGCGGATGATGTTCTGCGCTCCGGCGACCGCGCTGTTGCAGTCACCGAGCCAGGCCGGCTCGGCGCAGGTGGTGATCACCGACGAGAAGCCGGCGTCGTTGCCGCCCACCTGCACGGTGACCCAGTGCGTCGAACTGGTCAGCCCGACCAGCTGGTTGTTCTGCACGTCGGCCGTCTTCGCACCGCTGCACGCGTTGAACGTCAACGTCGCCCCGACCCGGGCGGCGTCGAGCACCGCGTAGGCGTGCGGCGAGCGGTAACACGAGCCGCTGTCGGCGTAGTAGGTGCGACTGCCCACCCCCGACGCGTACGAGTCGCCCAACGCCGCGTACTGCGAAGTGGCGGCGGCCGGACCGGCCACTGCCGTCATGGCCGCGAGTGTGCCCGCAACCGCCAGAACCGCGACTGCCACCTGGATTCGTCTCATGGCCGCCCCTCCGAATCACCCGTAACGTAACTATGGCGCGAGACCTCGCAGAACGGAAGAGGCTGCTACAGGAGGACAAGGTCGTCGCGGTGAACGACCTCGCGGCGAAACTCGGCGGGCAGGTCGTAGGTCTTGCGGCCGAGCAGTAGCGGTAGGTCGGCCGAGTCGTAGCTGACCAGCCCGCGGCCGACCACGGTGCCGGTCGCGTCGACCAGCTCGACCGGGTCGCCCGATTCGAAGTCGCCGGTGACACCGGTGATGCCGGCCGGCAACAGCGACGCCCGGCGCACCACGACGGCCGCGACGGCCCCGTCGTCGAGGACGAGCTGGCCCCGCGGCGTGGTGGCGTGTTGCAGCCAGAACAGTCGCGACGCCGTGCGGTCGGCCGTCGGGTGGAACACCGTGCCGCCCTCGCCGCGCAGCGCCGCCGCGACGGACGGCGCCGCCGCCAGCAGTACCGGGATGCCCGAACTGGTCGCGATGGCCGCCGCCTCGATCTTGGTGGCCATGCCGCCCGTGCCGACGCCGCTGCCCGTCCCCCGCAGCCGGACGCCGGTCAGCTCGTTCATCGCCCGCACCTCGGCGACCAGCTGCGATCCGGCCTGGCGCGGGTCGGCGGTGTGCAGACCGTCCACATCGGACAGCAGCACCAGGCCGTCGGCGTGCACCAGGTGAGCCACCAGGGCGGCCAGCCGGTCGTTGTCGCCGAAGCGGATCTCGTGCGTAGCCACGGTGTCGTTCTCGTTGACGATCGGGATGACGCCCAGTGCGAGCAACCGCTCGAGCGTCCGGCTGGCGTTGCGGTAGTGGCCGCGGCGGTGCAGGTCGTCGGCGGTGAGCAACACCTGGCCGACGGTCAGCCCGTGCCGGGCGAACGCGGCGGCGTAGCGCTCGGCCAGCAGCAGTTGCCCGACGCTGGCCGCCGCCTGCTGGGTGGCCAGGTCACGCGGGCGAGCGCGCAGCTGCAACGGCGCGACGCCGGCGGCGATGGCCCCGGACGACACCAGCACGACCTGCCGGCCGGCCGCCCGGCACTCGGCGAGCGCGTCGACCAGCGTCTCGAGGCGGGCCGGATCGATGCGGCCGCGGGCGGTCAGCGACGACGAGCCGACCTTGACCACCACGCGGGCGGCTGCCGCGATCGCCGCCCGGCTCATGCGTCGGCGTCCTCGTCCTCGAAGTCCTCGTCCTCCGGACGTTGCCGGCGGGCCCGCTTGGCGGCCAGCCGCTCGGAGGCGCCCACCCGGGTCGGCCGCTCCAGGCGCTCGTCGGCGCCCCGCTTCGTCGGCCGGAACTCGGCCTCGATCTCGTCGGCCAGCGACGACGCCGGCTCGAAGTCGAACGTCACGCCGCCGATGGTCACGGCGGCTCCGGGCTCGGCGCCCAGCCGGGTCAGCTCGTCCTCGACGCCCAGGCGGGCCAGCCGGTCGGCCAGGTAGCCGACCGCCTCGTCGTTGGTGAAGTCGGTCTGGCGCACCCACCGCTCGGGCTTGGCGCCCCGCACGACGAAGCCCTCGGCGTCGGGCTCGACGACGAACCCGACGTCGTCGACCGGCTTCGGGCGCAGCACGGTGCGGGCCTCGGGCACCGGGCGGGCGGCCCGGTCGGCCTCCACCTCGGCGGCCAGGGCGAAGCCCAGCTCGCGCAGTCCGGCGCGGCTGACCGCCGAGACCTCGAACACCCGCAGCCCGCGCTTCTCCAGTTCGGGCCGGACCAGGCCGGCCAGGTCGGCGGCGTCGGGCACGTCGATCTTGTTCAGGGCGACCAGCCGGGGCCGGTCGCGCAGGTCGCCCAGCGTGCCGACGTAGCGGGCCAGCTCGGCTTCGATGGCGTCCAGGTCGCTGATCGGGTCGCGCCCGGGCTCGAGGGTGGCGCAGTCGAGCACGTGCAGCAGCACCGAGCAGCGCTCGATGTGCCGCAGGAAGTCCAGGCCGAGGCCCTTGCCCTCGGCGGCGCCCGGGATGAGGCCGGGCACGTCGGCCATGGTGAACGTCGTGTCGCCGGCACTGATCACGCCCAGGTTGGGCACCAGCGTGGTGAACGGGTAGTCGGCGATCTTGGGCCGGGCGGCCGACATCGCGGCGATCAGCGACGACTTGCCGGCGCTCGGGAAGCCGACCAGCCCGACGTCGGCCACGCTCTTGAGCTCCAGGACGACGTCACGTTCCTCGCCCGGTTCGCCCAGCAGCGCGAACCCGGGAGCCTTGCGCCGGGTCGAGGCCAGCGCGGCATTGCCCAGCCCGCCACGCCCGCCCTGGGCCGCGACGAACCGGGTGGCCGTCCCGGTCAGGTCGGCCAGCACGTCGCCGTCCGGGCCGACCACGACCGTACCCTCGGGTACGCCGAGCTCGAGATCCGCGCCGTCGGCCCCGTTGCGGTTGCTGCCGGCACCCTGCTTGCCGTTCCCGGCGCGCTGGTGCGGGTGGTAGTGGAAGTCGAGCAGGGTGTGGACGTTGTGGTCGACGACCAGCACGACGTTGCCGCCCCGGCCGCCGTTGCCGCCGTCCGGACCGCCCAGCGGTTTGAACTTCTCGCGGTGGATCGACGCGACGCCGTGACCGCCGTTGCCGGCGCGCACGTGCAACACGGCGCGGTCGACGAACGTGGCCATCGGTGATGCCTCCTCCATCCCTTCGCGATTGTGCAACTCTCGGCCGCGTCAGGAGGCCGACGGTTGCGCGATCGCCCCGGAACACGACGAAAGGGCGGGCGCCGGGTTCGCCCCGGGCCCGCCCTGCGGTGCTTGCTACGTCGCGGGTCCGGTCAGGATCCCGGGACGACGCTGACAGTCTTGCGGCCGCGCGACTGACCGTACTGCACGCTGCCCTCGACCAGCGCGAACAGCGTGTCGTCGCCGCCACGGCCGACGTTGGCGCCCGGGTGGAACTTGGTGCCACGCTGGCGGACCAGGATCTCGCCGGCGTTGACGACCTGCCCGCCGAAGCGCTTGACGCCCAGGCGCTGCGCGTTCGAGTCGCGGCCGTTGCGCGAGCTGGACGCGCCCTTCTTGTGTGCCATGGCTACTTCTTCTTTCCGGCTGCGATGTCGGTGACCTTGAGCTGGGTGAGCTGCTGACGGTGGCCCATCCGCTTGTGGTACCCGGTCTTGTTCTTGAACTTGTGGATGCGGATCTTCGGGCCCTTGGTCTGGGCGACCACCTCGGCCTTGACGTCGACCTTGGCCAGCTTGTCGGCCTCGTGGGTGACCGTGTCGCCGTCGACCAGCAGGATGGCCGGCAGGGCGACCTCGTCGCCGGGGGCGGCATCGAGCTTCTCGACGCTGATGATGTCGCCGACGTCAACCTTGTACTGCTTGCCGCCGGTCTTGACGATGGCGTACATCGCGGTCTTCACTCCTCGACAGATGCGCTGAGATTGCGGTCACGCGCTGATGCGCACGCAATAGCGGCCCACCACCAGATGGGCCGACAGACAGGATACGTCACGCCCGTCGGCGCTAGCAAAGCGGCACCGCCACTAGCGTGACCGGGTGCGCATCGAGCCGGTCGACTTCGAACACCCCGACGCTGTCAAGCTGTGCGAGCGGCAACGCGTCGAACTGGCCGAGCGGTACGGCCGTCCGGACAGCGAGCCGGGCGGGCCCCCGTCCGCGGACGAGATCCGGGTGTTCCTGATCGCCCGCGACCCGGACACCGGCGAGCCCGTCGGCTGCGGCGGCCTGCGTCCGCTCGACCACCGCGTCGGCGAGATCAAGCGCATGTACGTGGTGCCGGCCCGTCGGCGCGGCGGCGTCGCCGGCCAGGTGCTCCGCGCCCTGGAACGGCACGCGCGCGACCTGGGCTGGGCGACGCTGCGGCTGGAGACGGGCGACCGCCAGCCCGACGCGATCGCGTTCTACGCACGGCACGGCTACCGGCTCATCCCGGCCTTCGGCGTCTACGCCGGTGCTGCCGGGTCGGTGTGCTTCGAGCGCGACTTGTCCGATCTGGGTTAGCTGCCCACCTCGACCGCTTCGGGCTGTTCGCTCGACTCGGCCGAAGCGGGCGGTCCGGCCGGACGGCTGGCCGCGCGGCGACGCCGCCGCGGGGCTCGCGCCGCCTCGGGCTCGGGCGGGGCCTCGGCGGTCGACGCCTCGGGGACGGCCTCGGAATCGGCATGCGGGCCGGCTCCGTTGACTGACGCCTCCTCGTCCTGCGGCGACCGCCCGGCGATGGCCGCCATGGCGCTGGCCGCCGCTTTGCGCTGCTCTTCGTTCACGGCCTGCTCGGACGCCTCGTGGTCGCCGCCCTTGCCCCGCTTACCCCGCCGCCGCGACGGCTTCTCCTCACCACCGTCGCCGGAGCGGCGGGTGTCGACCGGCTCAGTGTGCAGCAGCACGCCGCGCCCGCCACAGGTCGGGCAGGTCTCGCTGAACGCCTCGAGCAGGCCCTCGCCGACTCGCTTGCGGGTCATCTGCACCAGGCCGAGCGAGGTCACCTCGGCCACCTGGTGCTTGGTCCGGTCTCGGCCGAGGCATTCGGTCAGCCGGCGCAGCACCAGCTCGCGGTTGCTCTCCAGGACCATGTCGATGAAGTCGATGACGACGATGCCGCCGACGTCGCGCAGCCGCAGCTGGCGCACGATCTCCTCGGCCGCCTCGAGGTTGTTGCGGGTCACCGTCTGCTCGAGGTTGCCGCCCGAGCCGACGAACTTGCCGGTGTTGACGTCGATGACCGTCATCGCCTCGGTGCGGTCGATCACCAGCGAACCGCCGGAGGGCAGCCACACCTTGCGGTCGAGCGCCTTGGTGATCTGCTCGTCGACCCGCAGCTCGTGGAACAGGTCGGTGTCGGCGGTGTGCTGCACGACCCGGTCGGCCAGATCGGGCGCGACGTCCTTGACGTAGCCGGAGATCGTCTGCCAGGCGTCGCTGCCCGAGACGATCATCTGGCGGAAGTCCTCGTTGAACAGGTCGCGCACCACCCGGATCGCGAGATCCGGTTCGCCGTAGACCAGCGTGGGGGCCGACTTGGGCTTGGCGGCCGTGCGCTCGATCGACTCCCACTGCGCCTTGAGCCGCTCGACGTCGTGGGTGAGGTCACCCTCGCTGGCGCCCTCGGCGGCGGTGCGCACGATGACTCCGGCGTCTTCGGGGACGATCTTCTTCAGGATCGTCTTGAGGCGGTGCCGTTCGGTGTCGGGCAGCTTGCGGCTGATGCCGGTCATGCCGGCGCCCGGCACGTACACCAGGAATCGGCCGGGCAACGACACCTGGCTGGTCAGCCGGGCGCCCTTGTGCCCGATGGGGTCCTTGGTGACCTGCACCAGCACGGCGTCGCCCGGCGACAGCGCGTTCTCGATCGCGCGCGCCTTGCCCTCCAGCCCGGCGGCGTCCCAGTTCACCTCGCCGGCGTAGAGCACACCGTTGCGGCCCTTGCCGATGTCGATGAACGCGGCTTCCATACTGGGCAGTACGTTCTGCACCCGGCCGAGATAGACGTTGCCCACGTAGGACGTGGACGATGCCCGCGTGACGTAGTGCTCGACCAGGATGTTGTCCTCGAGGACGGCGATCTGCGTGCGGTCGCCGTTCTGGCGCACCGCCATGACCCGGTCGACGGCCTCGCGCCGGGCCAGGAACTCGGCCTCGGTGAGGATCGGCGGGCGCCGCCGTCCGCTGTCGCGGCCGTCGCGGCGGCGCTGGCGCTTGGCCTCCAGGCGGGTCGAGCCCTTGACCCCCCGGACACCGTCGTCGCCGTCGCCGCCCTTCTCCCGCGTCTCGCGGACGTGGACCACGGTGTTCGGCGGATCGTCGGTGGCGGCCTCGTCGTCGCCCGAGCCGGCCTTGCGGCGGCGGCGCCGGCGGCGCCGGGTCGAGCTGCTCTCGGCCTCGTCGTCGTCGGCCGCGGCCTCGGCGTCGTCGGCCGCGGCCTCGGCGTCGTCGGCCGCCTCGTCGGGGTGTTCGTCCTCTTCGTCGGGCGCCTCGTCCGATGCCTCGGCGGCGCCGTCCCGACCGCGACCGCCCCGACCGCGGCGCCCCCGGCGGCGGCGTCGGCGGGCGCCCGAGGCCTCCTCGGCGGCGGCCTCGCGCACCTCGTCGGGCTCCTCGTCGACCTCGGCCGCGACCTCTTCGGCGACCTCGCCGGCCACCTTGTCGGCGACGACCTCGGGTTCGACCTTGGCCGCGCGGCGCCGGCGCGGGGCCGGTGCGGGTGCCTCGGTCGGCGCGACGAACAGCACCGCCTGGGTCGCCGCCGCGGCCGCGCGCTCGTCGGCGGCGTCGGCCGGCTCGACGTCCTCGTCGGACGAGGTCTCGGCGCCGGGCTGGATCGGCGAGTCGTCGGCCGGGGCAGCGGTGGCCTTGGTTGCGCGCCGGCTGGCCCGCTTGCGCGGCGCCGGCGCGTCGGCCGGCTGCTCGTCCGGCTCGGTGGTCACCGCCGCGGAGGTCTCGAGGGTCTCAGGCGGCTCGGGCGTCTCGAGTGTCGCCTTGGTGGCCTTGGTGGCCTTGGTGGCCTTCGTGGCCTTGGTGGCCTTGGTGGCGCGCCGAGTGGTCCGCTTGCGCGGCGCCGGCGCGTCGGCCGGCTGCTCGGGCGGCTCGGCGTCTCCGTCGGGCGCTGCTTCGGCGCTCACCTCAGTGGCGACCGCCTTCTTGGCGGCGGCCTTCTTGGCTGTGGCCTTGCGCGGTGAGCGCTTGGGCTTGCTCGGCGCCGCCTCCTCGGAGGCAGCGTCGGCCGGGGGAACCGCCTCGGCGGCGTCAGTGGTGAGGTTCTCGGGGTTGTCGGGTTCGAGCATGTGCTCGGGTCACTCCGTTTCGGCCCCCGGGCGCTGCCGTGGACGGGTACCAACCCGTCCGGGCCGCGGCCGCACAGAGGCGGTTGTGGCGAACTGCCGGGCGAGGCAGCTCGCAAAGTCTGCTGGCTTGCCCGGCTGGCCGGGAGCCACGTTGCGGGCGTCCGATCAAGGACTACGACGTCGCCCCGCGCGTCATGCGGTCGGCGGTGAACGGATCACCGATCGCGCCGGATCCGTCCAGCGGCCCCTGCGCCAGGCGCACTGCGCGGTATCTCCAGCGCGGTGCGTCTCGGGCGAGACCGGCGACGGTGCGCAACGCTGCGAGAACGTCGTCGGGTCGAACGGCCGGTGTTTCCAGCCGCACAACCAGGTCCAGTATCGCACGCCGAGGTATTCCTTCGCCGCTCGACACCACGGCGGCGATTACCGGGCCTCGCGCGTCCAGCATCTTGCGGCCGTCCTTGGTCAGCCGTTCCACGCCGACCTCGGTCGCCTCCAGGAAGGACTTGACCGCGGAACCGAGACCCTCGGGGTCGACGTCGTCGAGCTCGATACGCCACTGGCTGGCCTGCATGCGCTCGGGCAGCGATCCGGCGCTCGCCTCGACCGCGTCGACGACGTCCAGGCCGTCCGGAAGTGCGGCGTCTACGGCCGCCCGCAACCGGTCGACGTCGACCCGCTCGGCCAGCCCGATCTCGAGGTATTCGGCCTCGCTGGCCACGCCGGTCGGGGCGGCGCCGACGTAGGAGACCTTGGGGTGGGGCGTGAACCCGGCCGAGTACGCCATCGGGACGGCGGCCCGCCGCAACGCCCGCTCGAACGCGCGCGCGAAGTCGCGGTGTGACGTGAATCGCAGCCGGCCGCGCTTGGCGTAGCGCAGCCGCACGCGCTGCACGACCGGTGGCGGGGGCGGGCCCTCTGGGGTACGGCGAGCCATGCCGCCCAGTGTGCCGGGTCAGTCCGCGCTGGGCGCGAACCCCACCGCCGTGATCGCCGCCGCATCACCCGGACGCTGCTCGTCGAACGCCGTGCCGTCCCGGTCGTGCACCGCGATGCCGTCCAGGTAGACACCACGACCGTGGTAGAGGTTGTCGGTCTTGTACTGCCAGCGGACGAGCACCGGCCCGGCCCCGCCCGGCAGGTCGGCACTCGCCGCCAGCCAGCGGTGCCCGTCGTAACCGCTGACCGTGCCGTCGGTCGGGTACTCGTCGTGCCCCGACCCCATGGTGAACGGCACCGTCGTCCAGGTCGCCCCGTTGTCGCGGGAGGCCTGCAGGGTCAGCACGTCGTACTGCGGCTCGGTGTCGTACCAGAGGTCGAAGTTCAGCCGGGCCCCGTCGCTGCGCACCGTCAAGGGCGCGGTCAGCGTCGCGGTGGCCTGGTCGGCCATGCCCGAGAACCACGACGTCTGCCCTTGCGCCGGACGCACCGGTATGGATCGCGCCACGTCGTAGGTGACGGCCCGCCGCACCGGGTTGGTCGACCCCCACGACCGGCTCGGGTGCACCGCGTTGGTCAGCAGGATCGAGAACGTGTTCGTGGTCGGGTCGATGACGATGTCCGTCCCGGTGAACCCGGTATGGCCCATCGTGTACGGCGTGGCCAGGGCGCCCATGTACCAGTGCTGGTACAGCTCGAAGCCGTAGCCCTGGTTCTGCCCGACGAAGGCCTGGTTGCGGTTGGTCAGCATCTCGACGACGGCCTGCTCGGACAGGATCCGGGTGTGGCCGTAGACGCCGCCGTTGAGCATCGTCTGGGCCAGGATGGCGAGGTCGTCGGCGTCGGAGAACACCCCGGCGTGGCCGGCCACTCCCCCGAGCGCCCAGGCGTTCTCGTCGTGGACCACGCCGCGCACCATGCCCCGGTCGGGCACCCGCTGGTACTCCTCGGCGGCGATGCGCGGCAGCAGGGACGCCGGCGGGTTGTACATCGTGCTGGTCATGTGCAGCGGACCGGTGATCCAGTCGTGCACCAGGACGTCCAGCGTCTTGCCGGTGATCGCCTGCTCGACCAGCGCCATGGTCATCAGGTTGATGTCGGAGTACTTGTACTCGCTGCCGGCCGGCGCCTCGGGCGTCGTGTCCAGGATGCCGTTGATCCGCTGGTCCGGGGGAAGCGTCCACAGCGCGGGCACCGGGTCGGGCATCAGGCCGGACGAGTGCGTCAGCAGCTGGCTGATCGTGATGTCGCTCTTACCGTGCGAGGCGAAGGCCGGCAGGTACTGCACGACCGGTGCGTCCGGGTCGAGCCGGTGCTGGTCCATCAGCTTCATCGCGACGATCGACGTGAACAGCTTGGACAGCGACGCCAGGTCGTAGATCGTGTCGGTGCGGGTGGGTACGCGCTGGTCCGGGGGAAGCAGCGTCGGGGCGTCGTCGGAGTAGAGGACGGCGTACCCGTGCGCGGTCTCCGAGACGATGCGGCCGTCGTGGCCGATCAGCGACACCGCCCCCGGGAACAGCGGATGGTTGCCGGTGCCCTGCGGCTGCAGGCCGGCGTCGACGTCGGCCGGCACCTGCGCGATCGGACCGGGCAGCAGGCCGACCTGCTCCGGGGTGCCGGGGCGCAGCGTGCGGGCCGGGCGCCCGAGCATGCCGTACAGCGCGTCGGACGGCGCGGGAATGGCCTGCACCGGCGAGTTCTCCTCGATCGAATCGGGACCGTCAGGGCGCTGCGCGCTCGCCGGAGCGGTGGCCAGCGCGGTGAGCACCGCAACGGTTGCGACAACGACGACGGCCCGCTTCATCATGACCTCCCATAGATCAGGTACTTCGCTCGAGTAGACCGGAAACCGCTCAGCCCGGACTGCCAGCCGGCGACGACCGCGTCCACGTCCTTGCCGGCGTCGATGTCCAGGCGGACCTGGTCGGTGCCGGCCAGCTTGTCGATCCAGTACGGGTCGATCTTGTCGCCGGTGTCGTACCGCCAGGCGAAGTCCGGGTAGAGCTGCTTGAGCTGGATGAGCATCGCGACGGCGGTGCGGATCGCATCGAACCGGTCCGGGTCGGTGACGTAGGTCTGCACGCCGCGGCAGACCTGACCGCTGTAGGTGTTCGACGTCGGCGCGAACGCCGCTTCGCGGAACAGCGCGCCGGGCAGGTTCATCCCGTTCAGGGCGATCGACCAGCGCTCGTCCAGGTAGGGCGCGCCGACGATCTCGAACGGCTGCGTGGTGCCGCGTCCCTGCGAGAGGTTGGTGCCCTCGAAGTAGCACAGCCCGGCGTACACCTGCGCGGTCGTCACGGTCGGGATGTTCGGCGACGGCGCCACCCAGCGCAGGCCGGTGTCGGTGCCCTGCTGCTCGCGTCGCCAGCCGGTCATCGGCACGACGGCCAGATGGACATCGGCGCCGGCCCGGTCGGGGACGAACTCGCCGGCGAACAGCTGGGCCAGCTCGCCGACGGTCAGGCCGTGCTGCTGCGCGATCGGGGCCTTGCCCACGCCGGTCTCGAGCCGGGTTTCGAGCATCGGCCCGGCGACCCGCTCACCGCCGATCGGGTTGGGTCGGTCGAGCACGACGAAGCGCCGTCCGGTGGCCGCGGCCGCCGTCATCGCGTCGTACATCGTCCAGATGTAGGTGTAGAACCGGGCGCCGACGTCCTGGATGTCGAACATCAGCGTGTCGACGCCGGCCTTGTCGAAGATCCCCTGCATGTCCTGCCACGACTTGGCGTACAAGTCGTACACCGGCAGGCCGGTGCGCGGGTCGATCGAGTCGCCTTCCGAGCCGCCGGCCTGCGCGGTGCCGCGGAAGCCGTGTTCGGGACCGAACACCGCGACGAGGTTCACGTCCGACGACGCGTGCATGACGTCGACCTCGTGGGTGAGCGCCGGCGTGACACTGGTCGGGTTGGCGATGACACCGACCCGCTGCCCGCGCAATGTGCGGTAGCGCGAATCGATCAGGGCGTCCAATCCCGTGCGCAGTCCGTCGTGTCTCGTCGGCGTTGCCGCGGCGCTGGCACCGCCCAGTCCGAGCACCGCCGCGGAGCCCGCAGCCACGCCCAGGAAGTGGCGACGCCCGACCTTTCCGACTCGACCCGAGGCCCACCGATCGTCCGATTCGTGCATCCTGTTGACGGTAAGGCCACCGGCCCGATTTGACTAGACCACAGGCGGAGATACGAATCCGGGCCGAGCCCGATCGCCCGACCCGGATCCAGATTCAGCTAGACCTTTTCGATCATGAGCAGGTCAGTACCGGACCGGCCCAGTCACTGTGGTCGTAGGTGTTCGCCCCGTCCGGGTCGACGTGCAGCCGCAGCCAGGTGGCCCCGGTCAGGTCGGCGGTCAGGGTCTTGGCCGGCGACGTGCCGGTCACCGCTCCGCTGTCGGCGACCTTGGTGTCGCCCGCGAAGACCTGGAACGTCACCTCGCCGTTGCCGTTCGTCTCGTCGTCGATGCCGACGTCGGACCTGAGCGACGAGCAGTTGCCGCCGAGGTAGTAGACGATGTCGCTCGTGGCGTGCACGCCCAGCCCCTTCGGGTAGATGTTTCCGCGGATGGTGATCGGATGCCCGTCACCGGCCGCCGTCTCGCCGTTGCTCATGTCCTTCTCGGGCGGCCCCCAGCCGTTGGCCGCCGACACCCAGGTCACATCGCTGAGCGGCGTGCTGCCACTCGGCGGTGGAGCGGCGACCAGCACCACGGCCTTGCTCTGCACGCTCGCCGGTCGGGTGCCGTCGTCCCAGCTGTAGTTGGCGGTGATCGTCAGCGAGTAGCTGCCAGGTGCCGTGCCGTTCGGCACCCCGACCGTCCACCCCGTCGCGAACGTCCGATCTGACGTCAGGGCGCCCTTGCCGGTGGCCGTCGTGGGCGTCAGCGTCCAGCCGCTCGGCGCGGTGCCCGAGACCTGGACGTTCTCCAGCGGCACCTGGCCGCTGTTGGTCAGCGTGCTGGTGAACGGCGCGCCGCCACCGGCCGGCACGGCCACGTCGCCGCCGGAGAAGCCGCTCGGCGAGCTGACACCGATGCTCGACGCCGGCGGGTAGTCGGCCCAGTTGTGGTCGGCGTGCACGCGCAGCAGGGTTGTGCCGTGCGCCGGGACGCTCGCGGTGATCGTGTCGGCCACCTCGGACGTCGTGCCGGACCAGAGGTCCTTGACCGTGTAGGCCGGCGAGCCGCTCAGGCCCAGCGCCGCCGTCGTGGTGCTGATCGTCGCCGAGGCGTCGTTCGAGTTGTACAGCGCGACTGCACGATCACCGTTGGCCAGCTGCTTGTTGAACACCATCGTGCCGTTGTTCTGCGCGATGACCGCGCCCGGCTTGCCCAGCGGGTCCTGGTCGATCGCGATGACGTCCTTGTTGCTCAGGATCGCCATCGTCGCGGGCGTGGCCTTGCGCAGGTCGCTGCCGATCAGCAGCGGGGCGCTCATCTCGGCCCACAACCCGAAGTGCGTCTTGTACTCGGTGTCGGTCATCCCGCCGTTGCCGACCTCGAGCATGTCCGGGTCGTTCCAGGCGCCCGGATGCGCGTACTGGGCCAGCGGTGCGTTCTGCTCGATGATCGACTTGAGGCTGTTCCAGTTGTCGCTGATGTCACCGGTGGTGCGCCACAGGTTGCCGACGTCGGCCCCCCACGTCCACGGCTCGTTCACGCCCCATTCGCAGAGGCTGTAGACGATCGGCCGTCCGGTAGCGGCCAGCGCGTCGCGCATCGCGGTGTAGCGCTGGATGTACTGCTCCTTGGTGGTGCTGCCGGCGTTGTTGCAGTTGTCGTACTTGAGGTAGTCGACGCCCCAGTCGGCGAACGTCTGCGCGTCGACCTTCTCGTGGCCGAGACTGCCCGGGTAGCCGGCGCAGGTCGCGGTGCCGGCGTCCTCGTAGATGCCGAGCTTGAGGCCCTTGCTGTGCACGTAGTCGGCCGTGCCCTTGATTCCGTCGGGGAACTTCACCGGGTCGGGCACCAGGCGGCCGTTCGCGTCGCGCGAGTGGGTCAGCCAGCAGTCGTCGATGTTGACGTACTGGTAGCCGGCGTCCTTGAGCCCGGAGCTGACGAAGAAGTCGGCAGTCTGCTTGATCAACTGCTCGTCGACGTTGCAGCCGAACGAGTTCCAGTCGTTGAAGCCCATGGGTGGCGTCTTGGCCAGCCCGTTGTCCAGCGCCTGCGCCGGCGCCGCGGTCGCGACGACGCTCAGCCCGGCCGCCACGACGGTGGCCGCCACCACCGCGCCGATTCGTCTGGTGATGCGATCTCTCATGGATCCCTGCCCTTCTCACTGCCGACGGCGGGCTGGTCGATCTTGGGTGAATGCGTGGGAATTCTGGGGTATCCCAGCACAATCGACCAGCCTCGAACACGTTCTTATCGAGAATTCGGACCCATATCAAGAGAATGTTGGATTCTGGTCGACTTCCCAGCTGATGAGCGATTCCGCGGATATCCGGCTTCGCCTTCTTGATCAACACCGAAAGTTGGCCGTGCCAGCGACCAGCATCTGCTGTTGATCAAGAAGGGGCGCGGGCGAACCACGCCGGTCGTGCGCAAGAACGGGGCGGTCAGTCCATCCGGCGGATCATCAGCTCGTCGGCCGGGACGAACCCGGCCCGGCCGTAGAAGGGGATGGCCCGCTCGCTCGGGCTGAGCACCAGCCGCACGTAGTGCCGCTCGCGGGCGGCGGTCAGGGCGGCGTCGAGCAGCTCGCGGCCCAAGCCGTGATTGCGATGCCGGCCCAGCACGAAGACGTTGCTGATGTAGCCCCACCGCGAATCGAGCCGGCCCGGCAGGGGCATCCTGCGGTACTCCAGCATGCTGAGCATCCCGACCGGCGCCCCGTCGACGAAGCCGATCCAGGCCAGGCGCCGGTCGCCCTCGCGGTCGTACCAGTCGACGAAGGCCTGGGCGTAGCCCGGATCGTCGACCGGGCCGGCGTCTTCCTCGACCCAGGCCCGGCGCAGCGCCGCCAACATGTCGGCATCGTCGTCGGTGGCCGGCCGAACCGTCATGCTCACTGCCCTCCCCCGCTGACCCGGAGGTTCTGGGCGGTCATCCACCGCCCGTCCGGTCCGGCCAGGAACGCGACGACGTCGGCCACATCGGCCGGCTCGCCCAGCCGGCCCAGCGGGCTGAGGGCGGGCAGCTCGGCCAAGTCCGCCGGGTCGTTGGCGCCGCGCAGCATGTCGGTGTCGGTGGCCCCGGGCGACACGACGTTGACCGTGATGCCGCGCGGACCGAGCTCGTGCGCGGCGACCATGCTGAATTGCTCGACGGCTGCCTTGCTGCCGGCGTAGAGGCTGATGCCCGCGCCCTGGGCGACCGTGTTCACCGTGGAGATGTTGATCAGCCGGCCGTTGTCGCGCAGCCGCCGAGCCGCCTCGCGGATCGCGACGAACGTGCCCTTGGCGTTGGCGTCCATGATCGCGTCGTACTGCTCGTCGGTGGTGTCGGCGATGAGCCCGACGGCCACCACCGCGGCGTTGTTGACGACGATGTCCAGCCCGCCTGTATTCTGCTCGGCCTCGTCGAAAAGCTTGGCGATCTGCGCACCGTCGGCCAGGTCGCACGGCACCGCCCAGGCCTGCCCGCCCACCTCGGCCACCGCGGCCACCACCTGTTCGGCGGCAGCCACGTCGCGGACGTAGCTGAATGTGACGGTGGCCCCGTCGCGGGCCAGTCGCTCGACGATCGCCCGGCCGATCCCCCGCGAGCCGCCAGTGACCAGAGCGCCCTTGCCGGCCAGAACCGTCATGCCGGTATCAGATCAGGCGCCGACCGCACTGTCACTTGAGTAAGGGCAGCAGCGTCCGACCGGTCGGCCCGACCTGGATGTCGGTGCCCATCGTGGTGCACACGCCGCAGTCGAAGCAGGGTGTCCAGCGGCAGTCGTCCTGCTCGAACTCGGCCAGCGCGTCCTGCCAGTCGTCCCACAGCCACTGCTTGTCCAGGCCGGAGTCGAGGTGGTCCCAGGGCAGCACCTCGTCGGCCTCGCGCTCGCGGGTGGTGTACCAGTCCAGGTCGACGCCGACCTTCGCGCACGCATCGACCCAACGCGAGAACGAGAAGTGCTCGCTCCACCCGTCGAAACGGCCGCCGTCGCGCCACACCGCCTCGATGGCGGCCCCGACCCGGCGGTCACCGCGCGAGAGCAGGCCCTCGACCAGTGACGGCTCGCCGTCGTGGTAGCGCATCCCGACGTTGCGGCCGAGCGCCCGGTTGGCGTTGATGGCGTCGCGCAGCTTGCGAAGCCGAGCGTCCACAGTGGACGGTGATGCCTGCGCGGCCCACTGGAACGGGGTGTGCGGCTTGGGCACGAATCCGCCGATCGACACGGTGCAGCGGATGTCCTTGCTACCCGTGGCCTCGCGGCCGGCCCGGATCACGTCGTGGGCCATCTCGGCGATCTCGAGGACGTCGTCGTCGGTCTCGGTGGGCAGACCACACATGAAGTAGAGCTTCACCTGTCGCCAGCCCTGGCTGTACGCCGTCGTGACCGTACGGATCAGGTCATCTTTGCTGACCATCTTGTTGATCACCCGGCGCAGCCGCTCGGAGCCACCCTCGGGGGCGAACGTCAGCCCGGACCGGCGGCCATTGCGGGAGAACTCGTTGGCCAGATCGATGTTGAACGCATCGACGCGGGTGGACGGCAGGCTGAGCGAGACGCGCTCGTTCTCGTACCGGTCCGCGAGCTGCTTGGCCATCGGGCCGATCTCGGAGTGGTCGGCGCTGGACAGCGACAGCAGGCCGACCTCCTCGAACCCCGTTGCCGCCAGGCCGTTCTCGACCATCCGGCCGACGCCCTCGATGGACCGCTCACGTACCGGACGGGTGATCATGCCGGCCTGGCAGAACCGGCAACCCCGAGTGCAGCCGCGGAAGATCTCGACGCTCATCCGCTCGTGCACCGACTCGGCCAGCGGCACCAGAGGGGTCTTCGGGTAGGGCCACTCGTCGAGGTTCATGACGGTGTGCTTGCTGACCTTGGCCGGGATGCCGGCCCGGTTCGGCGTGACCGCCTCGATGCGCCCGTCGGCCAGGTAGCTGACGTCGTAGAAGCGCGGCACGTACACCCCGCCGGTGGCGGCCAGCCGCTCCAGGATCTGCGTTCGCGAGGCGCCGTCGGCGCGAGCGTCGCGGACGATGTCGGTGATGGCGCCGACGACCTGCTCGCCGTCGCCCAGCACGGCTGCGTCGACGAAGTCGGCGATCGGCTCGGGGTTGAATGCGGCGTGCCCGCCGGCGATGACGATCGGGTGGGTGTCGTCGCGGTCGGCGGCGTGCAGTGGGATGCCGGCCAGGTCCAGCGCGGTGAGCAGGTTCGTGTAGCCGAGCTCGGTGGAGAAGCTGACGCCCAGCAGGTCGAACGCGCCCACCGGCCGGTGGCTGTCGACCGTGAACTGCCCGATGCCGTGCTCGCGCATGAGCGCCTCGAGGTCGGGCCACACCGAGTAGGTGCGCTCGGCCAGGGCGTCGTCGCGCTCGTTGATGACCTCGTAGAGGATCTGCACGCCCTGGTTGGGCAGGCCCACCTCGTAGGCGTCCGGGTACATCAGCGCCCAATGCACGGCGACGTCGTCCCAGGCCTTGGCCCGGGCGTTCAGCTCGCCGCCGACGTACTGGATCGGCTTGCCGACCAGCGGCAGCAACGGCTCCAGCCGCTCGAACAGGGACTCGACGCTCACGGGCATCCATCGTACGGCGTGCGGTCGCCCACTTTGACCCCGGAAGCGTCGCTGAACCCGGTCCTAGACGTCACTTCGGGGTCAAAGTTGCCGGCCGGTTCAGCGGGGGACGACGCCCTTGCGCAGGGCGCGAGCCACCGCCCGGCCGCTGGTGCGGTACGTGACCCGGCAGGTCTCGCACCGGATCGCCACGTCGGCGCGCGGGTCGTCGCTGAACGGCACGCCCATCCGGCCCTCGGGCGTGATCCGGCACAGGTGCTGGTCGTCGGGGACGTAGACCGCGACTGCCCGCCAGCAACGGGGGCATTCAAGCGTGGACGGGGTCGGCGTGCGTAACTCTCGCGACGGCAGGAGTGACTGCATGGGGTGATTGTTAGTCAACTTCGCGTGATCGGCGAGTTGATCATGGTCGGCTCCGGCAGCGGCAGATTCCGGGTGGTGGGCGCCGGTGATCCCGCTTCCCCTCCCGTCCGACCACGACACGCCGGGCGGATCTGGTCAGAGCGGAGGGGAAGCGGTCCGAACCCGGTTGGTCAGACGACCGGGCGTCGGGTCGTCGCGTATCGGTCGACGGCGATGAGCAGGCCGACCGCCAGCGACTGAGCGAACATCGACGACCCGCCATAGGACACGAACGGCAGCGGCAGGCCGGTGACCGGCGTCAGCCCCAGGTTCATGCCGATGTTCTGGAAGGCCTGGAAAGCGAACCAGCAGACGACGCCGACCGCCAGCAGCCGCCCGGTGCGGTCGGCGCGGGCCGCGATGCGCAGCCCGCGCCAGCACAGCACGGCGAACAGCACGATGATCAGCCCGGCGCCGAGCAGCCCGAACTCTTCTCCCGCCACGCTGTACACGAAGTCGGTCTGCTGTTCGGGCACGAACGCCCCGCGCGTCTGCGGTCCCTGGAAGAGTCCGCGGCCGAACAGGCCGCCATTGGCGATCGCGATGCGCGCCTGCGTGACGTTGTAGGCGGCACCGCGCGGGTCGTGTCCCGGGTTCGCGAACACCCGGAAGCGCGCCAGCTGGTAGTCGGCCAGCACGCCCGACTTGATCGCCAGGAACACGCCCAGCGCGCCGACGGCGATCAGCCCGAGCGTCCAGCGGGCCGGCACGTCGGCCGCGATCAGCAGGCCGAAGGCCGTCGCGGCCAGCACCATCGCCGAGCCGAGGTCGGGTTGCAGCATGATCAGCACGAGCGGCACGGTGATCAGGCCGATGGCCAGCAGGATGTCCGGCGTGGCCGGGCGCAGCATCGCCCGATCCGACCCGCGCCACTGGGTGAACATGACGGCCAGGCCGGCGATCAGGCCGAGCTTCATGAACTCCGACGGCTGCAGTTCCATCCCGCCGGGCAGCATGATCCACGCGTGCGCACCGTTGATGGTCGTGCCGACGGCGAACACCGCGAGCAGGCCGAGCAGGCTGCCGAGGTAGAGCAGCGGGCCGATCGTGCGCAGCCGCCGCACGTCCACCCGGGCGGCGATGATGGCCAGGGCCACGCCGATGCCGACGTTGCCGAGGTGGCGGTACAGGTAGCCCTGCGGGTTGCTGCCCTCGTCGGCCAGACGCGACCGGGTAGCCGACCACACCAGCACTGCCCCGATCAGGGCCAGGGCCAGCGTCGTCACGCACAGGACAACGTCAATACCCCGGCGTATGCGCTGCGGGCGCAGCACCCGGGAGGGCCCGAGCCTCATCGGGGCGGCCGGGTCGCGCGCGAGGAGAGTCATCGGCGCGGTCCGAACGTCGGGGTGACGTCGGGTGTCCCGGACGGGCCCGGCGAGACGGGCCCGCGCGCGGGCGAGGGCGAGCCGGGCCCGCGCGTGGGCGAGGGCGAGACAGGTCCGCGCGTGGGCGAGGCCGGACGGGTGCCGGCCGGCTGGCTCCGCGGCGCCGAGGTCGTGACCTGAGCGGCCGGCGTGATCGTCGGCAACGTCGCCTCCGGCCGGCCGCCGGCGAGCACCTGAGGCCGACCGGCGCCGAGCAGGCCGTCGTACACCTTGCGCACCATCGGCGCGGCCGAGCTCGCCCCGGTGCCGCCCTGCTCGACCATGCCCACGACGACGAACCGGGCCTTGCCGCTGGCGCCCACCGGGCCCCACGAGGCGAGCCACGACGTGTCCTGCTGGCCGAACACCTCGGCGGTACCGGTCTTACCGCCGATGCCTGTCTTGTACGGCGCCGTGTCGAAGGCCAGCGCCCCGGACACCGAGTGGTCGGGGGTGAAGCGCAGCTGGTTGGCGAAATACTTGAGCACGCTGCGGCTGACCGGCACCTTGGCCTTTACCGTCGGGTTGATCTCGCGGACGACCTTGCCGTGGGCATCGACGACGGCCCGGCCCAGGGTCGGCCGCCACAGCGTGCCGCCGTTGATCATCGCCGAGTAGGCGACGGCCAGCTGCAGCGGCGACAGGGTCGTCTCGCCCTGCCCGATGGCCATGTCGGCGTTGTCACCGGCCCGGTAACGCCAGCCGTCGGTGCAGTTCTCCGCGGCCAACTTGGTCAGGAAGGCGCGCTGGGCCGGGTTCGGCTCGTCGGGGAAACCGCGCTTGGCGTCCGCGCAGTACTTCGTGCGGTTGGCCTTCCACCGGGCCAGCCGGGTCTCGCGGTCGGCGTAGCTCCCACTGGCCTGCTCGTCGGCCGGCAGGTCCACCCCGGGCGGCGTCCCGACGCCGAACGAGCTGGCCATGTGCTGCAGGTACTCGTTCGGCTTCTTGCCGGCGTCGGTGCGTTGCTGGTCGGCGTAGTACTCGTTGGCCGCGAACGCGTAGAACCACGTGTCGCACGAGATCTTCAGGGCCTGGCCCAGCGTCAGTGGAAAGCCCGGCGACTCCGACTCGAAGTTGGTCTTCACCCGCCCGTCGACGGACAGGCTGGGCGGGCACGGATAGGTGCCGCCGAGGGTGGCCTCGTGATGCATGATGATCGACGACGAGGTGATCAGCTTGAACGTCGAGCCCGGGGCGTACTGCCCGGCGATCGCCCGGCTGACCAGCGGGTCGTGCGCGGACGGCGCGGTGAGCTTGCGATAGTCGGCCACCGAGATCCCGCCGACGAACACCTGCGGGTCGTAGGTCGGGTAGCTGGCCGCGGCCACGATGCGTCCGGTGTTCGGGTCCATGACGACCAACGCGGCGCTCGTCGCCGGCTTACCCGCCTTGCGGCTGGCTGCGATCTGGGCGCGGATCGACTGCTCGGCCAGGCTCTGCACGTTGCGGTCCAGGCTCGTGACGAGCGTGTCGCCGGGCTGGGCCGGGATGTCGCTGACCGTGCCGACCGAATAGCCTTGCGGGTTGAGCTGCAGCACCTGCGCACCGTCCGTACCGCGCAGTACGGAGTCGTACTGTTCCTCGAGACCGGAACGGCCGATCGTGTCGGCGTCGTTCAGTTTCGGGTCGTGCTTCTCGTCGTCGGCGCTGACGGCGCCCGTGTAGCCGAGCACGTGCGCGGCGAGCGTGCCGCCCGGGTAGTCGCGCACCGTCTGGGTCTGGACGGCCACCCCCGGGTAGAGCTCGCGATGTTCGGAAATGGCCAGCACGGTGGCGGTCGAGGCGTCGGTGGCGACCGGGACGGGCTGGAACGGCTCACCGGTCCAGCACGGCGAGGGCACGTGCACCCCGCACGGCGTGATCTCCTGGGCCAGGTCGCGCTCGGGCGTGCCGAGCACCTTGGCCAGCCGGGCCAGCACGGCCGCGCCCTGGTCCGGCTGCTCGAGCAGCGTCTCGCGGTCGACCGTGACGGCGTGGGTCGGCCGGTTCGTGACGAGCGGCCGGCCCGTCGCGTCGACGATCTGGCCGCGCGGGGCGGGAACGGCGAACTGGCCCTGATGCAGCAGGTCGGCCGTCTGCTTCGGCTTGTGCGGGTCGAGCACCTGCACGTAGTACAGCCGCCCGAACAGCGTCAGCAGGAGCGACGCGACGAGGATCCCGATGACGCTCAAGCGCCGGGTGCGCGGCTCAGCCATGGCCGACCACCGTCCGGTTCAGCAGGTCCGAACGCAGGAAGCGCCGCGTGATCGGCACGATCAGCACCGCCAGCACGACGTTGCCGAGCAGCGACGGCGGCAGCGCCCGGACCGCGCCCAGGGCCGTACCACCCGGCTCGCCCACCACGGTGAGGCCGAGCGTCGCGAGCGCCACGGCGAGGGCACAGGTCAGGCCGGCCAGCAGCATCTGGGCCGGCGCCGAACGGCGCGGGTCGGCCAGCAGGCCGCAGCCGATGCCGAGCGCCAGCCAGCACAGGGCCAGCAACCCGGTCGCGTGCGACGAGCCGAGATCGGCGACCAGCCCGGTGGCGAACCCGAGGCACATGCCCGTGCCCGGCCCGGCTTCGAGCGCGACGGCGGCGACCAGCACGGCCGGCAGGCTCAGCTGCGCGGTGATCGCGGCCGGCGCGACGAGCGTGGCCTGCAGCAACAGCGCGGTGACGACGCCGGCCACCGCCGTGGCGATGCGCGGCCCGGTCACCGCGCCGCCTGCGCCGGCGTTCCGGTACCGCTGAGGATCACGCCGACCAGGTCCAGGGCGGTCGGCGACACGGTCGCCTCGACCTGGGCCACCGAGGTGCCGTCGGCCGACGTCTGGACCGAGGTGATCGTGCCGAGCGCCAGCCCGGAGACGTAAGTGGACTGGCCGGCCGGTCCGGTCACCAACCGGTCGCCGACCTGCAACGTCGCCCGGGGATCGAGCGACGAGACGCTGAACCCGTCGGTGCCACGGCCGGTGGCCAGGGCCAGCTGGCCGGTGCGCGTGTCGCGGGCGCCGACGCCCGAACCCGGATCGGCGGCCAGCAACACCACGCAGCTCGTCGCGCTCGTGTGCAGCACCCGTCCGACCACACCGTAGCCGTCGGTAACCGTGTGTCCTATGTGGACGCCGTTCTGGCTGCCGACGTTCAGCGTGACCGTCCAGTCGAAGCCCGAGCCCGGGCCGAGCGCGACGACGCGCGCCGGCACCACGCGGGCCGATCCGCCGGCCAGCCGCAGCCGGTCCAGCGCGACCTCGGTGCTGGTGTCGTCGGCCTGCTGGTCCAGGCGGGCGCGCAGCTCGGCGTTCTCGTGGCGCAGCCGGGCGATCGTCTCGCGGTTGCCGGCCGCGTGCGGCACGCCCTGGACGAATCGCCGGGCCGGGCCGAGCACGCCGTCGGTGCCGCGGTACAGCGCGCCGAGGGCACCGCGAACCCCGCCGTGCGCGCCGCGCAGGCCCGATCCGGTGAGGTCGATCGCCAGGAAGCAGGCGGCGACAGCGATCAGGACGGCCGCGGCGATGCGCTGGCGTTTGGTCAGGCGGCGCCGGCTGGGTGGCCGTCGGGGGAACGTCATGTCACCGGCGCGGACCGTCGACGACGACCTTGTGCAGCTCGTGGAAGTGCTCGACCACCGTGCCGGTGCCGAGCACCACCGAATCGAGCGGGCGTTCGGCCACCAGCACCGGGATGCCGAGCTCGTGCTGCAGCCGGGCATCCAGTCCCCGCAGCAGCGCCACCCCGCCGGTCAGCACGGCGCCCCGAGCGACCAGGTCGCCGGCCAGCTCGGGCGGGCACCGGTCGAGGGTGGACTTGATCGCGGCGACGATGCGCGCGATCGGGCCGTCCATCGCCCGGCGCAGTTCGTCGCCCGCGACCGTGACGTTGCGCGGCAGGCCGGTGCCGAGCTCGCGGCCGCGGATCTCGGCCCGCTTGGCCCCGGCGACCGGAAAGGCCGAGCCGACCGCGATCTTCAGCTCCTCGGCCGTGCGCTCACCGATCAGCAGGCCGAACTCGGTGCGGATGTGGTCGACGATGGCCTCGTCGATGGCGTTGCCGGCCACGCGCAGGCTGGTGCTGGCCACGATGCCGCCCAGGGCCAGCACGGCCACCTCGGTGGTGCCGCCGCCGATGTCGATCACCATCGAGCCGGCCGCCTGGTTCACCGGCAGGCCGGCCCCGATCGCGGCGGCCATCGGCTCGGCGATGATGTGCACCCGGCGAGCGCCCGCCGCGTACGCCGACTCGCTCACCGCCCGCTGCTCGACGCCGGTGATGCCGGACGGCACGCACACCACGACGCGCGGCCCGGTGAGCATGGACGGGCGGCGCAGCACCTTGCGGACGAAGAAGCGCAGCATCTCGGCCGTCGCCTCGTAGTCGGCGATCACCCCGTCGCGCATCGGTTTGACGGCCCGGATGTGCCCGGGCGTGCGTCCGATCATCTGCTTGGCGTCGACGCCCACCGCCACCACAGCGTTGGTCGACGTGTCTATCGCCACCACCGACGGCTCGTTCAGCAGGATGCCGCGACCCCGCGCGTAGACAAGGGTGTTCGCCGTGCCGAGGTCGACCGCCAGGTCGCTCCCGAGCACGTTGACGCTGCGCTGCCCGCGCGACAGCAATGCGAGCGGGGTGAACGCCACTAGCGAAAGCCTTTCCGGAGCGGGAGCTACCGTGGCGATCGTATGGTCGTTGCGGCTTGTGACCCGGTTGCGACGCGCGGTTGCGCGTCGGATCCCGTCAAGCGTCGCCACTACGGTGATCAACAGGGAGATGTGGCCGCTCCCGCGACCAGATTTCGCTGTTGATCAAGGAAAGGGCGAGGCGCTTAGCGCAGGTCGGGGAACCAGAGCTTGATCTCGCGCTGGGCCGATTCGACGGAGTCGGAACCGTGCACGAGGTTCTGCACGACGCGCAGTCCCCAGTCGCGACCGAGGTCGCCGCGGATTGTTCCGGGCGCGGCGGCGGTCGGTTCGGTGGCCCCGGCCAGGGACCGGAATCCCTCGACGATGCGGTGCCCCTCGGCGACCATGGCCACCACCGGTCCGGAGGACATGAAGTCGACCAGCGGCTGGTAGAACGGCTTGCCGACGTGTTCGGCGTAGTGCTCGGCCAGTAACTCGTGGGTGGGCACACGCAGATCGAGCGCGACGAGACGGTAACCCTTGGCCTCGACACGCCGGATCACCTCGCCGGACAGCCCGCGGGCCACCCCGTCGGGCTTGACCAGAATCAGGGTGCGCTCGGGCGTCGTCTCAGTCACGACCGCAGCGTATCGACCAGGGCGGGTCGGACGGGATCCCGCCCGTCGCGAGCGGCGGCCGGGTGCGCCTCGACATTGCGGCGTACGCGCAGCGGGGCATGGATCCGTCAGCCACGCGCTGAGTCAGGAGACCAGCATCCGGACGCCACCCGGTGTGCCCACCAGTTCATGGCGCAGGTTCAGCAGGTACAGCCACACCCCGATGAACAGCACGGCGACGATGAAGAACGCGTGCACCCACACGCCGATCAGCGTGAACGGAACGTGCAGCAGCGAGCCCAACCCGATCCCCCACCGTCGCCGCTGCATCGCGGCCGCGACGACCAGCACCACCGCGAATCCGATCAGCAGGCCGGTCTTGAGCCCGCCCAGGCCGGTCGAGGTCTGCGCGATCGCGCGCGGCACGAGCAGCACGGCGAACGCCTCGAGCGCGAGGACGGCGGCCAGCCCGCGTCGGGTGGACCGGTCGGTGTGCTCGCGGCGCTGGGCCAACTGCTCCTCGGTGAGCTCGGGCGGTGCCTCGTCGTCGGTCATGTTGGGCTGGGCCTCGTCGGTCATTTCGCCCCGAGCAGGGTGCGGGCCTCGCCGGCGGTGATCACCGAGCCGGTGATGAGCACGCCGGACCCGGACAGCACGCCGTCCGCGCTCTCCTCGGACAGGCGCACCGCCGCCTCGATGGCGTCGTCCAGCCTCGGCTCAACGGTGACGCGCTCGGTGCCGAACACGGACACGGCCACCGCGGCCAGGTCGTCGGCCGGCACGGCGCGCAACGACGAGTTCTGGGTGATGACGATCTCGTCGAGCACGGGCTCGAGCACCTGCAGCATCGCGGTGAAGTCCTTGTCGCCCAGCACGCCGACGACGCCGATCAATCGGCGGAAGTCGAACTCCTCGCCGATCGACCCGACCGTGGCCCGCATGCCGTGCGGGTTGTGGGCGGAGTCGACGATCACCGTCGGGGCGATGCGCACCACCTCGAGCCGTCCGGGCGAGCGCACGCCGGCGAACACGTTTCGGACGGTGTCGACGTCGAGCGGGCCGGACGCCCGGCCCGCGCCGAAGAAGGCCTCTACCGCGGCCAGGGCCAGGGCGGCGTTCTGGGCCTGGAATCCCCCGTGCAGGGGCAGGAAGACCTCGTCGTACGTGCCGCCGAGTCCCTGCAGGGTGAGAACCTGGCCGCCGACGGCCACCTGGCGCTCGAGCACGCCGAACTCGGAACCCTCGCGGGCCACGGTGGCCTCGACCTCGGCCGCCCGGCGCAGCAGCGCGGTGGAGGCCTCGTCGGGCTGGCGGGCCAGGACCGCGGTGGCGCCGGGCTTGATGATTCCGGCCTTCTCGGCGGCGATCTCGGCGACGGTGTTGCCCAGCAGTTGGGTGTGGTCGAGGTCGATCGGCGTGACCACCGCGATTTCGGCGTCGACGACGTTGGTGGCGTCCCACACGCCGCCGAGCCCGACCTCGACGACGGCCACGTCGACCGGGGCGTCGGCGAAGATCGCGTAGGCCAGGGCCACCATTACCTCGAAGAAGCTCAGCTTGACGTCGAACTGCCCGTCGACGAGTTCGAGGAACGGCACCAGTTCGCGGTAGGCCTCGACGAACGTCCGGGCGTCGACCGGCTCGCCGTCGACGACGATGCGCTCGGTGATCTGGCTCAGGTGCGGGCTGGTGAACCGCCCGGTGCGCAGGCCGAACCCGCGCAAGAGCTCGTCGATCATCCGGGCCGTACTCGTCTTGCCGTTCGTACCGGTGAGGTGAATCGACCGGTATGCCCGCTGTGGATCGCCCAGCAGCTCGACCAGCGCGGCGATGCGCTCGCGGGTCGGGTTCATCCGGCCCTCGCCCCACCGGCCGGTTATGTCGAGCTCGGCCATGCGCAGCAAGTCGGCGTAGCGCTGCGCCTCAGTCACTGCCACGCCGCCCGAGTCTACGTACTGCTCGACGTGAGCAGCCGGCAGTCGGCCGGCACGAGCTCGCGCGGCTGCACCACCACGAACCGCGGGGCGCGCAGCCACATCGCGACGGCATCGTCGTATACGGCGGCCCGCCCGATGTCGCCGTAGCTGTGGAACGCCGAGCCGGCCGTCGAGGTCACGGTGAATCCGTCGTCGGTGTACTCGGCCGTGATCGGCGCGCCCGGGCGGTAACCCCGGCCGGTCAGGGCGAGCCGCATCTGGCGCCGCTGGGCCAGGTACAGCAGCGGGATGAGCAGCAGCCCGACGACCGCGCCCGCGACGTAGCCCCCAGCGTGGCCGAAGACGCCACCGGCCAGGGTGGCACAGCCGACGGTCAAGGCGAGGGTAAGCATCATCCGCCGCTGGGTGAACGCGAATCGCACGGCGGCCGCCGCCATCTTGGCCGCCGTGTCGTCGCGGACGACGAACTCGCGTACCTGATCGCTCATCACGAGGGCAGCGCGGCCAGGGCGGCCTCGATGCGGGCGATGTCCGCTTCGGCGACTTCCAGGCGGGCCCGGTGCTTGTCGACCACCGCCGGCGGCGCTTTGGCGGTGAACGCCTCGTTGCCGAGCTTGGCCGAGTTGGCGTCGCGCTCCTTCTGCGCGGCGGCCAAGTCCTTGGCCAGTCGGGCCCGCTCGGCGCTCACGTCGATCGCCTCGGACAGGTCCAGCTCGACGGTCACGCCGCTGGCCGGGGTGAGCGAGGCGGTCGGCACGAACCCGTCGCCCGGCTCGTCCAGGCGCAGCAGCCACCGGATCGCGGCCTGACCAGCGGAGCCCCCGGTGAGGCCGGCCAGCCGGCCCGGCACCCGCGCCGACGGCTTGACGCCCTGGTCGGATCGGAACCGTCGCACCTCGGTCACCACCGCCTGGATCGCCGCGACCGACGCCTCGGCGGCCGCATCGGCCCGGGACGGGTCGGCCACCGGCCACGGCGCGATCATCACCGACTCGCCGCCGGTGAGCGTCGTCCACAGCGTCTCGGTCAGGAACGGGGTGATCGGGTGCAGCAGTCGCAGCAGGACGTCGAACACCTCGCCGAGCACCCGTCGCGTCACGGCGGCGCTCGGCGCCGAGGGGTCAGCCAGCGAGATCTTGGCCAGCTCGACGTACCAGTCGCAGACCTCGTCCCACGCGAAGTGGTAGAGCAGGTCGGCCACCTTGGCGAACTCGTACCGCTCGTACAGGTCGTCGACCTCGGCGATCACCTTGTTCAGCCGCGAGACGATCCACGCGTCGGCGCCGGTCAGGTCCCGCGGCAGATCACCGGTAACGGTCGCCCCGTTGAGGAACGCGAACCGGGCGGCGTTCCACACCTTGTTGTTGAAGTTACGGGCGCCCTTCACCCACTCCTCGTCGACCGGGACGTCAGTGCCCGGATTGGCGCCGCGGGTCATGCTGAAGCGCACCGCGTCGGCGCCGTAGGCGTCCATCCAGCCGAGCGGGTCGACGACGTTGCCTTTGGACTTTGACATCTTGCGGCCGAACCTGTCGCGGATCAGCCCGGTCAGCACCACCGTGCGGAACGGCACGTCGTCCATGGCGTACAGGCCGAACATCATCATCCGCACGACCCAGAAGAACAGGATGTCGTAGCCGGTGAGGAGCACGTCGTTCGGGTAGAAGCGCTTCAGGTCGGCCGTATCGTCCGGCCAGCCCAGCGTGGAGAACGGGAACAGCGCCGAGGAGAACCACGTGTCGAGCACGTCGGGGTCCTGCGTCCAGCCGGCCGGCGGCTCCTCGCCCGGGGCGAGGCAGATCATGTCGTCGTCGGCCGAGTACCAGACCGGGATGCGGTGACCCCACCACAGCTGCCGGCTGATGCACCAGTCGTGCATGTTGTCGACCCAGTCGAAATAGCGCTGGGTCAGCGACGCCGGCTCGATGACCACGCGCCCGTCGCGGACCGCGTCGCCGGCCGCCTTGCCCAGGGTGGCCACCCGCACGAACCACTGCAGGGACAGCCGCGGCTCGACCACCGTGTCGCACCGCGAGCAATGCCCGACCGAGTGCTTGTACGGCCGCTTCTCGTCGACGATGCGCATCTCCTCGCGCAGCGCGGCCACCACGGCGCGGCGGGCCTCGAACCGGTCGAGCCCCTCGAACGGCCCGGGCACGGTGATGTTGGCCCGCTCGTCCATCATCACCACGTTGGGCAGGTTGTGCCGCCGCCCGATCTCGAAGTCGTTCGGGTCGTGCGCCGGCGTCACTTTCACCGCACCGGTGCCGAACCTCGGGTCGACGTGCTCGTCGGCCACGATCGGGATGCGCCGGTTGGTCAGCGGCAGCGTCACCGTCTTGCCGATCAGGTGCTGGTAGCGCTCGTCGTCGGGATGCACCGCCACCGCGGTGTCGCCCAACATCGTCTCGGCGCGGGTGGTGGCCACCACCACCGACTCGTCACCGTCGCCGTAGCGGATCGAGATGAGCTCGCCGTCGTCGTCGGTGTGGTCGACCTCGATGTCGCTCAGCGCGGTGAGGCAGCGCGGGCACCAGTTGATGATCCGCTCGGCCCGATAGATCAGGTCGTCGTCGTAGAGCTTCTTGAAGATCGTGCGGACGGCCAGGGACAGCCCCTCGTCCATGGTGAACCGCTCGCGGGACCAGTCGACGCTGTCGCCGAGCCGGCGCATCTGGCCGAGGATCTTGCCGCCGTAGAGTTCCTTCCACTCCCACACCTTGGCGACGAACTCCTCGCGGGTGTAGTCGTGCTTGCTCTTGCCTTCGGTCTCGGCGAGGTGCCGTTCGACCAGCGTCTGGGTGGAGATGCCGGCGTGGTCCATGCCGGGCAACCACAGCGCCTCGAAGCCCTGCATGCGCTTGCGCCGGGTCAGCGCGTCCATCAGGCTGTGCCCGAGCGCGTGGCCGATGTGCAGGCTGCCGGTGACGTTGGGCGGCGGGATCACCATGGCCCAGCGTGGTTTGTCGCTGTCGGCGTCCGCGGTGAAATAGCCGCGCTCGACCCACCGCTCGTACAGCCGAGCCTCTACGTCTGCCGGCGTGTACTGGGTCGGCAGGTCAGATGCGGTGGGCGGTCGGGTCGCGGTCACGCATGCATGGTACGGACCGCCGCCCCGCACTTTCTCGGCCCAGGCCGCCCTTCTCGGGCCACAGCGTACAAAAGCGCTTTGCCACGGGTTCCCGACCTCCCATCATCGACACCATGACGCTGACCGTGACGACCGACCCGTCCGCCATCGACTCGGTGCTGACCCGCCTGCTCGACGCCGACCCGGTACGCGCCACCGTCATCGGCTCGATCGTCGTCGACCTCCGGGCCGGGCGGGCCCCGGACGCGTGGTGCGCCGGACGCCCCGGTACGGACGCCGTCGTCGTGCGCTCGCACCGGGCGTACCCGGTGCTGTTCACGGCCGGATGGGACGGTGCCGACCTGGCCGAGGCGATCGAGCTGGTCGGCCGGCTGCCCGGGCTGACCGGCGTCTCCGGTCCGGCCGAGATCGCCGAAGCGGCCGCGGGCCGACTGGCCGGTGAGCGGGCGACCGAGCGGATGGGCATGCGGCTGTTCCGGCTCGACGACCTGGTACCGCCGACTGGTGTCCCGGGCGAGGGACGCCCGGCGAACGACGACGAGCACGACCTCGTCCTCGACTGGTACCGCGCCTTCGGCGCCGAGGCGGGTGGGGCCATGCACGACATCGAGCAGGCGGCCGCGAACGCGCTGGCGAGCGGGCGGATCTGGCTGTGGCTCGACGGTGGTCGTCCGGTGTCGCTGGCCGCCCGCCGGGCGCCCGAGGCCGGCAGTGCCCGGATCGGTCCGGTGTACACGCCGCCCGAGCACCGCGGACACGGTTACGGGTCGGCCGTCACCGCGGCGGCGACGCGCGACGTCCTCGACCTGGGTGCGATCCCCGTGCTGTTCACCGACCTGGCCAACCCGACGTCGAACAAGATCTACCAGCTGCTCGGCTACTACCCGGTCGAGGATCGGGCGGTCGTGCGGTTCGACTGACCCCGCGTCAGGGCTTCTCGGCCGGCACCACGACGAACGTCACCTGCACCCGCCGCGCCCCCGGTGGGCGATTGTCGGCCGAGGTGCGCGGGTACTTATCCATCAGCTCGCTGAACGCCCGGCTGAGCTCGACGGCCTCCTCCTCGGTCATCCAGCGGGTTCCGCCGCCGAGCGCGGTGATGTCGTCGGCCGCGTCCTTCTGCCGGTCCTCGCGGGCCAGCCAGTCGAGCAGGTAGCGCCGGGTCCGGTCGAGGACGCGGCTCGCCATCGCCGACTCGGCGACCGCCGAGGCCCGCGGCTCGGACGACTCGATGCTGAATCCCTCGCCGGCCGCGCGCCACGGCCGCTCGCGCCCGTCGCCGGACGTCTCGGCCCGTTCGACGATGCCCCACTTCTCCAGGGCGCGCAGGTGATAACTCATCGCGCTGGGCGACAGTCCGGCGATCTCGGCACACTCCGTCGCGGTCAGCTGCCGCCCGGCGAACAGCTCGTCCATGACGGCCAGCCGGGCCGGATGGGCCAGCGCCTTGATCGCCCGCGGGTCGGTCAGAACAACCCGCTTGTTCGCGTTCTTCCTCCGCGCCACGCCCACACGCTACGTGATCCAGGGCCTTGACGCGGCGAATTATGAAGCATTAACTTCGCAATATGTCTTTCACGTCTGGGTGTGCGTCCGCGCCTGTGCCGCTCGGCCGTAACCGCGACCTGTGGGTGAGCGTGGTCGCCCGGGCGGTGTCGCTGCTCGGCGACGAGGCGGCGGTCATCGCGCTGACGTTGCGCCTGCACGACTCGGGCGGCGGCGCCGGCGTGGTGGCGGCGCTGCTGGCGGCCGGCCTGCTGCCCCTGGTCGTGCTCGCCGGGGTCGCGGGGCGGCTGGTCGACCGCTACGACAGCCGGTCGCTGCTCGTCTGGTCCGGGCTGGGCCAGGCCGCGGTGTGCACGGGGCTCGCCCTGGTGCACGGCCGGGCGGCGACGCTCGCCCTGGTCGTCGTGCTCGGCCTCGGGCAGGCGGTGAACGGCGCGACCTGGCAGGCGTTGGTGCCCAGCATCGTCGGGCCGGCGCAGCTGTCCGGGGCGATGGGTCTGTCGCAGGCGGCGCGCACGATCGCCGGCATCGCCGCGCCGGCCGTCGGCGGCATCCTCACCGGACGGTTCGGCGCACGGGTGCCGTTGCTGCTCGACGCCGCCACGTTCGTCGCCGTCACCCTGGCCGCGTTGCTCATCCGCGCTCACCGGGCGGCCCGGGCGGCGTCACCCGAGGGGCGGACGCGCGGTGGGTTCGCGATCGTGCGCGATGATCCGGTGCTGGCCGTGCTGCTCAGCATGCTGGGCGGGTTCATCGTGCTGGGCGCGATGGTGAACGTGATCGAGGTGTTCCTGGTCCGCGACACCCTGCACGCGTCGGCGACCTGGTACGGCGTGGTGGGCGGCACCTGGGCGGTCGGCATGCTGGCCGGCTCGCTGCTCGGCGGGCGGTGGTCGACCCCGCCGGCGCTGGTCCGGGTCGTCCTCGTGAGCTCGGTCGTGCTGTCCCTGTCGCTGGGCGGCTACGGCATCGCCCCGTCGGTGGCCTGGCTGTTGCCGGTCGCGGTCGCCGGCGGGACCGCCAACGGGCTGCTCAACCTGGGCACCGGCGCGCTGACGATGCTGCGCGCGCCCGAGGACGCCCGCGGTCGCGTGTCGGCCGCGGTGAACGCGGTGGCCTCGGCCGCGATGATCGGCGCGTACGTCCTCGGCGGGACGGTCGCGACGTTTGCCACGCCTCGGCAGATCTTCGTCGCATCCGCGGTGCTCGGCCTGTTCGCGCCGATCGCGGCGGCTCGGACCCTGACCCGCACTACGACGACGTATCAGCCGCGCGCCGCCGCCCTCTGATCTGCGCGAAGCTCCTTCCGTGTCCGCCGGTGGGCGCGCATGCTGGGGCGACTAACCACGGGGGGAACCATGGGGAGCGAGAACGGCGCGGCGGTCGTTGTAGGCAAGGGAATCGGCCGCACGTACGGCGAGGGTGACACCGCGGTCGCGGCGCTGCGCGGGGTCGACGTCGAGATCCCCGTCGGGCAGATGACCGCGGTGATGGGCCCCTCGGGATCGGGCAAGTCGACGCTCATGCACATCCTGGCCGGGCTGGACCAGCCCACGACCGGGTCGGTGTACATCGAGGGCACGGACATCACGAAGCTGACCGACACGGCGTTGACGAAACTGCGCCGGAAGCACATCGGCTTCATCTTCCAGTTCTTCAACCTGCTGCCGATGCTCACCGCGCGCGAGAACGTCTTGCTGCCGCTGACCATCGCGGGCGAGAAGCCCGACCCGAAGTGGTTCGACGACCTCGTCGAGCGGGTGGGTCTCGCCGACCGGCTGCGGCACCGCCCGGCCGAGCTGTCCGGCGGCCAGCAGCAGCGCGTCGCGATCGCCCGGGCGCTCGTCTCGCGGCCCACCGTCGTGTTCGCCGACGAGCCGACCGGCAACCTGGACTCCACGACCAGCGGCGAGATCCTCGAACTGATGCGCATGTCCGTGGAGGTCTACGGGCAGACGACCGTGATGGTCACGCACGACGCCGCGGCCGCGGCCATGGCCGATCGGGTGCTGTTCCTCGCCGACGGGCGCATCGTGCGGGAGCTCCCCCGGTCGAACCGGCACGAGATCCTGGCCGCCGTCGAGACGCTGACCGTCCGATGATCGCCTTCGCGCTGCGCGGATTGCTCGCCCGCAAGCTGCGCACCGTGCTCACCGCGCTGGGCGTCGTCCTGGGCGTGGCTCTCATGGCCGGCACGTATGTTCTCACCGACTCCATCGACGACGCGTTCCACTCGATCTTCAAGCAGACCTACCGCAACACCGACGTCGCGATCACCGGCAAGTCCGCGTTCTCGCTGGGCGACAACGGCGCTACCGCGCCCTCGTTCGACCAGTCGCTGCTCCCCCAGGTGAAGGCGCTGCCCGAGGTGCAGGCGGCGTCCGGGCTGGTGACCGGCGACGCCCACCTGATCGGCAAGAACGGCAAGGCCATCGCGTTCGGCGGTGCGCCGAACCTCGGCTTCAGCGTCGACCCCGCGCAGCCCGACCTGAACGTGTTGGCGCTCGAGTCCGGCAGCTGGCCGCACGCCGGCGAGGTCGTCGTCGACAGAACGACGGCCGGCAAGAAGGACCTCGCCGTTGGGCAGACGATCGGGGTGCAGGCCCGCGGGCCGGTCGAGCAGATGCGCATCTCCGGCATCGCCCGGTTCGGCACGGTCTCCTCGATCGGCGGAGCCACCATCTCCGGATTCGACCTCGCCACCGCACAAGGCCTGTTCGGCAAGCCCGGGCACCTCGACGAGATCCTGATCACCGGAAAGCCCGGCGTGTCCACGGCGGCGCTGCTCGCCAGCGTCCAGAAGATCCTGCCGGCCAACACGCAGGTCCGCACCGGCGCCGAGCAGGCGTCCCAGGACGCCTCCGACACGTCGGGCTTCGTCTCGTTCCTGCGGACGCTGCTGCTCGCGTTCGGCGGTATCGCGCTGTTCGTCGGCTCGTTCGTGATCGCCAACTCGCTGTCCATCACGATCGCCCAGCGCACCAGGGAGTTCGCCACGCTGCGCACGCTCGGCGCGTCCCGCCGGCAGGTGTTGCGCTCGGTGGTACTCGAGGCGCTGGTCATGGGCCTGACCGCGTCGGCGCTCGGGCTGCTGCTCGGCATCGGCCTCGCCGAAGGCCTGTTCAAGCTCTTCGACGCCGTCGGCTTCACCTTGCCCAACAACGGTCTGGTGTTCCGGCCGCGGACGGTGATCGTCGCCCTGGTCGTCGGCACACTGATCACACTGCTCGCGAGCCTCCGTCCGGCGGTGCGGGCCACCCGCGTGCCGCCGATCGCCGCGGTCCGGGAAGGCGCCAAACTGCCGCCGGGACGGTTGCACCGCTTCCGGGCCGCGGGGGCCGCCCTGCTCGCCCTGCTCGGCTTCGCCTGCTTGCTGTACGGGCTGTTCGTGCACGATCTCGGCACGGCCCAGGTGCTGACGTTCATGCTCGTCGGAGCGCTGCTGGTGTTCGTCGGCATCGCGATCTTCTCCGCGCAGCTGGTGCGCCCGCTCGCGGTGGCGGCCAACCCGGTCGCCCGCTGGTCGGTCATTGTGTTCTCGGCCCTCGTCTGGCCCTTCTTCTCGTTGCCGTACTGGCTACTGCGCTACGGCGCGTGGGGTCCGGGATCGGTCCCGCGGCGCATCGCGGCCTTCGTCGGCGGGGCGGTGCTGAATCCGCTGATCCTCCTGCTCGTCCTGGTGATGATGCTGCGCCGCGCCGTGTCGGGCTGGCGACCGGAGTGGCCGGTCGACTTCCCCGGCGTGCTCACCGAGCGGTCGGCGACCCGGATCGGCAACGAGAACAGCCAGCGCGACCCGCAGCGAACCGCCGCGACGGCCGCGGCGTTGATGATCGGGCTGGCCCTCGTCACCCTGGTGGCCGCGCTCGCGGTCGGCATCATCAAGCCGTTCGAGGACGCCGTCGACCGCATCTTCGTCGCCGACTACGCGATCACCGCGCAGAACAACTTCGACCCGATCCCGACGAGCGTCACCGCCGGCGCGGCCAAGGCGCCCGGGGTCGAGTCGATCGCGGGCGTACGGGTCGGTGACGGGCGGGCCTTCGGCAAGACGATCGAGGTCACCGCCGTCGACCCGCAGGCCGCCGACGTGCTGCGGATCGATTGGCGGCAGGGCTCGCAGGCCACGCTCGCCGAGCTCGGCGCGGACGGGGCGTTCACGACCGACAGCTACGCCAAGAATCGGCATCTCAGGATCGGCTCGCCGTTCACGGTCGAGACGCCCACTGCGCAGCTCATGCACCTGCGACTGGCCGGCACGTTCCATCCGCCCGCCGGCGGCTCGCCGTTCGGCGCCGTGACGATCTCCAGCGCCACCTTCGACCGCAACTACGAGCAACCGAAGAACCTCTACACGTTCGTGCGGATGCGCGGCGGAGTCACGCCGGCCAACACCGCAGCGCTGACGGCGGCGCTCGCGTCCTACCCGAACGCCAAGGCGGCCACCCGCGCCCAGTTCAAACACAACCAGACGGCGGCGATCAAGGACATCCTGAACGTCCTCTACGTGCTGCTCGCGCTGTCGGTCGTGGTTAGCATCTTCGGCATCGTCAACGCCCTGGTGCTGACCGTGTTCGAACGCACCCGCGAACTCGGAATGCTGCGGGCTATCGGCATGACGCGCCGGCAGACCAAACGCATGATCCGGCACGAGAGCGTCGTCACGGCGCTGATCGGAGCGGTGCTCGGCATCGTCGTGGGCCTGATCCTCGCCAGCCTGCTCACCGCGCGGATCGACTTCATCGAGTTCGTCGTGCCGGTGTCGCAGCTGGTGATCTTCGCGGTCGTCGCGGTCGTGGTGGGCATCTTCGCGGCGGTGTTCCCGGCCCGGCGCGCGTCCCGGCTCAACCCGCTGGACGCGCTGCACTACGAGTGAGCCGCGTCGGCTCGCTCGGCTCGACCTAGGCGCTCTTCTCGCGGCGCTCGCGCTTGGGCGTCTCGCGCGGGACCAGCGTGGGGTACACGTGGTCGAGTACGGTCTCGCGGGTGATCAGCACGCGGGCCACATCCTCGCGGGAAGGCACCTCGTACATAACCGAGAGCAGGACCTCTTCCATGATCGCCCGCAGGCCACGGGCACCTGTACCCCGCAGTACGGCCTGGTCGGCGATCGCCTCGAGCGCGTCGTCACCGAACTCCAACTCGACGTTGTCGAGTTCGAAGAGCTTGGCGTACTGCTTGACCAGGGCGTTGCGCGGCTCGGTCAGGATCTGCACGAGCGCCTCGCGGTCGAGCGGCCGCACCGAGGTGATCATGGGCAGCCGGCCGATGAACTCGGGGATCAGCCCGAACTTGATGAGGTCCTCGGGCATGACGTCGGCGAAGACGTCGCGCTGGTCCTTTTCGAACTTCGTGCGCAGCTCGGCACCGAAGCCCAGTCCCTTCTTGCCGATGCGGCCTTCGATGATCGTGTCGAGCCCGGCGAACGCCCCGCCCACGATGAACAGCACGTTCGTGGTGTCGATCTGGATGAACTCCTGGTGCGGGTGCTTGCGCCCGCCCTGCGGCGGCACGCTGGCCGTCGTCCCCTCCAGGATCTTCAGCAGGGCCTGCTGCACGCCCTCGCCGGATACGTCCCGGGTGATCGACGGGTTCTCGGCCTTGCGGGCGATCTTGTCGACCTCGTCGATGTAGATGATGCCGGTCTCGGCCCGCTTGACGTCGTAGTCGGCGGCCTGGATCAGTTTGAGCAGGATGTTCTCGACGTCCTCGCCGACGTATCCGGCCTCGGTGAGCGCGGTGGCGTCGGCGATGGCGAACGGCACGTTGAGCATGCGGGCCAGCGTCTGGGCCAGCAGCGTCTTGCCCGAACCGGTGGGACCGAGCAGCAGGATGTTCGACTTGGCCAGTTCGACGTTGGAGTCGGCGCTGCGTGGCTTGCCGTCGGCGCCCGCTTGGACCCGCTTGTAGTGGTTGTAGACGGCCACGGCCAGGGTCTTCTTGGCCTGGTCCTGCCCGACCACGTAGCTGTTCAGGAAGTCGTAGATCTCGCTGGGCTTGGGCAGCTCGTCGAAGCTGAACTCGCTGGTCTCGGCGAGTTCCTCTTCGATGATCTCGTTGCACAGGTCGATGCACTCATCGCAGATGTACACACCGGGACCGGCGATCAGCTTCTTGACCTGCTTCTGGCTCTTCCCGCAGAAGGAGCACTTCAGCAGGTCACCCGTCTCCCCGACACGCGCCACGGCCTACCGGTTTCCCCTCTGCTCGTCTGGTGTGCCCAGACCTCGAACGGTACCCGGTGAGCCGCCTGAAGTCCCCTGTAAAGCGCCCCCGGGCGTGCCGCGCCGTGATCGATTGACGACCGACAGCGCTTTCGGCCACCGGCCCGACCGGTGATCGCCGGCCGGGCCGCGGACCTACCGCCGGGTCAGTTGGTCAGCTTGCGGGTGGTGATGACCTCGTCGACCATGCCGTATTCCTTGGCCTGATCGGCGGTGAAGATCTTGTCCCGCTCGATGTCGGCGCGCACCGTCTCGACCGACTGGCCGGTGTGCCGGGACAGGATCTCTTCCATCAGCTCGCGCATCCGCTGGATCTCGCGGGCCTGGATGTCCAGGTCGGAGATCTGCATCGGCCCCTCGGTGCCGCCGGAGGGCTGGTGGATCAGGATCCGCGAGTTCGACAAGGCGAACCGCTTGCCCTTGGTGCCCGCCGCGAGCAGCACGGCCGCGGCCGAGGCGGCCTGGCCCATGCAGATCGTCTGGATCTCGGGCCGGACGTACACCATCGTGTCGTAGATCGCGGTCAGCGCGGTGAACGAGCCGCCCGGGGAGTTGATGTAGATCTGGATGTCGCGGTCCGGGTCGGTCGACTCGAGCACGATCAGCTGCGCCATCACGTCGTTGGCCACGACGTCGTCGATGGGCGCGCCGAGGAAGATGATGCGTTCCTCGAACAGCTTGTTGTACGGGTTCGACTCCTTGATCCCGTAGTTCGTCCGCTCCAC
>DATBER010000090.1:0-7253 GCA_036558905.1 Jatrophihabitantaceae bacterium | reverse complement strand
CGGCTGGTCGTGGTGCACGACCAGCCGCTGCCCGACGAGCTGGGGCGGGTCCAGCCGGCCTACCGGCAGGCATCGCCCGGGCTGTAGAACATCGGGTCCTGGTCCCGCCAGACGCTGCCGTCCGACCAGTGATCGAGTAGTAGAGGGTCACCGCACCCTGGTGGTGATGCGAGCCAGCGGCTCGTCGGCAGATAGACGCTGGCCCGGAGCATCCGTTGCGCGCGTAACGCAACCGTGATCATCGGACGGGTCAGGAATTCGGGGCGCACCACGCGTACCGATCCGGCCGACAACCGGCCGGTCGCTCAGCGCGGATATGGTAGGAACCCCTGGGCAATTCCGTCGGTGCGCCATCCATGTACCAACGGGTTGCCCGGTTATCGCCAGGCGGCACGACGTGGTGACCCCGCGGCCGGCGCCCCGACGAGAGGAGCGTTCTGCGTGTCCGAAGCCCTGCATGCCGTCCCGCCCGAGCCGGACATGGTCCAGCTCCTGACCCCCGAAGGCGTGCGTGTCGAGCACCCTGACTACCCGCTCGACATCACCGACGACGAGATCAAGTCGCTGTACCGCGACCTGGTGCTGGTGCGCCGGATCGATACCGAGGCCATCGCGCTGCAGCGGCAGGGCGAGCTGGGCCTGTGGGCGTCGTGCCTCGGCCAGGAGGGCGCGCAGGTCGGCGCCGGCCGCGCGCTGCGCCCGCACGACATGTCCTTCCCCACCTATCGCGAGCACGGCGTCGCCTGGTGCCAGGACGTCGACCCGCTGGTGCTGCTCGGCATGTTCCGCGGCACGAACCTGGGCGGCTGGGACCCGGCCGACAACAACTTCAACCTGTACACGATCGTCATCGGGGCGCAAACCCTGCACGCGGCCGGCTACGCGATGGGCGTCGTCCGGGACGGCGCCGTGGGCACGGGCGACCCGAACCGCGACACCGCCGTGCTGGCCTTCTTCGGCGACGGCGCATCCAGCCAGGGCGACGTCAACGAGTCCTTCGTCTGGGCCGCGGCCGACAACCTGCCGGTCGTCTACTTCTGCCAGAACAACCAGTGGGCCATCTCGGCGCCGGTCACCACGCAGAGCCGGGTGCCGATCTACCACCGGGCCAGCGGCTTCGGCTTCCCCGGCATTCGCATCGACGGCAACGACGTGCTGGCCTCGCTGGCCGTCACCCGTAAGGCGCTCGACAACGCGCGCAACGGCCAGGGCCCGACGCTGATCGAGGCGTTCACCTACCGGATGAACCCGCACACCACCTCCGACGACCCCACCCGATACCGGCTGGCCGCCGAGACGGAGACCTGGAAGCTGAAGGACCCGATCGAGCGGGTCCGTGCGTACCTGACCCGCGAGGTCGGGGTCGACGCCGAGTTCTTCGCGAGCATCGAGCGCGAGTCCGAGGCGATGGCCGAGCACGTCCGGTCCGGCTGCCGGGCCCTGCCCGACCCCGAGCCACTGTCGGTGTTCGAGCACGTGCACGCCGAGATGACCGACGAGTTGCGCGAGCAGCGCGACGCGTTCGCCACGTACCTGCAGTCCTTCGAGGAGGTCGGCGCATGAGCCCGGTGATGATGGCCAAGGCCCTGAACGAGGGCCTGCGCAAGGCGCTGGAGGACGACCCCAAGGTCATCATCATGGGCGAGGACGTCGGCAAGCTGGGCGGCGTCTTCCGCATCACCGACGGGCTGCAGAAGGACTTCGGCGAGGCCCGCGTATTCGACACGCCGCTGGCCGAGTCGGGCATCATCGGCACGGCCGTCGGCCTGGCCATCCGCGGCTACCGGCCGGTGTGCGAGATCCAGTTCGACGGCTTCGTCTACCCCGGCTTCGACCAGATCGTGAGCCAGGTCGCCAAGATCCACAACCGCTCGAACGGCAAGATCAAGATGCCGATCACCATCCGCATCCCCTACGGGGGCGGCATCGGCGCGGTCGAGCACCACTCCGAATCGCCCGAGGCCTACTTCGCCCACACCGCCGGGCTCAAGGTCGTCTCCTGCTCGAACCCGTCCGACGCGTACTGGATGATCCAGCAGTCGATCAGGTCCGACGACCCGGTGATCTTCTTCGAGCCCAAGCGCCGGTACTGGGTCAAGGGCGAGGTGGCCGACCGGCCCGCCCCGCTGCACCAGGCCCGAGTCGTGCGCCCGGGCCGCGACGCCACGGTCGTCGCGTACGGCCCGATGGTGGCCACTGCGCTCGAGGCAGCCGGCGCCGCCGAGGACGACGGGCACGACATCGAGGTGATCGACCTGCGCTCGATCTCGCCGATGGACACCGCTACGGTCGTGGCGTCGGTCGAGCGAACGGGCCGGTTGGTCGTCGTCCACGAAGCGTCGGTCAGCCATGGGGTGGGCGCCGAGCTCGCCGCCCGGGTGCAGGAGAAGGCGTTCTACTCGCTCGAGGCACCGGTGCTGCGGGTCGGGGGATTCGACACCCCGTATCCGGCCAGCCGCCTCGAGGAAGAGTGGCTACCGACCGTCGATCGCATCCTCGACGCCGTCGACCGTTCGCTGGAGTACTGATGCCTGACCTCAAGTCGTTCAAGATGCCCGACGTCGGCGAGGGGCTGACCGAGGCGGACATCCTCACCTGGCAGGTCAAGCCGGGCGACACCGTCGCCGTCAACCAGATCATCGTCGAGGTCGAGACGGCCAAGGCGGCGGTCGAGCTGCCCTCGCCGTTCGCCGGGGTGGTCACCGAGCTGCACGCCGCCGAGGGCGACACCGTCGACGTCGGCGCGCCCATCATCACGATCGATGTGGGCGGCTCGGGCAACGGCGGCAGCGCCGAGGTTGCCCCGCCGGCCGCGGCCCCGGAACCAGCGGCCCCGGAACCAGCGGCACCGGCTGAGACATCCGCCGCGCCCGAGCGCCAGTCGGTGCTGGTCGGCTACGGCCCGCGCTCGAGCGAGGGCACGCGCCGCCGTCCCCGCAAGCGGCCGACGGCCGACACCCCGTCGGCCAACCCCGCGTTCAACGTCGCGCCGACCCAACCGCCGGCCGACTCACCGGACGCTCGGCACCGGGTGCTGGCTAAACCGCCGGTGCGCAAGCTGGCCAAGGCGCTCGGCATCGACCTGACGACGGTCGAGCCGACCGGCCCGAACGGCACGGTGTCGCGCGAGGACATCGAAGCCGCAGCCGCCGCGCCGGCCACGACGACTGCTCCCGCGCCAACCGGCCGCGAGAGCCGCCTCCCGATCAAGGGCGTGCGCAAGCACACGGCGGCGGCGATGGTGTCCAGCGCGTTCACCGCCCCGCACGTCACCGAGTTCATCACCGTCGACGTCACGCCGACGATGGACCTGCGCGAGCGGGTCGCCGCCCGGCCCGAGTTCCAGGGCGTCAAGGTGTCGCCGCTGCTGTTCGTGGCCAAGGCGGTCATGCTCGCGGCCAAGCGCACCCCGGAGATCAACGCCTCCTGGGACGATGCGGCCGGCGAGATCGTCCTCAAGCACTACGTCAACCTGGGCATCGCGGCAGCCACCGAGCGCGGGCTGATCGTTCCGAACATCAAGGACGCCGACCAGCTGCCGCTCGTCGAGCTGGCCCGGGCGATCGGGCGGTTGACCGAGACGGCCCGCGCCGGCAAGACGCCGCCCGCCGACCTGGCCGGCGGATCGATCACGATCACCAACGTGGGCGTGTTCGGCGTCGACACCGGAACGCCGATCCTCAATCCCGGCGAGTCGGGCATCGTCGCGTTCGGGGCGGTGCGCAAGATGCCGTGGGTGGTCGACGACGAGATCGTGCCGCGGTGGGTCACCCAGCTGGCGGTGTCGTTCGACCACCGGATCGTCGACGGTCAGCAGGGTTCGCAGTTCCTGGCTGACGTGGCCGCCGTGCTGGCCGACCCGGCGATGGCGATTCTGCTCTAGTGTCAGGCGACGAGCCCGGCGAGATCGCCGGGCTTGCCGACCTCGATCAGCTTGCCGGTCCGCTCGACGTCGTAGACGTAGCCGCGGATCGAGTCGGTGTGCAGCAGGAACGGGTCGGCGCGCAGTTCGTCGAGGGCGGCCAGCAGGTCACCCTCGAGGTCGTGGAAACCGTGCACCTGCCAGTCAGCGTGCTCGCCGACCTCGGCGGCCAGGTCGTCCTTTAGCGCCTCGTCCAGGCCGAGCATGCCGCAGCCGGTGTGCCGAATGACCACCACCGACTCGGTGCCGAGCAGCCGCTGGCTGATGACCAGGCTGCGCCGGACGTCGGCGGTCACCGCGCCGCCGGCATTGCGCAGCACGTGCGCGTCGCCGGGCTCGAGCTTGAGCAGCCGGGCCGGGTCGATTCGGGCGTCCATGCAGGTGACCACGGCGAGCCGGCGGGCCGGGCGGGCATTCAGCTGCGGCTCGTAGGTCATGGGTCAAGTAGACGTCAGAGCAGGTGGGCTGCGCGATAGATCGGCCGGGTGGTCCTGGTCACCATGCCCTGTTCGTCAAGGAAAGCCATGATCTTCTCGCCCATCCAGCGCACCGTCGCCTGGTGGTGCGGGTTGTTGCGGGCCACCCGCCGAGCCTCCTTCGGGTCGAGCCCAACCGCGGCGTAAACCTTCGGGTCGATCAGCACGCTGACGATGATCGACGACACGATCGCGGCGATCAGGTTGTGCCAGGCCCGGCGCGGACGCGACAGCTGCGGCAGCACCCGGGCCACCTCGCCCCGGGCGTACCGGACGTGGCGCGCCTCCTCGACGACGTGGATGCGGTTCACCATCCGGATCAGCGGATGGATCGTCTCGTCGTGCATGGTCGAGCGCTGCAGCCGGTCGGTGACCTCCTCGGCGACGAGCACCGGGGCGTACATCGCCGGCCCACGCGCGGTCGCCTTGTAGAGGCGGGCCAGGTGATGGACGAGCCGGGGCGGGCGGTATTCGGGACAGCCCAGCCGCCCGATCACCTTGGCGAACATGATCACGTGCCGGGTCTCGTCGCCCACCTCAGTCAGGGCGTACTGGGTGCCGGCGTCGTGCGGGCTGCGGTGGTAGGCCTCGCGCACCAGCATCTGCATCAGGATGATCTCGAACCACAGCCCGGTGCTGGCGATGCTGGCGATCTCGTGCTTGGACAGTTCCACCCGCTGCTGAGGCGTCATCTCGTCCCACAGCGGCGTGCCGTACAGCGACACCCGCTCGAGCGGCAGGTAAGCCAGCCCTTCGGGTAGCGGCGCGCCCCAGTCGATGTCCAGGAACGGGTCGTAGGAGTTCTTCGAGGACGAGCCGAGCAGCCGCTGCGCGGTCTTGGTCCGGTCGGTCAGCTGGGACGTCATCGCGATCGCCTCCGTAACACGATGTATCTGTTACTTCTCGTCACGGTAGCGTGGGCGCCCTCCGCTCGGCAAGACCGTCGACCCACAAGGCGAGATCCCTATCCAGCGGTTGATACCAATCGTGTTGTTAGGCACACGCGGGCATAAAGCTTCATGTTCTGAGGTTACAAGCGGTATCATTCCGAAGGAATGAAGGCCAGCACCCGTGGAGTACCGAACGAAACGCCTGCAAGCCTGCTGACAACCAACCACCACGAAACCAAGGGGCACTCAATGGCGAGGACCACCAAGTTCACCGAGAAGATGCGTCAGCGTCGGGAGACCCGCGCCTTTCAGCGGATCCTCGACTCGGCGTCGCCGAACATGCGCACCGAGCTGATCGCGATGGCGCAGCGGCAGAACCACATGCGCTGAGTAGCGAGGTGTCAACGAGCCCGAACCCGACAGGGTTCGGGCTCTTTGCGTGTTCAGGCCGCGACCGCGACCAGCCCGGGCGCCTGCCGGACGACGTTGCGGCCGGAATCCTTCGCCGAGTAGAGCGCCTCGTCGGCCGCACCCAGCAGGTCGTCGAGCTGAACCCCGCCGACCGCTACCGCGACGCCGATCGACGCCGTGACCTGAATGGTCTCGACCCCGCCCTGCCGATGCTCGACGGTCACCCGCAGCGCCTCGATGCGCGCCCGGATCCGCTCGGCGACGCCCTTCGCCGTCGACGCGCCGACGGCCGGCAGCAGCGCCACGAACTCCTCACCACCGAAGCGGCCCACGGCGTCGTATCCGCGCAGTTCGTCGGACAGCGCCTCGCCGACCAGCTTGAGGGCGTCGTCGCCGGCCAGGTGGCCGTAGGTGTCGTTGAGCCGCTTGAAGTGGTCCATGTCCACGACGAGCACCGCCGTCGCCGACCGCTGCCGCTCGGCCCGGCCCAGTTCGCGTTGGGCCAACTGGCGCCAGGCACCCGCGTTGAGCAGTTCGGTCTTGGTGTCGATCGTCGCGGCCTCGACCAGCTGCTTGAGCAGGGCCCGGTGCTGCAGCATGAACACCGCCGGCAGCACCATCACGGCCAGCGGCGGCACCTGCACGATCAACACCGCGGTCGCCGCGCCCAGAATCAGGGTGGAGAACTCGAGGGCGTTAGCCGAGACCGTGCCGAACGTCCGCGACAGAGACGGCAATCCCGAGTCCAGCGCAACCGCCAGCAGAATCACGAGATGGTTCAAGACGCGGTAGAGAACGATCGCGGCGGCGAGCAGGAGCACCAGATTCGTCGTGACCTCTTGATGCCACGCGCGCACGCTGATCGAGACGATCACGCAGGTGAGGGCAACGGCCGCCGTGCTGTAGACGATCCGATGCAGACGCAGTCCGTCGACGTAGCGCCAGGACCGCATCCACAGATGCCACATGACCACCACGGCGAGCAGCGCAGCGAGGCCGGGCGGGAGGACAATAGCCCCCGCGAGGGTCCATACCGAGCTGACGTCGATATGTGTCGTTCCGGACTCGGTAAACAAACGACGTCGCCGCTCTACTTGCCGCGTCAGCTCCAGATAAGCCACGCTCATGGCGGCGAGCAGACCAAATTGGAGGAGGTCGCTGGCCTTGATTGTGCTGCCGCCCAGGGCGAATACGCTCAGCAGCACAGCCGCAGCATCGACTGTGAGGACGAGAACACGCACGCGCATCGACGCTTGCCACAACGCCCACGATCTGGGCGACGTAGACGTGCGCGCATGTTTCGACGTGCGGTGTGCTGCCACGCTCATCCCTCAAACGCCCCCGACGGCCCGCAGAGAGAGTAGCCCACGAGACATCGGTATGTCAGCACCTGTATGCGCACGGTCGCAGAAAAGTATCCAGCCCACACAAACCTCGATCGTCACGCCCCGGAGGGAGGTGAGCACGCCATGGAGAACGAGACCTGGGGCTAGGACGCCCAGAAGCACAACTCAGCACTAGCGATGCAGAACATCGAAGGAGGTGCGCAAGTAA
>DATBER010000089.1:0-44724 GCA_036558905.1 Jatrophihabitantaceae bacterium | reverse complement strand
AACGACGGCAAGATCCTCGCGATGCGCATGCACACCGACGCCGACCACGGTGCCTTCTTCTCCGACGCCCAGCCGAGCAAGTTCAAGATCGGCCTGATGCACTCGACGTTCGCGTGCTACGACATCCCGGTCGCCCACCTGACCGCGCGCGGCACCTACTCGAACAAGGCGCCGGGCGGCGTCGCCTACCGGTGCTCGTTCCGGGTCACCGAGGCGATGTTCTTCCAGGAGCGCATGATCCAGCACGCGGCCTACGACCTGGGCCTGGACCAGGCCGAGTTCCGGCGGGTCAACCTCGTGCGCGACGACGACTTCCCGCACCGCACCCCGTTCGGGTTCCTGACCGACTCGGGGCAGTACGCCAAGTGCCTGGACGTCGGCCTGGAGGCGATCGGGTACCAGGACTTCCTGCGCCAGAAGGGGGAGGCCCGCGCGCAGGGGCGGCGGCTGGGCATCGGCATCTCGACGATGACCGAACCGCTCGGCGCCGGCAACAGCCGCGAGTACGACATCCTCGGCATCAAGATGTTCGACTCGGCCGAGCTGCGCGTACACCTGACCGGCAAGGCCATCGTGCGCACCGGCGCGCGCGGTCAGGGCCAGGGCCACGAGACGACATGGGCCCAGATCGTCAGCCACGAGTTGGGCCTGCCGGCCGACGACATCGTGGTCGAGGAGGGCGACACCGACACCGCGCCGTTCGGCATGGGCACCTACGCCTCGCGCAGTACGCCGGTGGCCGGCGCCGCGGTGGCGATGGCCGCCCGCAAGGTACGGGCCAAGGCCCGCAAGCTCGCCGCCCACCTGCTCGAGGTGTCCGAAGAGGACGTCGAATGGGAGCTCGGCCGCTTCTACGTGCGCAGCGCGCCCGACCACGGCGTGACCATCCAGGAGTGCGCGATGGCCGCCTACAGCAACATGCCCGACGGTATGGAGCCCGGCCTGGAGGCATCGGCGTACTACGACCCGCCCAACCTGACCTGGCCGTTCGCCTGCTACATCGTCACGGTCGAGGTCGATCCGGACACCGGCGTATGGGACGTGCTGAACGTCGTGGCGGTCGACGACTGCGGCGTGCGCATCAACCCGATGATCGTCGAGGGCCAGATCATGGGCGGGCTGACCGAGGCGTACGCCATGTCGAACATGCAGTTCATCACGTTCGACGCCGAGGGCAACTGCGTCGGCTCGAACTACATGGACTACCTGCTGCCCACGGCCTGGGAGACGCCCGGATTCGAACTGCACGAGGTGGTCACGCCCTGCCCGCACCACCCCATCGGGGCGAAGGGTGTGGGGGAGTGCGCGGCGGTCGGCGGTCCGGCGGCGTACGTCAACGCGGTCATGGACGCCCTGCAGGACACCGGCGTGCGCAACATCGACATGCCGGTGCTGCCCGACCGGGTGTGGGAGGCGCTGACCTTCCGCCGCGACGTGTCGGGCGCGCCGCCGGTTCGATCGGACGGCTGAGCGATGGAAGGCTGGGACGTGCTGGACCGGGCGGCCGAGATGGCCCGCAACGGCGAGTCCTTCGCGCTGGCCACGGTGGTGTGGCGGCAGGGACCGTCGTCCGGCCAGCAAGGCTCGCGGGCCATTGTGACCGCCGCCGGTGAGCTGATCGGCTGGATCGGCGGGGCCTGCGCCGAGCCGACGGTCCTGCGCGAGGCCCGGCAGGTGATCGCAACCGGCACGCCCCGGCTGTTGCTGCTCGGCACCTCGGACCAGTTCGGCGGTGCCGTACCCGAGGGTATGGTCGTCGTCCCGATCGCCTGCCAGAGCGAGGGCGCCCTGGAGGTCTACATCGAACCGGTGGTGCCCGCCCCGCACCTCATCGTGGTGGGCCACTCGCCGATGGCGCACACCCTGGCCAAGCTGGCCGGCGACCTGGGCTGGCGGACCGACGTGGTCGGCGCCGCCGCGTTCCCGTCCGAGCAGGTGCAGGCCCAGACGATGGTGGTGGTGGCCACCCAGGGCCACGGCGACGAGGAGGCGGTGGAGCAGGCGGTGGGCGCCCATCCGGCGTACGTCGGCCTGGTCGGGTCGCGGCGGCGGGGCGAGTCGGTGCTCGGCGTGCTGGCCGACCGGGGCGTGCCGGCCGAGCAGCTCGAGCAGGTGCACGTGCCGGCCGGCCTCGACCTCGGACCGACCAGCCATCAGGAGATCGCCGTCGCGATCTTGGCCGAGCTGGTGCAGCTGCGGGCGACGGGCGGGTTGCCGGTGGCTGCCGCGGTTGTGGCGCCGACGCCCGAGGCGGTCGACCCGGTGTGCGGCATGGTCGTGGCCGCCGGACCGGACGCCGACGGCATCGAGCACGAGGGCGTCACGTACTACTTCTGCAGCGCCGGCTGCCGGCGCGCGTTCGAGCGCGATCCGGCCGCCTACACCGAGGAGGCGCGATGCTGATCAGGAACGACTTCGAGGTGGCGCAGCCGGTCGACCGGGTATGGACGTTCTTCGACGACGTACCGCAGGTCGCGGCCTGCCTGCCCGGGGCCGAGCTGACCGAGGATCTCGGCAACGACACGTACGCCGGGCGGGTCGCCATCCGGATGGGCCCGGTCAAGCTGCAGTTCAACGGCACCGCGCACATCACCGAACGCGACGACGCCGGCAAGCGCCTCGTCGTGAACGCCAGCGGGGCCGACGTGAAGGGCCGGGGCCAGGCCGCCATGCTCGTCACGGCCACGCTGTCCCGCGCCCCGCAGGGCACCGCCGTCGGCGTTGTGCAGGACCTGCAGCTGTCCGGCGCAGCCGCCCAGTACGGACGGGGCATGATCACCGACGTCAGCGCCGTACTGATGCGCGACTTCGCCAACAACCTGCAACGGCGCATCACCGCGATCGACCGGGGCGAGAAGCCGGCGCACGCGGCCGCCGCCCCGGCCAGCGGCGTCGGCGTCGCGCTGCGGGCGATGCGCATGGCCCTGATGCGGGTGTTCCGCCGCTTCTTCCTGCCCTACCGGCCCGCTCCCCGCTGAGGAGACAGTCATGGTCCTGTGGTGGATCGGCAACGCGCTACTGGTCGTCGTCCTCGTCGTCGTCATCGCCCTGCTCAACCGGGTGCTGGCCGCCGTCGAGCGGATCCGCGCCGCGAGCGACGACATCCTGGCCGGCGGCGTGGCCCTGACCCGAGAGCTGGACGGCGTGCCCGCGGCGCTGGCCCAGACCGACACGACGATCCAGCAGGTATCGGTCGGCGCCGTCCGCTACGCCGGCTCGGTCGCCAAGCTGCTCGGCTGACGAAAGGGGACTGCTGATGCCTGCCGCCGCCATCGTGACCCTGGTGCTCGCGTTCCTCATCGTCGCGGTCGCCGCCGTCGGGCTGCTGCGCGTGATCATCCACTTGTGGGTCGTGCGCCGCACGCTCGGCGAGGTGCTGGGCGGGGTACGCCTCGTCGCCCAGCAGACGAGCACCGTGCCCGAGGTGCTGCCCTCGGTGAACGCGAACCTCAAACCGGTGCGCGACTTCTGCGAGACGGTGTGAGGAGGCTGCCGTGACCACGCTCGCTGCCAGTTCGTCCATCACCGGATGGGTGGTCGGCTACGTCATCGCCTTCGTGGTGGTGATCGCCGTCGTGGCCCTGATCGTGCCGATCCTGCTACTGGCCCGCTCGATCGGCCGGGCCGCCCCGCAGATCGACGAGGCGTTGCAGGAGTCGGTCGACAACACAGCCGCGCTGAGGGAACTGAACACCACGATCGAGTCGGCCGACGTGATCGTCGCGGGACTGAACCGCGGCCGGGCCCGGTTGGGAGGCTGACGTGTCGCATCTGGCACTGACCACGACCCAACGCGGTCTGTGGTGGGGCGCGGTCGCCGGTGGGTTCGTGGTGGTGCTCGCCGTGGCCGCACTGCTCACCCTGCTGATCTACCTGGTCAAGATCATCGACCGCCGGGTGATCGAGATCCGCGAGACCCTCAAGGCGGCGGCCGACAACACCGCGAACACCGCGCTGATCGCACCGACGGCCGACCGGGTCGAGGCGGTGCTGGCCGAGGGCCTGCAGCACCACCTGTTCCTCGGCCGGGTGCTCGGGAAGGTCAAGTCGTGACCACCACGCTGATCGTGCTGAGCGTCGTCGACATCGTGCTCCTTATCGCCGGGCTGGCGTTCTACCTCTTCTGGACGGGGACACTGCTCGGCCACATCGCCGACAACCTCGAGGAGTGCTCGGACAGCGTGCAGACGATCGTCGGCCACGCCGAGAAGATCACGCCCGGAGTCGAGCACATCAACAACACCGGTGGCGTGGTGGCCGGCGCGTTGCCCTTGCTGTACGGCATGGCCGAGGAGATCGTGGCCGGTGCGACGGCTCCGACCGAGCACCCGCCGCGGCCACCGGCCCGCCCCGCATCGGGTCGGCGCCGTTCGCGGCTGCTCGACGCGGTGGGGTTCACGCCCCGGGGCTAGGGCGCGCTCCTCGTTGCTGTTGATCAACAGAGACTTCTGGTCGCACGAGCAACCAGAAATCGCTGTTGATCAAGGAGTCGCAAGGAGTGGTCGGGCTCAGGGTGGGCGAACACCGCCGATCCACTCGTCGCGCCAGGCCGCACCGTACTGCACGGTATTGCAGCTCGGCCGGTACAGCGCGCTGAGTTCGCGCACGATCAGCTCACGATGCGAGGGCAGCCCGCCGGGCACCTCGTAGGTGCAGACGTACAGCTTCCACCTGTCGCCGGCCCGGGCGATCCAGCAGCTCGCGCGGGAATGCCGGAACGGGAAGCGCAGCGCCGACAGGTCGTCGGCGTGGTCGACGTAGATCACCGCGTAGCGCTCGGGCTGCGTCTGCGGGTCGGGCCGGTAGAGCACGGCATACACCGCCGCGGCGGCCGGGGCGGTCCATCCGCCGAGCACGCGCGGCCCCTCGAACGGGTAGCCGGCCAGCGACCCGAGCCGGATCACGGCGCCTCATCATCCTCGCTGATCGCCTCGACGCGCAGCACCTCGCCGTCGGGCAGGCCGGCGGCTGCGCGGGCTTGCGCGAACGCCTCCAGCGCGGCGGCGATCGCCTCGTCGCGTCCCGGCGCGGCGACGACGAGCTGAGCGCCGTAGCGGTCGGTGCCGATGCCGGTGGCGATGCCGTTGTGGGCGGCCACGGCGTCGGCCAGCTCGACGACCTCCTCGCGGGTCAGCACGTGGTCGGACCGGGCCTGGATGCCCACACTCCACCGCACGTCAACCCACCTCCGCCAGCATCGTCGCGAGCCGTTCCAGGCTTCGCAGGTCGTGCCCGGACACCATCCGGTCGAGGTGCGGCGCCGCGGCCATCAGGCCGAGGGTGGCCGGCCGGTACGCCGGGTCGTCGCCCTGGTGCGGGTTCACCCACACGATCCGGTGGCACAGCCGGGCCAGCCGCTCCATCGCGCCGGCCAGCACGGCGGGATCGCCGCGGTCCAGGCCGTCCGAGCAGATGACGACGATGCCGCCGCGCCCGATGCCGCGCCGGCCGAAGCGCCGCACGAACGTGTCCAGGCTGTCGCCGATGCGGGTGCCGCCCTCCCAGTCGACGACGGCCCGGGCCGCCCGCTCCAGGGCGTCGTCGGGGCGGCGGCGTTCGAGCTCGCGGGTGATGCGGGTGAGCCGGGTACCGAAGCAGAACACCTCGACCCGAGCAGCTGCGCGGCGGGCCGAGTGGGCGAACTGCAACAGGGTGCGCGAGTAGTCGGCCATCGACCCCGACACGTCCAGGATCAGGATCAGCGGGCGCAGCCGCACCTTGCGCCGGCGCCAGAACATCTCGGCCGGCTCGCCGGCGAGCCGCATCGAGCGACGCACCGCCCGGCGCACGTCGGGGCGTCGGCCGGAGCGGGCGGCGACGGTCCGCCGGCTGCGGCGCCGGGGCGGGGTCACCCGCAGCCGGGCCATGATCCGCCGCAGCGCGGCCAGCTCGTCAGGCGTGCACGCGGCGAACGACTTGTGCTTGAGGATCTCCAGGTCGGAGGCCATCAGCCCGAGCAGCGCCTGGTCGTCGTGCTCGTCGCCCGGCTCGGTCGCGGGCACGGCGAGGGTCGACTCGCTGCGCGGCGTGACGTCGGCCAGCTCCGGTACGGCGTCGCCGAGCGGATCCGTCTCGCCCAGGAAGAACGCCCGGAACACCTTGTCGTACAAGGGGATCTGCTCGTGCCGGGTGAGCAGTGTGGTGCGCCCGGCCCAGTAGAGGTCGGCCAGGTCGGTGGGGTCGAGGCGGGCCACGCCCGAGCAGTACGCGAGCACGTCGCCGGAACCGACCGGCACGCCGGCATCGCGCAGCCGCCGGGCGAAGTCGACCAGCAAGCGGGTCAGGGGCTCACCCACCGGACGTGATCTCCTCCAGGTTCTCGCGCACCAGCTCGAGGTCGTCGCGCTCCTTGACGACGGCGCCCAGCGTGTCGGCAGCAGTGCCCGCGTCGAGGCCGGTCTCGCCGAGCACGTCGAGCGTGCGGGCCCAGTCGATCGTCTCGGCGACGCCGGGCGGTTTGGCCAGGTCGAGCTCGCGCAGCCGCTGCACCGCGGCCACGACCTGGGCGGCCAGCGCGGCCGGCACGTCGGGCGCGCGCACCAGCACGATCTCGACCTCGCGCTCGGCGCTCGGGTAATCGACCCAGTGGTACATGCACCGCCGCTTGAGGGCGTCGTGCAGCTCGCGGGTGCGGTTCGACGTCAGCACGACGATCGGGGGCGAGGGCGCCGTGACCGTGCCGATCTCGGGGATGCTGATCTGGAAGTCGGACAGCACCTCGAGCAGGAATGCCTCGAACTCGTCGTCGGAGCGGTCGACTTCGTCGATCAGCAGCACCGCCCGGTCGCCGGCCCGCACTGCCTCCAGCAGCGGGCGTTCGAGCAGGAACTGCGGCCCGAACACCTTGGCCACCGCGGCCTCGTCGGCCACCTCGTTAGCGCTCAGCGCCCGGATGTGCAGCATCTGCCGGGCGTAGTCCCACTCGTACAGCGCCTGGTTGGTGTCGATGCCCTCGTAGCACTGCAGCCGGATCAGCCGCTTGCCGAACACGGTGGCGAGCACCTTGGCCACCTCGGTCTTGCCGACGCCGACCTCGCCCTCCAGCAGCAGCGGGCGTTGCAGCGACAGCGCGACGAACAGGGCCGTGGACAGTCCCCGATCGGCCAGGTAGCCGCCCGAGCGCAGCGCGCCGGTCAGCTGCCCGACGGTCTGCGGTCGGTCCATTGCCGCAGTCAGTGCTGCGCGTCGGGGCCGAGAACCAGGTCGCGGATGCTCTGCCCGCCCTCGGTCAGCTTGCCCTCGCGTTCCAGGCGGGTACGCCACGCGGTGCGGACGTCCTCCTCGCCGGCCGCGAATCCCTCGAAGCTCATGTGCTTGGCGTTCTTGCAGTGCTTGCGGTGACCCCCGACCGCCGCGTCGAGGTCGGCGCCGTTGGTTTCCTCCGCGCTCCACACGGCGCGCAGCACCTCGACGGCATCCTCCGGTTGACGAGTCATCTCGACTCCTTCCGGTCCGGTGCTGCCTTCCCACGATCACGATATGCGCGCTCGGGACAACCGGCGAGAGCGGATTAAGACATCACTTAGCCCATCACAGCAAGGTGGCCAACATGTAGACACCGGCCGCGCCCATCGCGAACTGGCAGCCGCCCGACGCGCTCGGCGCGCGGGCGAACCCGCGAGCCGTCACGAGGCACACGGCGGTCAGCGCCCCGGCCAGCGACGCCGTTACCGCGACCGGTCCGGCCGAGGCCGGCCTGGCCATGTCCGGCATGGACGACACCGCGGGCGCCATCGCCAGCGGCATGTAGCACATCGCCGCGCAGCACACGGCCTGCGCGGTCGGCGGACCGGCCGCCCGGACGCCGTCGAGAACGTAGGTGCGCAGCGCGGCCCAGCCGAACCAGGCCGTCGCCGCGCCGAAGCCGAGCGCCCACCACTGCGCGGCCGGGCGGGTCAGCGAGCCGGCGAGCATGGGCACCATGGCCACGGCCATGGCCGCCGTGACCAGCCACCGCAGCGCGGATGTCATGCGTGGTCCCTTCGCCTTCGCGAGGATGCGCGGCCGGGAGCAACAGCGTCAACGGCCACCTAAGCGAAGGCTTAAGTGCCGTGTTGACATCGGCCGGACGCCGGGGCCCAATGGGTCCATGCAGGTTCCGGCGCCGTTCGAGTACGAGCGCGCGACGAGCGTCGACCAGGCGATCGGGCTGCTGGACCGGCTGGGCGACACCGCCCGGATCATCGCCGGCGGGCACAGCCTGTTGCCGATGATGAAGCTGCGGCTGGCCAACTTCGAGTACGTCATCGACATCAACGACTTGCGGGACGAGATGGGGCACATCGTCGTCGAAGGGGACCGGATCCGCATCGGGGCCCTGGCCCGGCACCGTGAGCTGCTCGAGTCGCGCGAACTGCTCGAGGCGTTCCCGATCTTCGCCGACGCCGAGCGGGTGATCGCCGATCCGATCGTGCGCAACCGGGGCACGCTGGGCGGCTCGCTGTGCCAGGCCGATCCGTCCGAGGACCTCTCCGCGGTCTGCACCACCCTCGACGCCAGCTGCGTCATCCGCGGCACGGGCGGCGAGCGGGTCGTAACGATGACCGAGTTCTACGTCGGGCCGTACGAGACGGCCGTCGGCCCGGCCGAGATCCTGACCGAGGTGCGCTTCCCGCTGCGCCCGAACGGGTCGAGCGCGTACGAGAAGGTCGACCGCCGGGCCGGCGACTGGGCGGTCGTCTCGAGCGGTGCTGCCGTCTGGATGGACGGCGACGTGATCGCCGACGCCCGGGTCGGGCTGGCCGCCGTCGGGCCGAACACCACCGGGCTGCCCGAGATCTCGCACGCCCTGCGCGGGCAGCCGCCGTCCGAGGAACTCTTCGCGCACGCCGGGGCGATCGCCGCGCGCAGCTGCCGCCCGGTAACCGACCAGCGCGGCAGCGCCGAGTACAAACGGCATCTGGCCGACGAGCTGACCCGGCGCGCGCTGCGGCGGTCCGTGGCCCGAGTCGGCGCGGCGGCCTGACATGCAGGTGTCGATGATCGTCAACGGCGAGGAGGTGAGCCGCGAGATCGAGGGCCGGCTGCTGCTCGTCCACTTCCTGCGCGACCACCTCGGGCTGACTGGCACGCACTGGGGCTGCGACACGAGCAACTGCGGCACCTGCGTGGTGTGGCTGGACGGCGAGCCGGCCAAGTCGTGTACCGTGCTCGCCGCGATGGCCGGTGGGCACGAAGTGCGCACCGTCGAGGACCTCGAACGCGACGGCGAGCTCGACCCGGTGCAGCGAGGGTTCATGCAGTGCCACGGGCTGCAGTGCGGCTTCTGCACGCCGGGCATGCTGATGACCGCCCGAGCCCTGCTCGACGCCAATCCCGACCCCTCCGAGCGCGAGATCCGCGAGGCGATCTCCGGACAGATCTGCCGCTGCACCGGCTACGCCACGATCGTGCGCTCCATCCAGTGGGCGGCCGAGTTCGAGCAGGCGGAGTCGCGATGAGCTCGGCCGAGCCGCTGGGCCATGGCCGCATGCTCCGCAAGGAGGATCCGCGCTTCATCCGGGGCAAGGGCCGCTACGTCGACGACATCCAGCTGCCGGGCATGCTGCACCTGGCCATCCTGCGGGCGCCCGTCGCGCACGCGCGCATCGTGTCGGTCGACGTCTCGATCGCGCAGGCGTATCCGAAGGTGAAGCTGGCCGTCACCGGCGAGATGCTGGCCGAGCGGGGGCTGGCCTGGATGCCGACGCTGTCCAACGACGTGCAGGCCGTGCTGGCCACCGACAAGGTGCGCTTCCAGCACCAGGAGGTCGCCTTCGTGGTGGCCGAGGACCGCTACGCCGCCCGTGACGCGTTGGAGCTGATCGACGTCGAGTACGAGGTGCTCGATCCGGTGATCGACGTGCGCGCGGCACTGCGCCCGGACGCTCCGGTGATCCGGACCGACCTGCCGGGCAAGGCCGACAACCACTGCTTCGACTGGGAGACCGGCGATGCCGGGGCCACGTCAGCCGCCTTCGCCCGGGCGGATGTCGTCGTGGCGCAGGACATCGTCTACCCGCGCGTGCACCCGGCGCCGCTGGAGACGTGCGGCGCGGTGGCCGACTACGACCCGATCGACGGCAGGCTGACGTTGTGGGCGACCACGCAGGCCCCGCACGCGCACCGCACCCTGTTCGCCCGGGTGGCCGGCCTGCCCGAGCACAAGATCCGCGTCGTGTCGCCCGACATCGGCGGCGGCTTCGGCAACAAGGTGCCCATCTACCCGGGCTATCTGTGCGCAATCGTCGCATCGATGATGCTCGGCCGGCCGGTGAAGTGGATGGAGGACCGGGCCGAGAACCTGACCAGTACGACGTTCGCCCGCGACTACGTCATGCACGGAGAGATCGCGGCCCGCCGCGACGGCAAGATCCTGGCCATCCGCACGAATGTGCTGGCCGACCACGGTGCGTTCAACGGGGTGGCCGCTCCGGCGAAGTACCCGGCCGGCTTCTTCGGCGTGTTCACCGGCAGCTACGACATCGAGGCGGCGCACTGCGCGATGACCGCCGTCTACACCAACAAGGCGCCGGGCGGTGTGGCCTACGCGTGCTCGTTCCGGATCACCGAGGCGGTGTACCTCGTGGAGCGGCTGGTCGACTGCCTGGCCGACGAGCTGCGGATGGACCCGGCGCAGCTGCGGCTGGCCAACCTGATCAGACCGGAGCAGTTCCCGTACCGGACGAAGACAGGCTGGCTGTACGACTCGGGTGACTACGAACCGGCGTTGCGTCAGGCCATGGCGCTGGCCGGCTACGACGAGCTGCGGGCCGAACAGCGGGCGCGGCGAGCGCGCGGCCAGTTGATGGGCATCGGCATCTCGTTCTTCACCGAGGCGGTGGGGGCCGGTCCGCGAACGGACATGGACATTCTCGGCCTGGGCATGGCCGACACCTGCGAGCTGCGCGTGCACCCGACCGGCACGGCCGTGGTTCGGCTGTCGGTGCAGACGCAGGGCCAGGGCCACGAGACGACATTCGCTCAGATCGTGGCCGAGGAGCTGGGCATCCCGCCGGCCGACATCGACGTGGTGCACGGCGACACCGACCAGACGCCGTTCGGACTGGGCACTTACGGCAGCCGGTCGACGCCCGTGTCCGGGGCCGCCGCCGCGCTGGTGTCGCGGCGGGTGCGCGACAAGGCCCGGCTGATCGCGTCGGAGATGCTCGAGGTCAGCGTGGCCGACCTGGTGTGGCGGAAAGGCTCGTTCCACGTGGCCGGCGCGCCGGCTGCGGCGGTGACCATCCAGGAGATCGCGGCGTACGCGCATGGCACCGGCCCGCTGCCCGACGGGGTCGAGGGCGGCCTGGAGGCCCAGGTCTGTCACGACCCGGACAACCTCACCTACCCGTTCGGTGCCTACATCTGTGTGGTCGACATCGACCCCGGTACGGCCAAGGTGACTGTGCGCCGGTTCGTCGCGGTCGACGATTGCGGCACACGCATCAACCCGATGATCGTCGAGGGGCAGGTGCACCGTGGGCTGACCGACGGCGTCGGCATGGCGCTCATGGAGATGATCGCCTTCGACGAGAACGGCACCTGCCTGGGTGGATCGCTGATGGACTACCTGATCCCGACCGCGCTCGAAGTGCCGGACTGGGAGACCGGCTACACCGTGACGCCCTCGCCGCACCATCCGATCGGGGCGAAGGGGGTGGGCGAGTCGGCCACGGTCGGCTCGCCGGCCGCGGTGGTCAACGCAGTGGTCGACGCCCTCGAGCCCTTCGGCGTCCGCCACGCCGACATGCCGCTGACCCCGTCGCGGGTATGGGACGCCATGCAGGGCCGGCCGCGCCCGCCGATCTGACCGCCGTCCGGTTTCCGCTTCCCCTCCCGTGTAACCAGACTTAGACCGGATTTTGGTGGGACGGGAGGGGAAGCGGTTCGGGGCCGCGCAGTCAGCTCCAGAGGGTTACGTGGATGGACGGCTTGAAGCGACCGCGCGTGACGCCCGTACCGCGCAGCATGGCCTGCGTGGCCCGCGGCGTGGTGATGAAGCGGGCCAGCTCGGCAGCCACCGGCGAGGCACTGCGGTCGGCCAGGGTGAGGATGCTCCACACACCCTCGCCGTGCAGCCCGGCGCCGGCCACCCGTTTGAGGTCGCCGGCGGTCAGGTTCTGGGCCACGGCGAACGACACCGCGAGCGAGATGCCCCGGCCGCGCTTGGTCTCCTCGAGCGCCGCGGCGTGGTTCTGGAAGATCTCCTGGTTCTCCTCCGGGACGTTCAGCCGCCGGATGATCTGGGTGACCAGCCCGACGTCGGTGGCCGCCGAGGGGCCGAGCAACCAGGTCTGCTGACGCAGCTCGTGCACGCTGGGCTGCACCTTGGCCATCGGGTGGTCCGGGCTGGCCACCGCGATCACCTGGTAGTTGAGGAACGGCTTGCCCGTGAGCGTGTCGTCGATGACGGCCGGCCGGGGCCCGATCGCGACGTCGAAAGCGCGCGTGTGCAGGAGCGTGGCGAAGTCGCGCGGGCTGTGCAGGCTCATCTCGACGTCCAGGTCGTCGGCCCGCCCCGCGAACAGCTCGATCAGCCCGGGCGCCGCGTGCTCGGCGAACAGGCTGGACGCCGCCACTCGCAGCAGCCGGCGGCCGCTGCCGGCCTGGCGTACCTCGAGCACCGTCCGGTCCTGCAGGCCGAGCAGCTCGGCCGCCCGGCTGGCCAGGCGCAGCCCGCCCGGCGTGAACGCCAGGCCGGCCGCCGTCCGGGTGAACAGCTTGTCACCGAGCTCCTTGCGCAGCTGGCCGACGTGCAGCGACACGGCCGCCTCGGTCACGCCGAGCTCGGCCGCGGCCTGCTTGACCGACCCGAGGCGGACCACCGCGGCGAACGCCCGCAGCTGGCTCGGTGTCACGCCATCAAACTATCGCCGCTGAGGGTCAACCGCCCGCCAGTGGCACGAGGCGCACCGCCCACGACGCCGGCGCCGCGGCCAGCTCGTACTGCGGCAATACGCCCGGACCGCACGACGCCGTACCCAACCCGTTCTGGCCGAGGTCGAGGTTGACGTACACCTGGTCGCGTGGCGCCAGGTCGGTCGGGTGCTGCGCGGCGTCGAGATCCTCGGTGGTCCAGCGGCGCACGGTCAGCTCGAACGTCGGCGTCCCCTCGATGCGCACGCCGCCGTCCGGCCCGCGCAGTTCGGCCCAGCGCACCAGCCGGCGGTTGCCGTTCTCCTGCGGGAACGCGTACGGCGTCTGCAGCTGGTCGACAGTCGACGCGAACCGACCGATCCGGGCGGCCTGCGCACTGTCCACATAGGACTCGCCCGGCCCGGCGCCGAACCACTCGACGTCGGTGATGCTTGCCGGCAGGGCCAGCCGCAGTCCGAGCCGGGGGAGCGGCACCGACCAATCACCGTCCGGTTCGACGCCGACGGTGAGCACCAGGGCCTCGCCGTCGGCCTGCCACCGATACCTGGCCAGCATCCCGACATCAGTGGCCGCCGGAGCCACCCGGGTGCGCACCACGAACGCCTCGTCGGTCCAGGTCCGGTCGACGACCCGATGGGTGAGCCGGTGCAGGCCGAGCGCCCGCCACGGCGTGGCCACGGACGGCCCGTACACGGCGTGGTCGTTGTCGGTCGGCGCCCGCCACAGATCCAGGCGCGGACCGCGCACCGCCAGTCGGCCGATGCGAATCAGCGACGGACCGTCGAAGTGCGCCGGATCGGGCCGCGTGCCGGCGATCGAGGACCCAGCCGCCGGTGTGATCTGCCCTTGCCCGAAGGCGATCTCGTGCCCGGCCGGCGCCCAGGCCGTGGCCCGCGCGAGTACCGCCCGGACGGTCAGCCAGCTCTCGCCGCCGACCGGCGCGAGCGTCGGCCGCGCGATCCGAGCGCTGTCGTACGGCCTGATCGGCGGCACGTCGAGGACGCCGTCGGCAACCGCCACCCCCTCTACCTCGTGCGCCCACTCGAACCGCAGGTGCGACGTGTCGGCGAAGTCGTGCCGGTTGGCCACGGTGATCGCGTCGTCGAAGGTGATGCGCACCGGCGCGATCACCGCCTTGAACTCGGCCAGCCCGGGCGAGGGCGTGCGGTCGGCGAACAGCAGACCGTCCATGACGAAGTTGCCGTCGTGCAGCACCTCGCCGAAGTCGCCGCCGTAGGCGAAGAACTCGCGCCCGTCGTCCGTACACTGGCGTATGCCGTGGTCGATCCACTCCCAGACGAATCCGCCCTGGCAGCGTGGGTACTTCTCGAACAGCTGCTGGTACTCCAGCAGGCCACCCGGGCCGTTGCCCATCGCGTGCGCGTACTCGCACAGCACGAACGGCAGCGCGCGCCGGTGCGCGTCGAACGACGGATCCTTCGTCTGCGGCTCGGCCCCGCGGCCGATCGCGTCGACCTCTTCGGGCGTGGCGTACATGCGGCTGTAGACGTCGACGGACCCGGAGTCCCAGTCGCCCTCGTAGTGCACCGGCCGGCTCGGGTCGCGGTCGTGCACCCACTCCGACATCGCGGCCAGGTTGCGCCCGGTGCCGGACTCGTTGCCGAGCGACCACATCACGATCGACGGATGGTTCTTGTCCCGCTCGACGGTGCGCTGCATCCGGTCGAGCAGCGCCGGCTGCCAGCGCGGGTCGTCGCTCGGGTTGCACCGCCAGTCGACGAACGCGAACCCGTGCGTCTCGAGGTCGCATTCGGCGACGACGTACAGCCCGTACTGGTCGCACAGGTCGAGGAAGTCCGGGTGTGGCGGGTAGTGGCTGGTGCGCACCGCGTTGACGTTGTGCTGCTTCATCAACTCGACGTCGCGGCGCATGTCGTCGGCGGTGACCGCTCGGCCGCGGTCGGGGTTCCACTCGTGCCGGTTGACGCCCCGGAACAGCACCCGCCGGCCGTTGACGGTCAGCACTCCGTCGCGGATGGCCACGGTGCGGAACCCGATGCGCACGGCGATGCGCTCGCCCCCGGCGCGCAGCTCGGCGTCGTAGATGCGGGGCACCTCGGCCGACCACGGTTCGACCCGCTCGATCCGGTGCGGCCCGGCCGCGTCGACGCCGACCAGGCCGAGGGCCGGCACGTCCAGCCGGGCCGGAACGTCGGTGTCGATCCGCAGCGTGCCCGAGCCGGTGGCCGGATCGAAGTCGGCGCGGACGAAGTAGTCGTCGATCGCCCCGGCCGGGCGGGCGAGCAGGGCGACGTCGCGGAAGATGCCGGACAGCCACCACATGTCCTGGTCCTCGAGGTAGCTGGCCGCCGACCACTGGTGCACGCGCACGACCAGCTCGTTGCCGGCCGGACGCAGCAGCGGGCCGACGTCGAACTCGGTGGTGAGCCGGCTGCCGGTCGACCGGCCCAGCTCGGTGCCGTTCAGCCACACCGTGAACGCCGAGTCGACGCCGAGGAAGCGCAGCACGGCCGCCCCGCCCGGCCAGCCGTCCGGGAGGTCGAACGTGCGGCGGTACTCGCCGGTCGGGTTCTCGTCCGGCACGTGCGGCGGGTCGACCGGGAACGGGAAGCGCACGTTCGTGTACGCCGGGCGGCCGTGGCCCTGCAGCTGCCAGTGACCGGGCACCTCGATAGCCGTCTCGGGACCGTCGTCCAGACGGAACCGCCAGGCTCCGTTCAGGTCGAGCTGGGCCGCGTCGGACCGGGTATGCGCCCGCGGCGACCGCCGCCCGGCTCCCGGTTCCAAGCTCGCGAGCATGTGTCTCCTCAGTCGGTGATCAGGGCGTTGACCCGGCGTATCCAGTCGGTGTGGGTCCACCACATCGGGTGATGCGGCGCCGCGTTCGACGTCGGCACCACGCCCCGGAACCCATCCTGCACGCACCGCCGGTCGGCCAGTTCGGCGAGGGCCCGGCCGGCCGCGTCCTCCTCGAAGCGGGCCAGCCGCGGCGTGTAACCGACGATGCCTTCGCCGAGCACGGCCGGACACCGCGCCGGCGGGCGAAGACGGCCACCGAGTCGATCGCGGGCGGTCGTGCACGTAGAACAGCTCGGTCCGCACGGCGGCCGCGTTCGCCCGCCGGCATCGGGGCGGTACTCGGCGACCGGCGGTGCGCCGGGTCGCAGCAGCGACCGCAACGTGTCGGTCGGCCACTCGGCGATCGGCCGGCGCGGGACGTCGCCGTCGGTCTGCGGTACGAGACCGGCCCGGCGACGTCGAGCGACACGATCACGTTCCGCCGGATCTCGCTGAGCGATCTGCGTTAGACGCTCCACAGCGCCTCGGTCGGCGACAGTCGGGCGGCGCGCAGGGCGGGCACCAGGCCGGCGATGGCCCCGATCACCAGGGCCGCCCCGAGCCCGCCCGCCCACGCGGGCAGCGGCACGACGATCGACCAGTGCTTCGCCGATGCGTAGACGGCGGTCGAGAGGGCGCCGAGCCCGACCCCGATCGCCCCGCCCAGCAGGGCCAGCAACACCGCTTCGGCCAGGAACTGCCCGCGGATGTGGCCCTTCGTGGCGCCGAGGGCCCGACGTAGGCCGATCTCCGAGCGCCGCTCGAGCACCGAGATGACCATGATGTTCGCGACGCCGACCGCGCCGACCAGCAGCGACACCGCGCCGAGCCCGAGGAACAGCCCGTTGAGCGCGCTCTTGGCCTTGGCGCGGGCGACCAAAGCGTCCGACGGCTGGCTCACGGTCACGTCGCCGGGTGATTCGGGGTTGGCCGTGGCGGCGAGCACCGACTGCACCGCCTCGACCTGATCCGTACGCGTGCGTACGTAGATGGTCGAGGGGTGGCCGTCGAACTCCAGGTACTTCTCGGCGGCCGGGAACCCGACGAGGACGGCCGTGTCGATCTCGGGCGCGAGTACAGCCGAGTTGAGGATTCCGGCCACGTAGAACCACTGCCCGCCCACCCAGATCCGTTCGCCCGGGTACACGTGGTCGATGCCGAGACGAGCCGCGGCGAGGGCCCCGAGCACGGCCACCGGCTCGGTCGCGGTGGCCGGGTTGAGGTAGCGGCCCTTCGCCACTGTGGTCGCGACGGTGGGCAGTAATCCGAGGCTGGCCGCCTGGACGGTGATCGCGTTCGTGTTGACGCTCGGGACGTACGGGCTGCGGTAGGCCTTGGCGCTGGTCGTGCCGGTGGACTGGGTCGCGGTGACCGGGCCGATCCGCGCGGTCATGCCCGGCGCCGCCACGGGTAGTTCGGCCGTTTCGCCCAGCAGGGTCTGGCCGTTGGTGACGGTGAGCAGGTTCGTGCCGAGCCGGTCGATCTCGGCGAGCAGGCCGGCCTGCGACGACGACGACAACCCGAGAACCGCGACGATCGCCGCGACGCCGATGGCGATGCCGAGCGCGGACAAGGAGGCGCGCAACTTGCGGGTGCGCACACCGGCGCCGGCCACCCGGCCGAGGTCGCCCAGGCGCAGGCGACGTCCGGCGCTCACGCCGGGCTCCCGGCGAGCGACACGGCGCTGTCCGTGACGATGCGCCCGTCGAGCATGTCGATCCGCCGGGGGAGCCGGGCGGCGATCTGCCGGTCGTGGGTGATCACGACGATCGTGGTACCGGCCGCGTTCAGTTGCTCCAGCAGCGTGATGATCGCGTGCCCGTTGGCGCTGTCGAGGTTGCCCGTGGGCTCGTCGGCCAGGACGATGGCCGGGCGGCCGACGAGGGCGCGGGCGATCGCGACGCGCTGACGCTCGCCGCCGGACAGCTGGGTCGGCCGGGCGTCGGCGCGGTGCCCGAGCCCGACCTGCTGGAGCGCCTCGCGGGCCAGGCGGCGTCGCCGGGCGACCCGTACGCCGGCGTACAGCAGGCCGTCGGCCACGTTGTCCAGCGCCGTCGAGTGCTCGGCCAGGAAGAACTGCTGGAACACGAACCCGATGCGAGTCGCCCGCAGGGTCGAGAGCCGGCGATCCGGCAGTTGCGCCACGTCCAGCCCGGTGATGCGGACCCGTCCCGACGACGGGCGGTCGAGCGTGCCGAGCAGGTGCAGCAGCGTGGTCTTGCCCGATCCCGACGGGCCGACGATCGCGACCAGCTCGCCGGCCCGCACCGCGAAGCTCACCCCGCGCAGGGCAGTCACCGGTGGCCGGCTGGGATAGGTCTTCGTCACGAACTCGACCTCGATGACGACGCTCATGACGACGGCACCACCACTCGCTGCCCGGCCGCGAGCCCCGACCCGCTCACCTGCACCAGCCCGTGTGCGTCGTCGAACAGGCCGAGGGAGACGGCCACGAGTCGATGAGCGCCGTCCGGCCCGACGACCTCCACGGCGTAACCGCCCCCGGCGAGCGCGACCAGCGCCGTGACCGGCACGACCAGCACGTTCTCGGCGGCATCGGTGGTGATCGCCACCTGCACCGGGGCCTGGTCCAGGGTGCCGGTCGCGCCGGGATCGGTCAGCGTCACGTCGACGTCGACGGTGGGCGAGGAGTTCGAGCCGGGGGCCGGGGCGGTCGCGACGCTGCCCACCGTCGACACGCGTCCCGGCGTGGTGCGCCCGTCGGGAAGGGTGATCGTCACCGCGTCGCCGGCCTTGATCGCCGACTGCAGGTCGGCGTCGAGATCGAGGCTGACGTGCCGCCGGGTCGATGTCGCCTTGAGCACCGTCCCACCCGCGGGGGACCCGAGCGACGCGGTCAGGTCGGTGACCCGCAGGGCCGTCGGCTCGAACACGACGTCGCCGAGCGCGAGTGCGCCGGTGTCGTCCACGCCGAGCGCGTCCTGCAGGTTCTTCACCGCTGCCTTGGTGGCCCAGCCGAACTCGTCCGAGGTCGGGTCCAGGTCGTCGGAGCCGGCGTAGCCCAGCGCGACGAGCGCGGCGTTGAGCTGGCGGACGTCGGAGCCGGTTACGTCCGCGGCGGTGGCGCCTTCGGCGAGCGCGCGGTACGCGGGTGTCGAACCGTAGAGCAGCACGACCGGCCGGCCGTCCACGCGGTACAGCACCTGGCCCTGCTCGATCACCCGCCCGACCGCCGGCAGGGCCGTCACGATTCCGCGGGCCTGGCCGGCCACGGCGTAGTCGCCGGCGTAGCCCAGGGTCCCGTTGACCTGGGTCTGCGCCTTGAGAGACCGGCGGGTGACCGTGGCCAGCGAGGTCGCCGCGGTGTTGTCGGTCCCGGTCGCCGGGTGCCGGTCGGCCCGGCGGTAGGCCTCGACGGCCGCGACGGCGACGCCGAGCGCGAGCAGGACGGCCACGGTGGTGAGCAGCCGGCGGCGCGTGCGGTGCCGGGGCCGCGCGTCCGGCAGTGCTTCGGGGGCCGCGCTCATGCCTTGCCGCCGGTGTTCAGGCCGGCCCCCGGGCCGCCCTTGTCGCCCCGGAACTTGGCGCACGCCTTGTCGGCCGCCTTGAACAGCGGCGAGTTCGGGTCGAGATCGCTGCCCGGCGACATCGAGATCTGGATGCCGCCCTGCGGGTTGGGGTCGGGGAAATCCTTGATGCCGTGGGCGCGCATGCACTGGGAGTACTTCAACGCGGCGGCGTGCTGCTTGGCCTGGTCCTGCGGCCCCGGTGTGGGTTCCAGCCCCTTGCAGGCCTGCTGGGCCGCCTTGAACCGGGCCGAGTTCGGGTCCAGGTCGCTGCCCGGGTGGGCCTCCAGCCGGAGGTCCCCGTTGATGTCGGGATCGGGGAAGTCGGCTATGCCGTGGGCGCGCATGCACTGCGAGTACGCCAGCGCCCGGTCCCGCACCGAGCCGGTGGGCGACGACGTGCCGCTCGGCTTGGCCGCTCCCACGCTCGCCACGCCAGGCCCGCCCGACCCGGACGAGCAGCCCGCCCCGAGCAGCCCGGCGGCCAGCAGTGCCGCCAACATCAGTCCGTATCGCCTCATGAACAGCCTCCGTCGATCGGTTTGCGTCGACGTCGGTTCTAGGAGCGCGCCGGTTTCGCGTCGGTATCAACAGCCACTGCTTAAGCGGCGAAACCGTGCCGAAACCGGGGTGCGGGAGATCCTTGAGCGATGCGGGTGCTCGTGATCGAGGACGACGAGGAGATGGCCGAGACGGTCGCGATCGGCCTGCGCCGCGCGCATCTGGCCGTGGACGTCGCCTTCGACGGATCGTCCGGGCTGGAGCGCGCGCTGCTCAACGACTACGACGTGATCGTCCTCGATCGCGACCTGCCCGGGCGGCCCGGCGACGACGTCTGCGCCGAGCTGATCGCCGCCGGGTGCCGCAGCCGGATGCTCATGCTGACCGCCGCGGCGACGATGGACGATCTGGTCGACGGGCTGGGCATCGGCGCCGACGACTACCTGCCCAAACCGTTCGACTTTCCGGTGCTCGTCGCCCGAATCGGTGCGCTGCTCCGGCGCGCCCAGCCGGCCATCCCCCCGGTGCTGCGCCGCGCCGACCTCGCCGTCGACACCGCGCAGCGCCGGGCCCGGCGCGGTGACCGGGCCCTCGACCTGGCTCCCAAGGAGTTCGGCGTGCTCGAGCTTCTCCTGGCGGCACAGGGACGAACCGTGTCCGCCGAGGAGCTGCTGGAACGGGTCTGGGACGAGCACGCCGACCCGTTCACGAACGCGGTCAAGATCACCGTGAGCCGACTGCGCGCCAAGCTCGGCGACCCGCCGCTGATCGAGACCGTCGCCAAATCGGGCTACCGGATCTGAGGAGGCGTCATGCACCCGATACGCCGGCTCACTGCGCTGGGCCTCCGCTCGCGGCTGCCGCGCCGGACCGTGCGGTTACGGCTCACCGCGGTCTACGGCGGGCTGTTTCTCGTCTCGGGCGCCGCGCTGCTCGCGATCACCTACGTGCTCGTCGACCGCCTGACCGATGTCGGTGTCTTCCACACCGGCGACGGGTCGAGCGGGATGGTGTTCGGCGGCGGAGACGCGCACGCCGGCCGGCCCGGGGTTACGGCCCATTCCGGCCCGGCCGGGGCTCCGCTTCCGACGATCACGCCGGCTCAGGCCCAGCGCCTGGCCGCCCAGCAGCATGCAGCGGAAATGCGGCAACTGCTGGTCTCGTCCGGCATCGCGCTGGCGATCATGGTGGTCATCGCGGTCGTCCTCGGCTGGCTGGTCGCCGGGCGGGTCCTGCGCCCGTTGCGCTCGATCACCACGTCGGTGCGTGACATCTCGGCCACCAATCTGCACGAGCGGCTGACTCTGCGTGGCCCCGACGACGAACTACGCGAACTCGGCGACACGTTCAACGGGCTGCTCACGCGGTTGGACACCTCGTTCCAGGCCCAGCGGCGGTTCATCGCCAACGCGTCGCACGAGCTGCGCACGCCGCTGGCCCGGCAGCGCGCGCTGGCCCAGGTCGCCCTGGCCGATCCGGACGCCGACGCGGTCACCCTGCGGGTCGCGCACGAACGGGTGCTGGTCGCCGGGCAGCAGCAGGAGCGGCTGATCGACGCGCTGCTCGTGCTCGCCCGCGGCCAGGCCGGGCTGTCGTCGTCCGGGTGCATCGACCTGGCCCGCATCGCCTGGCCGGTCGTGGCGGAGGCCGAGCGGGGCGACATCGACCTGCGCTGCACGCTCGACGCGGCGCCGGTGTCCGGGGACTCGCGGCTGGTCGAGCGGCTCGTCGTGAACCTGGTCGACAACGCCCTGCGCTACAACGGGCCGGGCGGCCACGTCGAGGTTCGCACCGGAGTCCGCGGCGGTCAGGCGCTGCTCACGGTCAGCAACAGCGGTCCGGTCGTGCCGGCCGCCGACGTCGACCGGCTGCTGCAGCCGTTCCAGCGCCTCGGCAGCGAGCGGGTCGGGACGGGCGCCGGCCTGGGCCTGTCGATCGTCGCGGCGATCGCCGACGCCCACGGCGCGACGCTGACCGCGACGCCCCGCCCTACAGGTGGGCTGTGTATCGAGGTGGCTTTCGCGCCGGCGTCAGGCGGCGTCGTGGAAGACGAGGCCGAGGGTGAAGCGCTCACCCGAGCGGATCGTCGACACGCCGTGCCGGACGGGAGCGGCCGACCAGCCCCGCGCCGACTGCACCGGGCGGTCGCGGGTCGTGAACACCAGCCCGTGCCCGTGCGGGACGAGGCGGGCGTGGCCCCGTGACTGGGCTCGCGGGCGCTGCTCGACCAGCAGGAACTCGCCGCCCTCGTGGTCGACGCCCGGCCGGCTCAGGTTGATGACGACCTGCAGCGGGAAGACCAGATCGCCGTACAGATCGCGATGCAGAGCGTTCCAGTCGCCGGTACCGTACTTCAACAGGATGGCTGTAGACCGGCTCTGCCCAGCCTCGTGGCACATGGCCAGCCATTCGTCCAGGGTGTCCGGCCACGGCGCCTCGCGGCCGAGCTTGGCGTACCAGTCGCGCGCGATCGGCAGCAGCCGCGGGTACAGCGCCTGCTTGAGCTGCTCGACCGGCTTCGGGTACGGCCGGTCGAAGTAGCGGTACTCGCCGGACCCGAAGCGGTGGCGGCTCATGTCGATCGTCTCCCGAAACCGCCCGTCCTTGTCGTAGAGCCCGGAGATGTCGTGCGCCTCGTCCGGCGTCAGCAGTTGCGGGAGGAGCGCCCCACCGTAGCTGTCCAGCTCACCCGCGACGGCGTCCCAATCGGCGCCGCCGACGCGTTCGGCCCAGGTGTTCATGCGAGCTCCAAACTAGGCTGGCCGGCCTCCAGGTCGAGCAGCCGTTGCTTGTTACGCAGCCCGGCTGCGTATCCGGTCAGCTTGCCGTTGGCGCCGAGCACGCGGTGGCACGGCACCACGATCAGCACCGGGTTGGCCGCCATGGCCGCGCCGACGCGCTGGGCGTCCACATCACCGACCAGCCGGGCCACCGCGCCGTACGTCGTGGTGCAGCCGGCTGTGGTCGTCTCGGTCAGCGTCGACAGGATGGCCCGGTCGAGCGCGTCGAGTCCGCTCAGGTCGACGGGCAGGCTGAAGTCGGCGCGCACCCCGGCGAAGTACTCGTCGAGCTCGTGGCCGGCGACGTCCAGCCAGGCCTGGGCGGTCGGGCTGCCCGGCCCGGTGAGTGCGGAACCGCGCCGCACGTGGCAGCGGACCAGCCCCTGGTCGGTGGCCTGCAGGTGCAGTCGCCCGATGGGCGATTCGTAGGTCGTGGCTGCGATGTTCATACCGGGAGAACGGTCGTGGCCGGCCTTGTGTGAGGTCGGGATCGTGTCGGCCCGGCCGGTGATCACCGTGCCGCGATGGCGCAGCCGCACGATCGTCCGGGCCGGCTCCCAGGCGGTGCTCGTCCGCAGCCGGTCGGCCACGTGCGCCCAGGTCGGGAGTTCGTCGGCCACCACCCAGGCGTCCGGGGCGTCGCGGGTCAACGCGCGGGCCGGCCGCAGCCACGACGCGGCCACCGCCGGCCAGCTGACGACGGCGCACACCTCGCCGCCACCGTCGAGCCAGCGTGCGGCGAACCGGCGCGCCCAGGCGCTCGACTCGCTGTCGCGGCCGTGCCCGATGCTGATCCTCACCCGGCCGACTCCAGCGTCAGCAGCGCCTGCTTGGCCGCGACGCCCCCCAGGTAGCCGCCGAGCGAGCCGTCGCTGCGGACCACGCGATGGCACGGGATGACGATCGGCAGCGGGTTGACCGCGCAGGCACTGGCCGCCGCCCGGACCGCAGTGGGCCGTCCGGCCGCGGCCGCCACGGCCGAGTAGCTCGCAGTGCGGCCGTAGGCGATGTCGGGCAGGTGGGCGAGCACCTCGCGGCGGAAGCCGTGCGCGAGCTGCAGGTCCAGCGGCAGGTCGAAGACGTGCCGACGGCCGGCGAAGTAGTCGTCGAGCTCGCGGGCCGCCGGGTCGAGCCGCGACGGGGCGCGCAGCACTCGCGGGCTGACCTTCGCGGCCAGGGTGGACAGCACGGCGTCGTGGCCCTCTGACTCGTAGGCCACCCGCACCAGGCCGGCCGGGGTGGCCGCGAGCAGCAGTTCGCCGAGCGGAGTGTCCACCGTGCGGTAGGCGATGTCGAGGGTGTCGTCGGCGGCGGCCGCCTCGACCAGGCGGGCGTGCAGCCGGTCGAGCGTGGCCGGATCGGGGTGGGGTAGAGCGGTCAGCGGGTTCATTCTGGTTCCTCCGGAACGTAGGTGCGGCGAAGCGTGGCGATGCCGTCGGCGGCGCTGCGCCGGGCCGCTGCCTCGCTGCCGCCGACCAGCTCGGCGATCTCGCGGTAGGTCAGGTCGGCCAGGTAGCGGTACGCGACGACCTGGCGCTGCTTGTCGGGCAGCGCCCGGACAGCGGCCTCGAGCGCCGCATCGGTCACTTCGTAAACGTCGGCGGTCGCGGGTTCGTGAGGCAGCTCGGCCACGGCGAGCGGCGCCCGCCGGTTCGTCCGGTAGCCGTCGATCGCCTTGCGGTGGGCGATCGTGATCAGCCAGCCGCGGATGTTCGAATCCGGGCGCAATCGCGGATAGGCCCGCAAAGCGGCCAGGAACGTCTCCGACCAGGCGTCCTCGGCGTCGTCAGGCCTCAGCACGGCCCGGCACACGCGCAGCACGACGGCACCGTGCTCGGCGACAATCGACTCGAACGGTGGCAGGCTCACACTTCGAGAACGTACGCAGGTCCACGTTCGTGAGGTCGATTCGGGACACGTCCTGTGGGAAGGATCTACCAATGACCGACACCGAGACCCGCGCGCAGCCCTCGCCGTCCGCGGACGCCCCGGATCCGTCGCGCAAGTGGTGGACGCTCACCGCGGTCTGTCTCGGGACGTTCATGCTGCTCCTGGACATAACCGTCGTGAACGTGGCGCTGCCGGACATGCAGAAGGACCTGGGCAGCAGCTTCTCCGACCTGCAGTGGGTGGTCGACGCCTACGCGCTGACGCTGGCCGCCGCGCTGCTGACCAGCGGCTCGCTGGCCGATCTGTTCGGCCGGCGGAGGCTGTACCTGATCGGGGTGAGCGCGTTCAGCGTCGCCTCGCTGCTGTGTGGCGTGGCCACGACGACGTTGTTCCTGCAGCTCGCCCGCGGCGCTCAGGGCGTCGGCGGCGCGATCATGTTCGCCGTGTCGCTGGCCCTGCTGGCCGACGCGTTCCGGGGCAAGGACCGCGGCGTGGCGTTCGGCGTCTGGGGCGCGGTCACCGGGCTGGCGGTGGCAGTTGGCCCGCTGGTCGGGGGAGCGCTGACCTCGGGACTGTCCTGGCGGTGGATCTTCTTCGTGAACCTGCCGATCGGGGTGCTTGCCCTGGCGCTCACGATCGCCAAGGTGCAGGAGTCCCGCGACCCGCAGCCGCGCCGGCCCGACTGGTTCGGGTTCGTGACGTTCACCGCGTCCCTGTCGTTCCTGGTCTTCGCGCTGATCAAGGCCAGTGACAAGGGGTTCACCGATTCCCTGGTGCTGGGCTGCTTCGCGGCGGCGGCCGTCCTGCTGGCCGCGTTCCTGTTGGTTGAGGTGGGGGGCCAGCACCCCATGTTCGAACTGGCGCTTTTCCGCAAACCCACGTTCACCGGTGGATCGATCGCCGCATTCGGCGTTTCCGCGTCGATCTTCGCGATGTTCCTGTATCTGACGCTGTACCTGCAGGACGTGCTGGGCTTCTCGGCCCTGCAGACCGGTTTGCGCCTGCTCACCGCGTCGGCCGGCATCTTCCTGGTGGCCGGCATCTCCGGGCGGGCGTCCGCCCACGTGCCGGTGCGACTGCTGATCGGGCCGGGGCTGCTGATCGTCGGGGTCGGGCTGCTGCTCATGCGGGGCCTGGATGCCCACTCGGCCTGGACGCACCTGGTACCCGGGCTGATCGTCGCCGGTGTCGGCGTGGGACTGCTCAACCCGCCGCTGGCCTCCACGGCGGTGGGCGTCGTGCCGCCCCGGCAGGCCGGCATGGCCTCGGGCGTCAACTCGACGTTCCGGCAGGTCGGTATCGCGACCGGCATCGCGCTGCTGGGCTCGCTGTTCGCCAGCCGGGTCCAGGACGCGGCCGCCGAGCAGCTGGCCAAGGTTCCCGGTCTGGGCCCGCAAGCCGCTCGAATCGGACAAGCCCTGACCAATGGTGAGCTGGGCCGGGCGCTGGGTCAGCTGCCGGCCCAGCAGCGCGGGCCGACGGCGTTGGCCGCCCGGGCGGCGTTCACCACCGGGCTCAACTACATCCTGCTGGTCGCGGCGGTCATCGCCCTGGCCAGCGGGGTGCTTGCCCTGGCGCTCATCCGCTCCCAGGACTTCGCCGGGCCCGAGCCTCGGGGCGCGAGTGCATGATTCGTCCGGCTTCCGGGTAGGCCATTGGCGTCGGGCTCGTCGTAGGCCCGAGGCTGCCTCAGGAGGACGCCATGATCATCGTCGGATTCGTACTGTTGGCCGCCGCCGCGGCGGTCGCGATCGCGCTGATCGTTCAGAACCCGGCCACCGTGACCGTGCACGCGTTCAAGTGGTCGTGGGACGTCGACATGCGCTGGCTGATCGTCGCCGGACTCGCGCTGACCGCGATCGGGCTGTTGGGGCTGGCCATGATGCGCCTCGGCGGCGCCCACTACGCGCGGCTACGCCGGGAACGCAAGGCCTTGGCCTACGAGAACAAGCGCCTGGTGGCCGAACAGGCCAACGCTGCTCCCACCGACGACCGCCCGCCGGGTGGTTACCCGCCGTCGCGGCCGGCCGAGCAACCCACGCAGGCCATGCCCCCGGCCCGCCCCGCCCCGCCGATGGGCGCACAGCGCACCGAGGCCCGTCCGCCCGCGCCGGCTCGCGGCGCAGCCGGCTCGACGTCGGCCGACCGGCCGCCCGGCGGCGTGGCCGCACCGGAACGGGACGCGTCCACCTCCACCGAACCGCACGGGTTCCGCGAGAGACTGGCGGCAACCAGGCATCGCCATGTAAAGGAGTGAGGCGTGGAGATGGCGGGTGATCCTCGCGCGGAGGAGAGCCAACAGGTCGAGCTGCGGCTGCCAGCCGACCGCGAATACGTCGCACCGCTGCGCGCGTTCGTGACCGCGCTGGCCGCCCAGTCCGACCTGACCGTCGACGAGATCGAAGATCTTCAGATCGCCGTCGACGAGGCCTGCGCCCTGGTCCTGCCGCATGCCGGATCCGGGGCGCAGCTGCTCGTCAACGTCGAGATCGCCGCGGCCTCGGTCGGCGTCGTGGTGAGCGTGCCGGCCGCGCCGCACGCCGTCCCCGATCGCACCGGGTTCTCCTGGACAGTGCTCTCGGCCGTCGCGGACGAGATGCACGTGACGTCAGGCGGGGGCACCCTGGCGATCAGGTTCAGCAAGCGCTGCGACTCTCTGCTCCGGTGACCGCCGCCGCCGAGTCGGCTCGGGACCCGCAGCGCGATGAAGCCGCGCGCCTGCTGACCGAGCTGCACGCCCTGCCCGACGACGCCGCCGAACGGCAGCCGTTGCGCGAGCAGCTGACGGAGATGCACTTGCCACTCGTGCGCTATCTGGCCCGGCGCTTCACCGGCCGCAACGCGCCGTTCGAGGACATCGTTCAGGTCGGTTCGATCGGCCTGCTCAAGGCGATCGACCGGTTCGACCCGGATCGTGGGCTGGAGTTCTCCACCTACGCGACGCCGACGATTCTCGGCGAGATCCGCCGCTACTTCCGCGACACCGGCTGGCTGCTGCACGTGCCGCGCCGCGCCCAGGAGCTGCAGGCCACCCTGGCCCGGGCGCGGGCTGAGCTCACCCAGCAGCTGGAGCGTGGGCCCACCGTGCACGAGCTGGCCGACAAGGTCGGCGTCGACGTGATGCAGGTCGTCGAGGCGATCGACGTGGCCCACGGTTACGCCGGCGTGCCGCTCGACGCGCTCACCGACGACAACGAGGAGAGCCGCAAGGACCGGCTGGCCTTCAACGACGTCGACCTGGAACGGGTGGAGCTGCGCGAGGAGCTGCGGCCGGCCCTCGAGGAGCTGTCCGAACGCGATCGCGAGATCTTGGTGCTGCGCTTCGTGGCCGGCAAGACGCAGACCGAGATCGCGGCGATCGTCGGGGTGTCGCAGATGCAGATCTCGCGGCTCATCTCGCGCAGCCTGGCCCAACTGCGCGAACGGCTGAGCGTCGACGACGCGGATCACACGGTGTGACATGACCCAGGCGCGCGAGAACCGCTCGGCCGAGCAGCAGCAGAGGCAGCCGCCCGGTTACGCCCGCGACGAGACGCGGGCTCAGCGGCTCGACCGCAACTACGGCGAGCTGCTGCAGGAACTGCGGGTCGCCCAGACCGGCGTGCAGATCCTGTTCGCGTTCTTGCTGACCATCGCCTTTCAGCAGCGGTTCGGCACGCTCAGCTCGGCCCAGCGTGGCCTCTACGTGGGCACGCTGGTTTGCGCGGCGCTGGCGGCGGCGCTGTTCATCGCGCCGGTCGCCGTGCACCGGGTCTTCTTCCGGCGCGGGCTCAAGGACGAACTCGTCACGTTCACCGGGCGGATGGCGGCCGGTGGCCTGTTCTTCCTGGCGTTGACGATGCTCGGCTCGGTGCTGCTGATCGTCGACTTCGTGTCCGGGCCGGTGGCGGCCTGGATCATCACGGCCGGGCTGGCCGTCGTGTTCGGCGTCGTGTGGTACCTGCTGCCGGCTCGAATGCGTTCCGGTGACGGCGAGCGGCCCAACAAGTAGTCGACAGCCGGGCTGTACAGATGCTCAGCTCGTCGGCAGAGCGGGCCGCAGCAGCCGTAGCCGGCCGCTGCCCCGGCGGCGCGGCACCCGCAGCGGCCGAGTCCGGCGGCCGCGGCGCGACGGTGGCTCGGCCCGGAACAGCACCCGGTCCAGGCCCGTGATGCCCAGCAGCCGCTGCACTCGCGCGGGGACGCGCGTGAGGACGAGCGTGCCGCCGCGGGCGAGCAACTGCGTGTGCGCCTCGAGCAGCACTGCGAGCACCGTGGCGTCCAGGAAACGTACCCGGGCGGCGTCGATCCGAATGTGCCTGCGGCCGCCGCGCACCTGCTCGTCGAGGGCGGCGCGCAGCCGCCCGGCGCAGGCGAGGTCGAACTCACCGTCGAGGACGAGCGTGGTGGTGTGCGGTGCCGGGCCGGCGACGACCGAGCACGTCGCCGGAGAGTTCGAAGTTGTGGAGACCATGACGGCTCCCTCGCGGTTCGACGGGTCGCGCATCGCGCCTCGTCGCAGGGCTGGGCGACGCACGAACCCACGCGTGGTGTGGCTGTCTGTCCAACCCGCCCCCACCATAACGCGGACGTGATTGCGCGCAACCCCGGCCCCCGGGGTTCGGTCGGGCTTGATCGGGGAACCCTCAGCGCGTGACGAGTGATGACCGGGAGGCAGCCGGTGGCAGCCGCCTCACCGTGGCCCTGGCCCTGCTGGCCAACGCCGGCGTGGGCGTGCTCAAGCTGATCGCCGGCCTGGTGTCCGGCTCGGCGGCACTGCTGTCCGAGGCCGCGCACTCGGCCGGCGACACGTCGACCGAGTTGCTGCTGTTCACCGCGCTGCGCCGCTCGGATCGCCCGGCCGACCGCGTGCACCCGTTCGGATACGGCAAGGAGCGTTATTTCTGGTCGTTGTTGGCCGCCGTGGCGATCTTCGTGTCCGGCGCCGCATTCTCGGTGTACCAGGGCGTGCACACGATCGTCGAGCCGGACAAGGCCCACCACCTGCTGTGGATCAACTACCCGGTGCTGATCTTGGCGTTCGTGCTGGAGGGACTGTCGCTGCGCCAGGCCGTGCGCCAGACCCGGGGCGAGGCGCGGCAACGCCGCCGTCCGCTGGGTGACGTCGTCCGCGACCCGCACGATCCCACCGTGCGCAGCGTGGTGCTCGAGGACTCCGCTGCCCTGATCGGCGTCACGACCGCTGCGCTCGGCGTGGCCCTGCACCAGATCACCGGCTCGGCGTTCTGGGACGGCCTGGCCTCGTTGCTGATCGGTGCGCTGCTCGTGGTCGCCGCCGTGCTGCTGGCCCGGACCTGCCAGGCCCTGCTGATCGGCAAGCAGGCCGACGCAGGCCTGATGCGCCAGATCGAGGCGCGCATCGAGGAGCAGGACGAGGTGGACGACGTCGTCGACCTGCTGACGATGATGGTCGGCGTCGACCGCATTCTGCTGTGCGCCCGGGTGGACTTCGTGGACTGCTTCTCGGCCGGTGAGCTGGAGCAGGCGTGCGTGCGGATGGACAGCCTGCTGCGCCGCGAGTTCCCTGCACTGGGCGAGGTGTTCATTCAGCCGGCGTCAAAGACCGACCGCCATGTGCAGCAGCGCGTGCGCGAACGGTACGGGCACGAGCTGGCCGATCGGCCGGCGTTTGATCCGGGCCCCCGGCGGGCAAGCAGTCGACAAGGGGCACCGAAGACGACGTGACACGGGCGGTGAGACGATGCGCATCCCCGACGAGGTGGCGCGACTCTACGAGCATGCGGGGCCGTTCGCGACGGCCTACCTCGACGCGACCCGGGCGACCGCCCGCGGAGCCGATGAGGTGCGGCTGCGCTGGCTGGCCCTGCGCACCGAGCTGACCGCCGCCGGCGCGGACGAGGCCACCCTGGCCGCCATGGAGGAGCGGGTCGAGTCGGTCGACGACCACGTCCCCGGCGAGCACGGCCGGGTGCTGGTGGGCGCCGACGGCGAGATGCTGCTGGCCGCGACGCTACCCCGGGCCCCCGTCCGCTCGCAGGCCAGGTGGGCGCCGTTGCCGCACCTGATGCCGTTCCTGGCCCAGCAGGGCCCGCGCATCGCCCACGTCGTGGTCGTGGCCGACCACTCGGGCGCGGACATCTCGGCGGCCAGCGCCGCCATGACCGCCGCAGCGCTGCGGGCCGAGCCGGAGCACGTCGAAGGCTCGCACGCCCACCCGCTGCACAAGACCGCGTCGGCCGACTGGTCGGAGCGGCACTTCCATCAGTACGTCGAGAACAACTGGGCGGCCAACGCCAAAGAAGTCGCGGGCGCCGTGGCCCGACTGGCCGCCCAGGTGGACGCCGGGCTGATCGTCGTGGCGGGGGAGCAGCAGGCGCGAGGGTTGCTGCGCGACGATCTCCCCGGTGTGTTGCCGTCGAGCGTCGAGGTGGTGGACGTGAGCGAGGGCAGCCGCGACTCCGGTCCGGAGCACGGCGACCTGCTCGACGCCGTGCACGGCGTGCTGCTGCGGCGGGACCTGCGCGAACGCGAGAAGACCCTCGAGCGGCTGCGTGAGGCGCAGGGCCACGGGCTGGTCGTCGAAGGCATCGACCCGGTTCTGGGCGCCCTGCAGCGAGCCCAGGTCGACACCCTGGTGGTCGTCGACGAGCCGACCTCGCGAGTTCACGCGTGGGTCGGGCCCGAGGCCACGCAGCTGGCCCGCGACGCCGAGGATCTGCAAGGTCTGGGCGTCGACACGCCGCAACCGGATCGGCTCGACGCCGCAATGCTGCGCGCCCTGGCCGGGACCTCGGGATCGCTGCTGACCGTTCCGCCCGACGACGTGTCCCTGCCGGACGGAGTCGCCGCCCTGCTGCGCTACGCGGACGCGTCGACGCCGGCCTGATCCCACGTTGTCGTCCGGTTCCGGATGATTGTGGTGGTGGTAAGCACTCCGACCCGGCAGGTGCCCGATCGAGTGGTTTCGGCCGCCCTGTTCGCGATCTGCCTGGCCTACTTCATGGTCATCCTGGACAGCACGATCGTGAACGTGGCGCTGCCCGCGCTGCGCGACGACCTCGGCTCGAGCGTCAGCGGCCTGCAATGGGTGGTCGACGGCTACCTGCTCGTGCTGGCCGCCCTGCTGCTCACCGGCGGCGCCCTGGCCGACCGGCTGGGGGCCCGGCGGGTGTTCCAGGCCGGGCTGGGCGTGTTCGTGGTCGCGTCGCTGGGCTGCGGGCTGGCCCCGACCATCCCGGTGCTGGTCATCGCTCGACTGGTGCAGGGTGCCGGCGCGGCGCTGGCCGTTCCCGCGTCGCTCGCCCTGCTGCGCGCCGCCTACCCGGACGCCGCCACGCGGGCCCGGGCTATCGGCGTGTGGGGCGGCATTGCCGGCGGGGCGGCCGCGGCCGGGCCCATCCTGGGCGGCCTGCTGGTCTCGGCCGTGAACTGGCGGCTGGTGTTCTTCGTCAACGTGCCGATCGGGCTGGCCTCGATGCTGCTCACCGCCAAGTTCGTGCCGCACCCCGACCGCCGTCCGCGCGCGCTCGATCTGGCTGGGCAGATCGTCGAGGTGCTGGCCCTGACCGCCCTGACGTTCACGCTGATCGAGGGCGGCCGCGACGGGCTCACTCCGGCGGTCGTGGCCGGCGGCGTGGTATTCGTGGTCGGCCTGCTGGCCTTCGTGACCATCGAGCGATCAGTCGCGCATCCCATGCTGCCGCTCGGCCTGTTCGGCCGGCGCACGTTCAGCAGCGGAAATACAGTCGGGCTGCTGATCAACCTCGGCTTCTACGGCCAGCTGTTCGTGATCAACCTCTATTTCCAGCAGGTTCGGGGCTACTCGGCTTTGGTCGCCGGACTGGCCCTGCTGCCCCAGATGGGGATGGCGACGATCGGATCGGCGCTGTCCGGCCGGTTCACGTCCTCGGTCGGGTCGCCTCGTCCGACCATGCTGATCGGCCTCGTGTGCGGCGCGATCGGCCTGCTGGCCCTGACGATCACCGGGGCGCACACGGCCTACCCGGTGCTGGTCGCCCCGCTCGTGCTGGCCGGGTTCGGCATGTCGTTCACGATGCCGGCGGTAACGACAGCGGTCGTCGAGTCGGTGCCGGCCGAGCGGTCCGGGCTGGCGTCGGGGTCGATCAACGCGGCCCGCCAGGTCGGTAGCGTGATCGGCGTGGCCGTGCTGGGCGCGCTCGTCGGCACCGGACCCTCCATAGCCGGCCTGCGGACCGCGCTGGTGATCGGCGCCGCGGTGTTCCTCGCCGGCGCCTTGCTGGTCGCCGCGGCGATGCCCAAGGAGGTGGCCCACGACTGACACGGCCGAGGCGTTCCTGCCCACCCGGCTGAGCTTGCGCTCCCTGACCCGAGCCGCGGCCGAGTGCCAGGGCTGCGAGCTTTACGAGAACGCCACCCAGACGGTGTTCGGCGCGGGGCCGGTCCACTCCCGCGCCATGTTCGTGGGCGAGCAGCCCGGCGACATCGAGGATCGCGACGGCGCGCCGTTCGTCGGACCGGCCGGGCGCCTGCTCGACCGGGCGTTCGCCGATGCCGGTATCGAGCGCGATGCGGTGTACCTGACCAACGCCGTCAAGCACTTCCGGTGGCGGCCGGCGCCGCGGGGCAAGCGGCGACTGCACCAGACCCCCGACAGCCACCACGTCACGGCCTGCCGCCCGTGGTTGGTCGCCGAGCTGGGCGTGATTCGCCCACCCGTGCTGGTCGCGATGGGTGCCGTCGCCGCGAGAGCCCTTTTCGGATCGGGGTTCCGGCTGACCCAGCATCGGGGCGAGCGCCTGGCCTGGCCGCCCGAGCACGGGCCCTACGCCGGCGACGACACACCGATCGAGCAGGCGTTCGCGACGGTGCATCCCTCCGCGGTGCTGCGCGCCGACGACCGCGAAGACGCGTACGCCAAGCTGGTGCATGATTTGACCGTGGTGGCCCGCAGCATGAGGGAGGCGTCATGACAGGTACTGACGACGACCGCGAAGTACCCGAGTCCGCCGAGCCGGAGGACGAGGAGTACGAGGAGTACGACGAGAACGAGGCTGCGCCGAGTCCCGGTTCGTTGCCGTTCGAGGCCGAGCCGGCCGACGTGCTGGAGCAGGCCCAGGCCGTCCCGGCCGACGAGGACGACTACCGATAGTCCGCGCGAATCGCGAAAACTACGCCGATCCCGGGGTGTATGGGTTGCGTCGGCCGTTCGGTCCGGTAACGTCGGACTTCGGCTGAACAGCAGCTATCCCGGTCCGGGCAACCCTCGGGCCCGCTTTTTCGGGGAGGCTGCTGGTGCAGTCTTCGACTTTCGACCACGCTCCGCTGGGCATGGCGGTCGAACTACGCGGTTACAACATCGAGTTCGACCAGTCCGACGGGCAAGCGATCCTAACCTTGGTCGGCGATCTCGACGCCGGTGCGGCCGACGCATTGCGGGGGATCCTGAGCTGCGTCGACGACACGCCCGGTGAGTTGCACGTCGACGCCGCCGGTGTGCTCGGCGCTGATCTCGACGCGTTCGATCCTCTGTTCGAGGTGGCTCGTGTACGGGCCGGCCAGGACCGGCCCGGCGTGGTGGTCGACTCGCTCAGCGACACGGTCGCCGAGCTGTTCCAACTGCTGGGCGTCTCGACCCGGGCTCCGGTCGCGCTGGACGTCTCGCCGTCGGCGGCCGAGGTCGCCTCCTAGTCCACGTTTGACCCGGCGATCGGCCGGGAAAGCCTTCTGTGAACGTGCTGGTCGACATGATCGGCGCGCCGTGCGTCGACGGGTGAACAACCACCTGCACGGGGTTGGCCGGCACGTCCGACTTGGAGGTCAACCGTGGCTCAGACCGTCGCCGACGTCGTGCTCGAGCGCCTGCGGGCGTGGGACATACGCCAGGTGTTCGGATACCCGGGTGACGGCATCAACGGGCTGCTCGCGGCCTGGGGACGGGCGGACAACGATCCGCAGTTCGTCCAGGCCCGCCACGAGGAGATGGCCGCGTTCGAGGCCGTGGGCTTCGCGAAGTTCAGCGGGCAGGTGGGCGTGTGCGCCGCGACCAGCGGGCCGGGCGGCATCCACCTGCTGAACGGTCTCTACGACGCCAAACTCGACCACGTGCCGGTGGTGGCCATCGTCGGCCAGACGGCGCGCACCGCGATGGGCGGTTCGTACCAGCAGGAGGTCGACCTGGTCAGCCTGTTCAAGGACGTCTGCAGCGACTACGTGCAGATGTGCACGGTGCCCCAGCAGCTGCCCAACCTGATCGACCGCGCGATCCGCGTCGCCGAGTCCGCGCACGCCCCGACCTGCGTGATCTTCCCGTCCGACGTGTTCGACCTGCCCTACGAGGCGCCCGAGCACGCGTTCAAGCAGGTGCCTTCGTCGCTGGGCACCGCGCCGGCCACGGTGCGCCCGAACGACGACGCGATCGAGGCCGCCGCCGAGCTGCTGAACGCCGGCGAGCGGGTCGCCATGCTCGTCGGCCAAGGTGCCCGTGGCGCCGAGGCGGAGCTGACCGAGGTGGCCGACCGGCTCGGTGCCGGCGCGGCGAAAGCCTTGCTGGGCAAGGACGTTCTGCCTGACACGAACCTGTGGGTGACCGGCTCGATCGGCCTGCTCGGCACCACGGCGAGCTACCATCTGATGCGCGAGTGCGACACCCTGCTGACGGTCGGCTCGAACTTCCCGTACACGCAGTTCCTGCCGGAACTGGACCAGGCGCGGGCCGTGCAGATCGACCACGATGCCCGGTGGATCGGGATGCGCTACCCGTACGAGATCAACCTGGTCGGCGACGCGCGGGCGACCCTGCAGGCGCTGCTGCCCAAACTCGAGCGCAAGGACGACCGCAGCTGGCGCGACCGGATCGAGCAGCTCGTCGAGGAGTGGTGGGAGACGGCCGACCGGCAGGCCACCACCGACGCCGAGCCGATCAACCCGATGCGCCTGTTCCACGAGATGTCCCAGCGGCTGCCCGACAACGCGATCGTCGCGGCCGACTCGGGTAGTGCCGCGAACTGGTACGCGCGGCACCTGCGCTTCCGCGGGCAGATGCGGGGTTCGCTGTCCGGGACGCTGGCCACGATGGGGCCGGGCGTGCCGTACGCGATCGGGGCCAAGTGGGCCCATCCGGACCGTCCGGCCATCGCGTTCGTCGGCGACGGCGCGATGCAGATGAACGGGCTGGCCGAGCTGCTCACGGTCAAGCACTACTGGACGCAGTGGTCGGATCCGCGGTTGGTGGTCGCCGTGCTGCACAACAACGACCTCAACCAGGTCACCTGGGAGATGCGGGCGATGGAAGGCTCGCCCAAGTTCGCCGAGTCGCAGACCATCCCGGACGTGGACTACGCCGGGTTCGCCCGCGAGATCGGCCTGATCGGCATCAACGTCGAGGAGACGGCCCAGGTCGGCCCGGCCTGTGACGCGGCCATGGGCGCCGCCCGGCCGGTCGTGCTGGACGTGCGTTGCGATCCGGATGTTCCGCCCATCCCGCCGCACGCGACGTTCGATGAGGTCAAGGCGCTGGCCTCGTCGCTGGCCCACGGCGACGAGGACAAGTGGGGAGTGGTCCGCGAGGGCGTCAAGCAGAAGATCCAGCAGCTGCTGCCCGGGCACGCGGACTGAGAGACGTGGGACGCCGCTGCCGTGCGCGATCTGCGTCCGAATGCGGACGGTGCGCATGGTCGCCGGCGGCGGCGCCCCACTAAATGCCGGGCTACTTGCTCGGCTGAGGCGTGTGGCAATTGATCTTTGGATTCACGCCCACATAGTTCAGCGGGCCGGCCAGAATTGTCACGGTGATCGTTCCGGCCTTGGCGCAGGTCTTGACACTGGAGTTGAAGTAATGCCGCTGACCGGCCGCAATTAGGCCGATGATCAGCCACACCACCAGCACCACGCTGAGCAGGCTTACCGTGCCCCGACGGTTGTATGTTCTTCGCATCGACATACTCGGGTTGTACCCGGTAAACGGCGATATCACTCGCCCTTCTCGACCGATTCCGCTAATGCGCTCAATGGGGGCAAAGTGGTGCAGGCGCAGCCAGCCCAGGCCCAGATCGCCATGAGGACGGTCACGCCCATCTCGGCGATTGCGAGCACGCGCTCGACGATGCCGCCGACCCGCCAGATCGGCCACGACGTGGCCAGGTCCAAGATGCTGCCCACGAACAGGGCCAGAAAGCAGGCGCCGGCCGTCAGCGACAGGGCGCGCGCCACGCCGGGCAGTCGGGTGTGACACCAGGGGCTGCGATGCAGGCGGCGCAGCAAGGTCGAGGCGAGCGGCAAGCCGCCGAAGGCGAGCATCGCCGCGCTCCAGTGCACCCAGGCGCTCGGGCCGAGCATTCCGTTGAGGGCCCGGTCGGGAAAGATGACGACGACCACCAGCGCCGCGCAGCAGGTCGACATGGTGGCGAAGGGCGCCGACGCCCTGGGCAGATAGCCGCCCAGCACCAGGGCGGCCAGCACGGCCGCCACTCCGGTGGCGAGAATCAGCACGCTGGTGTCGAAAAGCCAGGCCGCACTGGTCAGCGCGTAATCGCTGATGGGCGCCGAAACCGGGTTGAGCCGGCGGTCGGATGGCAATATGTGTAGCAATCCGATACTCGCGCCGCAAAAGATCACCGAAATGGCGCCGAACAAAGCGAAGCGGCGGGCCGCAGCCCGCCGTTTCAACCTTTCCGGGGTGCTCGGGGCAGAAGTCTCTTGAAGTGTCGTCGTCACCTAACCACCTACCGGCCGGCCTGCCGTGTCGTGCCCGATGCATCTCGTCGTTGAGATCAGCGGCAGGCGCCGCCCGGTCGGCGACGGCCGACGTCTCGGACGAACGTTATCTACCCGTTATCAACATCGACAAAACGGCATGTGAGCGACGCCACGGAGCGGTCAGCGGCGAGACAACACCAGCGCGGTCGCCCCGGCGGCCGCGGCTGTGCACACCAGGCCGATGGCGGTCATGGCCGCGGCCGGGGGCGTCAGGATGGCGACCGCCACCGACCCGCCCGCTGCGATCACGACCAGGGCGCCGACGACCGCGAGCGTGCGCAGCGCGGTGCGTCGCCGGGCTTGCCGAACGGCGTGATCGCGCTTGAAGTCGACCTCCAGCGCGGCTATCACCTGTCGCTCGCGCGCCGTCAGGGGTGTCGGCGGCTCGTCGAACGGGCCGCTAGCCATGAGCGGTCTCGATGGTGCGGGTGGTCATAGCTCAGGCATTCCCACCGTCGGTCGCATCCATGCACGATCCCGGCCAGAACCGGGGTTTGCCGGTCTGCGGCGCCGGGTAAATCGACGATGATGAGATTCGCAGTCAGCTTGTTCATCATCGCCCTCGGGGCGATCCTGACGTTTGCGGTCAGGCACAGTCCGAGCGGCGTGAACATCCATGTCATCGGGTTGATCCTGATGCTCGTCGGGATCGCCGGGATGGCGATCGGCTACAAGCTGTACCGCACGCGGCGGCGGACCGACATCATCTACACCGACGACGGCAAGGTGGTGCTGGAGCCGAACACGCCGCGACCCGAGGACCCCATGGATCCGATGGCCTGAGTTCAAGGCGCTCAGCGCACCAGCGGCAGCGAGATGCCGTAGTGGCGGAACTTGCGATAGATCGTGGCTCGCGACATGCCCAGCGCTCGCGCCGCGTCGGCCGGCCGCTGGTCGTTGTCCAGCAGGGCCTGCACGATGGCATCGCGTTCGAGCGCCTCGATCGGGGTCAGCACCCGGTGCCCGGAGGTGCGCGCCTCGGGCGGCAGGTCGCCGACCTCGATGACCCCCGAGTGCCGGCGCTTGACGATTTGGGTGAGCAACCGGCGCAGCTGGGCGATGTTGCCCGGCCAGTTCAGCCGGCGCAGCTGGGCCATCGCCTGCGACGACACGCTGAGCCGTTCGTCGCCGGTGAGCTGCCCGAGCAGGTACGGCACCAAGTCGTTGATGTCCTCGACGTGATGCCGCAGCGGCGGCACCTCGATGGTGCGCGCGAATGCGATCACCAGGGCGTTGTTGGTCAGCTCGGCCGAGGTCATCGTGATGGCCACGCGCACGCGCTCGGCCGGGGCGTTGTCGGCGCCCAGCTCGAGCAGCTGGTCGGCCACCAGCTCGGCGGCCGCCTCGTCCATCCGGTCGGCGTGCTCGAGCACCACCAACGCGCCCGGCGTCGACATCGCGTCGTCCAGCACGGTCAGCCACGCGTCGAGGTTGCCCGACTTGGGCGGATCGAGCACCCGGAAGCTGCGGGTCGGGTTGTGCATCTGGTGCACGGCGCGGAGCAGGGCGACCTTGCCGGTGCCCGACTCGCCGGCCAGCGCCATCCACTCGCCGGTCTCGTAACAGGAGTTGACCTGCTGCACGCACCGCACCCACACGGCACTGGAACCGACGACTCCGGGCAGGGTGGGCGAGGTGCGCGTACGCACCAGGGTGGCGCCGATGCCCGATCGGGGCGCCATCTGGGCCAGCCGGACCCTTACGACGCTGCCGGCGACGCCCACCGGGCCGGCGGCGCTGCGCACCGAGGCGCACTTCATGTGCGCGGTGCGCCCGCTGGGCAGTTCGACCGTGCGGGTGACTGTCCGCTCGTCGTTGCCCACCATGTCGGCCGCGTAGCCCAGCAGGGCCTGTTGCTCGACCGCGTCGAACAGGGTGCGCATGTGCTCGTTCATCATCACGACGTCGTGGTTGATCGCCAGCACCGGCCCACCCGACTGCTGGCAGGCCTTGAGGTACTCCTGGAACAAAGCGAACTCGCGCAGATCCGTCTGCGCGAGCAGTTCCTCCTCGATCTGGCGAGCCGTCGCCGACGCGAGCGCCATGAGCATCGCGCCCGGGGCGTGGGCCCACGAGGTGAGGTCGAGGATGCCGACGACGGTGCGCCGGGTCGGGTGGTGGATCGGAGCACCGGCGCAGGCGAACTGGCCCAGCTGGTGGGTGTAGTGCTCGCGCCCGTCGACCAGCGCGGGCTGGCCGCTGCTGATCGCCGTGCCGATGCCGTTCGTTCCGGCGAACTCCTCGGCGTACGAGTAGCCGGGCGCCAGCGACACCGCGTCCAGGCGGCCGGTCAGGTCCCGGCTGGTGGTGCGCCGGTCGAGCACGATGCCGGTGTTGTCGGTAAGGATGATGCTCACCGGCTCGTCCTGCAGCTGCTGGTGCAGCGTGTCGAGGATCGGCGTGGCGCTGCGTAGCAGGGGAGTGGCGGTGTCCCGGTCGGCCAGGAAGGGCACGTTGATCCGGTCGACGTCGATGTCGTTCTCCTGGCTGCGTTGCCACGAGGCCAGGATCAGCCGCCGCACGTTGAGTGACTCGTCCAGGTCACGGCTCAGGAAGCGCTCGCGTGCTAGAGCCACGTCCTCTGCGGTCGCGGCCCCACGGCTGCTCTCCTGCGGCACGGCGGGCCCCCGTCACTCATCGTCGGCTGGCAGCTACGCCGGTTGTGACCCACAGTAGCGCCAAGCCCCGAGGTCGGAATCTCAAAATGAGACAGAGACCTGGGCCACGTTCAGCCGATCGACGGTCCCAGGCCGAGTGACTGCGGGGTGCTCGCGTCGGGCGAGGGCTGGTGCAAACCCTCATCGAGCGGGCCGAACTCCGTCATGAGAGCCGGGCTGCCGCCCCACGGGGTCTGCTCCTCGGCGACGAGGGTGTTGGTGGTCAGCAGCAGGCCGGCCACCGAGGCGCCGTTCTGCAGCGCCGACCGGACGACGCGCAGCGGGTCGATGATGCCCAACTCGATCATGTCGCCGTAGCGCCCCTCGAGGGCGTCGAAGCCCTCGTCGACGCCCAGCTCGAGCGACTGGGCGATCACGTCGTCGGCGTCGTAGCCGGCGTTGGCCGCGATCAGGTAGGCCGGCTCGGTGAGCGTCTTGCGGACGATGTCCACTCCCACCGCGTAGTCGTCCTTCACCTCCAGCTCGTCCAGCACCGGGGCGGCGTGCATGAGCGCGGCGCCGCCGCCGGCCACCACGCCCTCGGCCATCGCCGCGCGGGTCGCCGACAACGCGTCCTCGACCCGATGCTGCAACTCCTTGAGCTCGGCCGGCGTGGGTGCGCCGACGTTGATCACGGCGACCTTGCCGGTCAGCGACCCGATCCGCTCGGTCAGCACGTCCTCGTCCACCCCGAACGTGGCCCGCTCCAGCTCGGCCCGCAGCTGCATGACCCGGAATTCGACCTGGTCGGCGGTGGCCCCGCCGATGATCGTCGTCTTGTCGGCCGTGGCCCGCACCTGCTGGGCCCGGCCCAGCTGGGCCAGTGTCATCGTTTCCGGGGTGAACCCGGAGTGGCGGCTGTAGACGGCGCCGCCGGTCAGTGCGGCGATGTCCTCGAGCTTGTGCAGGCGGCGGTCGCCGAAGCCCGGCGCGCGCACCGCGACGCACTGGAAGATGCCGTTGACGTGATTGTGCACGAGCATGGACAGGGCGGTGCCTTCCAGGTTCTCGGCGATGATCACGAGCGGACGTGGCGCCTTCATGATCTTGTCGAGCAGCGGCATCAGCTGCTGGACCTGGGTGATCTTCTCGCTGCACAGCAGGATGTACGGGTCGTCGACCACGGCCTCCAGGCTGGCCGGGTTGGTGACCATGTACGGCGACAGGTAGCCGTTGTCGAACTCGAAGCCTTCGACGAAGTGCACGCTCATGCCCGGTTCGGCGGCTTCCTCGACCGTGACGATGCCGCCGTCGCCCACCGTGTGCAGCGCCCGGGCGATCGCGGCACCGACCACGTCGTCGTCGTTGGCCGAGATGGCCGCGACCCGGGCGAAGTCGGACTCGGTCGTGATCGTGTGGGCCACCGAGCGCAGGTGCTCGACCAGCCGGTTGACCGCCAGATCGATACCCCGCTTGACGAGGACCGGGTTGCCGCCGGACGCGATCGCCTGCATGCCGGCCCGGACGATGCCCTGGGCGATCACGGTGGCGGTCGTCGTGCCGTCGCCCACGATGTCGTTGGTCTTGATCGCGGCTTCCTTCACCAGCTGGGCGCCCATGTTCTCGAACTGGTTCTTCAGGTGGATCTCGCGGGCGATCGTCACGCCGTCGTTGGTCACGACCGGCGAGCCGGTGATCTTCTCCAGGATGACGTTGCGGCCCTTGGGGCCGAGGGTCGACTTGACCGCTTCGGCCAGCTGGTCGACGCCGGATTGCAACAAGTCACGCGCGGTGGGGCCGAAGCGAAGTTCCTTGGACATCTACTCCTCCAAAAGATCGGGACGGTCTTGAGAACGCTCGGCCCCGGGCCGGCCACATGTGGGGCGATGGCCGGCCCGGGTGCCTGTGTCGCGGGTGACTTGTTGATGGATCGGCTGGCTCGACGTCCCGTTACGCGCGGGCGACGAGGTCGAAGTCGAGGAACTCGGCGGCGTCCTCCGGGTTGGCGAACATGATCGTGCGGTCGTCCTCGTGGATCATGCGGCCGTAGTGGGTCGACATGCTCTCCTCGAACTCGGCCGAGTTGAACCAGCCTTCTTCCTCGCCGGCCGCCTCGTCGATCTCGCTGTAGACGACGTCCATGCGGTTCTTCGCATCGACGCGGATCATCGAGGGCAGGGGGGTGATCTTGACGTTGGGCTTGTGGGACATCACCTCGGCGACGATGGCGCCGACCTGGTTGTTCATCAAGGTGAAGCCGCACATGTTCGACGCCGTGTTGTCGGCCTTGAACGGGCTTTCCGCCGACTTGAACGTGGTGGTCACTGGCTCAGCTCCTTCGGGGTCGACAGATCGAGTTCAGCGAGGAGGTCGGCGAAGCGGTTCTTGGCCCGGTCGAGCGCGTCCTCGAAGCGGTTCGGCTTGGCGTCGGACTGCGACCAGATCGGCTGCAGCGTCCGGACCGCCATGATGCAGGTCGGCACCCAGGTCTCCAGCCAGGACTGCAGGATCTGCCGGTTGTGAGTGGCAAATTCCTTGTCGTTGATCAGCAGCTGGAACATCGGCTTGGTGTAGCGCAGATCCCGCTCGGCGTAGTCGTACTCCTCGGCGCCGATCAGGGTCGGCGTGACGAAGTCGCCGTTGGCCGGGGCGCCCTGCTGCACGAGGCCGCTGCGGAACACCTCGCCCACGAGCGGCTCGAAGACGATGTTCGCGACGAAGATCGCCTCGCACCAGTCCCAGATCGCCGTCAGCTGCTCGGCCGTCTCGCGCACGCCCTGCCAGGCCGGGTCCTCGTTCCAGGTGGCGAGGTGCGCCGTGCCGTCGAAGGACTCGATCTCCTCGGACAGGGTGAGGTTGTAGAGCGCCAGGTCCTGCGCAGCCCGGATGCGGTGCATGCTGTTCACCGAGATCGCGTTGTTGTGCATGTTCGTGGGCGCCCGGCGGTTGGCGTTCGCGAACAGGTACAGGCCCAGGCCGTGGTCGACGTGCATCCACGCACCGACGTGGCGGGCCACGAAGTCGATCCAGTTCGTCTTCCACTGGTCGAACGCCTTGGCCTGCCGAGCGGCCTCGATGTTCTGGTTGAGCTGGCGGACCACGTTGGCGTTGTACCGGTAGAGGGTGAGCTCCCACTCCTCGTTGGGATCGCGGAACTCGTGCCAGCCGAGCGCGGGCCAGTCGTAACCTCGCCCGCCCGAGCCCGGGGTTCGCACCGGTTCGGGGCGGTCCGAGCCCCACGCCTTGAGCACCGTCCACTCGAGGGGGTAACCGCCCTTGCCGTCGGCGAAGCCGTACAACCAGCCCTGCGAGAGGTAGTGCCGCGGGTCGGGCTGTACCTCGACCGTCATGTCCTCGTAGTGCGACGGCTTGCGCTTCTGCGGGGTGTAGTAGTTGAACTGGCGGGCGTTGGAGTCGGGGAACTCCTTGGCGCCGGCTTCAGCGTCGGTGAACTGGACCTTCGGCACGCTGCGTTCTTGGGTACTCGTCATGTGCTCCTCCTGCTGATGGATATGCACGTCACCGATCGGCTTCGCCGGTCGTCGTGAACTTGTCGTAGTAGATGCGCTTGTCGGCCACGCCCAGGGCCGGCAACAGCTCCAGGGCCGCCTCGACCATCGGCGGCGGTCCGCAGACGTAGGCGTCGACGCCGGCCAGATCGCCCTCGGACCGCTTCAGCACCTCGGTGATCAGGCCGACCTCGCCGTCCCACTCGTCGCTCTCGTCCGGCTCGGACAGGGCCGGCACGTAGCGGAAGCCGGGCAGCGTCTCCTCGAGCTTGCGCAGTTCGTCCTCGAAGCACAGGTCACGCCGGCGCCGGGCGCCGTAGTAGAACGTGGCCCTGCGGTCGATGCCCCGGTCGGCCATCGAGCGCAGCAACGCCAGGATCGGCGCCATGCCGGCGCCGCCGCCGAGGAACACCAGGTCGGCGGTCGGGTTGTCGCGCAACGTGAAGACGCCGAACGGCCCGCTGATGTCGAGCCGATCGCCGACCTCGACCCGCGTGTCGAGGAAGTGGGAGAACAGCCCGTCCGGATAGATCTTGATGACGAACTCGAGCCGACCGTTCTCCAGGCTGGAGATGTTCGCCATCGAGAACGACCGGGTCTCGTCCGAGTCGGGGATGGCGAAGTCGACGTACTGCCCGGGGAAGAACTTGAGCGTCGTCGGCTCGATCAGCTTCACGACGAGGTGGCGCATGTCGTGCGTGACGTTCTCGTTCGACACGACCTCGACGACCGCCTCCTGGATCGGCAGCCCGGAGTGGATCATCTCCTCGTCGTAGTTGAGCAGCTCGATCGTCACGTCCTCGTACACGTGCGCCCGGCACAGCAGGGTGAAGCCTTCCTCCCTTTCGAAATCCGGAAGGGCGAACGTCGAGTACTTGTCCAGCTCGATGTCCTCACCGTCGAGGACGAAGGACTTGCACGCGGCGCATTGCCCTTCCTTGCAGCCGTGCATCAGCATCAGGCCCTGCTCGAAGGCGCTGCGCAGGACTGTCTGCTCCTCGTCGACCTCGATCTCGATACCCACCGGCTCGAACCGAACGACATGCTTGCTGTCCATGATCTCCTTTCCGGCGCGCATGCCGTTGGCCCGGGGCGACGGGGGCTTCGCCCCGGGCCGAGACGGGTGGGATCAGGCGTCAGCCGGTGCGGGCCGGCCGGCCGGTCCCTGCCTGATGTAGTCGGCGTGGAACGCTTCGCGCTCGGCGTCGGTCATCTCGTTGAACAACACGTTCGGGCTCGCGAACGGCGGGCACCGGCGCATGTGGTCCAGCGTCCACATCTTCTTCGGGTCCAGGTCGAGATGCGGTTGGGCGACCATGGTCTTGCCGTCGTCGCGCACGTAGCCCATGTCGGAGACGATGTCGGCCCAGTTCCAGCCGTGGTAGAGCGTCTCCCATTCCCGCTTGCCGATCAGCTGGCCCATGTTCGGGGTCTCCCGGCCCTGGTAGCTGGGCCGGAACGCGACCGTGTCGGTCCACCGGCAGGCCTCGTGGCAGTACGTGCGCCACTGCCCCTCGACCTTGGCGTACACCATGTCCTCGCGCAC
>DATBER010000088.1:0-7830 GCA_036558905.1 Jatrophihabitantaceae bacterium | reverse complement strand
ACAACAGCGGTATCGGCTCCTCCTCCGCCTTGCGAGCGCACACCGGGATCACCGGACTTATTCGCCCAATTCCTGGCGCGGGACACTAGGGGCGGTTGTCCACAGGACGCTCACTTGTCCACAGATCCGCTTCGGCCGGCGCGGTCGGACCCCTGCGGCGGCAGGCTCGAAGGATGCTGCGCGCGCTGGCCGACCTGATCCTGCCCCGCCACTGTGCCGGCTGCGGTCGCCCGGGCGAGCTGCTCTGCCCGGCCTGCCGGCCGCGCGGCCCCGGGGTGGTGCTCGCCGGGCCGGTACGGGCCGCCGGGCGCTACGAGGGTGGGCTGCGATCGGCGCTGCTCGCCTACAAGGAACGGGGGCGGCTCGAGCTGGCTCGTCCGCTGGCCGATCTGCTCGCCGGTACCGCCGCCCGGTTCGTGCGGCCGGGCGTGGTACTGGTCCCCGTGCCCTCGGCCCGCGCGGCCGCCCGGCGCCGCGGCGGCGACCACGTCCTCCGACTGGCCCGCCCGGCCGCCGTTCGGCTGGGCATCCCCGTGATCCCGGCGCTGGGCCTCGTCCGCCGGGTCGGCGACTCGGCCGGCCTGGACGCACGGCAGCGCCGGGCCAATCTCGCCGGGGCGATGGTTGCGCACGCTCCGCCGCCCGGCGTAGCCGCGGTGCTCGTCGACGACATCGTCACCACCGGGGTCACCGTGCAGGAGTCGCTTCGCGCGTTGCGGGCGGCCGGCTGGCCCGTGCTCGGAGCGGCCACGCTGGCCGCCACGCCCCGCCGGTGCTGACGGGGCGTCGGCTCGGCGCCGGCCGCGTAGCGTGGCGGTGAACCGGGCGTGTCTCCCATCTGGCATGCCGGCGAAGTCCCGGCTAGCGTTGTGCTGACCTGACCGAGTTGGCGTCCACCGCTTCCGCGCACGGTCCACCAACGACGCCTGGAGTGCGCGGTGTCGGTGACCGCTGTGATCAACCGTGGAGGGCGCATGGACGTCGTGGTACACGGGCGCAACGTCGAGGTCCCAGATCACTTCCGCATCCACGTCACCGAGAAGCTCGGGCGCGTCGAGCGTTACGACCAGAAGATCATCCGAGCCGATGTCGAGCTGCATCACGAGCGGAATCGGCGGCAGAACGGCAGCTGCCAGCACGTGGAGATCACCTGCCGTACCCGGGGGCCCGTTGTACGCAGCGAAGCGTGTGCCGAGGATTTCTACAAAGCGCTCGACGCCGCCAGCGACAAGCTCGAGCGGCGTTTCCGCCAGGCGGCCGACCGCCGTCGCGTCCACCACGGCCGGCGCACGCCGACCTCGCTCGCGGCCGCGACGGCCAGCGTGGCCACGCTCGTCGAGCCGCCGGCCGTCGATACGGCCGAGGAGGAGATCAACGACGGTCCGGGGCGGATCGTCCGGGAGAAGGAGCACCCGGCCAAGCCGATGACGGTCGACCAGGCCCTGTTCGAGATGGAACTGGTCGGGCACGACTTCTATCTGTTCGCCGACGTCGACTCGGGCCGGCCGTCGGTCGTGTACCGGCGGCACGCCTACGACTACGGCCTGATCCGCCTCGGCGGCTGATCCCTGCCCTCCGGGCGTCCAGACCCGTCAGCGGCGGACGCCCGGATTGATCAACGCGAACCGCACCTCATCGCTGTACGAACCGTCGGGGTTGATCAGCCGGGCCTCGCGCACGCCGTCCGGGCTGAAGCCGCCGGCCACCGCCGCCTTCTGCGAGGCGACGTTGTCGGTCTTCGCCCCGAGTTCGAGCCGGGCCAGGCCGCCCGGCCCGAACGCCCAGTCGGCGAGCAGGCGCAACGCCCGGGCGGTGTAGCCGCGGCCGCGGAAGCCCGGTAATACGCCGTAGCCGACGCCGGCCACCCCGGGTGGCCCCGAGCGGCGGAGCTGGATCGTGCCGGCCACCACGCCGGTGGCCACGTCGACCATCACCAGATTCGCGATCGAGCCGACCAGCCACTGCAGTGGAGCCTGCGCCGCCTTGGCCGCCGCTTCGCCCGGATCCGGGTCCGCCGCGTCGAACGCCCACCGGCGCGCCTCGTCATTGGCCGCCTCAGCATGGACCGCGTCGGCGTCGCCGGCCGCCATCTGCCGCAGCGCGAGGGTGCCGTCGCTCAGCCCGCCGGCCGGCAGCGCCGGATACGACGGAGCCACCGGGTCACCCGGGTCGCCGGCCAGCCGGGCGAAGATCGCGCCGTCGGCCGTGCCCTGCGGCGTCTTGACCTTGTCCCGCAGCAGCCCCTCGAATCGGAATCCGGCGTTCAGCGCGGTCCTGACCGACGGGAGGTTGTCGACCGCGCAGTAGATCTCGATCCGCGACAGGCCGTGCGCGAACCCCCAATCGGCCAGGGTTCGCGTCGCCTCGGCCGAGTAGCCGCGGCCTCGGGCCGGCCCGGCAACCCAGTAGCCGATCTCGCCGGACAGCCGCCCGGCCCGGGGCAACTCCAACGCGGCGGCCCCGACCAGCCGGTCGCCGCTCGTTTCGACCAGTGCTGTGGTGATGCTGCGCCCCTCAGCCCGGCCGCGCCGGGCTACGTCGGACACGAATTCCGCGGCGTCGGCCCGGGTGTACGGATCGGGCAGCGGCAGGAAGCCGTGCATCGCCCGGTCGGCCATGATCGTCTCGAGGTCCGCGGCGTCGTCCGCGCGCCAGGGCCGCAGCGTCAGCCGCTCGCTCGTCAGTACCAGATCGTCGAGCTCGACTCCGTTCCACGTCCCCATGCCCGCCACCTTGCCAGATCGGGCGATGCGGTTAATCCGGCTGTCAGGCGGCTCCCCGCGCCCGCCGGCTGACGGCCAGCCAGACCAGCCCGCCGGCCGCGACGATCGCCGCCGCTATCCCGACCAGCAGGCCGACGTTGCTGCTCGTCGTGACGTGACCGCTCGTGTCGGCGGCGGGCGTCTCGGGCGCCACGCCCAGCGAATCGTCGCTCGGCGCGGTCCGGAAATGGATGTCGTCGCTGATCGCGGTCGGGTCGAGCTGCCCGTCGAAGCGAGTCAGGTAGGTCGGCCCACCGGCGACGACCTTCGTCAGGGCCGGGCCGAGGTCGCGCCCGGCGAGCTGGTCGGCGCAGCTGGCCGACCGGCCCTGGTCGGCGGTGATCAGCTCGGTCCGGTGCTCGCTGAGCACGAACAGGTGCACCGTCTCGGGCTCGGTCGCCGTCGCCGACAGGCGCATCGGGTACACCGGCTGGGCCGTCGCGAAGTGGATCTGCAGCGGGTCGAGTGCACCGTCCAACATGGCGTGCAGGCCGTCCGGGCGCAGCCCTACCGCGACGAACGTCCAACCCATCTCGGTGTAGGGCCCGGCCGAGGTGGCCACGGCCGGTTCGGCCGCGAAGCCGTTGCGCTGTAGCCACTGGGTCAGCGCCGTCGCGTCGCCGGAGGTCAGCGTGACGACGTCGAGCGGGCCGATCTGCTGGCGGCTCTCCACCGTCCCCGACGGGGCCGGTTCCTGGGCCCCACCGTTGGCGGCGCCCGGCCCGGCGCTGCTCTCATGCGGTGGCCCGGTCGGCTCGGCCAGGTGGTCGAACAGCCCGGACGGCGCCGCCTTGACCGTGGCGTGCTTGTCCGGGACCGGGAACATCTGCGCCCCGGTCGTGGCCGACGAGTGAATGGTCAGTGACGGGTAGACGTCCTCGGCGCCGCCGCCGTAGCGGACCAGCGCCGTCTCGGTCGGCACGCTGGCCTGCCGGCGGGGCCGGGATCGTAGGCGCCGCAAGCGCAGGCCCAGGCCGGGGTCAGGAAGGGAAGTGCCACCGCCGCGAGGACTGCGCACAGCAGCAGGGCGAGGCGTCGGGTCACTGTGATGATCATGCCGAGTCGAGGACCGGACCCCCGGCCGGCGTTGTCTCCGTGACCGATCCGTGATGCCTTGGGCGCCTGGTCCGGCTCGCGGCAGCGCTCACTATGAGCTAACCCGTACCATGGCGGCCGTGGTTCTTGCCAAAATTCTGCGCGCCGGTGAAGGCAAGATGGTCCGTCGTCTGGCGACCATCGCCGAGCACATCGAGACGCTCGAAGATGACTATGTCGATCTGACTGACGCCGAGCTGCGCGAGCAGACCGACCAGTTCAAGGAACGTCTCGGTGACGGCGAGACCCTCGACGACCTACTGCCCGAGGCGTTCGCGGTGGTGCGCGAGGCGGCTCGGCGCACGCTGGGCCAGTTCCACTACAAGGTGCAGTTGATGGGCGGCGCCGCGCTGCACCTCGGCAACATCGCCGAGATGAAGACCGGTGAAGGCAAGACGCTCGTGTCCACGCTGCCGGCGTATCTGAACGCGCTGGCCGGCGACGGCGTCCACATCGTCACGGTCAACGACTACCTGGCCGGCCGCGACGCCGACTGGATGGGCCGGGTGCACCGCTTCCTCGGCCTGTCGGTCGGCAAGATCCTCTCCGAGCTGCCGCCCGAGCGACGCAAGGCCGCCTACCAGGCCGACATCACGTACGGCACGAACAACGAGTTCGGCTTCGACTACCTGCGCGACAACATGGCCTGGTCACTCGACGACCTGGTGCAGCGCGGGCACAGCTTCGCCATCGTCGACGAGGTCGACTCCATCCTGATCGACGAGGCCCGGACGCCGCTGATCATCTCCGGCCCGGCCGAGGAGAACCAGCGCTGGTATCTCGAGTTCGCCCGGCTGGCCCCGCGGATGAAGCGCGACGAGCACTACGAGGTCGAAGAGGGCAAGCGCACCGTCGCGGTCACCGAGGACGGCGTCGCCTTCGTCGAGGACCAGCTCGGCATCGAGAATCTCTACGAGGCCGCCAACACCCCGCTCGTCGGCTACCTCAACAACGCGCTGAAGGCCAAGGAGCTGTACAAGCGCGACCGCGACTACATCGTCAACAGCGGTGAGGTGCTCATCGTCGACGAGTTCACCGGCCGCATCCTGCACGGGCGCCGCTACAACGAGGGCATGCACCAGGCCATCGAGGCCAAGGAGAGCGTGCAGATCCAGCAGGAGAACCAGACGCTGGCGACGATCACCCTGCAGAACTACTTCCGGCTCTACACGAAGCTGTCCGGCATGACGGGTACGGCGCAGACCGAGGCGGCCGAGCTGCACCAGATCTACAAGCTCGGCGTGGTGCCCATCCCGACCAACATGCCGATGATCCGCGACGACGAGACCGACCTGATCTACAAGACGGAGGACGCCAAGTTCTCCGCAGTGGTCGACGACATCACCGAGCGGCACGACGCCGGCCAGCCCGTACTGGTGGGTACGGCGAGCGTGGCCAAGTCCGAGCGTCTGGCCCAGCTGCTGCTGCGCCGGGGCATCCCGCACGAGGTGCTGAACGCCAAGAACCACGCCCGTGAGGCTGCGATCATCGCCAACGCCGGCCGCAAGGGTGCCGTCACGGTCGCCACCAACATGGCCGGCCGCGGCACCGACATCATGCTCGGCGGTAACCCCGAGTTCGCCACCGACTTGGCCCTGCGTGACCGCGGGCTGACCCCGGACGAGACGCCCGAGGAATACGAGGCCGCCTGGGCCGACACCCTCGAGAAGATCAAGGCCGACGTGGCCAAGGAGCACGAGGAGGTCGTCGACCTGGGCGGCCTGTACGTGCTGGGCACCGAGCGGCACGAGTCGCGGCGTATCGACAACCAGCTGCGTGGCCGGTCCGGACGACAGGGCGACCCGGGCGAGTCGCGGTTCTACCTGTCGCTCGGCGACGACCTGATGGTCCGCTTCAACGGCGAGCGCGTCGCGCAGATGATGAACTTCCTGCGCCTGCCCGAGGATGTCCCGATCGAGCAGCGCATGGTCTCGAAGGCCATCCAGTCGGCCCAGACGCAAATGGAGCAGCAGAACTTCGAGATCCGCAAGAACGTCCTCAAGTACGACGAGGTCATGAACAAGCAGCGCACCGTCATCTACGACGAGCGGCGCACCGTGCTCGAGGGCGCGGACCTCTCCGGGCAGCTACGGGACATGGTCGCCGACGTCGTGCGCGGCTACGTCGAGGGCGCCACCGCGTCGGGCTACGCCGAGGAGTGGGACCTCGAGCAGCTGTGGACGGCGCTCAAGACGCTCTATCCGGTATCGCTGTCCATCGACGAGGCGATCGACCAGGCGGGCGGCAACAAGTCCGACCTCACCCGGGCGTACCTGATCGAGGAGCTCACCGCCGACGCCGCTTCCGCCTACGACGCGCGCGAGGAAGAGCTCGGCAGCGACGTCATGCGTGAGTTCGAACGCCGGGTGCTGCTGTCCGTGCTCGACCGCAAGTGGCGCGAGCACCTCTACGAGATGGACTACCTGCAGGAGGGCATCGGCCTGCGGGCCATGGCCCAGCGCGACCCGCTCGTCGAGTACCAGCGCGAAGGCTTCGACATGTTCGGCGCCATGATGGACGGCATCAAGGAGGAGTCGGTCGGCTTCCTGTTCAACCTGGAGGTCCAGGTCGAGGAGCAGCCGCCGCCGGACGCCGTCGCTGCCGATGGCACGCCGCAGCTGGACGAGTCCCTGCTCGACGCGGCCCAGGAGGCCCACCAGCGCACCGCGCCGCCGCCCGACCGGGTCGAACCGGAGGCTGAGACGAAGGCCGATACGAAGCCTGTGACGAAGGCTGAGACGAAGCCCGAGACGAAGGCTGAGACGAAGCCTGAGACGAAGGCCGAGACGAAGCCGGCGCCGCAGGTGTCGGCCCGCGGCCTGAACCGTGACGCGTCGTCGCGTCCGCTCGTCTACAGCGCGCCGACGCTTGGCTCGGACACCCCCGACGTCCGGGTCACCGGTGGCGACGACTCGGCCAGCGAGTCCAAGTCGGCCAAGCGGCAGCAGCAGTCGCGGTCGAACCCGAACCGGGGCAGCCGCGGCAACCGCAGCAGCAACGCCCGGCGCCGCAAGCGCTGAGCCGGCACCGGGTTAAAGCTCAGCCGAGCTGTAGACGCACGCAGCGCCACCGGCCGTCGAGACCCTCGAGACGGAAGGCGACGGCCCGGAACCGCGAGCCGGTCTGGATCACCGCTGAGATCTCGGCGACGCCGTCAGCCGGCTCGCACACCCGCATCGAGCGGAGGGTCGGTGGCTGCGCCCACCCGCGGGGCTTGGCCCGTTCGGCGACCAATCCGGAAAGTACAGCCTGGCTGAGGTATCGGCTCAGCTGCTGAGGTGAACGCCGTCCGGCGATGGCTTCAAGCATGGCGATCAGCAGCCGGCGGCCGAACCAGCGCGCATCCGGCAGTTGGACTCGTCCGGTCGGCTGCACCGCGAACAGGTCGCGCGGATCGGTCAGTCGGCGGCGCGACGGGGCGAACGGCAGGGGCTGGTCGTGCGGCCCGACCAGGCGCAGATGCCGCGGCGGCAGTTCGTCGTCGAACGGTGGTTCGCGACGCGGCGCGGGGCGCACTGTGATGCGGTGCCGGGCGGTGTCCGTGGCGCGGGGGTCGGCCAGCGCGGCGGTCATATCGGTCTCCTAGCGGGCGGTGTCGGACGGCTGGGGTGCCTGCAGCACCTGGCCGGGTTCGATGAGCGACGGGTCGTCGCCGATGAGGGAGCGGTTGGCCGCGTACCACCGCGGCCAATTCGCGGCGATCTGCTCGTCAGTGGCGGCCGGGCCCAGGCGCCGGGCCGCGATCAACCACAACGAGTCACCCGGCTGCACGCGCACCGATTCATCGGTCGGTGGGCGTAGTGCCTGGTCAGCGTGCCGGCCGGCCGACCGCGGGTGCGTCGGCGGATCGGGCGGTCTGGGCGGCCTGGGCGTGGGTGCGTGGTCGGTCGGCCAGCCGATTCGTGGGCTGTTGGGCGGCCCGGGCGTGGGTGCGTGGTCGGTCGGCCAGCCGATTCGTGGGCCGCTGGGCGGC
>DATBER010000087.1:0-38704 GCA_036558905.1 Jatrophihabitantaceae bacterium | reverse complement strand
ACGAACACCGTCGGCTCGCCCAATGCCTCGAGCTCGCCCACGAGCTGCAGCAGCAGCCGGGCGTTGCCGGCCACCACCACGACCGGCGCGGCCTGCCCCGAGGCGTCCATCGCCGGTGATGCTCTCATCCGCCCGCGGCCGGCGGGCACCGGCCGCCGTCTCCGGCGACAGATCGACCCCCCTATCCGACAGCCTTGACGCTTCGGCCGGCCTGGCGTCACGCTCGCCGGCATGGCTGAGTGGATCTACTTCATCCACCCGCCGCGCGACGACTTCGCGGCGACGATGACCGACGAGGAACGAGCCGTGTGGGCGGTGCACTTCGAGCGGCTGCAGCGGCTGATGGACGAGGGCACGCTGATCCTGGCCGGGCCGACTCTCGGGACGCTCAACACCGGCATCGCCGTGTTCGAGGCGCCCGACGAGACGGCGGCGCAGCGCATCGTCGACGCCGATCCGGTGTTCCAGGCCGGGCTGGCCCGCTCCGAGCTGCGCCCGTTCAAGGTGTCGCTGCTGCGCGGGCGCGACTAGTCTCAGCGCTACTGACCGTTAATCAATAGGAGTGGCGGCATGCCCGACTACGACGTGATCGTGATCGGATCGGGGTTCGGCGGCAGCGTCGCGGCACTGCGACTGACCGAGAAGGGCTACCGGGTCGGCGTGCTCGAGGCCGGCCAGCGCTTCACCGACGACACCCTGCCCAAGACGTCGTGGGACAGCCGCAACTTCATCTGGGCGCCGAAGCTGCGGCTCTTCGGCATCCAGCGCATCCACCTGCTCAACAACGTGGTGATCCTGGCCGGGGCGGGCGTGGGCGGCGGCTCGCTCAACTACGCCAACACCCTGTACGAGCCGCTGCAGCCGTTCTACGACGACCCGCAGTGGGCCCACATCACCGACTGGCGCGACGAGCTGGCCCCGCACTACGCGCAGGCCAAGAAGATGCTCGGCGTCGTCACCAACCCGACGATGACGTCGTCCGATCTGGAGATGCAGCGACTCGCGACCCAGTTCGGCAGGGGCGACACGTTCCACCGCACGCCGGTCGGCGTCTACTTCGGGTCCGGCCCGGGCGTCGAGGCGGCCGACCCCTACTTCGGCGGGGCCGGCCCGGCCCGGCGGGGCTGCCTGGAGTGCGGCTCGTGTATGACCGGCTGCCGGCACAACGCCAAGAACACCCTGGTCAAGAACTACCTGTACCTGGCCGAGCAGGGCGGCGCGCAGATCCATGCCCTGACGACGGTGACCAACGTGCGGCCGCTGTCAGGGGGTGGGTACGCCGTCGACACGGCGCGGACGGGTTCCTGGCGGCGTCGAGCGACGCGCACGTTCACCGCCACGCACGTCGTCTTCGCCGCCGGGACGTACGGCACGCAGGCGCTGCTGCATCAGCTTCGGGCCACGACGCTGCCCGGCATCTCGGCCCGGCTGGGCCAGCTGACGCGGACGAACTCCGAGTCGCTGCTCGGCGTCATCTCGCAGAATCCGGCCGCCGACTACACGCAGGGCGTGGCGATCACGTCGTCGTGGCATCCGGACGAGAACACCCATATAGAGCCGGTGCGCTACGGCAAGGGCAGCAACGCGATGGGGCTGCTCTCGACGGCCATGACCGACGGTGGAACGCGCCGGCACCGCTGGCGGCAGTGGCTGGGCGTGGCCGTGCACAACCCGAAGCTGATCTTCTCGACGATCATCCCGCGGCGCTGGTCGGAGAAGATCATCATCCTGCTGGTGATGCAGTCGTTGAACAACTCGATCACGGTGCACCGCTCTCGCCGGGGCCGGCTGACGTCCGTGCAGGGTGAGGGCGAGCCGAACCCGACGTGGATCCCGGTCGCCAACCGGGCCGCCCGGCAACTCGCTGACAACATCGGCGGCGTGGCCGGCGGCACGTGGGGCGACCTGATGAACATCCCGATGACCGCGCACTTCATCGGCGGCTGCCCGATCGGCGACTCGGCGTCGACTGGCGTCATCGACCCGTACCACCGCGTGTTCGGCTACGAGGGGCTGCACGTCGTCGACGGCTCGGCGCTGACCGCCAACCTCGGCGTCAACCCGTCGCTGTCGATCACCGCGCAGGCCGAGCGCGCGATGGCCCTGTGGCCGAACGCCGGCTCGGCCGATCCGCGTCCGCCGCTCGGCGCGCCCTATCAGCGGATCGCCCCGACGTTCCCCGCGCACCCCCTCGTGCCGGCCGACGCGCCGGCCGCGCTCAGCTTCGACGCTGCCCGCCCGGCTCGCTCGGCCTAGTACTGCAGCCGGCAGGTCGGTCTGCGCGAAGTCGTCGCCGGTGCAGAGGATCAGGTAGTCACTGCGCTCGGCCAGTGCGTGTGCAACAGTCCGCGAAGTTGAGCGCAGCCGTGTGCCGGCCCTTGCCGAAGCGGTGTCAGGCGTCGAGGGCTCGCTCGGCCAGTTCGTCGTCGAACGCGACGGTCGAGATTCGCGCGTCGCGCAGCGCCCGCCGGGAGATGCTAGACAGGTCCGCACCCGCTTTCTTGATCAACAGCAAGAGTTGGCTGCTCCAGCGGCCACTTCTTGCTGTTGATCACTGAACGGAAGGACGTGGACGGTCAGGCCCAGACCGGAGCCGGGGCGTAGCCACCGAAGTCGGAGACGATCCGCTTCTCGTGGGCGGCCAGCTCCGGGCAGTGGCGGTCCAGCACGAGACGCAGGCCGGCGTGCTGCTCCGCCAGGCGGCGTCCGGCCAGCCGGGCGGCGCCGACCCCGTCGAGAGCGGTGGCGTCGTCCACCCGGGCGGTCAGCGTCAGCATCCAGAGGTACCGCAGAGCCAGGACGAGCTCGCGTCGCGTCCCGAAGACGGCGGCCAGGTCGGCCGACCAGGGCAGCTCGCCGTCGCGTCGGCGCTCGATCTCCGCCGACACCTCGCGAAGGGTCCGCCACCGGGTGCGCGTCTGCGTCCAGCTCATGCCACGACGCTATGGGCCGAGGCCCGCCAAAGCGTCGTGCCGCGGGCGGGACTTCAGCTCCCACCCCGGTAGGAGAAGGACGTCCGACCTGCGTCGGATGCCGCATAACGGCGAGAATCCCTATTCTTGAGCGGTGATCGCCGGGCTGATCCGGGCCGCCGCATACGTGCGGCGGCAGGTCGAGGGCGCGCACGCCCAGATGCAGTACCCGTGGTGGATCGTCGCCTGGTCGGTCGTCGCCATGCTCAGCTGCACGGTCGTCGCCGTCGCTCAGCGCGACGCCCTGATCCCCCCGGGCTGGTACGCCCTGGCCATCCTGGCCGTCGCCTTCCCGATGCTGCCCGAAGTCGCGCTGGGCCGGATCTCGCCGCCTGCGCTCAACGCCGTGATCGCCTGCGGCACGGTGGCCGTCCTGCTGCGCACCCACGTGCAGTACGACTTCGCCCCGCTGGTGTTGGCGCTGGTCGTCGGCGAGGTCGCGTCGCTGTCGAGGGTGCGGATCAGCCTGGGCGCCCTGGGCCTGGCGATCGTGACGGTGGTCGGCCTGGGCGTCGGCGGCGGCATCCTCTGGATGTACCTGGTGACGATCGTCGCCGGATGGGAGATCGGCTTCGCGATGCAGTGGCAGTTGCGGCTGCTGCAGTCCGAGCGCCGCCGGCACGCGGCCCAGCAGACCGAGGCGGCCACCGCGGAGCGGCAGCGGATCGCCCGCGAGATCCACGACGTCGTCGCCCATTCCCTGAGCGTGACGATGCTGCACGTGACGGGTGCGCGCCGCATGCTGCAGACCGACCGCGACGTCGACGAGGCGGTGGACGCCCTGCAGGACGCGGAGCGAGTCGGACGCCAGGCGCTCGCCGAGATCCGCCGGACGGTCGGCCTGCTCGGCGCGTCCGGGTCGGGTACCCGAGTGCTGCCCGGAGTGGCCGACATCGCCGACCTGGTCGGCACGGTGCGGGCGGCCGGCGTGACGGTGGAATACAGCCCGGCTGGAGATTTGGCCCGGGTCGACCCCACCGTAGGACTCGGGCTGTACCGGATCGCGCAGGAGTCGCTGACCAACGTCACCAAACACGCGCCCGGCCACGGCGCCATCGTGTGCCTGCACGTGACGACAACTACAGCCCGGCTGGAGATCAGCAACGGCACGGCCGGGCCGGTACAGCCGAACGGGCGAACCGGGTCAGGCGTGCGCGGAATGCACGATCGGGTCGAGCAGCTGGGTGGCAGGCTGGCCGCCGGTCCGGACGAGTGCGGCTGGCGGGTCGCGGCGGTGATTCCCCTGAACGGAACGACATGATCCGAGTGATCCTGGTGGACGACCAGGAGCTGGTGCGGTCCGGGCTACGGCTGATCCTGCGCCGCCGCGACGGCTTCGAGATCGTCGCCGAATGTGCCGACGGTGCCGACGTTCCGGCCGCGGTGGCCCAGCATCCGGCCGATGTCGTGGTCATGGACCTGCGCATGAAGGGCGTCGACGGAATCGAGGCCACCCGGCGCGTGCGGGCGCTGGGCGATGACGCGCCGCCGGTGCTCGTGCTCACGACGTTCGACGACGACGAGCTGCTGTCCGGGGCGTTGCGCGCGGGCGCCGCCGGGTTCATCCTCAAGGACTCGCCGGCCGAGGACCTGATCCGGGCGGTGCGCACCGTCGCCGACGGCGACGCCTGGCTCGACCCGGCGGTCACCGCCCGGGTGCTGCGAGCGTACCGGGCCCAGCCGGCGCCGGCCCCCACGCACGCCGTCGCCGAACTGACCGCTCGCGAGTGCGAGGTGCTGCGCATGGTCGGTCGCGGGATGGGCAACTCCGAGATCGCGGCAACGCTCGTCATCTCCGAACTGACCGTCAAGAGCCACATCGGCCGGATCTTCGCCAAGCTCGGGCTGCGCGATCGGGCCGCCGCCATCGTCTACGCCTTCGACCACGGACTGGTCCAGCCCGGCGAATCCGCGTCGTGATCCAGATCGTGCAGTCAGTCCTCGTTGCCGATTGCGGCGCCGACCTGCACGGCGTCCTCGCGCTCGACGCGGTCCAACTCGTCGAGTTCGGGCTGGGCGATCTGGCTCCGGTCGGCGGCGGCGACCGCGCGGTGCACGGTGGCCAGCACGACGGCGGCCAAGGCGACGGTGCCGGCGCCCAGGACGAACGGCACGTGAGCGTTGTAGTGCTCGACCAGCTTGCCCGCGACGAAGGGTGCCAGGCCGCCGCCGATGAACCGCACGAACCCGTAGGTGGCCGACGCGACGGGTCGCTCGACCGGGGCGATGCTCATGACCGCGGTCGTGACGAGCGTGTTGTTCACGCCGATGAAGGCCCCGGCGATGATCACCATCACGATGACCAGGGCGGGATGGTCCGGGAAGATGCCGATCATCGCCAGGACGATCGCCATCAGGACGAAGTTGGCGTAGAGCGTGCTCGGCGTACCGAACCGCTTCCTCAGCCACGGCGCGCCCCACACCGCGAACACGGCCACCAGTACGCCCCATCCGCAGAACACCAGGCCGAGCTTCTGTGGCGACACGTCGCCCATCAGGAACGGTGCGTAGCCGAGCATGGTGAAGAAGCCCCAGTTGTAGAGCAGGCCGACGACGCTCGTGGTGGCCAGGCTGCGGTGCCGCAGCGCCTTGATCGGCTCGGTGATGCTCTCCCGCCGGGCCGGCTTCGGCGTCGGCGGCAACAAGATGAGAGTGGCGATCAGGGCGATGGCCATCAGCACCGAGACCCCGAAGAACGGGCCGCGCCAGCTGATCGAGCCGAGTTCGCCGCCCACCAGCGGACCCATCGCGATGCCGACGCCCAGCGCCGTCTCGTACAGGATGATCGCTCCGGCGAACCCGCCACTGGCCGAGCTGACGATGACGGCCAACGAGGTCGCGATGAACAGCGCGTTGCCCAGTCCCCAACCGGCCCGGAAGCCGACGATGCCGTTGATCGAGCCGGACGAGCCGGCCGCCGCCGCGAACACGACGATCAGCACCAGGCCGGCGATCAGCGTGCGCTTGGCGCCGATGCGACTGGACACCCACCCGGTGACGAGCATCGCGACCGCGGTCACCACCAGGTAGCTGGTGAACAGCAGCTCGACCTGCGACGGGGATGCCTGCAGCTTCGAGCTGAGCGCCTTGAGGATCGGGTCGACCAGCCCGATGCCCATGAACGAGATCACGCAGGCGAACGCGACCGCCCATACGGCCTTGGGTTGTCTGAACGGGCTGCTCTGCTCAGTCATTCGGTTTGTCCACTCCAGCGGTGAGGTAGTCGATCGCCTCCAGGGCACCGGCGAGTGCGGCTCGGTGTTCGGCCGGCAGCCGTTCGATCTCGGTGCGCAACGCGGCGGTCCGGGCGGCGCGGCGGGCGTCGAGATCCCGCTGGCCTTGGGTGGTCAGGTGCACGAGCGTGGCCCGGCCGTCGCTCGGGTCGGGCGCGCGGCGGACGTGGCCGGACGTCTCGAGCCGGTTCACCAGGGCGGTCATGCCCGGCTGGGCCGCCCCCTCGCGGTCGGCCAGCTCGGAGATGCGCAGCGGCCCGCTGGACAGGGTGCTGAGGGTGCTCATCGCGGTCATGCTCATCTGCTTCGGCACGACCCGGATCGCCCAGCGGACGAGCCGGCTCAGCGCGTCCGCGATCTTCTCGTCCTGATCCACGCGGTCAACTATATAACGGCGTTATGTATATAGACTGGCGGTGTGCGCAGCCTCACCGACGTGGTCCGCGACCAGGTGGTCGTGCTCGACGGCGGGCTGGCCACCGAGCTCGAACGGCGGGGCAACGACCTGTCGTCGGCGCAGTGGTCGGCCCGGCTGCTGGTCGACGACCCGGACGAGATCGTGGCGGCCCACCGGGCCTTCGCCGCGGCGGGCGCCCAGGTCGCCATCACGGCCAGCTACCAGGCCGCCCCGGACGACGAGGCCGAGCTGCGCCGCAGCGTGGCGCTCGCCCGGGAAGCGCAGGACGGCTGGGTCGCCGCATCGGTCGGACCGTACGGCGCGGTACGGGCGGACGGCTCGGAGTACCGCGGCGACTACGGGCTGAGCGTCGCCGAGCTGCGCGCATTCCACCGGCCCCGGCTCTACGTCCTGGCCGAGGCCGGCGCCGACGTGCTCGCGATCGAGACGATCCCCTGCCTGGCCGAGGTCGAGGCCCTGCTGGCCGAGCTCGACCGCCTCGACGTCCCGGCCTGGTTGTCGATCACGGCCGCCGGCACCCGCACCCGGGCCGGCGAGCCGGCGCGCGCCGCGTTCGCGATGGCCCGCGACTGCCCGGAGGTGTTCGCCGTCGGCGCCAACTGCATCGATCCGGCCGACGCACTGGGCCTGGTCGAGCTGGCCGCCACCACAAGCGGCAAACCCGCCGTCATCTACCCGAACAGCGGCGAGACGTGGAACGGCACGTGGATCGGCCGTTCGACGTTCCGCGCGGACGATGTGACCGCCTGGATCGCCGCCGGCGCCCGCCTGGTCGGCGGCTGCTGCCGGGTCACGCCGGACGACATCGCCGCGCTGGCCGGCGCCGCCGGAAACTCGTCCGGGCCGGTTGTCGATCCGGTCGCTCCTCCTGCGTCGGGATAGCGCACCCTGTCAATCGAGAGAGGAGCCAACCATGGCCGAGTACCTGATCCTGATCTACGGCGACGAGAAGGCCATCGCCGAGACCGACCAAGCGATGTTCGAGCAGACGATGAAGGGCCACAACGACTTCGCCGAGAAGCACGGCGCGGCCTTGCGCGGCGGCAAGGCACTGTGGGGAAGCGACACGGCCACGTCCATCCGCGAGGACGGCACCGTGACCGACGGACCGTTCGCCGAGACCAAGGAGGGGCTGGGCGGCTACTACCTGATCGAAGCGGACGGCCTGGACGAGGCGATCGCCATCGCCAAGGACGTCCCGGCCCCGCTCGGCGGCGTCGAGGTCCGCCCGGTCCGGGTCTTCGACTGAACGCTGCGGCCGTCGCGGCGGCCGTCGCCGACGCGCACCGGCGCGAGTGGGGCTTCGTCCTCGCCGCGACGGTGCGCGTCACCCGCGACCTGGACCTGGCCGAGGAGTGCGTCCAGGACGCCTACGCCCGGGCGCTGTCGACGTGGGGATCGCGGGGCGTCCCGGACCGGCCCGGCGCCTGGCTGACCACCGTCGCCCGCCGGCGGGCCGTCGACCGGCTGCGCCGCGACCAGTCCCTGCGGCAACGGCTGCCCCTGCTGCTCGACGAGCGGGATCCGGCTCCCGCGCACGAGATCGAGGACGACCGGCTGCGGCTGATCTTCACCTGTTGCCACCCGGCACTGGCCCAATCGGCCCAGGTCGCGCTGACCCTGCGCCTGCTGTGCGGGCTGACCACGGCCGAGGTGGGGCGCGCCTTTCTGGTCAGCGAACCGACGATGGCGGCCCGGATCACGCGGGCCAAGAAGAAGATCGCCGCCGCCCGAATCCCCTATCGGGTGCCTCCCACCGACGCGCTGGCCGAACGCATCGAGGCCGTCCTGGCCGTCGTCCACCTGCTGTTCACCACCGGGCACACCGCACCGTCCGGCCCCGCCCTGGTGCGCCGCGATCTGGTCGAGCGGGCGCTGGACCTGGCCCGGATGCTGCGCGCACTGCTGCCCGACGACGCGGGCGTGGCCGGGCTGCTCGCCCTGATCCTGCTCACCGACGCCCGGCGGGCCACTCGCGTGGACGCCGCCGGGCGGTTGCTGCTGCTCGCCGACCAGGAGCGCATCAAGTGGGACCGGTCGGCCATCGCCGAGGGCACCACGCTGGTCCGCGAGGCGCTGCGGCACCGCCCGCCGGGCCGGTACGCGCTGATGGCCGCGATCGCCGCCGTCCACGACGAGGCCCCGAGCTGGGACGACACAGACTGGCGCGAACTGGTCGGGCTGTACGACCTGCTCGCCGCGACCTGGCCGTCGCCCGTCGTCGCGCTGAACCGGGCGGTCGCGGTGGGCTTCGCCGACGGACCGGCGGAGGGGCTGGCCGAGCTCGACGCGCTGGCCGCCGAGCCGCAACTGGCCGGGTACGGCTACCTGGCCGCGGCGCGCGCCGACTTCCTGCGCCGTCTGGGCCGAACCGCCGACGCCCGGGACGCCTACGAGGAGGCGCTGCTGCTGACCGAGAACGTCATCGAGCGCGACTTCCTGGCCGGCCGCCTGGAACAACTCTGAACGGCTCTGACTACTCGGCGATGTCGCGGGTGAGCAGCACGGACGTGATGAAGCGCCGATACACCCGCAACGGATCGTCGTCCGAGATGCGGGTGGTCGTCGGGCCGGTGCTCACCACGCCGTCGATCCAGGTCGCCATCTCGGCCAGGTCGGCGTTGCGGTAGGTGACGTCGAGGACGGCCGGCAGCAGGATGGCGGGCGGGCGCGCGGACGCCAACGCGGCGATCGCGTCCCGGGCCCGGGCCCGAATGAGCGCACAGGCAGCGCTCGGATGCAGGCTGTCCGCGGCGAAGCGGGTGATTGCCGTCTTCACCACTGCACCGTGGACGCCCGGGCTGACCAGTTGCGCTTCACGCACCGTGACGTCGTCGCCGGTGACGAGCACGATCGGCACGCCGACCGCCAGCGCGACCAGCGCGTTGATGCCCGATTCGCCGACCACGGTGCCGTTCAGCGACACCTCCGCGATCGCCCGCGGGTTGTAGGTGTGCGACAACGGCGCCGGGCTGCCCATCGAGCCGTGGTAGGACACGAAGAAGATCGCGTCGAACGACTCGTCCAGCCCCTGCATCATGTACAGCGGCTTGTGCCGCCCGGACAGGTACCGAGCGTCGCCGGCCAGCCCGTCCGGGCGCAGGTTCTGCATCGTCGAGTGCGAGTCGTTGACGACGAACTCGGTCGCCCCCGCGTCCAGGGCACCCTCGATAGCGGCGTTGACCTCGGCCTGCAGCAGGGCGCGGTAGTACTCGTAGTCGCCGCCTTGGCCCCGCCGACACTGCGACCAATCGACCACTCCGGCCGTACCTTCCATGTCCGACGAGATGAACACCTTCACCACGGGTCTCCTTCGCGTGCGGGGCACTTTGCGGTCCTGTCTGTTACTCGGTGTTGCGCCCATTCGGGTGGGTGTCGATTGGTAGATAGCTCCGAGCTATGTGAAGATCGCGTGCATGGAGTCGGGGTCCAGCCTCACGCGGGTCAGGCGCTCGTGGCTGGAACGGGTCCTGGACGTGGTTCGGCTGCTCGGCGCCAGCAGCGATCTGCACGAGACACTCAACCGGATCGTCGAGGGTGTCGTCGACGTCCTGGAGTTCGACGCGGCCGCCATCAACGTGATGAACGCGGAGGGCGACGCGCTGCGCGTGGCGGCCACCGCCGGACCGCCCGAGCTGAACCAGCTGCGCGGCCAGGCCACCCCCGTCGACTACTTCGTCGAGCTGCTCGAGGCCAGCGAGCCGTGGGGCGCGCTGCGCTTCTTCAGCCACGCCGTCGATCAGACCCCGGTCGACCGGGTGGCCCGCTGGACGCCGCCCGGGTCGCCGGCCGACAACGAGCCGGGGGCCTGGCAGCCGGGCGACGAGCTGATGGCCCCGCTCTACGACCGCGGCGGCGCGTTCATCGGCGTGCTGAGCGTCGACCAACCGCGCAGTGGCCGGCTGCCCGACGTCGAGCAGTGCACCGTCCTCGAGCTGTTCGCCGCCCAGGCGGCCACCGCCATCGCCGATGCCACCGCCCGCCTGGAGTCCGAGACCCGGCGCCGCGAGGCTGAGCGGCGCTGGCAGCTGGCTTTCGAGCACAGCCCGGTCGGCACGGCGATCATCGACCAGGACGGCCAGCTCGTTCAGTTCAATGACGCGCTGCGCGAGATGCTGGGCTACACCCGGTCCGAGCTCAACCAGCGCACCTTCGCCAACATCACCCATCCGGACGACGTCGACGTCGACCTGCAACTGTTCGCCGAGCTGCTCGAGGGTCACCGGGACAGCTACGAGATCGAGAAGCGCTACCTGCACCGCGACGGGCACATCGTCTGGGGCCTGCTGCACGTCGGCATCATCCGGGCCGACGACGGCACCATGCAGAGCGTCGTCGGCCAGGTCAACGACATCAGCGCGCGCAAGCTGGCCGAGACGCAGATCGCGCACCGGGCCACCCACGACTCGCTCACCGACCTGCCGAATCGGCTTCGGCTGGAGGAGGTGCTCGAGGCCTGTATCTCGTCGAGCCGCCCGGCCGGCGCGCTGTGCTGCGGCATCGACCGATTCAAGACGGTCAACGACAGCCTGGGCCACGAGGCCGGCGACGAGCTGATCCGGGCAGTGGCCACCCGGCTGCGTGACGCCCTGCCGTCGGGGATCACGATCGGCCGGGTCGGCGGCGACGAGTTCGTGGTAGTCGTCCCGGACGAGTCCGATCCCGGGGTACTGCGGGGCATCGCGGCCCGGCTGGTCGCCGCGCTGCGGGAGCCGATCAGGCTGCGCGGCTACCAGCACACCACCAGCATCAGCGTCGGCGTCACGGTCAGCAGCCCGCGGCACGCTCACGCCGACGAGGTGCTGCGCGACGCCGACCAGGCCCTGCGCCGGGCCAAGCGGCAGGGCCGGGCCCGCGTCGAGTTCTACGACCCCACGCAGGACCGGCCGGCGACGGTGGCCGACCTGGAGCTCGAGTACGCGTTACGCAAATCCCTGGACGACGGCACCGGCCTGGTGCCGTTCTTCCAGCCCATCGTCAGCCTGGACACCAACGCCCCGGTGGGCTACGAGGCGCTGATCCGCTGGCACCATCCCGAGAAGGGCATGCTCGAGCCGGACGACTTCCTGCCGATGGCCGAGCAGACCGGACTGATCGCCCCGCTGGGCTGGAAGATGCTCGAGCTGTGCTGCCAGGCCGCCGCCGATCCGCGGCTGACCGGCGGCTGGTCACGGTGGGTGGCCGTCAACGCGTCGGGCTCTCAGCTCGGACGCGGGCAACTGGCCCAGGCGGTACGAAGCGCGCTGGACGCGGCCGACCTGCCGCCGGACCGGCTGCATATCGAGATCACCGAGACGGCTCTGGTCGAGGCGTCGCCGGCGGCGATCAAGGAGGTCCGCGAGGTCGCCGACCTAGGCGTGCGCATCGCCCTGGACGACTTCGGCACCGGCTACTCGTCGCTGTCGCTGCTGCGCGACTTGCCCGTCGGTACGGTCAAGATCGACCGCAGCTTCGTCAAGCCGATCACGTCCGACCGCAACGCCCGGGCCATCGTCCGCAGCGTCATCGCGTTGTGCCGCGAGATGGGCGTGGCGACGGTCGGCGAGGGCGTCGAGACCGACGACCAGATCACGTCGCTGCGCGCGCTCGGCGCGACGTTGGCCCAGGGCTACCTGCTCGGCCGCCCCGCTCCCCTTCCCCGCTGAGCTCCCCCGCTGAGCTTCGCCGCTGGGCTCCCCCGTTGAGCTCGCCCGCTGAGCCGGATCAGGTCACGGCCTCGCCCCGGAACTGCGGCAAACCCGGTGAACCCGCAGGGACACCCGGCCGCCCCCCGGTTTTGGTCACCAGGTCTCGTATATCCGGCCTGGTGACCAAAACCGGATGGGGTGAGCTCAGCCGTCGCCGCCCAGGTCGGTCTCGTAGGCCTCGAACACCAGGTCGGCGCCCCGGCGGCGGTGCCGGTCGAGGCGGCCGAGCAGCGCGCCACCCAGGCAGCGGACGTCCTCCACGCGCGCCAGGGTGTCCGCGCTCCGGGCCCGACGGGTCAGCCCGTCGAGCAGGTCGACGATCACGACGTGCTCGCGGACCAGGCGCTGCACGGCGTGCGACAACCGCGGCGCCACGTCCATCACGTCGGTGTGCAGACCGCCCGGTCCTTCCGTAATCGCGATATGCGCCCGAACGTCGGCGGACAACTCGACGAGGGCCACATCGACCCATTCACTCCAGGCGTCGAGGCATCCGGACGTAGGGGCGGCGAGCGCCTGTCTCAAGGCGCCCATCGACTCGAACAGCTCGGCTCTGCGACGGCGCAGCACATCCAAGCCGGGGTCAAACGTGAATGCGACGGCATCCATGGGGGCCTCCCCGGTGAGGTGGCACCTTGATGGTCGCAGCCGATGTCCGATACGTCTACCGCCGGTGAGTACGTGATTGCTGTGGGCGGTGTCGCTCGATCAGCGCGGCGACGCCGTCGAGGATGCACTGCAGCCCGAAGTCGAACTCGTCGTCGAGGTCGTCATCGTCATCCAAAGATCCGGAAGCGATGGCCCGGTGCAGGGCCGGGAAGCGGACTTCGTCGGTCAGCCGGGCCAGCGTGGCACCGAACTCGAGACTGGCCGCCCCGGCGATGTCGATGCTCAGTGTCGCCTCGTTGCGGACGAAACCGCTGAGCAGCAGCGCCGTCGACAGCTTCTGTTGCTCGGGCAGCGGCGTGCCGGCCATCCAGCGCAGGGCCGCCTCCATCCAGCTGACAGTGTTCGGGGCCAGCATGGTCGCGCTGACCGGGACCTCGAGCAGCCACGGATTGCGCCGGTAGGACGCCCGCAGCCCGTCGGCCCAGTGGGTGAGCCCGGCCCGCCATCCGTCCGGGCCGGCTTCGTCCGGGCCGGCTTCGTCCGGGCCGAGGTCGGCTGCCCCGAAGGCCGTGTCGGCCATGACGCTGATCAGCTCGTCCTTGGCGCCGACGTACCGGTAGAGCGACATCGTCCCGACGCCCAGCTCGCCGGCCACGCGCGCCATTGACACCGCGGCTATCCCGTCGGTGCGGGCGACCTCGATTCCGGCCGCCACGATGCGCTCGAGGGTCAGCCCCGGCTTGGGGCCGCGCCGGCCGTGGTCTCGCAGTCCCCAGGCCAGCTCGACACGGGCCGGAAGCGCCGCTTCGTCATTCGTCATTGACCGCATCCTAGAACTGCGTATAGCCTACGCACAATCGCGTATGACATACGCAGATCGAGGAGACAAGCAATGACAGCGATCGAGGGCATAGAGGTCGATGGCCTCACGAAGTCCTACGGCGCCGACCAGGTGCTGACCGGCGTCGACCTGTCGGTGCGCCGCGGCGAGGTGTTCGCCCTGCTCGGCCCGAACGGCGCGGGCAAGACAACGACGGTGCGGATCCTCACGACGCTCGTGCCGTTCGACAGCGGCCGGGTGCGGGTGGGCGGCCACGACGTCGTCGCCGACCGGCGCGAGGTCCGCCGGCGGATCAGCCTGACCGGGCAATACGCGGCGCTCGACGAGCTGCAGACGGGTACCGAGAACCTGCGCATGATGGGCCGGTTGCGCGGCCTGTCGGGCCGGGCGGCTCGGGCGCGCGCCACCGAGCTGCTGGACCGGTTCGACCTGACCGCGGCCGCCGACCGGCGCGTCGGCACCTACTCCGGCGGCATGCGGCGCCGGCTCGACCTGGCCGCCGGGCTGGTCATCCAGCCCGAGGTGATCTTCCTCGACGAGCCGACCACCGGCCTCGACCCGCGCAGCCGTCAGGCCCTGTGGGACGTCGTGGCAGCCCAGGCCGCCGTCGGGGTCACGGTCTTCCTCACCACGCAGTACCTCGACGAGGCCGACCGGCTGGCCGACCGCATCGCCGTGGTCGACGGCGGTCGCGTCATTGCCGAGGGCACCGCCACCGAACTCAAGCGGCGGGTAGCGGGCCAGCGGCTCGACGTCCAGCTGGTCGACACATACACGTTCGACACCGTGCTGACCGAACTCGGTTCGCGGGCCGTGCACGTCGACCGCCCGGCTCTGACGATCGGCGTCGCCTCCGACGGATCAGCCATCCAGACGCGGGCCCTGCTCGATCACATCGACCCGCACCAGCGGCGCATCGAGCACTTCACCCTCCGTACGGCGAGCCTGGACGACGTGTTCATGGAGCTCACCGGCCGGCACGCCAGCACCGTCGAGAGGGAGACGACCAATGTCTGACGCCGCGACCCTTGCCGTCCGGGGCTTCCGCTTGTCCCTGCGCAACGTCGAGGGGCTGATCACCGCCCTGGCGTTGCCGATCATGCTCATGGTGATGTTCGTGTACCTGTTCGGCGGCGCCATCCACACGGGTACGGACTACGTCGACTACGTCGTTCCCGGCGTGCTGCTCGTGTGCGTGTCGTTCGGCGCCGCCGCTACCGCGGTCAGCGTCGCCCACGACCTGAGCGGGGGGATCATCGACCGGTTCCGCTCACTCGATGTCCGCGGCGAGGCGCTGATCAACAGCCACGTCGTGGCCAGCGTCGCCCGCAACCTCATCTCCACCGCGCTGGTGTTCGTCGTCGCGTTCGCCATCGGGTTCCGGTCGGACGCGCCGGTGGGTGCCTGGTTCGGAGCGATCGGGGTGCTGGTGCTGTTCGTCATCGCGCTGTCGTGGCTGGCCGCGGCTATCGGCATCCTGGCCCGCTCGGCCGAGGCGGCCAACGGCATGACGTTCCTGGTCAGCTTCCTGCCCTACCCGAGCAGCGCGTTCGTCCCGACCCACACGCTGCCGTCGTGGCTGCGGGGCTTCGCCGAGAACCAGCCGGCGACCCCGGTCATCGACTCGATGCGGGCGTTGCTGTCGGGACAGCCGGTCGGGTCGAGCGCCTGGGCGGCCGCCGGCTGGAGCCTGGGAATCGCCGCTTTTGCAGTGGTACTGGCCGGAGTGCTCTTCCGTCGCCGCACGCAGTAAGCAGTGGCTAAATCGCGGGCGCCGATGTTTCCATACTCGGATGCTCCTGGAGCGCGAGGAGTTGCTCGACTCCCTCGCCGCCCGCCTGGCCGAAGCCGCCGCCGGGACGGGCCGCCTCGTGTTCGTAGGCGGCGAGGCCGGAGCCGGCAAGACCATGCTGATCGCCGAGTTCTCGCGCGTCGAGGACTCGGCGGTTCGCGTGTTGCGGGGCACCGCCGACAGCCCGACCACGGCCGCCCCGCTCGGACCGTTCCTCGACGCGCTGGCCGACGAACTGCCCCGGCTGGAGCGCCTGCTCGACGACCGGCCTCGGCTGTTTCCGGCGGTGCGGGCCGCTCTGGCCGAGACGCCGACCCTGCTCGTCCTGGAGGACCTGCACTGGGCCGACGAGGCCACGCTGGACCTGCTCGGCTACCTGGGCCGGCGCCTGGACGGGTTGCCGGTGCTGATCCTCGGCACGTTCCGCGACGACGAGGTGGGGCCGTTCCATCCGCTGACGCTGCTGCTCGGCGACCTGGCGACCCGGCCCGGAGTCGCCCGGCTGCACGTTCCCGGGTTGACGGCGAGCGCGGTGCACCGGCTGGTCGTCGAGTCGGGATCGCCGGTCAACGCGCAGGCGCTGCATCGGCGCACCGGCGGCAACCCGTTCTACGTCACCGAGGTGCTGGCGACCGGTGACGCCAGCCTGCCGCCGTCGGTGCGCGACGCGACGCTGGCCCGGGCGGCCCGCCTGGCTACACCGGCCCGCCGAGTGCTGGAGGCGGCGTCGGTGGTCGAGGGCGGCGTCGAGCTCGACCTGCTGCGCCACGTGTCGGGTCAGCCGGACGCGGCAATCGACGAGTGCTGCGAACTGGGCCTGCTGATCGGCGGCGGCCCGCAACTGCAGTTCCGGCACGAGCTGGCCCGCCAGGCGATCGAGAGCTCGCTGCCGGCCGCGACCCGGGCCGGCCTGCACGCCGCCACGCTGGCCCGGCTGCGGGCCGTCGGAAGCGAAGACGACCGCCGGCTGGCCCACCACGCCATCGCCGGCGGCGACGCCTCGGCCGTGATCGTCCACGCCGACCGGGCCGGCGACCGGGCGGCTCGTCTCGGCGCCCACCTGGAGGCCGCCGAGATGTACCGGGCGGTGCTTCGGCACGCGGGACTGCTTTCGAGGACCGACCGGGCGCGGGTGCTGGAGCGGCTGTCGTACGAGTGCTACCTGACCGATCAGCTGGCCGCGGCCGTGGACGCGCAGGTCGAGGCGCTCGAGCTGCACCGGGCGGCCGGCGACCCGGTACGGGTGGGCGTCGCCGAGCGCTGGCTGTCGCGCCTGTCGTGGTTCTTCGGCCGCAACGCCGACGCCGAGCGCTACGCGACGCAGGCGCTGGCCACGCTCGAACCGCTCGGGCCCAGCGTCGAGCTGGCCACGGCGTACAGCAACCTGTCCCAACTGCGGATGCTCGCCAACAACACCGCCGAGGCGATGTCCTGGGGCCGAAAGGCGATCGAGCTGGCCCGGAGGTTCGGCGACCGCGCGGTGGAGTGCAGCGCCCTCAACAACGTGGGCACCGCGCTGGGCGACGGCGGCGACATCGTCGACGGGATCACCCAGCTCAAGCGCAGCCTGGACATCGCGTTCACGCTCGACGCCCACGAGCACGTCGCCCGCGCGTACTGCAATCTCGGCAGCATCTGCGTCAAGAACTGGCGCCTTGTTGAGGCCGACCAGCAGCTGCAGGCGGGCATCAACTACTGCCGTGAACGTGATCTGGACTCGTGGCGGCTGTACATGCGGGCGTGGCTGGCCCGGTCGCTGACCCACCAGGCCCGGTGGGACGAGGCCGAGGCGGTGGCCGCCGACGTGCTGCGCCAACCGCACCTGTCCCCCATCACCCGCATGGCCACGCTCGTCGCGACGGCCGGCATCGCCGTCCGGCGCGGCACCGCTGGGGCGTCGGCCATCCTGGACGAGGCGCTCGACCTGGCCGGCCCGACCGGCGAGGCACAGCGGATCGCTCCGGTCGTCGCGGTGCGGGCCGAGGCGGCTTGGACGGCCGGCCGCGACGTCGCCGCCGAGCTGGTGCGCGCCGACGGGCTGACCTACCTCACCGGGTGGGAGTCCGGCGAGCTGGCCTGGTGGGCCCAGCGCAGCGGGATCGCGACTGCCGTGCCCACACCGTGCGCCGAGCCGTTCGAGCTGATGCTGACCGGCCGGACGGCCGAGGCGGCCCGCACCTGGAGCGACCTCGGCAGCCCCTTCTGGCAGGCGCTCGCGCTGATCGAGTCGGACCGGCCGGCCAACGTCCGCCAGGGCGTCGAGCTACTGCGCGCCATCGGGGCGCTGGCGACGGTCGACGCGGTACTGCGCGATCTGCACGCGGCCGGCAAGCCGATGCCAAGGGGCCCACGTCCGGCCAGCCGGGCCAATCCGGCCGGGCTGACCGACCGGGAGTTCGAGGTGCTCGGACTACTCGCGGCCGGGCTGTCCAACGCAGACATCGCAGCTCGGCTGTATTTATCGGAGAAGACTGCGAGCCACCACGTATCGGCGGTACTGCGCAAGCTCGGCGAACCGACCCGCTCGCTGGCCGTCGCGGCGGCGCGGCGTCGGGGCATCGTGCCAACGTAGGTAAGTCGCCCGATGCGACCCCTACGTCGGCCCGGCTTCACTCGTGGAACGGCCGAAGGCCGGCCGATCCGAGGGGAGCACCAATGCCACTGTTCATGGATGTCCACCACATGGGCGGTCCGGTCACGATGGACGACGCCGCCCAGGCGCACGCGGCTGACCTGGAGGCCCAGCCCGATTTCGGCGTCCACTACATGCGTTACTGGGTCGACGAGAGCCACGGCAAGATCTTCTGCCTGGTCGACGCGCCGGACGCCGAGACGGCCACCGAGGTACATCGCAAGGCGCACGGCCTGCTCGCCGACGAGATCTTCCCGGTGCAGGAAGGCGCCTGAGCGTCCGGTCCGGTTCGGATGCGTGCCGATCAGGTCGCTCGAACGCCACGATCGGCATGCATCTACGGCAGCACCTGGGTCTTGAGCCCGCCGCCGGCCCGGAACCGATCCAGCGCCGCGGCGTACTCGTCGAGCGGGAACCGGTCGGTGACGAACACCGCTGGGGCGAGCGCTACGCCCGGGCCGAGGGCTGGCTGCGCACCCACCGCGCCGACCTCATTGTCGCCTCGGCATGACACTCTGAGCGGGTGACCGATCGACTACGCGAGATGTTCGAGCTCCGCTCGTCCACCCTGCAAGACATCGACGACGCCGGCCGGCTCCTGGTGGCCAACGACGAGTCGGGCTCGATGCAACTGCACGAGCTCACCCCGGGCGGCGACCGCCGAGTGCTGACCGACCTCGGCGATCCGTGCTGGGGGCGATACCTCCCGGGACAACGCGCGGTCGTCGTGTCGGCCGACGACGGCGGCAGTGAACGGGCCCAGCTCTGGCTGCTCGACGTCGAAGACGTCTCCGCGCTGCAGCCGCTCGTCACCGATCCGGCATACATCCATACGCTGCTCGACGTCGCGGCCGACCGCGTTCTCTACGCCACCAACCGGCGCAACGGCGTCGACTTCGACGTGGTGCTGCACACCGTGTCCACGGGCGCCGAGCAGGTGATCTGGGACGGCGGCGGCTGGGTCAGCGCGGCCGCCATCTCCCCCGATGGTCGCCACATCGCGATGCAGTGTGAGTCGCAGCTGCCCGCGTCGACGTACTTGCTGCTCGGCGATGTCGAGGCGGGCCAGGTCGAGCCGATCACCGACGCCGACCAGATCGGCGAGTGGCGTCGGCCGCGTTGGCTGGACGGCACCGTGCTCTCGGCCTCCGACGCCGGCGCCGAATTCCACTCCGTGCGCCGTTACGACATCGCGGCCAAGTCGTGGAGCATCCTGCTCGACGCCGACGGCAGCGATCGCGAGGCCTGGCCCTCGCCCGACGGCACCAAGCTGGCGGTGGTCACCCGCGACGACGGCGCCGACCGGTTGGCCGTCTACGACCTGGCCGGGGCAGCCCTCCGCGGCCACGTCGAGATCGCCCTGCCGTTCACCGGCGTGATCGACTTCCGCGGGAACGAGCCGCACTGGTCGCCCGACTCGGGCGAACTGGGCCTGACCTTCACCTCGCCGATCCAGCCGCCCGAGGTATACCTCTGGGCCGGTGGCGCCCCGGCCCGGCGCACCACGTCGAATCCGCCGCTGGCCACCGCCGGGCTGGTCGAGCCCGAGTCGCACCGGGTGCCGACCCCGGACGGCGAGCACGTACCGGTGTACGTGTTCCGCGGCGGACCGTCGACGGTGCTGTCCGTCCACGGTGGACCCGAGGCCGCATGCATCCGTGAGTGGTCGCCGGTGCACGCGGCCCTGTCGCTGGCCGGGCACACGGTGGTGGCCCCGAACGTGCGCGGCTCGGCCGGCTACGGGCGCCGCTGGGTGTCGCTCGACGACGTGGAGCTGCGGCTGGACTCGGTGGCCGACCTGGCCGCCATCCACGCCTGGCTGCCCACCGTCGACGCCGACCCGAAGCGAGCCGCGTTGTACGGCGGCTCGTACGGCGGGTACATGGTGCTGGCCGGAGTGGCCTTCCAGCCCGAGCTGTGGGCGGCCGGCGTCGACATCGTCGGCATCTCGTCGCTCGTCACGTTCCTGGAGAACACCTCGGCATATCGCCGCGCCTACCGCGAGCGCGAGTACGGCAGCCTGGCCGACGACCGTGACTTCCTGGAGAAGGCCTCGCCTCTGTCGCGTATCAACGACATCCGGGCACCGCTGTTCGTCATCCACGGGGCGAACGACCCGCGCGTGCCGCTGAGCGAGGCCCAGCAGATCGAGGCCGCGCTGCAGGCCCGCGGCGTCGAATGCGAGCTGATCGTCTACCCGGACGAGGGCCACGGCCTGGCCAAGCGGGCCAACCGGCTCGACGCCTACCCGCGGGCCATCGCGTTCCTGGCCCGCCACATCGGCTAACCGATCGCCCGCTCCAGCATCGCCCGGTGCCGCAACAGCCACGACGCCGACCGGGCCCGCCAGGTGATGCCCCACAACACGGGGTAGCCGTCCGGCGCGACCGCCGCGGTGGACGCCTCGCTGACGCCGTATTCGACGGCGTCGGCCCGCGCGGCGTGGACGGCCAGCTCGATCATCCGGTCGACGAATCCGTCCCGATCACGGGTAGATAGCCCGTACCCGTCGAGGATCAGCCGGAGCTGAGCCGCGCGCTCGAGGGCGGGCGGCAACCCGAGCCGCTCGGCGACGTCGTCGTCGTGCAGCTGAGCGTTCAGCCAGGCGGCGTAGGCCAGATCGGTAACGGCATCGACCGGCCCCGCGTACTCCCAGTCGATCAGCACGAAGCGGTCGTCGGCGGTGCGGACGATGTTCCACGGTGCCGCGTCGCAGTGCCCGATCGCCAAACGCCCGCCGGGCAGGTCACGTCCGAACCAGGGCTGCCACTGGGCGGTCGGAGGCGGAACGAATGTCGCGGTCGCGTCGTGCATCCGGCGCAGCAGCTGCCCGATCGGCGCGAACGCGTCATCCGACCAGTCCCGCGGATGGGGGCTGGTGCCCGGCACGTACTCGACGGCCTCGCGCCCGTCCGGGGTGCGACCGTCGCCCGCCGGTCGGGGTGCACCGTCGAAGCCGACCTGGGCGAAGTGCCGCAGCAGCGCGAGCACGGTGGGCGTCCAGGGCCGGGCCGCCCGAACAACGACGCTCGGATCGGGGTCGGCCATCCGGCCAGGCTCCTCCGCAAGATCGCGACGGGCAATCAGGATTGGCCGACGGGCCCGAGGGTCGGACGTCCACCCCAAGCACGCTGGCGAGCTGACGGAAGCCAGCGCGTCCCCAGTGGACGGCCGCTGCGGCGCACCCGCCGGATGACGATCGGCGGCACGGGCCCGAAGGCCGGGACGGCGAGCAGGTTGGCGTCGGAGGTTTCGATCCGGGTCCCGTTCATCTCTAACTCCTTAACTCGCTCTTGCTAGTTAGCATTGAAACAGTTCGTGGTGTAACCTGTCAAGAGAAAATTGGAGGTTAGCCATGGACCCGATGGACGCGCCGGCCGACGAGGCGTTCCTGCTGGAGTTGCTCAACAGCACGCCGATCGTCGACGGCATCCAGCAGGACGCGCTGGAAACCGCCCCGGCCGGGCGGGCCTGGCTGCGCGAGCACGGCGGCTCCGGCACGACCGCCGAATGGGAGGCGGTGCGCGCCGCTCGCGACGAGCTGCAGGCCGTGGTCCGCGGACGGCGCCCGGCCGACTCTCTCGGCCCGCTGCTCGACGGGGTGAGCTACCGGCCGGCCGCGACCGAGGACGGCGTGCAGTGGCAGCTGGACGTCCCGGCCGACCGGGCCGCCGCTACCCGGGCCGTGCTCGCGTGGGACGCGCTACGCCGCCACCGTCCGGGCCGGTTGCGCCCGTGCGCCAACCCCGAGTGCCGGCTGTTCCTCATCGACCACAGCAAGCCCAACACGGCGCGTTGGTGCTCGATGGCGGTGTGCGGCAACCGCATGAAGGCCCGCCGCCACTACGAGCGCACCCGGCAGGCCGGCTGAAATCGGGGCTGCCGCGTCCTGAGCCGACGCGAAACCGACGAAGTCGTTGCGTAGTCCGCAGACCGCCCGTCCATGCCGGACGACCAGCCGTCCGGCCTTGTGGCGCTCGGTCGCAGCCGTCAGGCTGGGTGACGATCCGCGGGGCGCGATGCCGCCTCGTGGAGGCAGTTCGGGGGTGTCGGCGGTGAGAATCCTCTTCACGTGCTGGCCGGCGTACGGGCATCTTCTGCCGATGGTGCCGCTGATCCGGGCGGCGCAGCGCGACGGTCAGGACGTCGTCGTCTCGTCCGGCGCCGACCTGGCCGAACTGATCCGAGGGCTGGACGTGCGGGTGCACACGTCCGGCGTCACGCTGGCCGAGTCGTACGCGCGGATGCCGGATCAGCTCACGATCAGCGAGCTGCCGGCCGATCAGCAGGCCGGGTTCGCCGCGCAGCACCTGTTCGGCGCCGGAGCCGTCGATCGGGCCCGTGACCTACTCGATCTGATGCGCGAGTGGCGCCCTGACCTCATCGTCCACGACACGTTGGAGCTGGGCGCGCCGACCGCCGCGATCATGCGCGGCATCTCGCACGTCACGCACGGCTACGGGCCGATCATCCCGCGCACGGACGACTTCACCGCCGCGATCGCGAAAGCGATCACCGATGCCGGACTGGCCGACCCGATGTCGGCCGTGTTCGCCGCACCGTACCTGGACGTATGCCCGCCCGGCTTGCACGGCGACCACCCGAGCCCGTGGACCACGACTTATCCGCTGCGACCGTCAGCCGGCGAGTCCGAGCCCGACGCCCTGCCGCCGGCGTTCGACGCCCTGCCGCATCCGCACACCGTGTACGTCACGCTCGGCACGATCATGAACCAGAACATCCCGGTGTTCCGGGCGGTTATCGACGGGTGCGCGCAGTGGCCGGTCAACCTCGTCGTGACCACCGGGCCCGAGCTCGACCCGGCCCGCCTCGGCCCGCTGCCCGTGGCCGTCCTCGCCGTGCCGTTCCTGCCCCAGGCCGCGGTGCTGCCCCGCTGCCGGGCCGTCGTGTCCCACGCCGGAGCGGGCACGATGCTGGGCGCGCTGTGCTTCGGCCTGCCGCAGCTGTGCCTGCCGCAGAGCACCGACCAGCCGTATAACACCGCGGCGCTGCTGCCCACCGGCGCCGCCCTGGCCCTGCAGCCGGACGAGATCACCGCCGAACGGGTGGCCGACGCCCTGGGCCAATTGCTGGAGGATCCGTCGTTCCGCGATGCGGCCCGGCGGCTGCGCGACCAGATCGCCAACATGCCGGTGGCCGGTGCGGTGCTCGACGTCCTGGTGCGCGAAAGAGCCGGGCCGGCGCACAGCGGCGGACCAACCCGGCGCTAAGCCGGGTCCGGTTAAAGATCGAGCACCACGTCGTTTCGGGGGTGGGCGCAACAGACCAGTGTTTCGCCCGGCCCGGGCATTTCGAGCGGAGTCGGGGTGTAGTCGACCTCGCCGGCCAGCACCGGCGTGACGCACGTGTGGCAGACGCCGGTCCGGCACGAGTAGCGGGTCGGCACGTCGCATGCGTCGGCCAGCTCGAGCAGTGAGCGGTGCTGGTCGGACCAACGCACGGTCAGCCCGCTGCGGGCGAACGTGATCTGGGGTCCGGTGCCGGGCTCGCCGGACGGCTGGTGCGGGGCCGGCCGTTGCGTGTCGACCAGTCCGGGATTGATCGCCGGCAGCGCGCCGAACAGCTCGGTGTGCACTCGATCGGCCGCGATGCCGAGCTCGACGAGCGACTCGGTCAGGTCGGTCATGAACTGGGCCGGGCCGCAGATGTAGGCGGTGGCGTCGGTCGGTAGCCCGAGTCCGGACAGGGCAGCGAGTGTCGGCCGGCCGCGCAGGACCGGGATGCCGGCCGGCGGCTCGGCCGAAGCCGAGGTGTAGAAGATGCGCTCGTGCGCGTTCGGAAGTGACTGCAGCAGCTCGTGCGCCTCGCCGGCGAAGGCGTGCTGGCCGGCGTCGCGGGCGGTGTGGATCCACCAGATGTCGCGGGGGCTGTGCGCGGCGGCCAGCTCGTGCAGCATGGCCAATACGGGAGTAGCGCCGACGCCGGCCGAAAGGAGCAGCACCGGATTGGCCTGGTCGGTCAGCACGAACTCGCCCCGCGGCGCGGCCACGTCGAGCACCGCACCGGCCCGCAGGTGGGCGTGCAGGTAGCCGCTGACCAGCCCGTGCGCCTCGCGCTTGACGCTGATCCGGTACGGGTCGCCGGGCGATGACGACAGCGAGTAGCTGCGCACCGGGGCCGGATCGCCGGCGCCGGCCACCCGCAGAGTCAGGTACTGCCCGGCCTGCGATGCGGGCAGCGTGGCGCCGTCGTCGGCGGCCAGGTACACCGACGTGATCGTCGAACTCTCCGGGACGAGCTTGGCCACCCGCAGGTGGCGGAACCCGGTCCAGCCCGGCTCGACCCCCACCGGCGGGGTGGGCGCGCGCGTGCCCTTCTCGGCGCTGTCGAGCAACTCGCGGAACGACTGCTGCCATCCCGGGCTCAGCGCCGGGATGTCGACCGCCGCGCGCAACTGTTCGAGGTCGCGATTGGGCAGGTACAGCAGCGCGTCGATGTCGGCGACGCTCAGCTCGTGTCGGCCGACCTCGGTGCGCACGATCTCGTCCCCGGCCTGCACGTGCCCCTCGGTGATCACTCGCAGGTAGAAGCCGGGCCGGTGGTGCGCGACCAGCAGCGACGGCAGCTCGGGTTCGCCCATCCGCATGCCGACCCGAAAACAGGTGACCCGCGGCTGGGTGACCTCGAACTCGGCCTCCCCGATGCGGTACCGGTCGCCGATGTGCACCTCGTCGTCGGGCAGCCCCTCGACGGTGAAGTTCTCGCCGAACTGGCCCAGCTCGAAGTCGTCGCGGCCGAGGTGCTTCTGCCAGTGCCGGTAGGAGTCTATCTGGTAGACGAGCACCGCGCGCTGTTCGCCGCCGTGACCGTTGAGGTCGCCCTGTCCGTCGCCGTCGATGTTGAGCCGGCGCACCATGCGCGGCCCCTCGACCGGGCTCTTCCAGATGCCGGTGTAGACGGTGTGGCCCTGCCAGGCGACGTTCTTCGGCAGCCCGACGTTGAGCGACAGCAGGCGGCTCACGTCAGTGCCACCACGTGGTCGACCGGTTCGACGGCAGTATCGGGATACGCCCCGGCGAGGGCCTCCGGGTCTCGCCCGGCGGCGATAACCCGGGCGCCGGCGCCACGGGCGGCGTCGACCCCGGCTCGGGCGATGCCACTGCCGCGGCCGACGACGAGCACGGTTTGGTCGTCAAGCGCCGTAGTCACGTCGTTCTTCCCTTCAGACGAGCGGTTCGCCGCCGTCGACGCCGAGTGAGACGCCGGTGATGAAAGTATTCGTCAGGGCGAACACGACTGCGTCGGCCACATCCTCGCTCGTGCCGATGCGGCGCGCCGGGTTCTGCTCGGAGCGGGCGGCGAACACGGCCGCCTTCTTCTGCTCGCCGAGAGCGTCGTAGGCGCCGGTGTCGATGGTGCCGGGCGAGATGGCGTTGACCCGGATCGGCGCCAGCTCTACAGCCAGGCTGTGGGTCAGCATGTCGGCGGCGGCGTTCGTCGCCCCGACGGCCAGCATGCCGATCGTCGGCTTGCGGGCTGACGATCCGGAGAACAGCACGAACGATCCGTCGGCCGGCATCCGCGGCGCGAAGTGCTTGGCCAGCAGGATCGGGCCGACGACCTTGGTCTGGAACGACAACGTGACCGTCTCGGGCGACAGGTCGCCGACCTGGCCGCGGGCCCGCGCCGAGGCGGTGGACACGACGTGGTCGACCGTACCGAGCCGTTCGGCCAGCGCCGTGATGGAGCTCTCGTCGGTCAGGTCGACCTCCTCGGCGGTGACGCCCCGGTCGTCGTACGCGTCGGCGAGCGCCTTCCGGTCCCGCCCGGCCACCACGACGTCGCCGCCGGCGGCCCGGATGGCGAGCGTGGTGGCCCGGGCGATGCCGCTGCCGCGGCCGACGACCAGGACGATCCGGCCCTTCAGGGACTCAGACATCGCTGTCCTCTACCAGGCTCGGGCGGCAACTGCGCCGCGGTTGAGAATCTCGTCCGGGGCGAGGCCGCGGTCCAGGCCGTGCGCGATCACGGTCTGGCCCGGCTCGAGGGCCAGCTTCTTGCCGTCGAGGTAGACGTCGATCTTGTCCGGCTCGAACGACACGAGGTCCGAGACGCGCCCGACCTCCGGCCAGGCTTCGCGGTACGACCACGCGGCCCCGCCGTGCTCGCCGATGTCGTAGTAGCTGGCCAACCCCTTGTACGGGCAGAACGTCTGGCCGTCGATCGGCGTCAGAGCCGTCTCGTCGACGTCCGCGCGCGGCACATACCATCGCGGGGCGAAGCCCGATTCGTACAGCACGACTGGATTCCTGCTCTCGGCGATGACGCGCTCGCCGTCGCGCACGACGAGGTGCCGCGACGTCTGGCGCATGTCGATACGGTGGTAGGGGTCGGCGGCGTGGCCGACGATGCGCTCGTCCTCCTCGTAGAAGGCGTCCATCGCCCGCCACGCGAACGCGACGCGATCACCCAGGACGGCAACATGCGACGGCAGGCCGGTGTACTGCCAGGCCGCGCGGGCCGCGTGCTGGTCGCCGACCGTCACGGTGAACCAGGCCGTGTCGCCCAGCTCGCGGTGCTGCGTGGTGCGGTTCTCGGCGACCAGGACGTCGCGCCGGACGTCGGCGATCGGGAAGTACGCCACCGGGTAGTGGCCCGGCTCGTGCAGTAGCAGCACGTCCTCGCTGTCAGCGATCCATTGGCCGGCGTACTGCACCCGCATCCGACGGCGCAGCGGCTCGGCGAACAGCAGGCGCGGCGGCAGGGGTTCGGGGGTCAGGAAGTGGCCGACGGGCGCCGCACCCAGCGGGCCTTGTTGCCAGGAGAGTCCCATGACCGTTCCTTTCAGCTGCGCTCTTGGAGCGTCCAGGAGTTGCCGTCGGGGTCGGCGAAGTCGGCGAAGCTGGCGTAGTTGCGGCGTTGCGGGTCCAGCCCGTCGGCGAAGCCGCCCGTCCAGTCCTCGACGGGGTTCTTGCGCCGGACATCGCCCACCGCCACGCCCCGGGCGAGCAGCTCGGCCCGCGTCGCCGCCAGGTCGGGCGTCACCAGGTAGAGGTCGCGCACCCGGTCGGCGGAGGCCGGCACTAGCTGCACGGACGTGGCCGAGCCGGGCGGCGTCAGCTGCACGACCCGGAAGTCGGCGGTCGGTTGGTAGTCGACGTCGAGGGTGAAGCCGACCTGCTCGGTGTAGAAGGCCAGCGCCCGGTCGACGTCGCTGACCGGTAGCTGGACCACCTCGAGGCTCAGCGGGATCTGAGCCGGGGCGTCCAGCCGGCGGGCCAGGAAGTCGCGGATCAGCGCGGCCACCTCGTCGTTCGCGCTCTCCAGCAGGAAGTGCCCGCCGTCGAGCAGGTGGATCTCGGCGTCGGCGGCGTCATCGGCGAAGGCGGTGGCCCCCTCGGGCGCGAAGATCTCGTCGCCGCGCCCCCACACGGCCAGCACCGGCACCCGGCTGGCGCGCAGGTACGCGTGCAGCGCCGGGTAGAGGGGCGGGTTGGTGGCGTAGTCGCGGAACAGAGCGAGCTGGATCAGGTCGTTGCCGGGGCGGGACAGCAGCCCGTAGTCGTGCTGCCAGGCCTCGGGGTCGACCAGGCTCTCGTCCGGGACGCCCGTCAGGTACTGCCAGCGAGTGGCGTCCGGCGTCAGGGCGAAACGGATCGCGTCCTCGGTCTCGGGCGTCTGTTCGCGCTGGTAGTCCCAGACCGTCTTCCAGAAGCTTTCGACGAACCCGGAGTCGTAGCCGTTGCCGTTCTGGGTGACGATCGCCGTGATCGCATCCGAGTTGCGCAGCGCCATCCGCCAGCCGATCGGCGCGCCGTAGTCCTGCACGTAGAGCGCGTAGCGGGTGACGCCGAGCTGGTCGAGCAGGCCGACGGTCAGGTCGGTCAGCGCGTCGAAGGTGTAGTCGAACTCGTCGACGGACGGCGCGTCGGACAACCCGAAGCCGAGGTGGTCCGGTGCGATGACGCGGTAGCGGTCGGCCAACTGCGGGATCAGATTGCGGAACATGTACGAGCTGGTCGGGAACCCGTGCAGCAGCACGAGCACCGGGCCGTCGGCCGGGCCGGCCTCGCGGTAGAAGAGCCGGCGGCCGTCCACCGTGGCGTAGCGGTGATGTACCTGGGACATCTTGCTAACTCCTTTGAAAGTTTTTGACGGTTAGAAGCACACCACACTCGCTATAACCTGTCAAGACGTCAAAAGCGGTTAGAGACGCGGTCAACAGTCCATGCTGGCCCAGGGTCGGCGCGGTCGGACCAGTGAGCGATACCGGGCGGGATACCGGGATTCAGCGCCGCAGCTGCTGCCGGGAGGTGACCTGCAGCTTCGCGAAGACCTGGCTCAAGTGCCATTCGACGGTGCGCCGGCTGATGAACATGCGGGCCGCGACCTCGGCGTTCGAGAGCCCGTCGCCGACCAGACGCGCGACCTGGGCCTCCTGGGCGGTCAGCCGGCTGGACGTCTCGGCGTGGCGCTTACGCACGGTCTCGCCCGTGGCCCCGAGCTCTCGGGCGGCGAGGCCCGCGAAGCCGTCCATGTCCGTGGCGGTGAACAGCTCGTGCGCGGTGCGCAGCTGCTCGCGGGCGTCGACGCGCCGACGCTGCCGGCGCAGCCATTCGCCGTAGTGCAGGTGCGTCCGGGCGAGCAGACCGCGGACGCGGGTGCGAGCGAGGCGATCGATCGCCTCCCGGTAGGAGCTCTCCACGGCCGGTCCGTCCGCGAGCAAGGCCCGGCCGAAGGCCTCCAGGCCCAGCGCCCAGTTCGTACCGCTCGCCTGCGTCAGCTCGGCGAGCCGCCGGAACGCGTCCGCGCCCAGGTCGGGGCGGCCACTGCGCGCCGCGGCGACGATGAGCTCGGTCAGCGGCGCCCAGGTCAGCACGCCCATGTCCAGGTCGACATCGACCGCTTGCCGCGCGGCGACGAGCGCCTCGTCGTAACGGCCGCGGCCGTTGCTCACCAGGGCCCGCATCCAGCCGGCGGCGATCAGCCCCGACCCCTCGCCCCGGCGTTCCGACTCGGCCGAGGTGGCCGCGATCAGCTCGCCGGCCCGGCGCTCCCGGCCCTGCCAGGCGGCGAGCAATTGGGCCGCGTAGGGCTGTTCGGGCACCTCGGTGCCTTCGACGACCGCGCAGAATTCCCCGATCGACGCGGCCGCCGCGGTCAGGTCGCCGAACTGGATCTCCACGACGCTGCGGATCGTCAAGGCCATCGGCAGCGCGGCCAGCGTCCCGGTGTCGCGGGCCAGCCGGGCGAATCGGTCCGCGAACAGGGCAAGGCTGTCGTCGTCGAACAGATCCTGGGCCGTCACGGCGGCGAACCACAGCCACCGCATCCCCTCGCCGTCGGACAGGTCCCGCCCCCGGAAAGCCCGCAGCGCCCGCCTCAGCAGTGGAGCTCCGGCGGCGTAGCCGTCCGTATAACGCACCGCCAGCCCGGCCAGCAGGAGGTCGGACGCCCGCGTGGGCGGTAGTGGCCCGGTCGCGGCCCGGGCGGCCTCGGCGACGTCGCGCAGGTTGGCGCCGCCGGACAGGTGGGCGGTGAACCAGGCCGCCCGCAGCGCGTCCAGATAGGTGTCGCGGGCCAGACGGACGTCCAGCGGCAACAGCCGGGTGGCCGCCGTGAGCAGTAACGCAGGTGTCTCGCGGCCGCGGTTCGTGGTGAACGCGATGTGCGCCCGGAGCAGATCGGCCTGGGCCCGCTGGAACTCGCCCAGCGGGCTGGCGTCGGCCAGCGTCAGCAGTCGCGACGACGACTCGGGCAGGCCGGCCTGGTGCTTGGCCTGGGCCGCGGCCAATGCGCGCTGTCCCCGCTGCATCGGGTCCGGCGTCAGCTCCGACGCCCGCGCGAAGAACGCGGCCGCGGCGGCCGGACCACCCCGGCCCTGGGCCCGCCCGGCCGACCGTTCGAGCAGACCAGCGACGTCCTCGTCCGGCCCGGCGGCCGCCTGCGCGAGATGCCAGGCTCGCCGATCCGGGTCAGCGACCGGGTCGGTTACCTGAGCCAGCGCCCGGTGCACGCTGCGCCGCTCCTCGGGAGTGGCCGCGTGGTAGATCACCGAGCGCAACAGCGGATGCCGGAAGCGAACCCGCGACGCGATCTCGACCAGTTGCGCCGCGCCCGGCGACGTCGCCGCGTCGACGTCGATGCCGAGCCGGTCGACGGCGCGGAGCACGAGCACGGGGTCGCCGACCGGCTCGGCGGCGGCCACCAACAACACCCGCCGGGTGGCCGACGACAGGGTCGCGATCTGCCGACGGAAGCTCTCCTCGATGCGGCGGGGCAGCTCGGCCGAGTTCAGCCCGAACCCGCCGGCCAGCTCCATCGGCGTGAATCCGCGGGGCAGCTCGAGCAGCGCCAGCGGATTGCCCTGCGACTCGGCGACGATCCGCGCCAGCACTCGATCGTCGACCGGCCCGGGATGCGCCGACGTCAGCAACTCGCGGGCCTCGTCGTCGGGCAGGCCGGTGAGGACGAGCTCGGCCAGCCGGGTCAGCGCCGGCGCCTCGACCTGCTCGGGCTCCTCGCGCACCGCGAAGATCACCGCCACCGACTCGGCCAGCAGCCGCCGCGCCGCGAACGCCAGCACCTGCGCCGACGCATGGTCCAGCCACTGGGCGTCGTCGATGACGCACAGCAACGGCCGCTTGCGGGCCACCTCGGCAAACAGCCCGAGCACGGCCAGCCCGACCATGAACCGATCCGGCGGGTGGTTGCCGGCCCGCAGCCCGAACGCCGTGCGCAACGCCTCCTGCTGCGGATCGGGCAGTCGGGTCAGCTGATCCAGCATCGGCGCGCACAACTGATGCAGGGCGGCGAACGCCAGTTCGCGCTCGGCCTCGACGCCGGCTGCTCGCGCCGGCTGGCAATCGGTGGCCTGGTCGACGAGGTAGTCCAACAACGCCGTCTTGCCGATACCGGCTTCGCCCCGTATCACCAGCGCACGACTCTGGCCGGCCCGCACGTCGTCGACGAGCTGGTCGAGCAGTCGGCGCTCCTTGTGCCTGTTCAGCAGCACCTGCACGTCCGATCGAGGTCGCACCGAGTATGTCCGATCGACCATTTGCCCGCCATGCCGGTCGGCTTGCCGGATTGTGGCCCGATGACGCCGACTTATCCGCGTTGACGTCGCCAACTTCGGCTGGTGCCCTTGACATGTGGGAGGTGCCCCGCTTGCGGGACGACGTACCGAGCTGAGCTTGGTAACGCACGTGCTCGCCGGCGGACCGGACGCGGCGCTGCTCGTCGTGGGCGAGGCCGGCGTCGGCAAGTCGCGACTCGTCGCAGCCGCGACCGACACCGTGCGCGCCGATGTGCTCATGGGCGGGTGCCTTCCCTTGTCAGAGGGCCGGCCGTTCCTGCCGATCGTCGACGTACTGCGGGGTATGGCCGACCTCGACGGTGGTCAGCTGCTGAAGGCCGCGCTGGCTGACTGCGCGGAGTTCGTCCGCACCGAGTTGGCCCGGCTGCTGCCCGAGCTCGAGGAGACGAGCGAGCGCCGAACCGCCGGCGCCGACGACGAGTGGCGACGCCAACGTCTGCTCGACGCGGTACGCCAGGTGCTGCGCGCCGCGGCGTCGCTGCAGCCGCTCGCGGTGGTGATCGAGGACGTGCACTGGGCCGATCGCTCCACGTTGGAACTCCTCGACTACATGCTCGCGCCCAGCCACGAGACTGGCGCCCCGATGCTGATCACCAGCCGGGCCGAGGAGACCCCGGCCACGGGCTGGCTCGAGCGGGCCCAGCGCATTCCCCGGATCAAGCGCCTCGACCTGGCCCCGCTCACCCGCGACGAGACGGCCGACCAGATCGAGCTGCTGATCGGCGAGCGTCCGACGCGCGAACTCGTCGACCAAACGTACAGCCGGACTGAGGGAAATGCGTTCTTCACCGAGCAGCTCGTCTCGGCCGGCGGGACCCTGTCGACCGGACTAGGGACGCTGCTGCTGTCGCGCACCGCCGAGGTCGGTGAAACGGGACGCGAGCTGTTGGAGGTGCTCGCGGTCGCCGCCCAGCCGGTGGACGAGCCGGCGTTGGTTCAGGTGTGCGGGCGAACCACGTCCGAGGTGCGCGGGGCGTTGCGGGACCTGCTGTTCCGCCGGCTGCTGCGCGCACCGGAGCCACACGGTCGGCATCAGCTGCGGCACGCGTTGCTGGGCGAGGCCATCAGCGACGACATGCTGCCCGGCGCCCGCCGCGACGTGCACCTGAGCCTGGCCCGGATGCTGGCCGATCGCGATGACCCGGCCCTGGCCGCCCGGATCGCCGAGCACCTGGCCGCGGCGGGACGTCCCGGTGCGGAGCTGCGCTGGCGGGTAGCCGCGGCCCGGCAGGCCGAGGCGGCGCTCGCCGCGACCGTGGCGTTCGCGCACTGGCAGCGGGTGCTCGATCTGTGGGACGACACGGCCGACGCCGGCATCGAACTCGCCGACGTCTACCTCCATGCCGCGACGACGGCCGAGGGGGCCGGGCATCAACCGGCCGCCGCGGCGTTACTCGAGGAGGCGCTGGCCCGAGTCGCGGCCACCGCCCGTCCGGAAACTCAGGTGCGGCTGTACTGCGAGGTCGGGCGCTCGCGCGGGATCCAATCCATGGAGGCCGGTCTGGCGGCGTTGGGCACCGCGATCCGGATCGGCGAGCAACTGCCACCGAGCCCGGCCTACGTTCAGGCGCTGATCCACTACATGCACCTTCTCGATTCGAACGGCCGGCTGGAGGACTATCTCGACCTGATCACCAAGGGGTTGGCTGCCGTCCGCCAGCTCGACGACCCGGGCGACGAGAAGATCCTGCTGCTGTACTGGGCGCACACCGCGCTGCGGACGGGCCACCGAGACGACGCCGACGAAGCGCTGCGGCGGCTGTCGCAGATCCACGTCGACGATCCCATCACCGACATCGTCATTGCCGTCATGTTGACCGACCTGCTGGAACAGAGCGGAGACCTCGCGGGCGCCGTCGAGGTCGGTCGGCAGGCACTGGCGCGCCCGGACCTGGACGGGCAGTCCGACTGGGCCGGATTCCAGATGTTGCGGGGAAACGTCTGCGGGCCACTCGTCGAACTCGGAGACATCGACAGCGCCGCCGCCCTCATCGACCCGGTCACCGCCGGTGAACCGGATTGGGACACCAGCGTTCTCCACCTCAATCGCATCGCCGTCGACCTGCTCCGTGGCCGGCTGTCGGAAGCGGCTCGTCGGTGGACCGACTGCGCGCCCTTCGTCGATGTCCTGTTCGACAAGGCAGCGATCCCCTGGTGTCGGATGCTGTGCCTGGAGCTGGCTGTGTGGCGGACCGATCCGGACGAGGCACTGGCCGCCGCGTTGACGACTCTCGCCGACGTTGCCGATACCCACGTGAATCCGTGGGCAGCCGGGCTGTACACGATGACGCTTCGGGCCTACGCCGACCGGGCCGAACTGGCCCGGGCCGCCGGCAATGCGCAGCGGCTGCGCGCTGTCCGGGCCGCCGCCGCGCGGCTGGACGACATCCGCACTCAGGCCCGGATCGATCCGTTCGCCCCGCAGCTCCTGCCCGTGACCTGCGCCGCCCACGGCCGGTCCTGGCGGGCGGAGTGGTCGCGCGTACGCGGCGAGTCCGACGCTGCCGGATGGGAGCAAGCAGCCGGCGCCTGGGACGAGCTCGGCCGCCCGCACCGCGCGGCCTACGCGCGCTGGCGGCAGGCCGAGGCGTTGCTCGCGCTGCCGTACGGACGCGGGGCCGCCACCCCCGTCCTGCGCGAAGCGGCCGTCCAGGCCGAGCAGCACGTGCCGTTGTCGAACGCCGTCCGCGATCTGGCCCGGCGCGCCCGGATCGAGCTCACCGAACCCGACGCGCCGCCGACTGAGCCAGCGGTCGAACCGCCCGTTCGAACCTTCGGGCTGACCGACCGCGAGCAGGCCGTGCTGCAACTGGTCGCCGAGGGCAAGACCAACGGCCAGATCGGCGCCACTTTGTTCATCAGCACCAAGACCGCGAGCGTCCACGTCAGCAACATCCTGCGCAAACTCGACGTCTCGACCCGAGTGCAAGCTGCCACGGTCGCCGAGCGCGCCGGCCTGCTCGACGCATCTGAGCGACGCTGACCGCCGGCTAAGGCATCGGGCTCCCGCACTGTGCTCGGTTGCCCGATGTGGCCGAACCCCCCTTGCTCCGAACCTGGAACGCATCACGCCGCCACCCCGGCGGCCCGAGCAAAGGGAGCACCCTGATGCGCATCACGGCCACGGCAGTGACCACCCTCGCCCTCGGCCTGAGCTACCTGGCCTACCTGGCCCCGGCCGGCCCCGCCGGCGCGATGCCCGAGCCACCGCCCGAGACCTACGCCAATCAGGCGCCGCCACCGGGGACGGTTGTCGTCAACCACACGAGCACGCCCGTGTGGCCCTACATCGTGGCCGCCGTCGTCGCGGCTGCCCTCACCCTCGCAGTCGTGTGGGCCATCACCCGGCTGCGGCACGGCCACGCCCACGCCGGCGCACCGGCCTCGGTCGTGTGAACCTCGCACCGTCCCGACCTGATCGATGCCCGACGGGGGCGGGCATCGATCAGGTCTTGGGGGAGGGACACATGGCACACGACGACGTCGACGTCCGGACCGCAGCCGCGCGCCCCGGCCAGCCCACGATGGTCGACCTCGTGGTACTGGCCGCCCTACGCGGCCGCGACGATCCGGACCTGCGCGAACTCGCCCGCTGGATCGAGCTCGCGCACCGCGTCGACCGACCGACCCGTCACGTGAGGCGGGTCGCTCCGGCGTAGTCGCCCATGTCCTGCGAGGGATGGACGTACCGGACGCCCAACGCCTCGTCCGCGGCGGACACAGCCAGGTCGGGCCCGACCATGATCTCCACGTGCGAGATCGGGCTGTACAGGAACACCAGGTCGCCGGGCTGCAGTTCGCTGGAACTCACGTGCGTGCCCATCTCGTACTGCGCCGAGGCCTGGTGCGGCAGGCTCACGCCGGCCTGGGCCCAGGCCATCATGGTCAGCCCCGAGCAGTCGAACGCATCCGGTCCGGTGCCGGCGAAGACGTAGGCCTTGCCGACCTGGGCGATCGCGTAGTCGACGGCCGCCTGGGCCTTGGACGACGGAGCCGGGGTGCTACCCCCACCACTTGGTGGATTCGACGAGGCCGGCGGTGGCGTCGGCGTCTGGGCCATCGCCGCCTTCGCGGCCGCCTCGGACACCGCCTGGCGCTGCTCGTAGGCCCGCTGCTGCGCGGCCGTCAGCGAGGCCAGCATGTTCTTGAACTTCTGGGTGTCTGCCTCGATCGTCTTCTTCTGCTTGTCGAGGGCGGCGGCGTGCGCCTGGGCCGCGCTGAGCAGCTTCGAGGCCTTGCTCTGAGCGGTCTTGGCGTTGGTTTGCACCGCCCTGATCTGCGACACGATCTCGGCGCGGTGCGACGAGACGAGGCTCATCGTGCTCAGCGTGTCGAGATAGCTCTGGCCGTTGTCGCTGTTGAGCAACGCACCGGCGTGGCTGAACGACGGCGACTCGTACTCCGCGGTGACGGTCTCGCGCAGGCGGGTGCGTGCCTTGTCGAAGTCGGTGGCCGCGGTCAGCGCCTGGCGCTGCGCGGCGTCGGCGGCCTTCTGGTCGGCCTGCACCTCAGCGGTGGTCTTGTTGTACTGCTCGGCGAGTACTTCGTTCTGTCTGGCCAGCTTGTCGAGCTTGGCGTTCACCTGGGCGATGGTGGGCTGTCCGGGCGACGCGCCCGCGACATGGGGCAACACGACTGCGCCTGCACCGACGAGGGCGGCGAGTGTTGCACCGACTAGAAGCGATCGAACATGGCTGCGGGTCCGTGTCAACGCCACGGTCGGCGGAACTCCGTTCTTCCTAGTGCCGCCTACCGAGTTAGCTGACGGGTTCGGGCCGGAAGACGCCCTACGGTGCGACGAGCCAACGCGAGGGGGTTTCGCGCTGCCTCTCCGCTCCGATTCACCCCAAGGAACTCGTGGGTCCCCGGTTCGCTGGTCTCTCGGCCCCTCTGTTTGAGGCGTCGACACCGTGACGATTCGGCGGTGACCTGTCGGAAAGGTCGACGCGACGTTACGACAGTGATGCGCGCGCGGCAACGACCGGGGGCACCTCCGGCGTCGTGCGCCACCATCGACGTACCCCGCGCAGGACCGGTTAATGCCCGGAAATCCAGGCCTTCGACGGGCCGAGCCGGGCATCCACCGTCTTCGCCGATTGGCCGGTTGTGGACGCGCTGTCCTCAGCCAACGACTGCTCTGCGTAATCGACGCGCCGCATTGAGCCACAGGCTCACAACTCACGCACCCGGCCGCCGATGTCCCTGCTACGGCCGGGACATCGGTCCTGGCTGGACATCAGCGCCGCGGCGACCATGCCCCATCCTTGATCACGCTCTGCTCGTCGCTTCATTTCAGCACCGACGAGGAGCTACGCCGCCGCGCGCAATGGATTCGATGGGAGTTGCGGCGTTGCTAGCGGACCCACATCTGATCCCACAACGGCCCCGTCTCCAGATTGCTCTGATAGTTGCCGACACGGGCCGAGGTGAACGTGAACGTCTTGGCGACGAAGTCGAAGACTTCGGGCGCGTCGTCGACGACAATTCGATCGATCTGCGCCCACAGCCGGTTCGCCGCTACCGGGTCCACCGTCTGGGCCGCTTGCGCGCGTGTGATGAGTGCCTCGACCCGTGGGTTGCAGTAGCCGAAGTAGTTGCTGGACGCAGGACACCCTAGGAAGCCCGGGGTGAAGAAGTTTGCCGGTGTGGGGAAATCCGAGCCCCAGCCCCAACAGCAGGCGATCTGGGTGTGGGTGGACGGGCCGAATATGTATTGGAAGTCCTTGAGGTTGTAGGCACGCAGCACCCGTTCCGTTGCCCGGAATCCGAGCTGATCGAGCACCTTGACCAGGTAGGCCGTGACCGGTGGAAAGTCGGCCAGGCGCCACACGGTGACGTGCATGCCCTTGTCCTGCCGGGGAATCAGCTGCTTCGCCCGCACCAGGTCGGGGCCGTGGTACGCCCCGTCCAGGGGTGGCGTTGTGTACGGGCAGTACGGCTGATAGCCGGGAAAGCGTGGCGGTAAGACCTGGCAGGTCAATTCCGCTTGCGTCGCTCCGCCTTCGATGGAATTGACCGTCCGGCGATCGACCGCGTAGTTGAGGGCCCGGCGCACGCGGATGTCGTTGAACGGCGGGAGGCGCAGGTTCAGCTCCTCCCCGGCAACCGCCCATTCGAACTCGGTGTGGAACTGCCTCGGGTATTGCGTCTGCAGGTCGACCGCCGAGGCGGTGAGCTGCTGCGGTGTCGCCGTCGAACCGGTCAGGCCGTAGGTAGCGTCGGCGCGCCCGGCGACGACCGCGTTCACCTGGGCCCGCGCATCGGTGTTCAGGCGCCAGGTGATGACGTCGGGATAGCCGGCGGGTTGCGCCGCGAAGGACCACTGGTGGAAGTACCGGTTGCGCGCCAGCGTGAGCAGCTTGCCTCGCGACTGGTAGCCCGCGATGCGGTAAGGCCCGGTGGCCGGCGGCAGCGAGTGGCCGGCCACCTTGGGCCACGGGGGCGGGGGCGTCGCGACCGCGAAGATCGTCAGCTCTTGCCGGAAGTCCGGGTCCGGAGCAGTGAGGTGAAAAATCACTCGCCGGGCTCGGTCATCGACGACGATGCCGCGCGACAGGTCACAAGGCTGCTTCGGGTGCGCTATGCACGATGCGCCGCCGACGATTCCCGCGAAATAGCTGGGATTACCGCCGGTCGCCACGAGTGCACGCTGGACGCCGCGGAGCAGGTCCGAGGCCTGGACGAGCCGCCCGTCCGAGTACCGGACGCCGGGTCGGATCCTGAACGTGTATGTCTTGCCGCCGTCGGTTGGCGGCGGCAGGTCGGTGGCCAGATCCGGCACGAGCGTTTGTCCCGCCACCCCGCCGACCCGGCGGTAGGTGACCAACCCGTCGTACACCATCCGCTCTTCCCGAAACGCGAGGTACGCCGAGGAGGGGTCGATCGCGTTGAAGCCCGGCGCGTTGGAGTCGATGGTGAGCGTGCCGCCGACGTGCGCGTGGTCGGCGAAGGCTCCGGCCGCCGCCCACACTGACGACCCCTTGCTGGCCAGCCCGTGGGGCGACGCGCCGAGGGCGAATCGATGCACAGCGACGTTGCTGCGCGGGTTGATCTTCGCGACGGTGCCGTCGTACGCGTCGCTGACCCACAGGTACTTCCCCGAGGCGACGATCGAGTCCGGCCCTTCGCCGACGGGGATCGTCGCCAGCACATGCCCGGTGTCGGCGTCGATTCGGGTGACGTTTTGGCTGGCCTGGTTGGCCACCCACGCCGAGCCATCGCTGAGCGCTATGCCCTTCGGGCCGGCGCCGACCTCCGTTGAGCCCAGGTCGTCGCTCGTGGCCGGGTCGATGCGCGAGACGAATCCGCTCGCGCCGTCGGCGACCCACACGGCGTTCGCGTCGACCGCGAGGCCGTCCGGGTCCGAGCCGACCGGGACGGGTTTGTCGACACGGCCGGTGTCCGGGTTGATGTGCTGGATCGTTCCGTCGGCGCTGTTGGCCACCCACACGCCGCTCGGA
>DATBER010000086.1:0-12564 GCA_036558905.1 Jatrophihabitantaceae bacterium | reverse complement strand
CGGAACCCAATCCGGCGAGCTGGCCGCGCCCATCGCCGACGCGTTGATTGCCATAAAACCGTGCGCCGAGCTGATCGACACGTTCGATGCCGGCGTCCGACCAGGCACCACACCCGAGCCTGCGCTCAGCCCGCGTGGTCTCGGAAGACACAAGTAGCCGATGTGCCCCCCCCGTAACGGCGCAGTCGGAGCTCTACGGCGTCGTCGTGATCGGGTGGTTGACCTCCGCGTGGGCCGGGGCGGTGTCGCGCGCCTTGTGGACCCGCCGGGTCGGCACCCTGTTGTAGCCTTCGGCAGATGATCGACCGCGAACGCTGCATCCGGACCGAATCTGACCGCTTCGGCGCAGTGCTTGTCGCTACCGATCACGGGGCTACGGTGCCGACCTGCCCGGATTGGAACGTCCTCGATCTCCTGAAGCATCTCACGCAAGTTCACGGATTCTGGGCAGCCGTGATCGGAGATCGGTTGACCGGGCCAGCGATCGATGAGTTTGAACGGAAGCGTCCAGCGCTGCCGGACGACCCGGCACAGTTGCAGGATCTTCGCCGCGCGGCGACCGCTGACCTATTGAACGCGCTCAACGGTCGGGACCCGTCCGAGCAGGCGTGGAGCTGGTTCCCGCCCGATCAGACGGTCGACTTCACCTGGCGGATGCAGACTCATGAGGCGACCATGCACCGGGTCGACGCCGAGCTCGCTGCGAGGCTTCCAATCAGCCCGATCGACCCCGAGGTTGCCGCCGACGGGATAGGTCACATGGTCGACGTGATGTGGGCCTGGGTGCCCATCGACGCGACGCGGAGCGTCACGGGGACCGTCGAAATCCGGGCCACAGACACCGGCCACAGCTGGCTGGCGAATACGATCCGCTGGTCGGGCACCACATGGGGACAGACGTTCACCAACCAGCCCGGCTGCGAGCGCGTCGACATCGGCGAACCTGATGCGACCATCTCGGGTACCGCAGAGAACCTGGATTTGTTGGTCTGGACTCGCGCCGACCAGAACATCGCGCGTTTCGGGGACCCGGACACATTGGCCGAGTTCCAGGCGGTTCTCGACGACGGCGTCCGGTAGTGTGGCTCACGCGCGTCGGATCACCGGCCGAAACACCCGACTTCCGTGGAGCGCTACGTCGGCGACCTCGACGATCCGCACAGGCTATCCAGCACTTGTGCCCCCGCTGGATCGCCCGTCTGCACGGTCCACTCGGAGCCGCTTCGGTACCAACGGTCCGCGTCAGCTGATGGGAAATGGCGGCTGCCACCATGACGGCGTGGTCTGTACCTCGATGCGGTCGACCCACTTCACCCACCAGTAGCCGCGGCGCCCGGGAGCCACGAGGCGCGCCGGGAACCCGTGATCGGCCGATAGGGGTGCAGCGCCCACCTGCGTGGCGAGCAGCAAGTGATCCAGGTCGTGGATCGGAAAGCGGACCCAATAGCCGGTGACTGAGTGCACGTACACGCTTTGCGCGCCCGGTCCGCGGTGGAGCAACGTGCTCAGCGGTACACCGGTCCAGTCCTGCTGCGAGTACCAACCGGACGTGCAGTCCAGCGCGGCCCGCACCTCGGTGTCGAACCGGGTCAGCTCGGCCAGCGTCAGTTCTCGGTGGCGCTGCCCGTCCTCGACGCTCAGCCGCCACCGGTCCGGGTCAACGCTAGGTACGGCGTCGAGCAGCCAACTGGTCGAGGGCATCGCCTCCGGTCGGAACGAGGCCGTCTCGTACGAGCCGGTGAATCGACGTCTGGCCCCGGGTAGGCTCAGCACGCTGATCGCGGCCTCGGCTGCCGCATAGAGCCCGACCGCGCCAGCCGTCAGCAGACCGGCACGCAGCAGCGCCCGACGCGACAGATCGGTGCGGCGCGGTCGGATGCGCCGAGCCCAGACATGCCACATCACCAAAGGCACCAGCGTGAGCGCGACCGCGATATGCACCCACAGGCCGGGCTGCCCGGCGATCGAGCGCACCAATCCGCTGGCATAACCGAAGCCCGCGATGAGCGTGACCAGCGCCAATGCGGCCAGCAGCAGCGACAGCCACCGGCTCGGCCGAGCGCGCCGCAGTCCGCCACGCACCACCCGAGACTTCCACGGGATGAGCAGTACCACGGCCATACCGCAGATCCCGTGGCCGATGGCTACCCAGGCCAGGTCCGATGAGCCGATCGCGACCGTAGCGGCCCCGGTGCCGAAGGCGAACAGCAACACGACGAGCAGCGCCTGGTTCGTCTGCCGGCCGGGTGGGCGCAGCAGCCGCCTCTGCAGCGGACTCCGGGGCGGTCGAGGCTCGCCTCCGTGAAGGCGCATAACAAAGCGCTATACGCGACGTTGTCGAGCCGTGGCAACGGCGGTGCGCAAGTCGACACCCAACCGCCGTCTGCGAGAGCAGTTCATCGCCGCCGGATCGGATGATCTACGCGAAAGGACTCAGGTTCTCGGTCAGACGGCGACCGGACGCCCGTGCTGACATGAGTCGGTATCGATCTTGACGCGATTGAATAGCCTGCTGTCGTGCGTATGTACCTGTCGTCGTTTCGTGTCGGCGATCATCCCGATCGGCTGCTCAGCCTCGCTAGCGGCCGGCGCACCGCAGTGGTGGCGAATGCCATGGACGCGCAGTCGGCCGCCGAGCGGACTGCCGGAGTACAGCGAGAGTTCTCGGATCTCGGCGCCTTAGGGCTTGATGTGGCCGAGCTCGACCTGCGCCAGCCCGGGCTGGTCGTTCAGCTCGAGGGCTTCGACATCGTCTGGGTGTGCGGTGGAAACGTGTTCGTGCTACGGCGGGTACTGGCCGACTCCGGCGCCGATGACGTGGTGATCAACCTGATCCGGCGCAATGCAATCGTGTACGCGGGCTACAGCGCCGGAGCCTGCGTGCTGGCACCGGATCTCACTGGGCTGGAGCGAGTCGACAACATCAACGAGGTCGCCAACCCGTTGACCACAGGCCTAGCCCTGCTCGACCGACCATTTGTGCCCCACGTTCGTTCTCCCGGTCATCCCGAGACGGCCGACTGCGACGCCGTCGCCGCCGCATATGCCGAAGCCGGACGCCCGCACTGGGCACTACGTGATGGCGAAGTGCTCGTAGTCGAGGACTGCGACAGTGAGGTGCTCTCCTGAATCTCGGGCGGAAAGCGCACTGACCTGCCGCGGGCGTTGTCGATGGTCAGGACCGGATCGGCTCGAACTGCCGGGTCTTGCCGGAGAAGAGGCGGTCCAGCGCCTCGACCTCCCGCACGTTGACCTCGGGCGATGCCAGCCCGCCGCGACCGAGCGTCTCCACCAGATCCGTTCGCAGGCGCTCGAGGTCACACGAGCCGTCGGTCAGGACGGAGACATCCACCCCACCCGGCGTCTGGCCGACGAAGAAGTCCGCCAGCCCCGGAGCGGCGAGGACGGTGCGCTCCACCGCGCGACGGGGTAGCGAGACCCCGCCCTCGAACTCGAAGTTCCCGTCGATCCGGCCGTGGATGCCGGTGATCCGCTTATGGGCACAGCCGCACGGACACGGCTCGTCGGAGATCGTCACTGCGTCAGCGAGGTCGTAACGGATCAGTGGCTGGTCGAGGTTGTAGAGGTTCGTGAGCAACAACCGCTCCGCAGGTTGCCCGTACGGCACGACGTTGCCCTCGGCGTCGACCGGCTCCAAGATCACCAAGTCGTCGGCGATGTGCATGCCTTGCCCGACGTCGCACGGGAAGGCGTAGGTGCCTTCCGAGCAACCCCAGAACTCCGAGGGCTCGATGCCCCACGCAGCGCGAATCGCCTCTCGCACCGGCGGAGTGCACATCTCGCCGGCCACGCTGACCCAGGTCGGGGTGAGCGTCAGGCGGCCGGCGAGCGCCTCCAGGGCCAGCAGCCGGATGATGCTCGGCCATCCCTGAAGTGCATCGATCCGCGGGTGAGCCTGATTGAGACGCTCGACCATTTCGGGCAGCGGCATGGTGCCGGCGAAGCAATGCGACGGCGGCCCGCCACTTTCGAAAGTGCTAAAGGCGTGGAACGCGCCCGACTCATGTTTGGCGGTACATGCGAACGCCTGGGCCAGAACGGCATTGGGATCCTCCCCGCGCCGACCCGTCCAGCGGGAACCCTGCATTACGAAAGTGACGAACGAGTCCCAGCCGTAGAGCTGTATCGCATGTGTACCTGTGTAGCCCGACGTCACGATCGCGTGATACTCGTCGTCGAGGTACCGGTCGGCGTCCAACTTCTCGACATGTTCGGACACGCGGGCGAGCGTCAACCCAGGAACGGTGACCAAACGGTCGAACTCCTGCATCATCTCGGCCCGCGTCAAGATCGGCAATAAGGGCAGGTCGGCCTCGGTGAAGGCCTCGAGGTCGTGCTCGGCCAGTCGGGTCTGCCAGAACGGCGAATGGTCGGCGGCCCAGCGCAGCAATTCACGCAGTCGCCGTTCCCGCTCGGCGGCAAGACGCCCCGCATCCCAGCGGAGACGACGAACACCCTTGAGATAGGCGTCCTGCAATTCCGCCCGGTGGCGCCGGACGAGTTGCTCATACCGGACGTCGAGTTCTGTGTCACTGGCAGACATGCGAGTGATCGTAGCTTTACTTCGGGTTCGGCGGAGACGAGCCGGCCTGATCCGGGAGTCGCCGGTCGTCGATCTCGCAGAAATTGCAAATTGATACGGCCTGACCGAGCAGTATTCGAACTAGCGGAATCGAGCGCGAATTGTCAGAAGCTCGCTTAGGCCACTCGGTTCCGGCCTTTGTGCGGCCACGAACGGCGACCCGGCCTCGGCACATACACAAATCTGTAAGAGCTTGTCGCGGTGATCTGCCCGCCTCAGGATCGGGCCCGGTTACGTAGGGCTCGAACGTGGGTGGGGTGCGTCGATGAGAAGACTGAGCGTGTTCGCCGCCGGAGTGCTCGTTGCGGCCGGGATCGCCCCGGTAGCCCTGGCCGCGCCGGTCCGGGCGGCGTCGATCGACTGGGGCCCGTGCGACGTCCCCGCACTGGTGGACGCCGGCGCCCAGTGCGCCCTGGTGCCGGTACCACTCGACTACGCGCACCCGGACGGCGCGAAGATCAAGCTGGCGATCTCGCGCATCAGGCACACGGTGCCGGACTCGCAGGCCCAAGGCGTCATGCTCATCAATGCCGGTGGGCCCGGGGTGGCCGGGCTGGCGAACGCGCTGTCCACGTTCGGGCAGCTCGTGCCCAACGGCGCCGGCGGCTACTACGACTGGATCGGCTTCGACCCCCGGGGCGTCGGCGAGTCGCAGCCGGCGCTGTCCTGCGATCCGGACTACTTCGACTTCAACCGGCCGACCTACATCCCGCTGCGGCAATCGACCGTACAAACGTGGCTGGCCCGCGCGAAGGGTTATGCGGACGCGTGTGCCGCCAACAACGGCCCGATCCTGCAGCACATGACCACGATCGACGCCGCGAAGGACATGGACAGCATCCGAGCCGCCCTCGGCGTCGCCCAGCTCAACTACTACGGCTACTCGTACGGCACCTATCTCGGTCAGGTGTACAGCACTCTGTTCCCGACGCACGTGCGTCGCCTGGTGCTCGACAGCAACGTCGACCCGCGCAACGTCTTCTACCAGGCCAACCTGAACCAGGACATCGGCTTCGACCGCAACCTCAAGATCTGGTTCGGCTGGCTGGCGGAGTACGACAGCGTCTACCACCTTGGCAAGACGGCGACGGCGGTCGAAGCCCTGTTCTACCGGACCGAGGCCCAGCTGACCCTGCATCCGGCCGACGGCAAGATCGGCGGCGACGAGTGGGTCGACATCTTCTTGCAGACCGGCTACAAGCAGTTCAACTGGCCGCTATTGGGTGACGCATTCGCGGGCTACGTGAACAACGGCGACGTGGCCAACCTGGAGAACCTGTTCCTGCTCATCGACGGATTCGGCAACGACAACTCCTACGCCGTGTATCTCGCCGTGCAGTGCACCGACGTGCAGTGGCCGCAGCAGTGGAGCACCTGGGCGCGCGACAACTGGGCGACATTCGCCCGGGCGCCGTTCGAGACCTGGGGTAACGCCTGGGGTAACTCCCCGTGTCTGTTCTGGCCGGCGGCGGCGCACCGCCCGCAGACCATCGACGGCCGGCGGGTGAGCAGCGCGCTGCTGATCGACCAGACCCTCGACGCGCCCACGCCCTTCGAGGGCAGCCTCGAGGTCCGCCAGCTGTTCCCGCACTCGAGCCTGATCGCCCTGCCGGGCGGCACCACGCACGGCAGCTCGCTCGAAGGCGACGCCTGCCTGGACGATCAGGTCGCGGCCTACCTCGCCGACGGCACGCTGCCGGCCCGCCAGCCGGGCAACGGTCCGGACACGACCTGCGCGCCGTTGCCCCAGCCCGTGCCCGACACCACGGCAACGGTCCCCGCGGCGAGAGCATTGCTGGCGGGATAGCACGGCGTTACTGTGCCGGAATGGTGGTTCCGGCAAGCCTCACTCGGCTGCCCGGGTGAGCATCTACGGGCGGCACCGCTACCACCTGCGGGTCGGTGATCCCGGTGCCGTGAACGTGGCGCTGGTCAAGGCGCCGCACCTGTCGCTCGTCCTGATGCTGACCGCCTGCTTCGGGCCGTCGGCCGTCGGGCGGACGGCCCGCGCGGCGCGGGCGTCGGTGCGGGCATCCGGGCGGTTCGCCCTGACTTCCGTCCTCGCGTCCGCGCAGCGGGTGTTCCCGGACGTCGCGTCGACGCCCATTCCGCCGACCGCTGACATCACGGTCGAGGAGCAGGTGCAGCGACTGCGCGATCTGAGCGACGACGCGGTGCTCGAGGATCTGACCAACGCCTTCGGGCCGGACCTGCCGACGGCCTGGCGCGCGCCGGCCGACCGGCCCCGGCGCTGGTTGGACTCCTACGCCACGGCGACGCTCGACGCCTGGTCGGCCGTCTCGCCCAGGTGGCAGCGCGCGCAGCCGCTGCTCGACCTCGAGGCCCGCCGGGTCGGCGCCGCGGTCGTGCGAGGCGGCACCGACGTGTTGCTGAACACGCTGCATCCGCGGATCCGGTACGAGCGCGGCGAGATCTGGGTGCCCGCCCTGAGCGAGGCCACGGTCGACCTGAACGGGCGGCGGCTGGTGCTCGTGCCGACCATCGCCGGTCCGATGGGCCGAATGGTCGGCTTCGACCTGCCCGATGTCGTCTACCTCGCCTACCCCGTGCCCGGCCAGACCGGTCTCGCCGAGAACGTTGCGACTCACGGGGACCCGCTCACCCAGGTGCTCGGCCGGACGCGGGCCGACGTGCTGCAGGCGGCCGATCGTCCGATCAGCATGGGCAAGCTGGCGGCCGCGGTGGGATGCAGCCCGCGCATGACCACCTACCACGCCGGCCAGCTCGAGGCGGCCGGCCTCATCGTGCGGGAGCGGCGCGGCCAGTCTGTGTGGGTCAGCCGCACGGCGCGGGGTCACGAACTGATCGAGCTGCTCAGCGCCTAGTGTCCTAGGGCGCCGCACCCCTCCGGACCGCGCCTGGGACCATAATCGCGTGGTGGGCGAGCCGGCGGAGGGATCTGCTCCCGATTCGGCCGCGCCGCCGGGGCGGCGCTTATGGAACCGTCGCCGGCCGCGGATCGAAGAGGTCGGCGAGCGCCCGGACTACCGCTTCACCCTGGCGAACGAGCGGACGTTCCTCGCCTGGATACGGACCGCACTCGCGCTGGTCGCCGGCGGCATCGCCGTCGTCCAGCTCGTGCCCGAGTTCTCGGTGTTCTCCGGCGCGCGCCACGTGCTCGGCGTGATCCTGATCGTCCTGGCGATCGTGGTGTCGGCGACGTGCTACCGACGATGGGACGCCAACGAGCGTGCCCTGCGACTGAACGAGCCGTTGCCGCCGTCACGGCTGCCGCTGGTGATCGCCGCCGGCTCGCTCGTGGTGACGCTGCTGGCCCTGGTGTTCATCGTGTTCTCCAAGGGCACCAAGTGACGAGCGCTGCCGGATCGGACAGCGCCGGCGTACAAGCCGAACGCACCTACCTGGCCTGGACGCGAACCGGCCTGGCCTACCTGGTCGTGTGCGCTCTCTTCCTGCGCCGCGCCGGTGAGGGGCAGTTGTGGTTCATCGCCCTCGCCGCCCCGGCCGCCGGCGCCGCGGTCGGTGTTCTGCTGCGCGCGCATCGACGGTATGTCGCGATGAGAACAGCGATCGATGCCGGTGACTCCCCGGCCGACGCTCGGCTGATCCTGACGGTGGCCGGCGCGACGGCGCTGGTGTGCCTCACCGGCTTGATCGGCGTGTTCGTCAGCTAGGCCCGGCGAGGGAGAACGCCCGGCGGAGCTCGGCGAAGAATGCCGACCGATCCGCATCTCTGCTGGCCGCCGCGTCGACCGCCCCGACGACCGCCCGGGACGGGTCGGCGTCCACCGCGGCCGCCTTCGGCGACAGGGTCGAGGGCCCGGACGTGCGCCGCACCGTGAGCGCGAGCGGTCCGGGGAACGCGGTGGCCCACAACTGCGGCGGATCGTCGACCGGCGATACCGGCTCACCCCGCTCGAGGGCGTCGAGGGGCGGGTACCACCCAGTCGAGGTCGATCAGCCCGGCGGATCGGCAGGCTGGCCGCGCGGCCCAGCCGGCGATCCGGCGTTGCGACGGGGCGTCGAGGCCGACGAGGGCCTCGGCCAGGTCATAGTTGATGCGCGCCAGTTGAGCTGCGCGTGCGACGCGTCCAGCCCACCGGCGCAGTAGCGCGGCAGCTGCCCGGCGCCGGGACGGTCAGCGCAACCGAGCTTTGGAACGACCGCAGCTCCAGCTCGACGTCGTCGACGACGAGCGAGGCCTCGACGACGTCCTCCCAGGAATCCACCAGCGACGGCTCGGCGGCCAAGGCCTCGATCACCAGCGGCACCCCGCCGGTGTGCAGGCCGAACACGAAGCCGTAGTGGACCCAGACGTCTCCGTCGAACAGCACGGTCGTGCGCACAGCATGCCGGTCGGCTTGACCCTCACCTGACGGGAGTCGGTTCAATGGCGGCATGGCCGTCTCCTCGCCCAACGTCTGGTTGCGCCGCCCGTTTCTCGGGCATCCGCGCTGGGTCTGGCTGTTGTGGGCGGGCGCGGCCGCCGTGCTGGCCGCCTGCCCGATGATGCTGAGCGATCCGGCGATGTGGATGTACCTGCTCGATCCCGAGCTGCTGGCGTTGCTGGTGATCGTCGGCTTCCAGTACACCCGCTGGGAGGCCGGCCTGCTGCGCCTGCTGATTCGCTCCTGGCTGTCCCGCCAACGTAGTTGAGGTCTGCTCGCGCCGTTGCGAGCAGACCTCAACTTCCCACCACTACAAGGTGATCGTGTTCGTCGCCGCCTGGGTGACCGCGTCGGACACGGTGCCCGTCGAGAACACGTACTGACCGTGCTCGACAGCCATCGGCCCGGCGCCGTTGATGTCACCCGGCACGACCGCCAGCGCGCTCGACGCGACGTTCACGGTCACCGTCTTCGACTGTCCGGCGTCGAGGTGCGCCCGGGTGAAGCCGGCCAGCCGCTTGATCGGCACGAGCACCGCGCTCACCGGCTGCGACACGTACACCGGGACGACGAGGTCGCCGGCCACGTGGCCCGTGTTCGCCACGGCGACCTTGACGTCGACTCCGCCGTTGGTGCGCGACACCCCCGACACCGACGACGTGTACGTCGTGTAGGACTGGCCGGCGCCGAACGGGTAGAGCGGGTCGTAGCCGGAACCGGTGGACGACACGTCGTTCGCCCGGTAGTTGTTTGGCTGGTCGGCCGCGTTCTTCGGCCACGTGACGGGCAGCCGCGCGCTGGGGTTGACCGCGCCGTACAGCACGTCGGCCACGCCGTCGCCGCCTTCGGTGCCCGGACGCCAGGCCATGAGCAGCGCGGCCGCGTCGTTGTTCACCGTGCCCAAGGCGTCGGGCCGGTCGTCGATCAGCACGACCACCACCGGCTTGCCCGTTGCCTTCAGGGCGGCCACCAGCGCCTGCTGGTCGGCCGGCAGTTCCGGATCGCGCTGGTCGTTCGGACCCTCGGCGCCGGGGTCGCGTCCGAGCACCACCACCGCCGCTTCGGCCGAGCCGAGCTGGCTGACCGCGTCGGCCTGGGTCGCCGCGTAGGTGACGTTGGCGCCGCCGGCGTTCTGCAGACCTTCGCGGACGGTGACGGCGTCCTCGGCGCTACCGGCCGGAACGCCCTGCCAGCCCACCGACCAGCCACCGAGCGTGTCGGCCACCGAGTCGGCCGCCGGGCCGGTAACGACCAGCTTGGCCGACTTGGCGAACGGCAGCACGTCGCCCTGGTTGCGCAGGAGAACGCTGGACTCGGCCGCTGCCTCGCGCGCCAGGGGGAGGTCGGCGCCCAGGATCGAGTCGGCCTTCGACGCGTCCACGTAGGGATGGTCGAACAGGCCGAGCTTGAACTTCAGCTCGAGGATCCGCTGCGCGGCCTCGGCGACCCGCTTCTTGGTGACCAGCCCGTCCTGCACGGCGTTGTTCAGGTTGCTGGTGAACGCGTCGGCGTCCATCGGCTCCATCGTCTCGTCGACGCCGGCGTTGACGGCCAGCGCGATCGCGTGCTCGTAGTCGGCCGCCAGGTGGTAGCGCGTCTGCAGTTCGGCGACGTCGTTCCAGTCGCTGATGACCACGCCGGTGAAACCGAGCCGGCCGCGCAGCACGTCGGTCAGCAGGTAGTGCGACGCGTGGGCCGGCACGCCGTTGATCGAGCCGGAGTCGACCATCACCGTGTCAGCCCCGGCCTTGATGGCCTCGGCGTAGGACGGCAACTGGTTCGTCTCGAAGCTGCGCAGCGACATGTCGGTCGGAGTGCGGTCGAGGCCACTGTCGGCCGCGCCGTAGCCGGCGAAGTGCTTGACGCTGGCGGTCACGATTCCGCTGCTCTGTAGGCCAGTGACCGCGGAGGCGGCCATCCGTCCGTCGAGCACGGGGTCCTCGCCGAAGGACTCGTAGTAGCGGCCCCACCGTGAGTTCGTGTCGACGTCGGCCACCGGCGCGAACGCCCAGCGGACGTTGGTCGCGGCCGCGGCCTTACCGGCCGAGGTCTGCGCGTCGACGACGAGTTGCGGGTCGAACGTCGCGCCCAAGCCGATCTGGTGCGGGAACAGCGTGGTGCCGACGATGTCGTTGTGGCCGTGCACGACGTCCGCGCCGTAGATGACCGGGATGTGCAGCCGGCTGTGGTCGATGGAGTACTTCTCGATCGCGTTGATCTGCTCGGCCCAGGTCTGGGGAGTATTCGGCAGGGCGCCCTCGCCCGGCACGTCACCGCCGCCGGACAGGATCGAGCCGGCGCCGTCAGTGATCAGCACCTGCTGCTCGCACGTCGGATTCAGCTGGCCGGCGTTGTAGCCGGTGCAGTCGCCGTAGAGGTGGCCGACCTGGATCTGCACCATCTGGCCGATCTGCTCGCCGAGCGTCATGTGCTTCACGAGATCGGCCGCCCGCGCCTGGGGGCTGGCGTGCGGGTTCAGGTAGAGCGGTCCGGCCGCAGTGGCGTTCTGCGCGCCGACCAGGACGGCCGCGCCGATCGCGAGGACGGCGCCGACGGTGGTGGCGACCCACCGTCTGGAGCGCCCGGTGATCGCGATACGAGGAAGCATTCATACCTCCTGGGGGTGAGGTCCGGCATCGCCGTGACGCCGGATAGGTCCCTCTCGTCTGCGTGATGCAAGCTTGACCATAATTTGTTTGTCAAGACACCAAATCCGCATCCGTGGGGAAAGAGCGTTCCCACGGGCACCCCTTCTACGATCGGCGGGCCATGACTCCCGCCCTGATCGCCGCCGTGCACGGCACCCGATCGGCCGCCGGCGCAGCCACCTCGGCGGCGCTGATCTCGCGGATTCGGTCGCTGCGCCCGTCCCTCGAGGTCGTAGTCGCATATCTCGACGTGCAGCAACCGCCGCTGTCCTCGGTGCTGAGCGAGCGGTCCGGCCCGGCGGTCGTCGTGCCGGTCCTGCTGTCCGGCGGCTACCACGTGGTGGACGACATCCCGGCGACCGCGGCTTCTGCATCCGCCGGCGCGGTACGCGTCGCACGGCATCTCGGCCCGGATCGGGCTCTCGTACGGGTGCTCGTCGAGCGGCTTTCCCCTTACGTCGTCGACACGATCGCCCTCGTGGGCTCGCCGTCGACGCACGTTTCGGCGCGCCGCGATCTGGCCGACGCCGCTACCTTGTTGGCAGCCGCCGTCGACCGCCCGGTGCATCCGCTCACCGTCGACGCCTCGCTCGCGTCATCGCTCGGTGCGTTGCCCGGACGGGTCGCCGTCGCGACATACTTGCTCGGCGAAGGCTTCTTCTACGAGACGCTGCGCACAGTCGCCGCCCGGGCCGGGGCAGTCGCCGTCACCGAGCCGCTCGGCGCCCATCCGGCGATCGCCGCCCTGATTCTGCAGCGCTACGACGAGGCGCGCGGTCCCGCATAGGCCGGCGCGCGCGGCGCACCCGCTCCGGTAGACTCGCCGGGTCCCGCCGCCCCGCGACCGCGTCGGACGGCAACGACGGCCAGGTAGCTCAGTTGGTACGAGCGACCGCCTGAAAAGCGGTAGGTCGGCGGTTCGATCCCGCCCCTGGCCACCAGC
>DATBER010000085.1:0-10435 GCA_036558905.1 Jatrophihabitantaceae bacterium | reverse complement strand
GCTTGCTGAAGTCGATGCGCCACGAGTCGGTGTACGTGTTGCCCTCGGTGGTCGTGTCGGCGATGTCGGCCGCGTGGTAGGGCGTGCCCAGGATCGGCGTGTTCGCGGCGACGGCCGCCTTGGGAATGCCGGGCAGCAGGTAGAGCCCGAGCTTGAGGCCCAGGTGGTGAACGTAGGCGGCCAGCGCCGGGATGCCGCTCGGGAACTTCGTCGTGTTCCAGGCGTCGCGACCGTACGCGTCGAGGTGATCGGTCCAGCCCGAGTCGATGTTGATGTACTGGTAGCCGTGCTGACGCAGCTGGTCGTGCATGACCTGCGCCTCGGCCTTGATCTTGTCCTCGTTGATGTTGCCCCGCAGCGCGCTCCAGCTGCTCCAGCCCATCGGGGGAGTGGCCGCCAGGATCGGGGAGTGGGCGTCGGAGCGGTCGGCCACAGCTACCGCCGGCACCAGCGCCACGGCAAGGGCCGCGACGACGAGAAGAGCTCGCCTCATGAGGAGTCCTTTCAGCTGATCGCGAGGGCGAACACGTGCAGGGCGGCGACGCCCGAGGTCACGCCCTGGCTCACGTTCGGTAGCACGACTGTGGAAATCGTCTTGCCGGCCTGCAGCGGCACCGAGACCACGAACACGTGGATGTCGTGCGTCTGCTGGATGTTCCCGGCCCGGTTGCGGTACGGCATGGCGATCGCGACGTCGCTGCCGCTCGGCGGGTTGCTGTACCAGTCGGGCGTGGTCAGGGTGAAGCCCTGGCTGGTGCCGTCGGAGTACACGATGCGCCCGGTACCGGTGGACGGGCCGTACGTCGAGGTCGCGAGCAGGCCCAGGTTGGCGCCCGAGCCGCTCAGGTGCAGCGCCTGCCCGCCGGCCGCGACGTTGTCGGGCTGTCCCGCGTCGGCGTCCGGCCAGGCGAACGTGAACCCGCCGTGGCTGATCGTGGCGCCCGGCGTCACGCCCTGACCAGCCAGCGCCTGCGCGGACAGGCTCGACCCGGCGCCGTCGATGTTCGCGGCGCTGGTGTCGGTGTCGTTGCTGACCGCCGTGTTGTCGAAGAGCGCCGACAGCGAGTCGGCCGGGACGTCCACGGTCGAGATCGTGGTTATGCCCTCGGCCTGATCGCTGTCGGCGTGGAAGGCCGCGTGGTGCACGAGCTGGGCGGCCGGCACCGGGTTACTCGGCACGGTGACGGTCCAGGTCACCGACGCCGACTGGCCGGGCGACAGGTCCGGCACCGTCGGCGGCGAGCTGGGCGACACCTGGTACCCGGCCGGCGCGGTCAGCGAAAGTTGCACACCCGTCATGGGAGTGGTGCAACCGTTGGTCAGCTGGCTGGTCACCTGCGCCGTGCCGCCCGCCTGGGCCAGCACCGCGCTCGGAGTGGCGGTCAGGGCCGCGCCGGGGCACGCCGCACTGGTCGACGCGCTGACCGAGGCACTGGCCCCGACGCCGCCGGCCGTCACCGCGGCGATCGTGAACGTGTACCTACTGCCCGGCTGTAGACCGTTGACGACCCGGATCAGCGCCTTGGCTGTCGGCTGGCTGACCAGCACGTCGCGGCCGGAGACGTCGATGGTGCGCCCGTCCGACCCGGTGATCCGGTAGCCGATCACCGGGGTGTCACCGGTCGACGAGGGCGGCGTCCACTGCAGGCCGATCGCGTCCGTGCCGCCGCGAGCCTTGAGCCCGGTGGGCGCCCCAGCGGTCTGGCCGGCCAGCGGTCCGGGTGTGACCGGCGCGGTGGGCAGCGACGGCGGGCTGTCGCCTGCGGTGTTGTGCGCGGTGACCGTCGCCGTGTAGGCCGTGCCGTTGGTCAGGCCCGGCACGACGACGTAGCCCAGACGCTGGAAGTCGGCCGCGCTGATCGTCGCGCTGGCCCCGCCCGTGACGGTGGCCGTGTACGACTGCACGGGCGCACCGTCGTTGCCGATCGTCGCCGTCCACATCACGTAGACGGCACCGTCGGCGGCGAAGCTGCCCACTCGCGACGGGATTTCCGGAGCCGCCACTCCGCCGACCCGCTGTCGCAGCAGGCCCTGGTAGGCCGCCTCGAGGCCGGCGCTGTCGACGATGTCCTTCGGCGCCGCGTCCGGGCTGGACAGCAGGTGGTTGCCCTGGGTCACCAGGCCGGCGTTGTCGGAGTCGGGGTCGCCCTGCTGCCAGTAGTTGCCTTCGATCAGCGTCGGGTCGTTGTTGCCGAGGGCATCGCGGTAGTCGGTGTGCCGGCTGGCCACGTTCGCGTACGAGGCGTTGTAGAGGACGTTGCCCTCGATCGTCTCGTAGGTGCAGCCGTTGTCGGTGTAGATGTTCTTGCCCAGGCCGCCCTGGTCGTAGATGACGTTGCCGATCACCTTCTCGCCGTCGGCCATCGAGGTACCGGTGATGCCCTGGGTGTAGATGCCGCCGCCGTCGTCCAGCGACAGCATGTAGTCGTAGATCAGGTTGTGGCTGACCTCGTTGTCGTGCGAGAAGTTCGGAGTCGGCGGGTCGCCGATCTTGTCCGGCCAGCCGCCCCAACCCATCGAGATCGCGCTGTACGCGACGTGGTTGATCTGGTTGTGCGTGATCAGGTCGTGCTGCGAGTAGCCGTTGACGATCGGCACGCCACCGCGGTACTCGCGGGGCAGGTCGTAGAGGTGGTTGTCGGCCACCGTGACGTTGCGGGTGATGTCGTTGTCGGCGGTGGCGTCGGCGTCGTCGACCCCGCCGACCTCGATGCCGTTGCCGGACGTGTCCGTGACGATCGAGCCCTGCACGGTGGAGTCCTGCGTGCCGTCGCCGAGGTCGAGCCCGGCCGCACCGAGGTGCGCGAACACGTCGTCGGTGAACGCCACGTGGTGGGCGTAGGACGCCGTCACGTTGCCCGGCTCCTTCGTCCAGGCGCCGAACGGGCAGGTACCGCCGGCGACGTAGTGGCACAACCCCTCGACGGCCCAGCCGTTGTCGCCGGTGATCTGGTAGCCCGCCTGGATCTCGGAGAAGCCCTGCGGCGACGACGGGCCGAGCCAGGTGGCGTAGGAGAACTGCACCCCGTCGAAGGTGATGTCGTGCACGGGGGCGCTGGGTGTGCCGTGCTCGTCGACCAGCGTCTGCAGTACGGGCGCCTCGACGTCGGCCTGCTGGAGATGCTCGCCGAGCCGCGGCATGTAGTAGATGGTGTGCGCGGTGCGGTCGAGGTACCACTCGCCGGGCTGGTCGAGCAGCTCGAACGCGTTCTCCAGGTACGTCGGGTGGGCGTCATTGGTCAGGCTGCCCGGCCCGACCATGCTGACCGTACGCCCCGGTATGTCGGGGAACTCGACACGCTTGGTGGAGTTGTCCCAGCACGGCTGGGCCATCATGATCGTCGTACCGTCGATCGCGGCGATGGGGCACCGCGGCTGAGTCCACTGGCCGAGTCCGTCGCGCTGCACGTTCCACAATGCCTCGCCGGCCGTGTAGACGAACTCCATGTCCGACGGGTTGCGCCAGTGGGCCAGGGTGTCGGCCGACGCGGTGTACCCGGTGGCCGTCTTGATGACCTGTACCGGCACCGGCCCCGATGCCCGGGCCGCCCGCACACCGTTGACGTAGAGCTGCCGAGTGTTGTCCAGGCCCTTCGGGGCGGGCGCCGACCAGAGCCCGGACCGACCGGGCACCGGCGTCCAGTGCCTGACCGTCAGGCCGCCGGACAGCACAGTGCCGGGCGAGCCCTGCCAGCGCACCACGTGACCGTTGCGGCCGGAGTCGCGACTGTCGAGGGTGAGCGGCTCGGTCAGCCGGAACGTGCCGGGCGCCAGCCGCACGGTGATGTCCTGGCGCATGACCGGCGCCAGAACGCGGACCACCCGCTGGGCCTGCTCGATCGAGCACGGCCGGCTCGGCAGGCACAGCGGGCCGTCGCCGTTGGGGGCGGCGTAGAGCGTCAACGCAGGCGGCGGCGGGGAAGCGGTCGAGGCGGGTGCCGCGGCGGCCGACGCCGCCAGCAGGGTGCCCGCCACCATCGCCGGAACGATCAACGCTCGTCGAGCGGTCATCGACGCGCCTCCTACGGGATCGGGGGGAATCACGTGGGGCAGGACGCGGCGGATCGGATGCCCGAACGTTGCCACCGACCGGCGGCGGTGCCGGCGCGTCCTCGGTCAAGCTGCCCGCCCACACAAGCACCAGACATCCGATGTGTCAAGAACGATGACCGTATGTGTCTGCTGATTCCGGGCAGTCATCAGGGTAGCGACGGAAGTACGTCGGATGATTAGTCGGCGTAGTTGCTGATCTCGACCAGGTTCCCGTCCGGGTCGCGCAGGTAGACGCTCATCAGCTCGCCGCGGGCGCCGGTGCGGCTGACCGGCCCCTCGACGATCGGCACGCCGCTCGCCTGCAGGTGAGCGATCACCTGCTCGATCGGGGTCGCGGCGATCAGGCACACATCGGCGCTGCCGGGCTTCGGGTGGTCGGCGTGCGGCGCGATCTCGTTGCCGGCCCGGTGCAGGTTGATCTTGCTGTCGCCGAACTCCAGCGCGTGCCGGCCGTCGCCGAAAACGACCGGGGTCATGCCGAGTGCCTGCTGGTAGAAGTCGAGGGTGCGGTCGATGTCGGCGACGGTCAGCACGAAGTGGTCGAGATGGCTGATCGCCACCGGGCTGAGCGCCAACTGCGCCGCGGCCCAGGCCGGACGGGACAGCCGGTCCCGGGCGCGGGTGAGCACGGCGAGGAACGAGCGGCCGTAGCGGTCGGCCAGCTCGGCGTTGTGCGCGAACACGTCCAGCTCGTTGGCGGCGGTGATCGCCATGAAGTCGCGCAGCTCGTCGGCACCGACCGGGCGGGCCTGACCGGTGAACCGGTCGTGGAAGGACACCGCACCCGAGCCGCCCAGCTCCGGATACGTCTTGCCCCGGTCGCAGCTGGCATAGAGGTAGACGATGCCCTCGGCGGCCGGACCGATCACGTCGGCCAGGGTGGGACGCTCGGCGACCGGCAGCAGCGCGGTGGCGAACCCGTCGGTGCCGTAGGTGGCGTGGCACAGCGCGGCCAGCACGACATCGTCGGAGGCGCCCCAGGCAGCCAGCTGGTCGGCGACCCGGCCCAGGTGGGCGTAGAGCGTGCCGCCCGGGTGATCGATGCGGTCGGCCCCGTGGTCGAGCAGGAAGCGTTCGGCGCGGACTCGGTCCATGTCCCGAGTCTGGTCGATCAGGCGGTGGACGACCGTGTCTGGTTGGTCACCCGCACCGCGCGGCGCGGCGTGCGGAACGAGCGAACGCTGATCGCCGCGCGCAGCCGCTGCCAGCGCGAGAGGTTGCGGTTGATGTCACGGCGGGCCCGCTCGACCTCTGACCAGTACCAGCTCGCGGCATCCGGCGACGGATCACCCGGTCCGAACACCACCGAGTCGGCCGACGCGGCCAGCGGCGCCAGCCCGAGCGGTCCGAGCGAGCGGGCGTCCTCGCGACGCGTCTGCCCGCCGGGCACCGGCCGGCCCAGGTCCCGGGCGTAGTCGACCAGTTCGCGCCAGCCGGCGGCCACCTGAGTGGTGGTCGGCCCCCGGGTGCGGCGCCGCCGCCGGCGCAAGCCCTTCAGGCCGACGATCAGCAGGCCGGGCAGCACGATCACTGCTATGGGCGGGCCGCCGTACTTGCCGACCAACCCCAGGGCGTGCAGTAACTGGCTGCCGCCGCTGTGCGAACCCTTGTCGCTGGTGCGCCGGTCGACGCGCGTCTGCTGCTGGTCGGGGCTGTCGAGCGAGCTCGGTGGGCGCACCGCGTTCGGCGGCGGCACCACCGCCGCCGACGAGTTCTGCTGTTGCTGGGGCGGGATCTTGTCCGGCTTCTTCGACGTGTCCGGCATGAACTCGCCGGTCGGGATGCGCAGCCAGCTGCCGTCGGCGGCGTGCACCTCGACCCAGGCGTGCACGTCCTTGCCCTTGACGACGCCGCCGGGCTCGGGCACCGCGCCGAGCACGACCCGGGCCGGCACGCCCAGGAAGTTGACCATCAGCGCGAACGTGGCCGCGTACTGCTCGTCGTCGCCCACGATCTGGGTGCCCGACAGGAACGAGGTGAGCCGGCCGATGCTGTGCCCGGGCAGGTACTGCGCCTCGTCGCCGGCGCCGTCGCTGTAGCGGCCGACGTCGTGCAGGTGCTTGGCCACGGCGAGCACCTGCGGCCAGGTGCCGTCGACGCCGTGCGTCCACGCCGTCGTGGCGCTCTGCAGGAACGCGGTGACGTCGGGGGAGATCTCGGAGGTGCCGTACGGGGTGACCCTCGTCAGGTCCGGCGCGGCCGGGGGCACGCGGGCGTGCATGGTGTAGCTGTCGCCGCCCTGCAGCCGGGGCGGCACGACTCCGGTGTCGGTGTCGAGGTTGTAGCGAAACGCGCCGCCGTACTGCTTGCGGTTCTTACCGGAGAAGCTGACCGTGGACAGCTGCCCGGCGGTGGGCAGCCACACGTCGTTGTAGTTCGGGTCGATGTGCACCTTCACGCCGGCGCTCGGGTCGTCGCCGGTGGTCGCGATCGACGTGCCGATCCGCTGGAACGTCGAGGTCGACGCGGTCGTGTCGTCGGGGTTTCCCGTCCCCCACACCTTGCCGTCGTAGGTCGTCATGGTGGCGATGCGCAGCGGCGCGGCGTCGGGCAGGCCGGACTCGGTGAACAGCGTCTTGTCGTAGAGCGGGCCGTTCTTCGTGTACTTGCGGAAGCCGGCGAGCGGGCTCGGGTACTGCTGCAGGTCGAACGGGGGGTGGACGTAGTTGCGCAGCACGACCCGCTTGTTGGTCTTGGCCAGCGGGAACCCGGGCCCGATCGCCGACGCGCCGAGCGCGGCCAGGGCCAGCATGCCCACGCCGAGCACGAGCCGGGTCGTCTGCCGGGCGCCGTGCTGCACGATCGGGCGGGTGCGTTGGTGGCGGATCGCCGCCCAGGCCAGGGCGATCGCCACGAACGCGGCGCCGATCGGCAGGGTGGACGCCCGAGGCAGGCCGAGCAGGATGGTCGCCGCGAGCAGAGCGGCCGGCGCGAGCAGCGGCGCGAACGACGGTTTGGTGCGCAGCGCGAGCGTTCCGCCGAGCGCCGCGGCGAGCAGGCCGAGCAGGAACGGGATGCCGAGCAACGGGCCGCTGTTGCCGATCGGCGGCAGCGTCGTGAGCAACTGCTTCCAGCCGTGGCCGGCAACGTCGACCAGACCGGACAGCGACTTCGGCCCGGGGGCGATCAGCCCGATGACGAAATAGGCCGCCACGGTGGCGAGGGCGACCAGCAGTACCGGCACGGCGAGCAGCGCCCCGGCGTAACTGACGAGCAGCCCGACGGCTGTGCCGATGCCGCCGGCGATCAGGTAGCCGCTGCCCCCGTAGGTCGAACGCAGCACCAGCAGGGCGAGCACGCACAGGGCGGCCAGGAAGGCCAGGTCGCCGAGCTGCTCGGGAACGACGGCCGAGCGCTTCGCGGGCTCGGCCGCCCGGCGGTGGCGACTGGGGGCGGCGGTCATCGCTCGGCCACCACCCGCATCAGCGCGGGCAGGTCGTTGAGGGCGTGCAAGGTCAGCACGGTGATGTTGCCGACGGTGGTCATGCCGGCGTCGGCGTTGGGGTCGACCCGCAGTGCGACGGTGTCGATCTCGGGCGGCAGCGAGGCAGCGGCCCGGCGGACCGTGCCGAACGGAAGGATCGATCCGGTGATGAGCATCGCGATGCTCGTGTCCGGCGCGGTGCGCAGCAGTTGCCCGGTGAGCGTGGCGAGATCGGCCTCGTCCTCGGCGAACTCGGCCCGGGTCAGTCCGTCGAGGATCTGCTGGATGTTGCCGTCGGACACCGCCTCCGTCGAGGCGATGATGCTGGCCTGCTGCTCGTCCTGGATGGCCCGGACGGCCACCGACCCGGCGGCCGACAAGGCCAGCTCGAACTCGTCCTCGCTGGCGTACGCGGAGGGGTCGCCGTCCACGACCATCGTGGCGTGGATGCGCCGGGTGTCGACGAACTGGCGCACCATGAGCTGCCCGGTGCGCGCCGACGAGCGCCAGTGGATGTAGCGCCGATCATCGCCCGCGGCGTAGTCGCGCAGCGCGTGGAAGGCCAGGTCGCTCTGCGAGACGGCGTTGGAGCTCTGCCCCTCGAGGTCGCGCAGCAATCCGGACCCGAGCGGGTCGAGCCCGACGATGCGCGGGTGCACGAACAGCTCGGTGACGCCGGTCCACGCGACCTCGCGGCGCATCAGCCCGAGCGGGTCGCCGCGCACCGTGAGGGCCGGGCCGACCGGCACGACGGCCCGCCGCGTTGTGGGAATGACGAACAGCTCGTCGTGCTCGTGGTTGCTGGCCAGCGACGGCAGGTTGAACCGGGCGACCGCGGCGCCCACCCGCAACTCCAGGCGGATCGGCCACATGCGCCGGGGAGAGATGTTGGTGATGTTCACCTGTCCGGCGGCCGGCGCCCCGACCGACACCCGCCTCGGCTGCAACAGGACGTTGACGTGCAGGGTGGCCCGGCCGATCAGGAACACCAGCGACATCACGAGCAGCAACAGGCAGGCCGCGGCCAGCAGCATCGCCTCGCGCCAGCCGAGCTGCCAACCCAACAGCCAGGCTGTAATCATGGTGCCCAGCACGGCCCAACCGATCGGCGTGACGACCCGGCGCACCACCCGGGCCGCGTCCGAGGTGCGCTCGACGACGCCCGCCGCCGGACCGTCCGGGCGGGTCAGCGTCGACGCGAGCGTCGACCACGTGTCGGGGAGGCGCACTTAGGCGGCTCTCTCGGTCGGTGGGACGACCGTGCCGAGGATCGCGTCGATCACCTCGTAGACGGTGGTGCCGGCGAACTGCGCCTCGGCGTCGAGCAGGATCCGGTGGCTCAGCACCGGAACGGCCAGCTCCTTGATGTCGTCGGGCGTGACGAAGTTGCGGCCCAGCGACGCGGCCCAGGTCTTGGCGGTGCGCACCATCGCCAGGCAGCCGCGCACCGACAGCCCGAGCTTGACGTGCTGGTGCCGGCGCGACTCCTCGGCCAGCCGGCTGACGTAGGCCAGCACGGCCGCGTCGACGTGCACGCCCGCGGCCAGCTTGGCCATCTCGGAGATCTGCTCGGCGGTGACCACCGCCTGCACGGCCGTCGTCCGGTCGCGTACGGCGGACTCGCTCAGCAGCGCGACCGTCGCCTCGTGGTCGGGATAGCCGAGGCTGGACTTCATCAGGAACCGGTCGAGCTGGGCCTCGGGCAGCCGGTAGGTGCCGGCCTGTTCGATCGGGTTCTGGGTCGCGATCACCATGAACGGCCGGCCGGCGTTGTGCGAGACGCCGTCAACCGTGACCCGGCCCTCCTCCATGACCTCCAGCAGCGCCGACTGCGTCTTGGGCGAGGCCCGGTTGATCTCGTCGGCCAGCACGATCGTGGAGAAGATCGGCCCGGGGTGGAAGTCGAAGGTGCCCTTGCTCTGGTCGTAGATCGTCACGCCCGTGACGTCGGAGGGCAGCAGGTCGGGCGTGAACTGGATCCGCGAGTTCGACCCGTGCACGGTGTTCGCCAGCGACCGGGCCAGGATCGTCTTGCCGGTGCCGGGGAAGTCCTCCAGCAGCAGGTGCCCCTCGGAGACCAGGCAGGTGAGCGCCAGGCGCACCACGTGCTGCTTGCCCAGCACGGCCTGGCCGATGTTCGTGGTCAGCCGGCCGAACACGTCGGCGAACCAGGCCGCCTGATCCGGCGTCATGTCGTTCACGAGTTATGTCTCCTCATACGAATGGGTTCTTCGTTCCGCTGGTGCCGCCGCAGTTAACGGTGACGGCATCGTGGAAGCCGTAGTAGAAGCCGGTGTCGCCGGAGAAGCTGCCGCTGCCGTTGGTGCGCTCGCTGTAGTCGCGGACGTCGCCGTGACCCGTCGTGAGGTGGCAGTTGTAGCTCGTGTTCGCGCTGAAGTTCTGCATCGTGATGTGCACGAAGTAGCACGTCGACGAGCAGCCCGACTGGCTGCTGGCATTGGCGCCGTGGCTCACCGTTACCTGCCTCGGTGGTTGCGCCGGCGGCGGTTGAGGCAGCTTCTGCGACGGAGCGGAGACCGCGCTGGTTGTCTGCCCGTCGAAGGTGCGGATGAGGCGTACCTGGAATGTGTGCGTCGTATTGCAGTTGTAGGTGTTGGTGACAGAGGAGCCGTTTGGCACGACGCCCTTGGTCTGCCAACCTCCGTTGTCGACGTTGATCTGGTACTTGGCCTCGCGACCATTGCCGCTGCCGCCGGACCAGTTGAAGGTGACCGTGCCCGTCTTGTCGCCGGCGGTGCCACATCCGCTGTGCGAGCCGCTCGCCGATGGCCCGCTCATCGGGCCGAACGGGGTCACCTGATTCGAGGACGGCGACCAGGTGCCGCACTGATCGGCCTCGTTGCAGCCGCGGACCTGGGCCGTGTAGTTGCTGCCGTTGGTCAGGTTGCCGATGCTCTCGGTCACCTGCTGACCGGGCGAACCGGGGGTCGGCCACGA
>DATBER010000084.1:0-9746 GCA_036558905.1 Jatrophihabitantaceae bacterium | reverse complement strand
GCTGGCCAGCATGGCCCATACCGTCGAGTGGCCCTGCCCGTGCGGGGACGTGCCGGTCAGGATGGTGGCGGTGCCGTCCGGGCGCACCTCGACGGTGGCGTTCTCGTGGGGGTCGCCGGCCTCGTCGCCCCCGCCGGTGATCTCGACGTAGGTCGACACGCCGATGCCCAGCTGCACCACGTCGCCGCGCTCGCGCCGCACGCCCTGCTCGCGGCGCAGGTCGGCGTAGCCGGCGGCGTCGAGCACGCGATCCAGCGCCGCCTCGTAGTTGCCGCTGTCGTACTTGGCGCCCATCGACGTCTTGATCGGCTCGGTGAACGGCGGGCGCAGGTTGCGGCGGCGCACCTCGACCGGGTCGAGGCCGATCTCGGCGGCGAACAGGTCCATCGCCCGCTCGATCGCGGCCGTCGCCTCGGGCCGGCCGGCCCCGCGATAGGCGCCCATCGGCGTGGTGTTGGTGACGACGCTGCGAGCCACCACCTCGACGCGCGGGATGTCGTAGACGCCCGGGGCCATCAGCTTGGTCAGCGACGGCAGCAGCGCACCGATCCGAGCGTAGGCGCCGGAGTCCTGGACGATCTCGATCCGGTAGGCCAGCACCGTGCCGTCGCGGCGGCCGCCGATCGTGACGGTCTGCAGCTGGCCGCGGCCGTGCGTCATCGCCAGCATGTTCTCCGACCGCGTCTCGACCCAGCGGGCCGGACGGCCGAAGCGCCGGGCCACCACGGCCGTGACGACGTGCTCGGGATCGGCGCCGAACTTCGCCCCGAACGCCCCGCCGACGTCGGGCGTGATCACCCGCAGCCGTTCGGGCGCCAGGCCCAGCATCTTCGCCGCGTGCGCCTTGGTGTCCTGGGCGCCCTGGTTGGGGCACCACAGGGTCAGCCGACCGTCGTCGCCCCACACGGCGGCCGCCGCCCGTACCTCGAGCGGGGCGACGGCCACCCGCTGGTTGACCAGGCCGCGGGTGACTACCACCTCGCAGCCGTCGAGCAGGTCGTCAGCCAGCTCGCCCTCGACGCGGTACACGACGTTCGTGCCCGCCTCGGGAAACAGCAGGGTCGCGTCGGTGGCCGCCTGGCGCGGATCGACCACCACCGGAAGCGGCTCGTAGTCGACGTCGACCAGCTCGGCGGCGTCCGGGCCCTGGTAGGGCTGCTCGGTGACGACTACGGCGACCGCCTCGCCGACGAAGCGCACCGTGTCGGCGGCCAGCAGCGGCTGGGCGAACTCGTCCGGGAAGTCGTCGAACTGCGGCACCTGCCGGGGCGTATCGAGATCGGCCGCGGTGACGACGCCGAGCACGCCGTCGGCCGCCAGGGCCGCCGAGGGGTCGATCGACGTGATCCGCGCATGCGCGATCGGCGAACGGACGAAGGTCAGGTGGACGGCACCGCTCAGCCGCTCGTCGACGACGTCGTCGGTGTAGACGGCGCCGCGGGTCAGGAAGCCGGGATCCTCGGTACGCGCCACCCGGGTACCGAGGATGCTCAACCCGCCTCCTCAACCGGGGGACTCAGGCGAGGCTAGCACCGAAGCGGAGGGGGCCACCGGGTTGGCCAGCTTGATCGTCCCGGCGACGATCGCGGCCAGGCAGGCCAGGTAGCCGATCACGTAGAACGGGCCGGCCGGCACGTGCTCGTGCAGCAGCACGGCGCCGAGCACGACGGCGACAACCGGATCGGCGGCCTTGTTGGCCGGGAAGCTGGCGCCGAGCGCGCCGACCTGGAACGAGATCTGGGTCAGCGCGATGCCGATACCACCGACCACGAGCAGGCCGATCAGCGGCACCAGACCCTGCGGCTCGCCGAAGCCGGCCAGCCCGCGGTCGCGCCAGCTGGTGGCCGCGGCGTTCAGCAGCACGCCGACCAGGCCGAACCACGCGCCGGCCACTCCCCCGTAGACGACGGCCCGCACCGGCACGGCCTGGCCCCGCACGGCCAGGCAGGCGCCCAGGCCGACGAGCAGCGCCACGACGATGGCCGCCGTCGCCGGGCCGACCGGGAGCAGTGCCGCCTCGCCCGGATCGCCGATCAGCGCGAAGAAGACGGCCAGCCCGCCGAGGATGCCGAGACAGGCTACGTAGTCGGCCCGCCGCGGACGCGGTCCGCCCAGCCCCCACCATCCGACCAGCAGCGACACCGGCAGGGCCACGACGAGCAGCGGCTGGATCAACACGACCGCTCCGGTCGACAGGGCGATCACCTGCAACACCAGCCCGATGCTGTCGCCGCCGATCGACATCAGCCACCGCGGGTCGCGCAACAGCCGCAGCAGGCCCAGCGCGTCGGCCGACCCCGTGCCGGTGTGCGCCGCGTCGTGCTGGACGGCGGTCGACGCCCCGTAGGCGATCGCCGCGCCGACCCCGCAGGGAATGGCGACGATCAGCGACACAGCTGCTCGCGGAAGAAGTCCACGGCATCGGCGGCCACCTCGGTGCACACGGCCGCCCCGTCGCCATCGGGCTGGATGAACTCGTAGTGCCCGATCGTCGCGCCGACGGATCGGCCCCGTGCGCCCGGGATACGCGCCAGGTACCGCTGCGCGTTCTCGGCCGGAACCATGTTTTCGTCGGCGTCGCCCCATCGGATCTCGACGGGCCGGTCGATCTGGGTCAGGCTGGCCGGCTCGACCAGAGCGCCCTGCGCCGGGGCCATCAGGAACGCCGCCCGCACCCGGTCGTCACGCCACGAGTCGGCCGCGCCGGCCAGCCACTCGTCGGGATCGGTGATTCGCTTGCGCAGGTGGTCGAGCAGGTCGGGGAACTCGGGGAGCGGGCCAGTCGGCAGGTCGCCCGCGAAAATGGCCCGCAGCACGGCTGTATTCAGCCGCGCACCGAGCAGGGCGGCCGCCGTGTAACCGCCCAGCGAGAACCCGGCCGCGCCCACCCGGGTGAGATCGAAGCGGTCGGCCAACTGGTCCAGGGCGAAGGTCAGGTCACGCGGGCGGTCCCAGTTGCGCGCGAACCCCTCGGCGTCATAAGGCTCTACGTAGGTGTTGCCGTGGTGGTCGACTCCGAGCACGCCGATGCCCGCCGCGGTCAGCGCGGACGCCAACCACGACAGGTCGGCGACTGCGCCGCCCGTGCCGTGCGACAGCAGCACGACCGGATGCGGCCCGGCGCCGGACGGCAGCCAGACCGTCGTCCGTACCGGACGGTACGGGCGCTCGTCGTACGCCGGGCGCGAGCGGTCGACGAGCTCGACGATCATCCTCAGCTGGCCGCCACGATCGGCAGCGCGGTCGAGGAGAAGTGCGAGTGGACGCGCGGGTCGACCGGATCGTCGGCCGGGTCGTCGTGCACCGCGATGTGGTTGTAGAGAGTGTCGCGCTGGGCCGGGATGCGCCCGGCGCCGCGGATCAGCTCGATCAGCTCGGTGCGGTTGCTGCGATGCCGGGCGCCGGCCGAGGACACTACGTTCTCCTCGAGCATGACCGAACCCAGGTCGTCGGCCCCGAAGTGCAGGGTCAGCTGGCCGATGTCCTTGCCGGTGGTCAGCCAGGATCCCTGCAGGTGGTTGACGTTGTCGAAGAACAGCCGCGCCACCGCGATCATGCGCAGGTACTCCAGCGACGTGGCCTGCGTACGTCCACGCAGGTGGTTGTTCTCCGGCTGGTACGTCCACGGGATGAAGCTGCGGAAGCCGCCGGTGCGGTCCTGCACGTCGCGGATCATGCGCAGGTGCTCGATGCGCTCGGCGTTCGTCTCGCCGGTGCCCATCATGAACGTCGCCGTCGACTCGACGCCCAGCCCGTGCGCGGTCGCCATGACCTCGAGCCACGTCTCGCCCGACTCCTTCAGCGGCGCGATGGCTTTGCGCGGGCGGGCCACCAGGATCTCGGCGCCGGCCCCGGCGAACGAGTCGAGGCCGGCCGTGTGCAGCCGCGCCACGACCGTCTCGAAGTCGAGGTTCGACGTCCGGGAGATGTGCACCACCTCGGACGCGCCCAGCGAGTGCAGCACCAACTGCGGATACGAGCGCTTGATCGCGGCGAAGATCCGCTCGTACCACTCGATGCCGAGCTCGGGCGAGTGGCCGCCCTGCAGCATGATCTGCGTGGCGCCCAGTTCGACCGCCTCGCCGCACCGGCGCAGGATCTCCTCGTCGCTGTGCGTCCAGCCCTCTTCGTGCTTGGGGGCGCGGTAGAACGCGCAGAACTTGCATGCCGTCACGCAGACGTTCGTGTAGTTGATGTTGCGGTCGATGATGTAGGTGGCGATGTTGTCCGGATAGCGCCGCCGACGCACCGCATCGGCCGCCTCGCCCAGGGCGTGCAGCGGTGCGTCGGTGTATAGCTGCAGCGCCTCGTCCGGCGTGATCCGCCCCCCGTCGGCGGCGCGGGACAGGACGTCGGAGATCGGGCGCGTCATGGGCCCAGCGTAAAGCTCAGGCGCTGAACGTTTCCCAGAGCCCGATGACGTTGCCGGAGACGTCGGTCACGTACGCATAGGCCCCCATGCCGCTGATCTCCTGCTTGCCCTGGACCACTGAGCCGCCCGCGGCCGAGACCTTGCCGAGGGCCTCGTCGATCGAGCCGACCGCGATCGTGATGACCGGCGACGTGATCTCGGGGGTGCGCTCGATGATCGCCCCGTTGATGGCGCCCGGCGTGGTCGGCATCTGGGTCTGCTGGTCGACCTCGGTCGTTATCGCCAGCGTGTAGTTGACGCTGCCGTCGCCCGTCGGCATCGGCATGTCCATGATCTGCCAGCCGAAGACGCCGGCGTAGAACTCCTTGGCCTTCTCCTTGTCGTCCACCGCGATCTCGAAGTGCGAAACGCCGTCCATGAGTCCCCCTTGACTGTGGCCTTGGCGTCATCCTCCACCCGCTGGCAAGACCATTCGTTAGTTGACACTAACGTTAGTGATTGCTAACCTCATGAGGGTCATCGACACGAGAGGGGCACGGCTATGGGAGCACCGGTCGCGTGGTTCGAGATCACCAGCAACGACCACGAACGGGCACAGAAGTTCTATGCCGAACTGTTCGGCTGGTCGGTCAGCGCCGACCCGAAGATGGGCGGCTACGGCATCGTCGACACCGGCGCCGGCGAGAACGCGGTGGGCGGCGGCATCGGGCCGTCGGGCGGCACCGACGACCCGGTCGGCGTCAAGATCTACCTGAAGGTCGACGACCTGGAGAAGTACCTGACCCGGGCCGAGCAGCTCGGCGGCAAGCGCGTCGGCGAGCCGATCGAGCTGCCCGACGGCTGGGGTACGGTCGCCACCTTCACCGACCCGGACGGAAATCCGGTCGGCATCTGGAAGTGAGGACCGCTGAACACTGACGAGGCCCTGCGGGCGCTGGCCGAACCGCGCCGGCGGGCCATCCTGCAGCTCGTCGCGCACGACGAGCTGTCGGCCGGCGAGATCGCGGCCGCGTTCGACGTGACCCGCCCGGCGGTCAGCCAGCACCTCACCGTGCTCAAGAACGCCGGGCTGATCACCGAACGCCGCGACGGCACGCGCCGGTTGTACCGGGGCGAGCCGTCCGGGCTGCAGGCGGTGCGCGAGATGCTCGACGAGTTATGGGCCTCCTCGCTGGATGTAGCCCGCCGGCTCGTCGAGGCCGACGCCGGGGTGGACGACAATGCTGCGGAGGCGGGATGACCATCGCATCCGACGAGCCGCCGGAGGCGGCGCGCCGACCGTCGGTCCAGGCGCCTGGGCCAGCACCGCGCCCGCCGATCCGGCAGGCCACGACGGTACGCAGCAGTGTCGAGCACACCTTCGAGGTGTTCGTCGACCAGCTCGCCGAGTGGTGGCCGCTGCGCACGCACTCGATGGGTGAGGATCGGGTCGCCGGCGTGACGGTCGAGCGACGGGCCGGCGGGCGCGTCTACGAGACGTGGGAAGACGGCGAGACCCGCACCTGGGGCACGCTGCTGGCCTGGGACCCGCCCACCCGGTTCGTGCTGACCTGGGACATCATCCAGCCGTCGGTCACCGAGGTGGAGTTGACCTTCCGTGCGCTCGCGCCGTCGCTGACTCGGGTGCAGGTGGAGCACCGGGGCTGGGAGAAGCTGACGGATACCGAGATCGCCGCCATCACCGAGCGCCGCGAGGGCTACCGCCGTGGTTGGGCGATGATCCTGCAACTGTTCAGCGAGGCCGTCGCGCCGGACTGAGCGCGGCCTACCGGTCGTCGGCCAGTGCGGCCCGCTTCGTCCTTATCCGCTGGGCGTTCCGGTGTCCGAGCGTGGTCAACAGGCCGAGCGCCTCGTCGTAGCGTTCGGAGGCCGCCTCGGGTTCACCGACCTTGGCATGAATGTCGGCCATCTTCTCGAGGGCGTCCGCCTGACCGAGCACAGCCCCCGCTTCGCGGGCGAGCGCCAGCGCGGCCTGCAGGTTCGCCAGCGCGGCCTCGTCGTCGTCCAGTCCGGCCTGGGCGCCCGCCAGCGTGAGCAGCACGTAGGCCTTGAAGTTCGGCTCGCCGGAGTCGGCTGCGAGATCCAGTCCGGCGTCGGCCTGATCGATCGCGTCGGCGAACCGCTCGACGCTGACGTAGGCGTCGGCGAGATTGCTTCGGGCGATGAGTTCCCGTCGCCGGTCCAGCCGGCGCGCCACGGCCAGCGCCTGCTCGAGGACCGCAACCGCCTGGTCGTGATCGGCGACATGCCACAGCGCGAGACCCAGGTCGTTCAACGCGGCGAACTCGTCGTCGCGGTTGCCCAGCTCGCGGGCGATGGCGAGCGCCGACCGGCAGTAGGGCAGCGCCTCCTCGGCGGTCGCGAACCGGACGTGCGCCACCCCGAGGCTGCACAACAACTGCCCCTCTGCGCGACGGTCGCCGATTGCTCGCGCCGACTCGACCGCGACCTCGTGGCTGGCGAACCAGCCGTCCCGGACGGGGACGTGGTGGAAGTACGGCCGCAGCACCAGGACGAGGTCGCAGACCAGCCGGTGCAGCTGCAGGGCGCTGGCCAGGTCGACGGCGGCGAGCAGGTTGTCGTGCTCGGCGGTGCACCACCGCATGGCGTCGGCGTGGCCGGTAATCGTCGGCAGGTGCAGCCCGGACGGCGGGGTCGGCCTCTCGTCCAGCCAGCCCGGACGCAGCACGTCGTAGACGTGTACGGCGCTGTGCACGTACCAGTCCAGGGCGCGCCGCTCCGCCGCGGCTCCGTCGGCCTGACCGGCCAGGCTCACGGCGTACTCGCGCAGCAGGTCGTGGAACTCGTAGCGCCCGGACGCGTGCTGTTCGAGCAGGTGCGCCCGCACGAGCCGCTGCAACAGCCGCTCGGTGACCGCGACGGGGCGCTCGGCCAGCGCTGCGGCGACCGGCCCGGCGAACGTGCGGCCGATGTGCCGGCCCAGCAACCGGAACAGCCGGGCGGCCTCGTCGTCCAGGGCCGCGTACGACCGGCCGAACACGGCCCGCAGGTTCGTGTCGTCGCCGTCGTCGAGATCGAAGTAGGCCAGCCGGTCCGAGCCGGCCGCCACCTCGTCGACGATGTCGGCCAACGGGCGATCGCGCTGCTGGTCGGCGTACTCGCCGAGGATCCGGATCGCCAACGGCAGGTACGCGCACCGGACGACGAATCGGCGGCTCGCCGCCGGATCGGCGTGCACTCGCTGGGCGCCGACTGTCTGGGCCAGCAGGTCCAACGCGTCGTCCTCGTCGAGCCGGCCCACGGAGAGCCGCTCGGCCCCGTCGCGGGCCGTCAACCCGTGCAGCCGCGACCGGCTGGTGACCAGCACGAGGCAACCCGGCCCGGGCAGCAGCGGCCGCAGCTGATCGCTGTTGCGGGCGTTGTCGAGCAGAACCAGGATCTTGCGCCCGGACGTGTGGGTCCGCCAGAGCGCGGCGCGCGCGTCCAGCGATGCGGGCAGCTGCTCACCGCCGATGCCGAGCGACTGCAACAGCGACTCGAGGGCAGCCGACGGCGGGACCGGCTCGCCCGGCCCGTGACCGTGCAGATTCAGCTGGACGTGCCCGTCGGGGAACTCGTCGGCGACCTCGTGGGCGAAGCGCACCGCCAGCGTCGTCTTCCCCACCCCGGCGGTTCCCTCGATCGTTGCGATGATCGCCGAGTTGCCCGAGCCGGCGCCCACCATTTTGGCCAGCTGGGCCAGCTCCTCGCTACGACCGCGGAACCCGTCGATCGCCGCCGAGAGCTGCCGCGGTGGGGCCGGGGCCGCAGCGGCCGCCGCCGGCAGTGGCGCGTCGCCGGTCAGGATGGCCTGGTGCAGGTCCTGCAGGGGCGGGCTCGGGTCGAGACCCAGCTCGTCGGCCAGCACGGCGCTGAGCTGGCGGTAGGCGGCCAGCGCGTCGGCGGTGCGTCCGGCCTGGTGCAGCGCCTGCATGAGCTGTTGCCAGAACGGCTCGTGCAACGGATGCTCGCCGATCAGCCGGGTCAGCTCGGCGATCGGCGGACGGCCCAGGCGTAGCTCGGCGTCGGCCCAGTGCTGCCATACGGCCAGCCGCTGCTCGTTCAGGGCGGCGACGTCCTCGCGATGCAGCACGTCGGATTCGACGTTGGCCAGTGCCGGGCCGCGCCACAGCGCCACCGCCTCGCCGAACCGGGCTGCGGCCCCGGCGTCGTCGCCCGCGGCCACCGCCTGCTCGCCGCCGGCCATCAGCGCCCGGAACCGTTTCAGGTCGAGCTCGTCCGGGCCGGCGTCGATCCGGTAGCCGGCGCCCTGCGTGCGGACGACCTCGTCCCCGAGGGCCCGGCGCAGCCGCCGCACACAGGTCTGGATCGCCCCCTTGCCGTGCGCGCCGGTCTCGCCCCACAGTGCGGCGGCCAGCGCGTCGATCGACACGGTGCTGTTCGCGCGGACGAGGAGGCAGGCGAGCAGGACCAGCGGCTTGCCGCTCAGCGCGATCGGCGTGCCGTCACGCACCGCCTCCACGGTGCCCAGCACCCGGAACGTCACCGTCACGCCCAGATTGTGGCAGTCGGTGGGCTGTCAGCGAAGTGTGACCGGTTTGTCAACGCCGCGCCGAACACTTCCGGTGACGCAGTACATCGAGCAAAGGACGCTGTCATGAAGAGACTGATCGCGGCCGGGGCCGTAGCGGCGATGGCCGCCGCCGGCATCGGTCTGGCGTTGATGAACCCGGCCGGCGCAGCCACCAAACCCACTCGCGCGCAGGTCGTCGCGCTGGCCAGCGCGAACGTGGGCAAGGGCGACTGCAGCAAGAACAGCCGGGGCGGCACCGGATACGAGACCAGCTGCACCAACCACGAGTACTGGTGCGCCGACTTCGCCAAGTGGGTCTGGGCGTCGCTCGGCCTCAAGACCGCCGACCTCACGGCGGCGGCGCACAGCTTCTACACCTACGGCACGGCGAACAAGACGTTCTCGCACACCCCGCAGGTCGGCGACGCCGCAGTGTTCGCGGACACCGACACGCCGACGAACATCCACCACGTCGCGATCGTCAGCCAGGTCAATTCCAACGGCACGATCGAGACGATCAGCGGCGACTGGAACGGCGAGTCGGGCTCCATGGCCCACTTCGCCGACACCTCGCACGTCACCCGCAACACGCCGGCCTACTCGGCGAAGGTCAACACCCACCCGTCCGTGATGGACCAGTGGCTCATCGGCTTCATCAGCCCGGTCGGCCTTGCCCCGGCCGCTCCGCCGAAGCCGAAGTCGACGCCGCCGACGGGGTCGGTGTACTCCCTGACCCACTCCGGACCCGGTGAATGGAGCGTGCACGGCTGGGCCGCCGACCCCGACCACAAGACCACCGCCATCCAGGTCCGCGTCCTCGTCAACAACCGCACCAAGATC
>DATBER010000083.1:0-94225 GCA_036558905.1 Jatrophihabitantaceae bacterium | reverse complement strand
GGCGTCGCGATGGTGCTGTTCCTCAGCGTCCTGGCCGGAGCGATACGGCTGCTCAGCAGGAAAGTCGGGATCAAGAGTGGGTGACGAATGATCAAGCTGACCGGACTGACCAAGCGCTACGCCGGCCGCGCGGTCACCTCGAACGCCGTCGACGGGATCGACCTGGAGATCCCCGAGGGCAAACTGGTGACGCTGCTCGGGCCCAGCGGGTGCGGCAAGACGACGACGCTGCGGCTGATCGCCGGCCTGGAACGCGCCGACCACGGCGTGATCGAGATCGGCGGGCAGGTCGTGTCGGACCCGGCTCGGCGGGTGTTCGTCGGGCCGCACCGCCGGCCGATCGGCATCGTGTTCCAGTCGTACGCGATCTGGCCGCACATGAGCGTGATCGAGAACGTCATGTTCCCGCTGCGGGTGGCGCGCCCGCGGCCCAAGCGCAGCGTGGCCCGGGCCGAGGCGATGGAGGCGCTCGAACTCGTGGGGCTGGCCGACTTCGCCACCCGGCCGGCGCCGGCGCTGTCCGGTGGCCAGCAGCAGCGCGTGGCGCTGGCCCGAGCGCTGGTCCGCGAACCCAAGGTGCTGCTGCTCGACGAGCCGCTGAGCAACCTCGACAAGGGGCTGCGCGGCCGGATGCGCGACGAGATCCGTGCCGTGCAGCAGCGGTTGGGCATCACCACCGTCTTCGTCACGCACGACCAGGACGAGGCGCTGGCCGTGTCCGACGACGTCGTCGTGATGAACGGCGGTCACGTCATCGAACGCGGGCTGCCGCAGGAGATCTACACCTATCCGCAGGACGAGTTCACCGCGCGCTTCCTGGGTGTGTCCAACAGTCTCGACGGAGTCGTCGAGTCGGTGAACGGCGCCGGGGCCACCGTGCGGATCGGCACCCGATCGATGGTGTGCGTCAAGTGCGGTGACGTCCAGCAGGGCGATCGCGTCAGCGTGTTCATGCGCCCCGAGAGCTTCCGGCTCTCCCGCCGCCGGCACAGCGACGACGCCTGGCCGGGCAACGTCGAGTTCAGCATCTACCACGGTGACTGCTGGGACTACCACGTGCGTCTGGACGACCAGGTGCTCAAGGTGCGCGCCTACCAGGAGAAGGTGGGCCTGACCCACGGCGACGCCGTCTTCCTCGAGCCGGACCCGGACAGCGCGATCGTCATGCCCAGCGCGCTGGCCGCACCGAAGGCGCACGCCCCCGACACCGACCCCCTCGACGAGGTTGCGCCGATCAGCTGACCGAAGGAGACAGATGAGCACACCCGTACTGGCCGCCCCTGGAGTTCCCGCCCCGCTCGACGGATTCGAGTACCCCGCGCCGCGCTTCCCCCGGTATCTGACACAGGAACGCACGGACGACATCGAGGAACTCATGCCGCTCGCGCGGGCCCACGTCCGACGGCGGTACGGAAGATCGGCGCTGGGCGACGTCCGGCCCGGCGACGAACTGCTCATCGTCACGTTCCCGCACCAGAACGAGGTGGTTTTCGAGGCCCTGCGCCGGGCACTGCTCGAGATCGGGGTCGAGAAGGTCGATCGCATCGACGTCACCGACCTGGGCATGGAGGTGCGGGAATACAGCGCGGCTGAGGGTTGGCGAGAGATCACCGACCGGTTGCCGCCGATGATCGAGGAGGGCGTCGAGTTCAACGTGGCGGCCGCCGCGCTCAAGCGGTTCCTCGACGACCGCCCCGGCTACACCGGCGTCTACGCCGGCGAGGCCGGCCGGTCGCACTGGAAGCGGGCGGCCGGCAAGCGCATCCGCAACAACTGGGTGTACTCCACGTACGAGGACTTCATCGGCCGGGCCAACGGCATGCCCGACGAGATCTGGCGCACCGTCGACCTGATGGTGGTCGACGCTTTCCGCAACGCGGCCGCCGTGCGCATCACCAGCCCGGAGGGCACCGACATCGGTTGGGAGGTCACCGAGCAGCAGGCCGAGCTGTGGGCCAAGGGCGCCTACATCTCCGGGCACATCCTCGGTTCGACCATCCAGGGAATCCGGTTCGGCCATCCGGTCGAGACGTTCCTGCGCGAGGCCAAGCAGCTGATGCCCACCCTGAACGGCGTGGTCAGCGGCACCAGCAACCACACCGGTTATTACCCGCACATCCAGGTCACGATCGAGAGCGGCATGATCGCCGAGATCGAGGGGGGCGGTCGGTACGGCGACCTGTGGCGCGAGGTCGTCGAGCGCTACCGGGACACGCAGTACCCGGGCTTCCCGTACCGGGGCTGGGCCTACTTCAACGACGCGTCGATCGGCACGAATCCCAAAAGCTACCGGCAAATCGAGACGCTGTGGAAGTACAACGACTCGTGGACCAACCTGCCCGAGCGCGCGCAGGCGGGCGTCATCCACTTCGGCTTCGGCGCCGAGCACTGGGACCAGACCTTCCTCGACTACGCCAAGCGCAACAAGTTGCCGACGATGCACTTCCCGCACGTGCACAACCTGTTCGCCACCTACGAGATCAAGCAGCGCGACACCGGCGAGTGGGTGAGGCTGATCGACAAGGGCCGCATCACGGCACTCGACCACCCGCGAGTTGTGCGGCTGGCCAGCAGCCTCGGCGGCACCCACCACCTCGAGCACGACTGGATCCCGGCCCTGCCCGGCATCAACTATCCCGGCGACTATCAGCGCGACTACGCCCACGACCCGGTCACCTGGATCAGGAGGGAGCAGACCGGTGAGTTCGACCTTGGTTGAGGCTCCCTTCTACCTGCCCACCGGCGACGAGGTCGAGCTGTTCCGGGCGGCCTACGAGCAGCGCATCCCGGTGCTGCTCAAGGGGCCGACCGGGTGCGGCAAGACGCGCTTCGTCGAGCACATGGCGTGGCACCTGTCGTCCGAGCCGCTGGTCACCGTCACCTGCCACGACGACATGACCTCGTCCGACCTGGTCGGCCGCTACCTCCTGTCGACCGACGGGACGACCTGGCTCGACGGTCCGCTCACCGCGGCCGTGCGGTCCGGGGCGATCTGCTACCTGGACGAGGTGGTCGAGGCCCGCAAGGACACCACGGTGATCCTGCACGCGCTGACCGACCACCGCCGCGTGCTGCCCATCGAGCGGCTGGGCTCGACCGTGCCGGCCCATCCGGACTTCCTGCTCGTCGTGTCCTACAACCCGGGCTACCAGGCCACCGTCAAGGACCTCAAACCCAGTACCCGGCAACGGTTCCTGGCCATCGAGTTCGGCTACCCGGACGTCAAGCGCGAGACCGAGATCATCGCGCACGAGGCCGAGGTCGACGCGTCGGTCGCGTCGTCACTCGCGTTCCTCGGCGACCGGCTGCGCAACCTCGACGAGGCCGACATCATCGAGGGTCCGAGCACCCGGCTGCTCATCTACGTCGGGGCGCTGATCCGCAAGGACGTTCCGCCGCTGCGGGCCTGCGACGTCGCGCTGGTGCAGGCGGTCAGCGACGACCGCGACGTGCAGGACGCCGTGCGGCAGGTGGCCCGGGCCGTCTTCGCCGAATGAGCCGCCCTGAGTTCGAGGTGGCGCAGCTGGCCCTGACGCTGTACTTCCGGGCACTGTCCGGGCGGACCTGCGAGATCGAGCCGTACGCGGACGACGCGGACCACTGGCAGCACCCGGACACGGTCACCACCGTCCGGTTGCCGGCGCACGCCCCGGCCCCGCCCGGGCTGAGCGCCGCCGACTGGTACCAGGTGTCGATGACGCACCGCGCCCTGCACCACGCGCTCGGGACGTTCGCGCTGGACCTGGGCCGGCCCGAGCCGCTGTTCGCTCGGCTGCGGCCGCCCGAGTCGCCAACCGACGTGCCGGCGCTGGAGCGGTTCGCGCGGCTGTTCGGGCGCACCGCCCTGGCCATCGAGGTGTTCGCCGTGCTGGAGGACCTGCGCGTCGACGCCGCCGCGCAGCGTCTCTTCCCCGGCCTGGCCGGACGGTACGCCGCAGTACGGAAGGCGGCGCTCGACGAGCGACCCGACCTGGCCACGTTGCCGCCACGATCGGCCGTGGCCGAGACGCTGGTGCAGCTGAGCCTCGGCGCCTCGTCGGTCACCGGGCCGGACGCGCTGCGCCCTCCGCTGGCCCTGGTGGTGTCGGTGGCCCGGGTGCTCGCCGACCCGGCGGCGACGGTGGAGAGCTCGGCCGAGGCGGCCATCCGCGTGTACGACGTGCTGGCCGGGCTGCCCAACGTGGGGGGTTACCGGGCCGTGCGCCCGATCCGGTTCGCCGACCTGCACGCCGACGTGAACGACCCGCGGTTCGGGCTGGCCCGGTCCGAGCTGCGCCTGGAGGGCGACGAGAAGTTCGACGTGCGCCTCGTGCCGGTGCGCTACCGCGACGTGCCCGGTCCTCGCTACGCCGGCCAGCAGACGTCGGGGATGCCGTTGCAGGAGGCGATCCTGCGCATGACACCCGAGCTGGACGGCGCACCCGGCGAGGACGACTTCGCGACCAAGTCGCTGGCCGCCGAGCGGGGCGACGTCGACGTCACGGCGACCGAGCGGCCCGAGGGGCCACCCGAGCCGCTGCCCCACGACCACGGTCCCGACCTGGACGACCACCACGACGGCGTCCACGGACACCTGCACGCGCACGGGCGCGACGAGTTCGTCTACCCCGAGTGGGACGGCGTCGCCGGGCGGTACCTGCCCGACTGGTGCCTGCTGCGGGTGCGCCGGCCCCGGCCGGTCCGCTCCGAGCGGACGCACCGGCGCACGCTCGCCCAGCACGGCCACCTGCTGCCCGGGCTGATCGCCGCGCTCGAGCGGGTGCGCCCGGCCGGGCGGGACCTGATGCTGCGCATGCCCTACGGCGACGACCTCGACCTCGACGCCTGCATCGAGGCGATGATCGACCTGCGTACCGGCATCCAGCCCAGCGACCGCGTGCACGCCAGCATGCAGGAGCGGCGCCGCGACGTGGCCGTGGCGTTCGCCATCGATCTCAGCTCGTCGACGGCCGAGCGGCTGCCGCCCGATCCGCGCCATCCCCGCGAGGTGCAGCGCATCCTGGACCTGCAACGCGACGCGGTGAGCCTGCTGGTCGAGGCGCTGGAGCGCATCGGCGACGCCTACGGCATCTACGGCTTCTCCGGCGGTGGCCGTGACGACGTCCGTCTGTCGGTGGTGAAGGACCTCGACGAGCGGCGTTCACCGGCGATGATGCACCGGCTCGAGGGGCTCACCCCCGATCACACCACCCGCATGGCCCCGGCCATCCGGCACCTGACCGCCCGGCTGGAACGAAGCGAGGCGGCGACGAAGATCCTGCTGGTCGTTTCCGACGGGCGCCCGTACGACTTCGACTACGGCCAGCAGTACGGCGAAGACGCGATCATGGACTACGCGCTGGCCGACACCGCCCGGGCCCTGGACGAGGCCCGCCGGCACGACGTGCGCCCGTACCTGATCACAGTCGACCCGGCCGGGGGCGACTACCTGAGCCGGATGTGCGACCCCCGCGAGTACCACGTCATCAGCGACGCGCGCGACCTGCCCGAGTCGCTGGCCCAGCTCTACGTCGTGGCCCGACGCGACCGGTCGCTGGTTACGACTGGGTAACAAACCTCTTATTGGCCATACCAAACTACCATATGGCCTCGTACGGTCTGAGGTCTAATTCGGCGTCCCAAGGGAGCAGGGCGATGCTGGCTAGTCGTAGATCGCGTGCCGTACTCGGACTCGTCGCCGTCGGCCTGGCGGCGGCGGCGTGCTCCAGTTCGAAGACCAACAGCAAAGGCTCGTCGCAGCTGACGCAGAGCCTTTCACGCGAGCAACTCGCCGCCGCGGCCGCGAAGGAAGGCTCGCTCACCTGGTACACGACCTTCGCGGCGGACGACGTCGCGTCGATGACCAAGGCGTTCAACAAGGTCTACCCGCAGGTCTCGGTCAAGACGCTGCGCCTGTCCGCGGACAAGATCCCGGCGCGGGTGAGTACGGAGCAGCGGGGCGGCAAGTACAACGCCGACGTCATCTCCGGCAACTCTTCCTACGTCGCGCAGCTGATCCAGACCGGTGCCCTGCAGCCCTACAGTCCGCCCGATGCGGCGCCGCTCCCCGCGGGGCTGGACATGCCCACCGGCTACGACACGTACACGTACGTGACCACGACAGCTCTCGCCTACAACCCGACCGTTCTCAGGCAGGACGGGCTGCCGATTCCGCACACGCTGCAGGACCTGACGAAGCCCGTATACAAAGGCAAGTTCTCGATCGACCCCGGTGCCGTGAACATCTACGACAGCACGGTGAAGAGCATCGGTGCCGACGCGGCGAAGAAGCTGTTCACCGATCTGGGTAATAACGATCCCCGGTTCGTGGAGAGCCACACCGAGGCGGTTACCGACGTCGAGGCGGGTGAGCCCCCGGTGGCGGCTACGGCGTATGGCTACAAGGCCGCCAGCGAGAAGCGCAAGTCGCCGAGGAACATCGACTTCGTCAACCCGAACCCGCTGCCGACCGGCGTCGATCTGCTGGACATCGCCAAGAACGCACCGCACCCGAACGCCGCTCGGCTGTTCGTCGACTGGCTGTCGTCGCAAGCCGGGCAGCAATCCGTCGTCGACATCACCAACCACACGAGCCTGCGCTCGGACGTCGACAACGACAAGACGGTGTGGAACCCGGCAACCTGGCCGCCGGTGTACTCGAACCCGAACCTGCCGTCCGCGACGTTCAACGAGTACCTGGCCGACATGAAGCAGGCGCTCCACGCGCCATGAGCGACAGTCCTGAACCGGCGGAGAGCTTCGCCCCGTACGACACCCCGCAGTGGGGCTCGGACGTCATGGCGGACGTCATCCGGGCAATGGGCTTCCGGTACGTCAGCCTGAATCCCGGCTCGTCCTTTCGCGGATTGCACGACTCGCTCGTCAACTACGCCGGCGACGAGGTCCGCATGATCGAGTGCCCGCACGAGAAGATCGCGGTCGGCGTCGCCCACGGCTACGCCAAGGCGACCGGCCAGCCGATGGCCGTGCTCCTGCACAACGTGGTCGGTCTGCTGCACGGCGCCATGGCCGTCTACTACGCCTACCTCGACCGGGTGCCGGTCGTAGTCTTCGGCGGATCCGGGCCGGCGGCGCACGACCGGCGCCGGCCGAACATCGACTGGATCCACTCGGCGAACGTCCAGGGCAATGCAGTCCGCGACTACACCAAGTGGGACCACGAACCCCGGTCCCTCGCGGCGGTTCCCAAGACCATCGCGCGAGCGTGGCGCATCGCGGTCAGCGAACCCTGCGGGCCGGTGTACGTCGCACTGGACGCCGGCCTCCAGGAGACGCCGGTCGACGACCCGGTCGCCATGCCGGACTTCTCCCGGCTGGCCGCGCCGTCCGCCGTCGGACCGGACCCGGCCGCACTCAGTCGGCTGGCGGGCCGGCTCGTCGCGGCGACGCGGCCGGTGATCGTGGCCGGATACGCCGGCCGCGACCCGAACGCCTTCCACCACCTCGTCGAACTGGCCGAGTTGCTCGGCGCCGGCGTCGTCGACACCGGCCAGCGGCTCAACTTCCCGAACCGGCACCCCCTCTGCGCGACCGAGACGACAGCCCTCGAGGCCGCCGACTGCGTGCTGTTCCTCGACGTCAAGGACATGGGCAAGCCGACGCAGGTGCTCGACTCCATCACCCGGACGATCCGCTCGCGCATCGCACCCGGTGCCACGATCCTCGACGTCGGGTTCAACGACCTGGGCGCGTCGTCGTGGAGCGAGGACTACGCCGAGCTGATCGAGACCGACGTCCAGGTCACCGCCGACACCAGCGTCGCCCTACCGTTGCTGCTCGAGGAGTGCCGGGCCCTGCTCAAGCACGAGAACGGTTCCGGGCGGGCGTCCTGGCGGGCGGAGGTCACCCGGCTGCACGACGAGACGAAGCGGCGTTGGCGAGCCGAGGCCGACGAGCGGCGCGCGCTGTCACCTGTGGCAACGTCGCGGCTCGCCGAGGATGTCTGGGACGTGATCCGCGAGCACGACTGGGTGCTGACCGCCAACCCCGTCGGGCAATGGGCGAAGCGGCTGTGGGACTTCGATGCGCCCCACCGCCACCCCGGCAACCAGCTCGGCACGGCCACCCAGATCGGCATGTCGCTCGGAATCGCCCTCGCGCACAAGGGCTCCGGCCGTCTCGTGGTCGATCTGCAACCGGATGGCGACCTGATGTTCGACGCCGGGGCGCTGTGGGTGGCGGCCTACTACGAGTTGCCCCTGCTCGTCGTCATGTACAACAACCGCGCCTACTACAACGACTGGGAGCACCAGGAACGGCTGGCCCGGCAGCGCGGCACGCCGATCGACCGGGCCCACATCGGTATGGAGATCGACAACCCGGGGCCGGACTTCGCGATGCTCGCGCGGTCGTTCGGTTGGTTCGCCGAGGGCCCGATCGCCGATCCGGACCGGGTGCACGACGCCGTTGCCCGCGCGGCCGACCACGTCCTGTCGACCGGCCGTCCCGCGCTCGTCGACGTGGTGTGCCAGAAGAAGTAGCCGCCGCAGGCCGCTGCCGCTTCCCCTCCCGTGTGACCACATTCCGCGCGAGAATCTGGTTGGACGGGAGGGGAAGCGAGTCCGAGACGCCGGGGCGGTCAGCCGGCAGTGACGCCCTCCGGGGCCGCGACGGCCGACGCCTGCGCGTACTCCGGGGCATCTTCGAAGTAGTGGACCTTGTCGTAGCCCAGGTGCTTGAACACCCGGTTCTGCACCGACAGGACGTGCAGCGGCGTGCCGTCGGCCGCGAAGTGCTGGGCGATCGTGTTCTGCGGGATGTAGAGGGTGTCGCCCTTCTTGAACTCGTGCCGCGACGGCTCCTTGGCGATGCGCGCATAGTACTTCTCGGCGATCTCGGCCTCGACCTCCCAGTGCAGCGAGTAGCCCTCGCCGTCGAGGACGTAGAGGATCTCGTCGGCCATCTTCCAGTACTTGCCCGACCGGCTGCCGGCCGGGATCTTCAGCTCGAACACGTCGACCGAGAACTGCCGGTGGTCGGTCTGCTCGGCACTGTTCATCACACGCAGGTAGCCCATCGGCGTCGTCTCCCAGACGCCGTCCTCGGGCGTGATCACCTTCTTGCGGTCGAGCACGCCCGGCGTCCAGATACGCGACCAGTCCTCGCGCTCGCCGAACTCGTCGGGCCGGTCGATCGGCCCACCGCGCCCCTGCTGGATGAGGCCCATGAACATCCAGGTGCACTTGGCCTTCATGACCAGGGCGACGGCCTTCTCGTCGTACGGGTTGAAGTGCCGGTGCACCGAATCGGTGTGGACGAAGACCAGGTCGCCCTGTTTCCAGTCGTAGCGCTGGTCGTCGTGGATCTCGTAGCCGGCGCCCTCGAGGATGTAGAACGCCGCCTCGTTCTGATGGCCGTGCCCGCGGTTGGAGCTGTCCGGCGGCAGCTCGACGAAGTGGACCTGCAGCGTCTGCGTCAGGTAGGGGTCGTCGCCCGGGCCGATCCGCCACCAGGTGCGCGACTTGGCCGAGTCGCCCGAGTGCGTGGCCCCGTCGCCGGTGTCGACGACCACCGAGTCGTCCCGGACCCGCGGCGCGCTCAGCTGCTGCTGGCGGAACTCGTTCAGGCCGTACGTCTCGGACGTGAGTCCCCGGACGAAGACGCGCCCCTTCTTGGCCATGCTGCCTCGCTCTCTCGACACTCTCACGGTACGGTTCGCAGTATAGGACTAATTGTCTTACCAATCTAGGAGCGCGGCCGTGGGCAATCTGCACCTGAGCATCGCCACCACCGACTACGACCACTTCCGGGACTTCCGGCTCGGCACCGTGACGGCCCAGGGCATCGACCACACCTGGTCCGTGCTGGGCCACCACGAGGTGTTCGCCCGCTTCACCGCCAACCGGGAGTGGGACGTCGCCGAGCTGTCGATCGCCAAGTTCGCCGCCCAGGTGACGCGCGACGACCCGGACATCGTCGGGCTGCCCGTCGTCTGCTCGCGGCTGTTCCGGTTCAGCGCGTTCTACGTCAACCGACACAGCGGCATCAAGACGGCCGACGACCTGCGCGGCAAGCGCGTCGGCTCACCGGAGTGGGCCCACTCCGCGGCTGTGTACATGCGGGGCTGGCTGCACAACGAGGTGGGCGTCAAGCTCGACGAGGTCGAGTGGTACCAGGCCGGAGCCAACGCGGCCGGTCGCGAGGAGAAGGTCGAGCTGTCGTTGCCGGACGGCGTGCGGCTGACCCGGGTGGCCGACCGGTCGCTGTCCGAACTGCTTGCCGCCGGCGACATCGACTGCGCGATCATCGCCCGCCCGCCGACGTCCTTCCTCGAAGGGCACCCCGACGTCGCCCGCCTGTACCCCGACTACCAGGGCATGGAGCTCGAGCAGTACCGGTCGACCGGCGTGTGGCCGATCATGCACATCATCGCCATGCAGCGGCGGATCCTCGACGACAACCCGTGGGTGGCGCGCAATCTCTACAACGCCTTCCTCGAGTCCAAGCAGCGCAGCGTCGAGCGGCTGCTCGACCCGGCCGTCTCGCGCTACCCGCTGCCGTGGCTGGCGACCTACGGGCGGCAGATGGCCGACGAGTTCGGCGGCGACCCGTTCCCCTACGGCATCGAGCCGAACCGCGCCACCGTCGAGCAGCTGCTGCGGTACGCGCACCAGCAGGGCATCGCGCACCGGCTGGCCCTTCCGGACGAGGTCTTCCCGGCCGGAATCATGACGAAGGTCGTCGTTTAGGCCTGTCCAAAATATTGACTGATGATTAGTCCAATGCTAGGCAAACCACGCACTTGTCCGATCACCCCCCGAAAGGTGCGTGGACCATGTCGCTGTCCCTACTCAGAACGCGGTCGCCGGCCGCCGCCGGCGGCATCGTGGCTGCCTTCGTCGCGCTCGCGCTCGCCGTGGTGTTCGTCGGCTCGTCCGGCCAGCACGCCCGCTCGGCTCCGTCCACGCCGTACACCGTCAGCACCGTGCTGGTCGGGTCGGGAGGAGCCATCGGCGGCCTGTACCAGCCGATCTCGCCGACCCCGAACCAGGCGACCGCCTTCGTCCTTACCCACGAGGACGACAACTTCATCGGCGGCATCCCTTGCGTGCAACTTGCGCAACGCGGGTTCACCGTGCTGTGCGTCAAGTCCGAGTTCTCGCAGCAGGCCGCCGTCACGTGGGACGCGCTGGCCCTCGACGTGTCCAGCAGCGTCGCCTACCTGCGCGGGCTGGGCACGGTCAAGAAGGTCCTGCTGGTCGGCTACAGCGGCGGCGGCGCGATCATGTCGTACTACCAGAACGTCGCCCAGAACGGCCTCGCCGCCTGCCAGGCCACCGAGCGTCTCGACCCGTGCGGCGACGACCTGGCGAATCTGCCGCCCGCCGACGGCATCGTCCTGCTCGACGCGATTCCCGGCATCGCCTTCTCCGACCTCACCGCCCTGGACGGCTCGGTCGTGAACGAGAAGAATCTGCGCGTCCGCGACGAGAGCCGGGACATGTTCGCCGCCCAGAACGGCTACAACCCGGACGGGTCGTCGGACTACTCGACGGCGTTCGTCAACCGCTACACCGAGGCCCAGAGCGCTCGGGAGGACCGTCTCATCGCCCAAGCCCAGGCCGCCCGCACGCGGCTCGACCGCGGGGCCGGCCAGTTCTCGAACGACGCGCCGATGCCGGTCGGGCGCGACGACGCCCGCATCTGGGAGGCCGACCTGAACCTGATCTCGCACACCAAGGGCAAGTACCCGCTGATCTCCCCCGACCACCCCGACGGCAGCGCGCCGCAGCTCGTCCACTCGGTGCGCGTCCCGTCGGCCGACCCGTCGGCCAACGCCGAGTGGGACTCACGCAAGGGCGGGTTCAGCGTCGACTCGTTCCTGTCGGTCGGGGCCATCAAGGCACCGGCCCTGCAGATCACCGACGACTCGATCACCGGCATCGACTGGGCGTCGTCGAACACGGCCACGGTGTCGAACGTCAGCGGAGTCCGCTCGCCGATGCTCATCATGTCGATGACCGGCCACTACTGGCTGGTGCCGTCGGAGATGTACTACGAGGCCGCTACCCACGCCAGCAGCAAGACCCTGGTGTTCGTCGAGGGAGCCAGCCACGGGCTGACCCCGTGCGGCGCCTGCGCCTCGACGCCGGGCCAGTTCGGGGACACTGTTACCGAGATCTTCGATTACCTGACGAACTGGACGCACGAGCACTTCGCGTCCTGACCCCGCACAGCGTTCGGCCCCGGTACGTCGCGACGACGTCCGGGGCCGAACCGGTCGATCGGGATGCCCTAACGGTGTGAGCCGTGCGTCTTGCCGGCCTTGATCGCTTCGTCGAGCAGCTTCTTGCCGTCCTCGGGAGTGAGTTGCACCGCGTGCCGTTCGATGTTGTGCAGGCGCATCGTGCGCAGCAGGCCGGTGTCCTGGATCGCGAGGTAGCGCGACGTGTCGTCCTCGACCAGGTTGAAGTGCTGGTGCCAGGCCCACCGCGGCGGGGCGAACAGGGTGCCCTCCTGCCACTCGACGACGTCGACCGGCTCATCGTCGTAGTTGATCAGCGAGTAGCCGTGTCCCTTGACCACGTACAGGTAGGCCTCGGTGGTGTGCCGGTGGCGGACGGACGCGCGGCCGGGCATCAGTTCGGAGATGTGCGCGCTGAGCACCTCGTAGTCGGCCAGGTCGAAGTAGTGGCCGCGGTTGTTGCGCCAGGGGCGGGCCGGAAGCTCCATCTTGCGCAGATCGTCCTCGACGACCAGGCCCTTGTTCGGCGGGTGTTGCCGGTTGAACTCGTCACGCGCCGCGATCTCGGACGTGCTGAGGTTCTTCTTCTCGCTCGACAGCACACCTTTGAGGTACTCGTCGCGCATCACGCTCTCCCGTCTTTGGTCTTACCAATCGGCCAATGCCAAAGCTACCCGCCGACCGGGGCTAAATCCAGAGCGCTCAAGCGATCGACCGGCGCCGTCCTGGCCCGGATGCCGGCGCCATCCGCACCTGGTCGGCGGCCCGCCGCTGCAGGTGCCGCCACATCGTCTCGACGTTGAAGCCGCCGCCCAGGTCGGGCAGCTCGGCGAGGTCCGCGGCGCTGATCGGCTCGGGCGTGCCGCCGGCCTGTAGGACGGTCAGCGTCGTGCGGGCCAGGGTGTCGACGGCGATCGCCTGCAACACCGCCCGCGCGATCGCGGTCTGCGGCGGACCCTCGGCCGCGCTGACCAGTCCGTGCCCGCGCAGCACCAGCACCGGCCGATCGCCCAGGGCCTCGACCATCTCGCCGGCCAGCTCGGCCGTTCGGATCAGTGCCGAGCGCCGCCAGGTCGGGATGCCCTCCGCGGCCAGGCGCGCCCCCGGTATGTCGTACGCCCCGTAGACCGGCTGCAACGGGACGTCGAGCAACGACAGCATCACCACCGCCGGCGGATGCGCGTGGACGACGGCGGTCACGTCCGGGCGCCGGCGCATGACCTCGGTGTGGATGGGCAGCTCGTTGGGCACCTGCCACTCGCCGATGTCGGCCGGCCCGTCGAAGGGCACGAGTCGGATGTCGTCGGCCGTCGTATAGGCCAGGCCGGACTCGAACGGGCCCCGGCAACGCACGAGCAGTTCGTGGTCGGACACGCGGGCGCTGATGTGGCCGAGGATGTTCTCGACCAGCCCTCGCTCGGCCATCACCTGACAGGCGGTGGCTATGGATTCGTACAGCTCGGCGATATTCGCCTCGGGATGGGTCGGCATCTGCGCAATCCCTCCGCCGGATGCTGCCGCTTATGGTCAGACCGATATACCCTACAACGGTAGGAAGCGCTAACAGACAGCGTCAAGCATCCCCCTTGACGGGCCCATCCGTGTGAGACGATTGGCGCCGTGACCGAAGGAACCAAAACGCCCGCGAAGCAGACCCCCAGGCCCGACGGCAATCTGTACACGGTTGTGTCCTCGAATCGAATGTCCGAGGCGATCGTCGAGCAGATCAAGTCTCTCATTCGCGGGGAGAAGCTGCGGCCCGGCGACCGGCTGCCCAGCGAGCGCGAACTCGGCGAACGCATGGGAGTCAGCCGGGTGACCGTGCGCGAGGCCCTGCGCGTGCTCGAGGCCAGCGGGCTGATCGAGATCCGCGTCGGCGCCCGCGGCGGCGCGTTCGTCACATCACCGTCCTCGTCACGCATCGGCACCGGGCTGGCCGACCTCATCAGCCTGTCGCCGCTGACCGCCACCGAGGTCACCGAGGCCCGGCAGGTGTTCGAGCTCGGCATCATCCCGATCGTGGTCGAGCGCGCGACGGCCGACGACATCGCCGAACTGCGCGAGATGGTCGCCCAGCACCAGGCCGCCCTCAAGCGGGGCGAGTACGGCATGCCGATGTCGGCGGCGTTCCACGTGCGGGTCGCCGCCTGCACGCACAACACGGCCATCGAGATGCTCGTCCAGTCGTTCCACGGGCCGCTGCTGATGTCGCTGCGCGAGGCCCAGGTCGCGGCGCCGCTCATGGGCCACCGGGGCACCACCGAGCACCGCGACTTCGTCGAGGCAGTCGCCGATCGCGACGTCGAGCGGGCCGAGGAGATCATGCGCGCCCACCTGGGCCGCACCGCGCGACGCGTCGCCCGCGTGCGGGCCAGCCGGGCCCGCGGCGAGGGCTGAACCAGACCGTCTGACCCGAGCCGCCCGGCGCCGTGCCGTCGGGCGGTTTGATTCTCACCGTCCTTCATGGTGCAATGGTTAGACCATTGAAGGAGGCGAGATGCTGGACGTCGATCTGGTCGTCGTCGGTGCCGGGCCGGTCGGCCTCTACGCCGCGTACTACGCGGGATTCCGGGGCCTGCGCACCGCCGTGGTCGATTCACTGCCCGAACCGGGCGGCCAGATCGCGGCGTTCTACCCGGAGAAGATGATCTACGACGTCGCCGGCTTCCCCGGCGTGCGCGGCCGCGATCTCGTGGCCGGGCTGCGCGACCAGGCCCAGGCGTACCGCCCCAGGTGGCTGCTCGGCCAGTCCGCGTGCGAGCTGGAACGCCGCCCGGACGGGCGGCTCCGACTGACGACGACGGCCGCCGACGTGACGACCCGGTCGATCGTGATCGCCGGCGGAATCGGCACGTTCTCGCCGCGGCCGCTGCCGGTCGGTGCGGAGTACCTGGGCCGCGGCGTCGACCACTTCGTCACCGACCCGGCGCAGTACGTGGGCCAGCACGTCCTCGTCGTCGGCGGCGGTGACAGTGCCGTCGACTGGGCGCTCACGCTGGAGCCGCTGGCCGCGTCGATCACGCTCGTCCACCGCCGCGGCCGGTTCACCGCGCACGCTGCCTCGATGGCCCGGCTGCACGACTCGTCGGCGACCGTCCTGACACCCTACGTGGTGCACGAGCTGTCCGGCCCGGACGCCGTGCAGCGGGCGGCCCTGCGCAACACCGATAGTGGCGACGTGCACGAGATGGAGTGCTCCCGCGTCGTCGCCGCGCTGGGCTTCACCGCCGACCTCGGACCGCTCAACGGGTGGGGGCTGCGAATCGTCGACCGGCACATCGCTGTCGACTCCACCATGTCGACGGGTGTGCCCGGCATCTACGCCGCCGGAGACATCACCGACTACCTCGGCAAGGTCCGGCTGATCTCCGTCGGCTTCGGCGAGGCGGCCCTGGCCGTCAACAACGCCGCCGCGGCCGGCGATCCGGACGCCCAGCTGTTCCCGGGCCACTCGACCGAGACCGCCGCATGAGCCCCCGCTGCTCGAACGACCCAGCCAGTTAGAGAGGGAACCGTGCCGTACTTCGTTGCCGCCGAGTGCGTAGATGTCCTGGACCGGTCGTGCATCGACGAATGCCCCGTGGACTGCATCTACGAGGGCGGACGCAAGATGTACATCAATCCGAGCGAGTGCATCGACTGCGGTGCGTGCGAACCGGTTTGCCCGGTCACGGCGATCAGATCGGACCTGCGCATCGACCCGGCCGACGCCGAGTGGCGCGACGACAACGCTGCCTTCTTCACCGACGTCCTGCCCGGCCGGGACGCTCCCGTCGGTTCGCCCGGCGGGGCCGCCAAGATCGGCGCGATCAGCGCGGATACCGAGCTGGCCACGCGCGTTCCTGTGTCGCCAACCTGATCGTTCGGCGAACTAAGGGTTGACTTACGGACGGACCATTAGACCATAATGGTGATCGGTCGGTCGCATCCGGCGGGACTCCGTCAGTACACCGTTGGTGCGAAAGCCCTTATCTCGTAGGCCGACTCCCGACAGCGCTGCCGGTGCGTAACGGCTTTACGAGCCGACGACAGGAGGCGCATGAGCAGCCAACCCGATCTCGCAATCGCCGGTCTCGGAGTCGTCGCGGGGCCCCAGCCCGACCACAGTCAGCGCATGATGGCGGCCGAGGCGGCCCGGCTCGCGATCGCTGATGCCGGGCTGAAGATCTCCGAGATCGACGGGGCGGTCGACCTGCGCCGCACTGGCGGCGGCGGCGACCGGGGAAGCTACTCCGACGCGTTCACCCGGGTGCTCGGTCTGCCGGCCAACTTCTACTTCGTCGTGGGCCGCGGCGGCGCCCTCGCCGGGCTGGGCATCGCCGCCGCGGCATCGTTCCTCCAGCGCGGCCTGGCCAACTACGTCTGCCTGGTCGGCGCCGTCGACGACTGGTCGAAGTCGCGGCGCACCAAGGAGCAAGGCCATCGCGGAATGGCTCACGCAGAGAAGGAAGGCTACTGGGGGAAGGCCCTCGGCGACCTGCGGGCGGCCAGCCACCACAGCTGGATGGCCGCCCGGCACATGGCCGTGTACGGCACGACGAGCGAGCAGCTCGGCGCGATCTCGGTGCAGCAGCGGGCCTGGGCGTGTATGAACCCCGAGGCGAAGATGTACGGGCGGCCCATCACGATCGAGGACCACCAGAACTCGCCGCTGGTCGTCGAGCCGTACCACCTGCTCGACATCAGCCAGGTCTCCGACGGCGCGGTCGCGTTCATCCTCACGACTCGCGAGCGGGCGCGGGACCTGGCCAAGCCGCCGGTCGACGTGCTGGGCCAGGGTTTCGGCGAGGTCGCCGCGGATCTGTGGTGGGAGAAGAAGAACTTCACCCAGATGGCGGTGCACAACGCCAAGCAGCAGGCGTTCGCCGAGTCCGGGCTGAGCCTGCCGGACATCGACTGCGCCCAGCTCTACGACTGCTTCACCGCCGAGGTGCTCTTCCAGCTCGAGGACTACGGGTGGTGTGAGAAGGGCGAAGGCGGCCGTTTTGTCGCCGACGGCAACATCGGCCCGGGCGGGACGATCCCGGTCAACACGAGCGGCGGGTTGCTGTCCTGCTACCACCTCGGCGATCTCACCGGGCTGGCCGAGGCCGTCCGCCAGGTGCGCGGCGAGGCCGGCGAGCGGCAGGTGGCCGACTGCGAGGTTGCGCTGACCACCGGGCACGGCGGCGAGCTGGTCTCCCCCGGCATGTGCTCGATCCACACGACGACGCTTCTCGGGAAGGCGGCCTGAGCGATGGTGATGACCGAGACGGGCACCGCGACGGCCTGGAACAAGCCGTGGCCGAACATCGACCTGGACAGCCAGGAGTTCTGGGACGGGCTGGCCCGGCACGAGCTGCTGCTGTGGACGTGCGGCGCCTGCGGCGCCCGGTACTGGCCGAAGACGTTCTGCGTCAAGCACGACAACGAACCGTGGGCGGCCAACCTGAGCTGGCAGCCCTCGTCGGGCAAGGGTCGGCTGTTCGCCTACAACGTGCACCACTGGGCCTTCCACCCCGGGTTCGCCGACGAGGTGCCCTACACCTACGCACTGGTCGAGCTCGACGAGGGCCCGCTGATCAGCAGCACGATGGTCGGCCGGCTCCCGAGTCAGACCGACGTCGGCCGGCCGGTGCGGATCGTGTACGTCGACCATCCCGACCCCGGCTTCACGCTGCCGCACTTCGAGCTGGTCGAGGGGTAGGGCCTTGCTCGCCGCCGGCGTCGGCACCTCCCCCCGGGCTCTGCTCGAGGCAGCGCCGCCGATCGTCAGCGCGACGGTGCACGACCTGCTGCTGCGCAAGAGCGACCCGACCTGGCGCTTCGCCCTGGCCGCCAACCCGGACAACCGCGGGCTGATCCTCGAACTGCGCGCGGCCGACGGGCGGGTCGGCCTGGGCTCGGCCGGCGAGGTGCGCCACCTCGGCCACGACCTGGCCACGATGCGAGCGGTGGTCGGCGCGGTGGCCGCCCACATCGCCGCGCCGGCCGACGCGGGCGAGGCGCTCGACGAGCTCGACCGGATCGGCGGCCCGGCCCGGGCAATCGTGCAAATGGCCCTGCTCGACCTCGTGGCCCGCAGCCGCGACCTGCCCGCACACGAGCTGCTCGGAACCTTGCGGCGCGACCGCGTCGCCCTCACGCGGATCCTGTCGCTGAAGGCACCGGACCGGATGGCCGCGGTCGCCGCGCAGCACGTGGCCGAGGGCTACCGCCACCTCAAGATCAAGCTCGACAACGCCGACGGCGACGCCGACTACGCGCGGGTCGCCGCCATCCGCTCGGCCGTCGGACCCGACGTCGCCCTGACCGTCGACGCCAACCAGAGCTACCGGCCGGACGACGCGTTGCGTCTCTGCGACCGGTTGGCGCCACTGGACCTGCTGCTGTTCGAGCAGCCGGTGCCGGCCGACGACATCGACGGGCTGGCGTTCCTCACCGCGCGCAGCCCCGTCCCGATCGAGGCGGACGAGGCCGCCGACTCCCTCGACCGCCTCCGCGAGATCGTCGCCCGGCGCGCGGCCCACGGCGTGAGCGTCAAGCTGCCCAAGCTCGGCGGTATCGACCGGGCCAGGACCGCGATCGACTACTGCCGGGCGGGCGGCGTGCCGGTCCGCATCGGCGCGCACGTTGGCAGCCGGCTGCTCAACGCGGCGGCCCTGCACCTCGCCGCAGTGGTGGACGAGCTGGCCGAGCCGGCCGAGCTGGCCGAGTTCGCCCGCCTCGAGGGCGATCCAGCGCAGGGGCTGGACATCGTCGACGGCACCCTCGTCCTGCCCGGCGGACCCGGGCTGGGCGTGCACCTGAGCGAACCCGATCACCGAGCCGAAGGGAGCTCGCTGTGAGACGAATCGTCATGACCCGGCGGGGAGCGGCGGCGCTCGTCGCCGGCCTCGCCGCGGTCAGCCTGATCACGGCCTGCGGCAGCAACGCGAAGGGGTCGTCGTCGAGCGCCCAGGCGCTGCTCACGAACACGGGCGCCGACCGGCAGGACAACCTGGTGGCCGCGGCGAAGAAGGAGGGCAAGCTCGACTGGGTCACGTCGTTCGCCGGCCCGGTCGTCGACTCCATCGTCAGCGCGTTCCAGAAGCAGTACCCGTTCATCCACATGACCGTGAACCGGGCCGACGAGGGCGTCATCATCCCCCGGGCGGTGCAGGAGATCGGCGCGGGCAAGTCGGCCGGCGACGCGTTCGAGGTGACGGCCAGCGGCGCCCTCGAGTTCAAGGACGCCGGCGTCCTGCAGCCCTACCTGTCGCCGAACGCCGGCACGATCTCCGACGAGTACAAGGTGCTCGACGGCGGCAAGGACCTGCTGCTGACCGACCGGATCTCCTACATCTCGTTCGGCTACAACACGAGCAAGATCTCGGCCGACGCCGTGCCGAAGACCCTCGAGGACCTGCTCAACCCGAAGCTCGCCGGCAAACTGGCGATCGAGACCGACACGACGTCCGAGGAGTTCGTCGGTGCCGTCCTGCACAAGATGGGCGACGCGGCCGGCGAGGGCTTCCTGAAGAAGCTGGCCGCCCAGCACGTGGCCGAGACGGCCGTGTCCGGGTCGGCGTTGATGGGCCTGGTGGCCAGCGGCCAGTACGGCGGATCGCCGTCGGTGTTCCACAACCACCAGCAGCAGAACGCCCGCAAGGGTGCGCCGGTGGCGTGGGTCCCGCTCGACCCGGTCGTGGCGAACGTCGGCCAGCTCGGCATTCTCAAGGACGCCGCCCATCCGGCCGCCGCGATGCTGTTCGTCGACTTCATGACCAGTGACGCCGGGCAGAAGGTGCTCGAGTCGCAGCTCTACACCCCGCCCGAGGTCAAGCAGCCCTTCGATGCCTGGGTGCCGAGCCAAGGCGCCAAGGACGCCGAGGCCTACAACGACGAGCTCAAGAAGTGGTCGGCGTTGCAGAAGAAGTACTTCGGCGGCTGATCCCCGATCGGCCCGCACGACCCGCACGGACAAGGAGGCGCCATGACGAGCACGGCCACCCGCCCGGGGTCGCCCGTCGGCGCCTCCTTCGATCCGAAGCTCTCGCCGTCGCCGGTCCGCGCGTTCGCCGAGCGGATGTCGGCGGCCGGGGTGCCGCGCATCGCGTTCCGGATCGTGCTGCTCGCCGGGCTGGCCTACCTGGTGTTGCCGCCGGTGGTCGTGATGGTGTGGAAGAGCTTCGTCGGCGGCGTGTCGCTGCACGGCACCTTCAGCTTCTCCGCCTACCACGCGATCGCGAGCAGCGACCTCGGCCAGACGACAGCGCAGACCGTCGAGTTCGCCGGGGCGACCACCGTCGTATCGATGGTGGTCGGCACTGCGATGGCCTGGTCGGTCGCCCGCACCGACGCGCCGGCCCGCTGGCTGGCCTATCTCGTCGCATTCGTGGGGCTGGCCGTGCCCGGCATCGTGAACGTGATCGGGTGGATCCTGCTGTTCGGCAACGGCAACGGACAGGGCGACACGGTGCTGAGTTCGTGGCTGGGCCACCAGGTCTCGATCAGCGTGGAGTCCCTGACCGGCATGGTCTTCGTCGAGAGCCTGCTCACCATCCCGATCGTCTTCTTCCTGATGATCGGCCCGCTGCAGGCCTTCAACGCGTCGCTGGAGGAGGCGGCGGCGGTGCACGGGGCGCCCGGTCCGATCGTGCTGCGCCGGATTACAGCTCCCCTGCTGTTCCCCGTGCTGGCCGGCGTGACGCTGCTGGTCGTCATCCGGTCGGTGCAGGCCTTCGAGGTGCCGGTGCTGCTCGGCGTGCCGGCCCGCACCCACACCTTCACAGCTCAGCTGTACGAGACACTGCACGGTTCGCTGCTGCCCGACTACTCGCAGGCCGCCGCATACGGGACGGTGCTGATCGTCGCCCTGCTCGTCCTGGTGGCGTTGGAGAACCGGCTGACCCGCGACGCCCGCCGCTACGCCGTCGTGACCGGGAAGAACGCCGGCACGACTCGACGCCGGTTGCGGCGCCGCACCCGCTACCTGCCGGTGGCGCTCAACGTCGTGCTACTGATCTGCTACCTGTTGCCCACCCTGTATCTGCTCTACGCGTCGTTCGAGCCGAACATCAGCGGCACGCTGCGCCTGCACGACCTGACGTTCGGCAACTACCGCGAGCTGTGGCGCGCGCCCGGCTTCACCAAGGCGGCCGGCGACACCCTGCTCGTCGCGGCGATCACGGCGCTGGCGACGGTGGTGATCACATTGCTGGCCGGCTGGATATCCGCCCGTTCGCGCACCGTGCCGGCCCGCGCGGTCAACCTGCTGGCCAACATCCCGCTGGTCATCCCGGGCATCGTGTTCGGATTCGGGATCCTGCTGTTCTACCTGTACTCGCCCATCCCGCTGTTCGGCACGTTGTGGGCCATCGTGCTCGCGTTCGTCGCGCTGTACCTGCCCTACGGCATCCGCTCGCTGCGGCCGGCGATCGTCGGGATCTCGACGGAACTCGAGGAGGCGGCGCGCATCAGCGGGGCCAGCGAGTCGCGGGTCGCGCGGCGCATCGTCTTACCCCTGGTGGCTCAATCGGCGACCGGGGCCGGGCTGTTCGTCTTCTTCAACGCGTTCCGCGAGCTGGCCGTGGCCGCGCTCGTGGTCACGGCGTCGACGCCGCTGCTGTCGACCCAGTTGCTCGACGCCCTGGTCAACGGTGATCTGACGATCGTCGCCGCACTGGGCACGTTCATCATGGCGGTCAGCCTCGTGGTCGGCGCCGTCGCCTTCCGTATCGTCGGCTTCCGCCGTGGCGCCGGCCAGATGACCAAGGGGGTCGGCTGACCGGTGGGCATCCCGCTCGACAAGCTGTTCGCGCCGCAGACCGTCGCACTCGTCGGCGCCTCCGACGAACGGCACTACGCCCGGAGCATCATCGCCAACCTGCGTGCCCACGGGTTCGCCGACGAGGCGATCTTTCCGGTCAATCCGCGTTATCGCGAAGTGGCCGGCCTGACCTGCTACCCCGACCTGACGGCGCTGCCCCGGGTGCCGGACGCCACCGGAATCCTGATCGGCAAGACGGCCGCGCATTCGGTGCTGCACACCGCAGCCGAGCTGGGGTCACGCGCCGCGCTGGTCATTGCCGACGGCTACGCCGAGGAGAGTACAGCCGGGCTGGACGAACAGCATGCCCTCGGCGACATCGCCCGGACGTCCGGCCTCGCGATGCTCGGGCCCAACACGCTCGGCTACGTCGTCCCGGCCACCGGCGCCGGCATGTGGTGCGCGGGCGCCCTGCCGGCCCCGCTGCGTCCCGGCGGGGTCGCCGTGCTGTCGCAGTCGAGCGGCATGCTGAACCTGCTCATGTCGCTGGCCGGACGCCGGTTGCTCGGCGTGCGGGCGTGCGTCTCGGTCGGCAATGCCGAGGTGATCGGCCTGCCCGAACTGATCAGCCACTTCGCCCGCGACGACGACACCGACGTGCTGGGCCTCGTGGTGGAGAGCATCGACCGGCCGCGTGCGCTGCTCGACGCGTTGCAACTGGCCCGCGCAGCCGGCAAGCCGGTCGTCGTGCTGAAGATCGGTGTCTCCGATCTGGGCCGGCAGAACTCGGTGGCGCACACCGGTCGGATGGCCGGGCCCGAGCAGGGCTGGACAGCGCTGTTCGACCGGCTCGGCGTGGTCCAGGCCCGCGACCTCGACGACCTGGTCGAGACGCTGACCCTGTTCGGCGGGACAACACGAGCCCTGGCCGACCGCGACCGTCTCGGCGTGGCGTTCGCGACGATCTCGGGCGGCGAGACGAGCCTGGTGTGCGACATCGCGGCCGACGAGCGCCTCTCGTTGGCCGGCCTCGACCCGCAGACGCTGGCCACTCTGCGCGACGACCTGGGCAAGCCGTCGATGATCGGCAACCCGCTGGATCTGCAGAACACCCGCACGTCGCGCCCGGACGTGTTCTGGCACGCGCTCGGGGCGTTGTGCGCCGACCCGAACGTCGACCTGCTGGCCGTCCGGTTCAACCTGAGCGAGCAGCCGAACCCGACGCTCGAGGAGCTGTACCGGCGGGTGGCCGGCCTCGCTCGGGGCGCCGGCAAGACGCTGATCGTGCTGACCCGGGCCTACGAGCACCTCGACCTGGCCTGGTGGCGGTTCTTCGCCGATCTGGGCCTGCCGTTCGTGCTCAGTTACCGCAACGCGATGCGCGGGCTGGCCGCGCTGGCGTCCTGGCTGGCGACCCGGTCGAGGCCGGTCGACCCACCGCGCGCGGCGCCGCTGGCCGCCGGCGTCGCGGACACCACCCCGGTCGAGCTCGCGCCGGACGGGGTGGCCGAGTGGCTGACCCGCGCCACGATCCCCTACGTGCGCAGCGAACTCGCCGCCACGCCCGACGAGGCCGTGGCGGCGGCCGAGCGCATCGGCTGGCCGGTGGCCCTCAAGGCGGTGGCACCCGGTCTGGTGCACAAGTCCGAGGCCGGCGGCGTCGCGCTCGACCTGAACGACACCGAAGACGTCGAGGCGGCGGCCAAGGCGATGGCGCTCAGCGTGGCCGAGGCGATCGGGGTCGCGCCCGAAGCGGTGCACTTCGAGGTGCAGCAGATGGCCCGGGCCGGCGTCGAGGTGATCCTGGGCGCCGTGCCCGACCCGACGTGGGGGCCCATCGTCCTGATCGGCGCGGGCGGCATCCACGCCGAGACGCTGAGCGACACGGCCTGGGACCTGCCGCCGATCTCGCCCGAACGGGCCGGCCAGCTGCTGCGGCGGCTGCGGATCTGGCCGGTGCTCGACGGCACCCGCAACCAGCAACGGGCCGACGTCGAGGCGCTGGTAGCGGCCATCAGCGCATTCAGCCGAGCCGTAGTCGACGACGAGACGGTGGCGGCCGTCGACCTCAATCCGATCGTCGTCGGACCGGAAGGGCGCGGGGTCCGGGTGGTCGACGCGTCCGTCCTGGTCAGCGACCAATCGAGAGGAGCACGAGCCATATGACGAATCCGCCGGTGAGAAAGGTCGGCATGGTGGGCCTGGGCGCGATGGGCCGGCCGATCGCCGAATGGATCGCGAAGGCCGGCTTCGAGGTGCGCGCCTTCGACCTCTCCCCCGACGCGACCGCGGAGGGAGTGACGCGGGTCGCCACCCTGGCCGAGGTGGCCGCCGCCGAAGTCGTGATCGTCATCGTGCCGACCGACGACGACGTCACCTCGGTGGTCGACGGCGCGGACGGCCTCATCGCGAACGGGCATCCCGGGCTGACCATCGTGCTCAGCGCGTCGCTGCATCCGAAGACGTGCCGGGCCCTGGCCGACTCCGGCGCGGCCGCCGGCATCCAGGTGATCGACGCCGCCCTCACCGGGGGCGTGCGGGGCGCGGAGAACGGGCAGATCAACCTGCTCGTCGGCGGCGACCCGGCAGTCGTCGACACAGTCGCCGACGTCTTCGCGGCGTTCGCCACCGGCTATCACGTGCTCGGCGACATCGGCGCCGGGCAGGTCGGCAAGTCGGCCAACAACCTCATCCACTGGGCCCAGATCGTCGCGATCGACGAGGCGTTGCGCATGGCCCAGGGGCTGGGCGTCCGGCCGAGCGTGCTGCGCGAGGCCTTGCAGCAGGGGCCGACCGACAGCCGCACGATGCGCGAGATCGAACAGATGCGGTTCACCTGGTTCCGCAAGGACATCGACATCGCCGAGGACCTGGCCGGCAGCGTCGGGCGCAGCCTGCCCGTCGCGGAGCTCTCCCGGCAACTGATGGAGTCCATCACTGTCGACTCGGTCAAGCAGCTTCTGGAGTCAGGGACGTGAGCCATGCTCTACGTGAACGATCTGGTCAAGCAGTTCAAGGCCCCGTCCACGGATGGCGAAACCCGTAGCAACGGCGTCGACGGGGTGAGCTTCGAAGTCAGGCCGGGCGAGCTGTTCACCTTGCTGGGCCCGTCCGGCTGCGGCAAGACGACCACTCTGCGCTCGATCGCCGGCCTCGAACATCCAGACTCGGGGCACATCCGGCTCGGCGACCACGTGCTGTTCGACGGGGCGCGCAAGATCGACCGGCCGGCCAACCGGCGGGGCCTCGCCATGGTGTTCCAGTCCTATGCGATCTGGCCGCACATGTCGGTGTTCCGCAACGTGGCCTTCCCGCTCGAGATCGCGCCGCGCCGGTCACGGCTCAGCCGCGGGCAGATCAGGGAGCGCGTGCATCGCGCCCTCGATACCGTCGGCCTGGGCGCGTTCGCCCAGCAGAACGCCACCCGACTGTCCGGCGGCCAGCAGCAGCGATTGGCGCTCGCGCGCTCACTGGTCACCGAGCCGGCCGTCGTGCTGCTCGACGAGCCGCTGTCCAACCTGGACGCCAAGCTGCGCGAGTCGATGCGCATCGAGCTGAAGCGGCTGCAGCGCGAGATGGGGCTGACCGCCGTCTACGTCACGCACGACCAGGCCGAGGCGCTGAGCATGTCGAGCCGGGTCGCGATCATGGACGCCGGCAAGCTGGTGCAGCTCGGCCGGCCCCGCGAGATCTACGGCGCGCCCGTCGACCGGTTCGTGGCCGACTTCCTCGGCCTGGCCAACTTCGTCGAGGGCGAGGTGCTGACCACGACCACCGGCGTGACGGCTGTCCGCACCGACATCGGCGTCATCCGGGCCGGCAGCGACGGTTCGCGGCCGAACGGCGAACCGGTGCTGCTGTGTCTGCGTCCCGAGCACCTGGTGATCAGCACGACGCAGGCGGCCACGCCGCCGGCCAACGAGCTGGAGGGCAAGCTGCTCGCCACGGCGTTCCTCGGCGACCGGGTCGACCACGTCGTCGCGCTCGGCCCGACCGAGCTGCGCGTCCGTTCGCACTCGGCGGTGCGCATCCGCCGCGACGCCGCGGTGTACCTGACGATCGCGCCCGAGGACGTGGTCGTCCTGCCCAAGCTCTGACATCTATTCGAGAAGAGCAGCGATGTGTGACGACTCTCCGATGCACCGGCCCCCGACCGGCGTGGCGCGCGGTCCGAGGGACCGGCTGAGCGCCGACGAGCTGACCGAGTTCTCCGCGAACTCGGCCGGCATCGTGTGCGTGCCCGACGACGCCACCCCGCAGCGACCGGCGCCGGTCATCGTCGTGGCGCCGGAACGGTACGGCCTGGTGCAGCACACCGTCGACGTGGCCAACCGGTTCGCGGCCGCGGGGTGGACCGCCGTCTCGCCCGACTTCTACGCCGGCGTCACCGACGGCGAGGCCGGCCGGTTGCCCGAGCTGGCCGACGAGTCGGTGCTGGCCGGCATCACGGCGGCGGTACGGTTCGCCGGCGCCGACGAACGGTGCGACACGACTCGCGTCGTCGTGTTCGGCGTGTGCCGCAGCGGGTCGTGGGGGCTGCTCGCGGACGCGGAACCGCCCGGCCTGGCCGGGGTGATCATGCTCTACGGCGGCGCCCAGCCCAAGGAGTACACGCAGCACGCGCGGCCGTACCAGGAGATCATCGAGGCCGGGTCGGCGCCGGTGCTGGGTATCTTCGGCGAGAGCGACCACACCATGTCGCTCGACGACGTCGCCCGGCTGCGGGCCGGCTTCGAGCAGGCCCGCCGCAGCTACGACATCGCGATCGAGCCAGGGCTGCCGCACGGCTGGCTCAACGACACCATGCCGGGACGGTTCCGGGTCGACGCCGCCGAGCGCACGTGGTCACGGATGCTCGGCTTCCTCGACCAGGTGCGGGAACCGGCCCGCGAGGCCGCCGTCGAGTGGTCGTTCCGCGCCCGGATCAGCCCCGACTACGACTTCGGCAACAACGTCCGGCACGAGTAAGCCAGCAAGGAGCCAAACCGTGTGGAGCAGACCCGACCCCAACGTCCTCGTCGCGAGCCGAACCGCGTTGGTCGTCTTCGACATGCTCGAGTGCTACCGGCCGGAGATCGAGTCGTCCGGGGTCCTGCCGCAGGCGCGCAAGCTGGTCGAGCTGTGCCGCGACGCCGGTGTGCTGGTCTGCTTCGCGCGCGCCGACCACCGAACCGACGGGGCCGACTTCAGCCGCGTCGTCGCCGACACCGATCGCGACTTCGTGCCGTGGACGGCGGACAACCCGCAGCCGTCCCGGCCATCCGAGAACGGGCCCAAGGACTACCGCTCGCTCGCCGAGTTGGGCCAGCAGCCCGGCGACATCGACGTGCCCAAGCACCGGTGGAACGCGTTCCACGGGACGGCGCTGGACCTGACGCTTCGAGTGCAGAACATCGACTCGGTGCTGATCATCGGCGGCTCGACGCACGTCGGCGTCGCCAGCACGGTGTACGCCGGCCGCGACCTGGACTACCAGATGATCGTCGTGCGCGACGCGTGCACCGGGCGCCGCGAGCAGCGCGACTACTTCTGCGACGTCATCTTCCCCCGGATGTGCCGGGTGCGCACCGTCGACGACATCCCGGCCATGCTGCGCGCCGGGATCTGAGAGAAGGGACGACACCATGGCACGTTGGGCATTGCCCGTCGCCGTGCTGGCCCTCGCGGCCACCGCGGCCTGCGGCGGAGCAGGGGGCAACGGGTCGGCGAATAACTCGTCGCTCAATTCGAAATCAACAGCCGACCTGTACAGTGCGGCGAAGTCGGAGGGCAAGGTCACCTGGTACACGACGTACGTTACCCAGCAGGCCCAACAGCTCGGCGCCGCTTTCACCAAGAAGTACCCGGGCGTCAAGGTCGAGATCCTGCAGGGCAGCGTGGACAAGCTCACCGCCCGGTTGGGGGTCGAGCAGACGGCGCGGAAGTTCAACGACGACGTCTTCCAGGGTGATGCCTCCTACGGCACGCAGCTGATCAATGCCGGCAACCTGGTCGCCTACACGCCGCCGGACGGTCCCACGCTGCCGGCCGGCATCGACCTGCCGAAGGGCTTCCAGAACGTCGACGCGGTGCTCACCACGGTCATCGCCTACAACCCGACCGTTCTCAAGCAGCACGGGCTGACGCCACCGACCTCCGTGCAGGACCTGACCAAACCGCAGTGGAAGGGCCAGTTCTCCGCCGACGACCGCAACGTGAACTGGTACGAGTCGCTGATCAACTCGGTAGGACACGACCGGGCGAAGGCACTCGTCCAGGCCCTCGCGGCCAACCGGCCGACCCTGGTCGAGAGCCACACCCTGGCAGTCACCCAGGTGCAATCGGGCGAGCCGTTGGCCACGATCGCCGCGTACGGCTACCTCGCCTCGGACCTGGCGAAGAGGACGCCGAATGCGATGGCCCTCGTGAACCCGAACCCGCTTCCGTCCGCGCCCGACGTCGTGGAGATCGCGCGCAACGCCCCGCACCCGAATGCCGCCCGTCTGTTCCTCGACTGGCTGGTGTCCCGGGAAGGTCAGCAGGCCGTGGTGCGCACGACCAACCGGATCTCGGTCGTGCCGGGCACCGGTACCGACCCGGCCGTGTGGAACCCCAAGACGTGGAAGCCCGCCTGGTCGAGCCCCGGTCTACCGGCGGATAACTTCAACACGTACACCCAGGAGCTCAAGACCGCCTTCGGCGCCGCCTGACCCTCGAACGGCCGCCGCCCCGACCCGCGCCCGTCGGGGGTGGCGAGCGCTGGATCACACCATCGCTATAGCACCGTCGTCCATCGCCGCCCCGGGTTATCATTTCTTTAGGCGAACGAACGAGGTACCCGGGGTACGAGTGACCAATCAGCACGCATGACGACCACTCAGCTACCCGGCGCCACCTCGATCCAACCGGCGGTCGACGGCGCCGCGGGCCCGGCTCCGCAGGCCGGCCGCAAGCTCGTTTTCGCCATCGTGTCGCTCGCCCTGTTCATGGCGTCGGTCGACCAGACGATCGTCGCCACCGCGCTCGATACTCTGCGTCACGACCTGCGCGCCCCGATCAACTGGGGTGGCTGGACGATCACGATCTACGCGCTGGGCCAGATCGTGGCCATGCCGCTGGCCGGCAAGATCAGCGACTCGTACGGGCGCAAGCGGATCTTCCTCATCGCGGTGGCGCTGTTCACGCTGTCGTCGCTGGCCTGCGGCTTCGCGACCAGCATCTACATGCTCGTGCCGCTGCGGGCGGCGCAGGCCCTGGGCGGCGGCGCGTTCGTGCCGTCGGCGACGGGCATCGTCTCGGACATGTTCGGCCGCGACCGCGATCGGGCGATCGGCATGTTCACCAGCGTGTTCCCGATCGGCGGCATCGCCGGCCCCGCGATCGGCGGGGTGTTCGTACAGTACTGGACGTGGCGGGGCATCTTCCTGGTCAACGTGCCGATCGGCGTCGTCCTGTTGCTGCTCGGTCTGAAGTTCATCCCGCGCCAGGGGACCAAACCGGCCCAGCGCTTCGACCTGGTCGGCGTCTGTCTGCTGGGCGGGCTGCTGCTGTCGATCATGTACGGCATCACCAGCCTGGGCACCGGTTCCACCACGGTCTGGGAACCCTCGGTGGTGGTGCCCGAACTCGTGGGCATCGGCCTGGTCGTGGCGTTCCTGCGCCACGCCCGCCTCGCCGCCTCGCCGTTCATCCCGATCCGGCTGTTGCTCGGCTCCGGCTTCGGCATCATGAACCTGATCAACTTCTTGTTCGGCTGTTCCGCGCTGGGCTTCGGCGCCCTGGTGCCGCTGTACGCGCACGACCGCTACGGGATCTCGAGCCTGTCGGCCGCCACGCTGCTCATCGGCCGGGCGGTCGGCATGGTCGCGGTGGCCGCGGCTGCGGTGTTCGCCCTGCGCCGCACGGGCTACCGGCTGCCAATGGTCGCCGGCAGTGTCGTGGTCGCCGTCGGGCTGGTGCTGATGGCGCTGCGCCCGCTCAGCGGCGTCAGCCCGTTCTGGTGGCTGTTCGGCACCTCGGCCCTGATCGGCATCGGGCTCGGCACGTCGATCCCGGCGTCGAACAACGCGATCCTCAACCTGGCCGAGGGCGAGGTGGCAGCCGTGGCCGGGCTGCGGGGCATGTTCCGGCAGTCGGGCGGCATCGCCGCGGTATCGGTCAGCACGGCGATCCTGGCCCGCAGCACCCATCCCGGAACCGCGCTGGCCGCCGTCCTCGCGGTCTTCAGCGCCCTCATGGTCGCGTGCATCCCGTTGATGTTCCTGGTCGTCGACCAGCGCGGCCGGATCTAGATCACCCTCGGCCGCGGCGCACCAGGCGGGCGTTCGAGCCGTCGTACTCCGGGGTGGCATAACGCTTGGACAGCTCGACCAGCGCTCGCAGCCCGGCCCGGAACCCGGCCAACTGGGTGCTTGACAGCGCGTCGGCCAGATCGGCGTCGACCCGCCGGGTGCCGGCCTCGACCGCAGCTGCTGCATCGCGGCCCCGTCCGGTGAGGGCGAGCGTAATCCGGCGCCGATCGGCCGGGTCGGCCGTCCGCTCCAGGAATCCCCGCACGACGAGCAGGTCGATCAGCTTGCTCGCCGCCTGCTTCGACACCGACAGATCACGCGCGATCTCCGACAGCGGTGTGCTCGAATGCTCCATCGCGCGAATCACGAAGGGTCCGTTGCGAGGCAGATCCTCGAGCCCGTTCGCGATCAACTCCTCCCGGATCGCCGCCGCGTAGGTCTGTCGAGCGGTGCGCAGCAGCATTGGCATGGTGATGTCGTCCTGCACCACAAGCTTGGCCATGGTCGCAGCCTAACTGTCAACCAGGCTGACTGTCGGCATTCGCGAAGAAGTCATGTCGGTAATTAAGTAGACAGTCAACGGGGTAGACGAGAGCGGGTGGCGCGGCTATCGTCCGAGTTGGCCAGTTCCCACCCAGCACCCCGGGGGTCGCAATTCACGACGACGACGCCGGGCGGCCACAGGCCGGCGATGTTCTCGACGACACCGAGGGATTCGAGCGACATGTGCTCACCTCGGCCGGCATCGACATCGGCTCGTCCACCTCGCACGTCGTGTTGTCGCGGCTGACGATCCGCCGGCGTGGGAGCGACCTGTCCACCGAGTTCGTGGTCTCCGAGCGCGAAGTGCTCTACGTCAGCGAGCCGTTGCTCACCCCGTACACCGACGGCACCCGCATCGACGTCGGAGCCGTCGAGGAGTTCGTGCACACCTGCTATGACGCCGCCGACGTGCGCCCGGATGACGTCGACACCGGCGCCGTCGTCATCACCGGCGAGGCGCTCAACAAGGACAACGCACCGCAGGTGGCCGACATGCTGTCGCGCTGGTCGGGCGACTTCATCTGCGTGTCGGCCGGTCCGAGCCACGAGGCGATGCTGGCCGCGCACGGTTCGGGAAGTGTCGCTCTCTCGGAGCGGGAGAACTGCGTCGTCCTCAATGTCGACATCGGCGGAGGCACAACCAAGCTGGCCGTCGTCGTCAACGGAGTGATCAGCCAGGTCGCGGCGTTCAGCGTCGCAGCCCGCCTCGTCGCGTTCGACGTGATGGGCACGGTGACCCGGATCGAGCCGCCGGCCCGGACACTCGCGGCCGAGGCCGGTGTCGACCTCGAACTCGGCCGGCCGATCAGCGCGCGCGACATCGACCGGCTGGCCACGCTGATGGCTGACGTGGTCCTGGCCGCGATCACCGGATCCGCCAGCGGCTTACTGCTCCGGCTCACGGTCACCCCGTCCGGCATCGACCGGGCCCGGCTCCCCCGGCCGATCGACCGCATCGTCTTCTCGGGCGGGGTATCCGAGTACATCGACGGCCGCGACTCGGCGTCGTACGGCGACCTCGGCCCCGCGCTGGGCGGCCACATCCGCGACCGGTTGACGGCGGCCGGGTTGTCCACGTCGGTCGAACCGGCCGACCAGGGCATCCGGGCCACCGTGCTCGGCGCCAGCCAGTTCACCGTGCAGGCCAGCGGGCAGACCTGCTACGTGCCGGACGAGCAGCTGCTGCCGATCCGCAGCCTGCCTGTAGTTCGGGTCGAGATGGCACCGGCGGTCGACCCGCGCTCCGCGCTGCAGACCGCCCTGAAGGTTCGCGACCTGGACGACCTGCGCGAGCCGGTCGCGATCGCCGTCGGATTCCACGGTCCGCGCGACTACGCCGGGCTCCGCCGGTCGGCCGCGGCACTGGTCGACGTTGCGGCCGGTGGCCCGCTTGTCGTGGTCCTCAAGGACGATCTGGCGCGCGCGTTCGGCCGCATCATCGACGCCGAACTGCACCACGCCGGCCCGCTGGTCGTCATCGACGGCATCGAGGTCGGCGACCTCGACTACCTCGACATCGGCCGGCCCATGGGATCCACCCGATCCTTCCCGGTTACCGTCAAGTCGCTCACCCTCGCGCTGCGTCCGGCGCCCGAACTCGCTGTACAGGGGAGTCACGCCCATGAGCACTGAGCCGTCGCCACGGACCGAGTTCGCCTACGACGAGTGGATGACCGCCCAGAACCTGCCCGTCTATCGCGGCCATTTCGTCCCGGACATGCGCACGATCGAGCTGGGCCACTGGGCCGATCGCGGGTGCGACGCGGCATTCGTCCAGCTCAGCGGCCAGGAGGGTGTGAGCGAGGCGCGCATCACCGAGGTGCCGCCGGGCGAGACGTTGCCGCCCTACAAGATGGCCGTGGACGAGATGGTGTACGTCGTCACCGGATCAGGCGCGACGACGGTCTGGCCCAACGGCGGCCGTGCCGACGACGGGCACCAGTTCGAGTGGGACGACAAGGCCCTGTTCCTGGTGCCGCCGAACCACTACCGGCAATTCAGCAACCTGACCGGCGACCGCCCGGTGCGCCTGTTGCACTACACGTACCTGCCGCTGGCCATGTCGATCGTGCCCGACCCGGACTTCTTCTTCGACAACGCGTACCGACCCAAGCCGGTCGACGCATCCGCCTTCTCGGACGCCAAGCTGGTCAGCGGCGGGCAGGGGCTGCGCTGGATCACCGGCCGCAGGGGCGACACCGCCTACTGGTACGGCAACTTCTTCCCCGACATGAGCGCCTGGTCGAGGCTCGACACGAACGCGGCGCGCGGCGCGGGCGGACGCACCGTCCGGATCCAGTTCGCCGGCTCGGACATGAGCTGCCACATGTCCGTGTTCGACGCCAGGACCTACAAGAAGGCCCACCGCCACGGCCCGGGCCGGGTCATTGTCGTTCCGACCGGCGAGGGCTACTCGACCTTGTGGCTCGAGGGCCAGGAGCCGGTGGTCGTGCCGTGGCAGGAGGCGGCGCTGTTCGTGCCGCCGGACCGGTGGTTCCACCAGCACTTCAACCTCGGCTCGGAGCCGGCCCGCTACCTAGCCCTGCATCCGCCGTTGCAGTTCCACGGCTACGCCGAGCGAGACGAGGACCGGCGGCGGGACCAGATCGAATACCCCGACGAGAATGTCGAGGTGCGCAAGCGGTTCGAGTCCGCGCTGGCCGAGCGCGGCTTGGCGAGCCTCATGCCGCACGAGGCCTATCGAAGCAAGGCCGACGCTTGGGCCTGACCGGAAGGGAGTGTCGTGACCGAGCTCGAATGGCAGGACCGCGCATTCGCCGACGAGTGGGTGGCGCGTGACGTCCTGAAGGATCTGCTCGACCTCCCGCGCCGCATCGCGTCCGTCGTCGTTGGCCACGACCGAAGGCCTCGGCGCATCGCCGACATCGGGAGCGGCCCCGGCGACTTCCTGGCCCGCTTCCTCGACGACTTCCCGACAGCGCAGGGCATCTGGACCGATGCCTCGGACGCGATGCGCGACACCGCCCAGGACCGGCTCGCCCGCTTCGGGGACCGGGTCGACTACCGCATCGTCTACATGGAGGACCTCTCGCCGGTGCCCGACGGCCTCGACGTGCTCCTCACGTCGCGCGCGACGCACCACCTCACCCGGGACGCGCTGTACGCCTTCTACGCAGCCGCGGCCGCCAAGCTCGACCCGGGCGGCTGGGTAATCAACCTCGATCACGTCGACGTCGAGGACAAGTGGGAGGACCGTCTGAAATCTGCGCGCCGTACGCTCATCCCGCCATCGCCGCGGCCGGGCGAGCACCCACACCGGCACGACCACCCGAGACCCACCGCGGCCGATCACCTCGACGCCCTACGCCACGCCGGTCTCGGCGATGTGGCCATGCCCTGGTGCAGCTTCGTGACCTGCCTGTTCATGGCGCGCGCTGCGGGGTAGTCCCGCCGGCACCTGAGCCCGGCAGTACGTCGACACCGGGTCGTCGATACGCCGGTTCGGCATACGCGCGAAACATTGATCAACCTCGTTGACTAACTCTTCCACCAGGTTTACTGTGAACCTGGTTGCGGAACCCAAAGCGCAAATGGTCTGACCGACTGGCAGTTAGGACAGCTGCATGGGAACAACCGACAACACGGGGGCCCTGCAAGTTCGCGGCCTGGTCAAGAAATACCCCGGCAGCACTGCTGCTCCTGCGGTCAATGGCGTCGACTTCGCCGTTACCGAAGGCCACTTCTATACGCTGCTCGGGCCGTCCGGATGCGGCAAGACGACGACTCTGCGCTGCGTCGCCGGCCTCGAACGGCCCAGTGCCGGAAGCGTGATCGTCGACGGGCAGGTGCTGTCCAATGCGAACAGCCGGCACTTTGTGGCGCCACACCGCCGCCCGATGGGCATGGTCTTCCAGAACTACGCGATCTGGCCACACCTGTCGGTGTTCGACAACGTCGCGTTCCCGCTGAAGGTGGGCCGGCCGCGGTTGCGCAAGAAGGAGATCGAACGCCGCGTCGAGGAGGCGCTCGCCGTCGTGCAGCTTTCCGACTACATCCACCGGCCGGCCACCAACCTGTCCGGCGGGCAGCAGCAGCGGCTGGCCTTGGCCCGGGCGCTGGTCCGGGAACCGAAGATTCTGCTGCTGGACGAGCCGCTGTCCAACCTCGACGCCAAGTTGCGCGACGCCATGCGCTCCGAGCTGCGGGCCATCCAGCGACGGCTCGGCATCACGACGCTGTACGTCACGCACGATCAAGCCGAGGCGCTCAGCATGTCCAACCGCATCGCGGTGATGTCGGAAGGCCAGATCGTGCAGGAGGGCACGCCGCGCGAAATCTATGCCGCCCCTCGCACCCGCTTTGTCGCCGACTTCATCGGTGAGTCGAACTTCCTGGACGGGGTCGTCGTCGGGCGTGCCGACCTGGACCGCATGACGATCAGCACTTCCATGGGCGCTATAACCGCGGTGTGCCCGGGCGACGTGCAGCCCGGCGATGCCGTGACGATCGGCATCCGGCCGCAGGACCTGACCACGGAGGTGGGAAGCGCGCACGCGGGCAGCACCGTGCGCTGCACCGTGGAGCAGGTTCTATACGTCGGCGAGCACTACGACTACCAGTTGCGTGCCGGCGAGGCCCGGCTGGCGATGCGCCTGTCGGCGAACGTACCGCGACTGCGACGCGGAACCGACGTCGACGTGCTCGTTCCGAGCACGCGCGTCTCAGTGTTCAGCGACGAGCACGGCTTCGCGCACGTCGTCAGCGACAACGACGACGACCTGGCCGGCGGCGACGACCTGACCATTCCTACAGCCGTGCTGTCCAACGACCGGCCGATGTGAGCCACCCGACACCCCAGCGAAGGTAGGCCTTATGAGCGCAGTTCCGGATCCGCTGACCCGAATCATCGACGACATCTCCGCCGATCGCATGATGGGCGACATCCGGGCCATCGCCAAGCACGTACGCCTGTCCGGAACGGCCGAGGAGGCGCTCGCCTTCGACTACATCGAGACCGAGCTGAACGACCTCGGCCTGGCGACCCACCGGTACGCGTGCGACGCGCTCGTCAGCCTGCCCGGTCCCGCTTCGGTCCGGGTACTCAGCCCGAACGAGCGCGACATCGCGTGCATCACGCACTCGATGGCGGCGTCGACGCCGGACGGCGGGGTCACCGGTGAGGTCAGCCATCTCGGCGCAGGCAAGAGCGCCGACTTCGCCGGGTCCGACCTGGCCGGCCGGATCGTGCTCGTCGACGGGCTGGTCAGCCCGGGAGTCGCGGCTCGGGCGGCCCGAGCGGGTTGCGCCGCCGTCGTGTTCAGCGGCGACGGCCAGCTGCACCAGGGCATCATCTCCGACCTGTATGGCAGCCCGACGTCCAAGACGATGGACCGCCTGCCCGACTGCGTGGCTGCCAGCATCAGCGGCTTCGACGGTGCGGCGATCAAGGCCGAGCTGGCCGACCGGCCGGTGACGCTGCGGGTGAGCGCGACGGTCGACACGGGGTGGCGGCAACTGCCGCTGGTGACGGCCGACCTGCCCGGCGCGGGCGACGACGACACGTACGCGTTCTTCGGCGTCCACGTCGATTCGTGGGACGTCGGCGCGACCGACAATGCTGCCGGCAACGCGATCCTCGTCGAGCTGGCCCGCGTGTTCACCGCGCATCGCGCCGAGCTGGCCCGCGGCGTGCGGTTCCTGTTCTGGTCCGGGCACTCGCACGGGCGCTACGCCGGATCGTGCTGGTACGTCGACAACTTCTGGCAGGACCTCTACGACCGCGCGGTCATCGCGATGAGCATCGACTCGCCCGGCACCAAGGGCGCCGTCTCGCTCGGCGGCGCGAAGGTCATGGACGAGGCGGTCGCGGTGGCCACCGAGGTGGCCGAGCTGGCCGTCGGGCACGAGGTTCCGAGCCCGCAGCGCCCGCCGGGCGGCGAGCAGCCGCTGTGGCGGGTCGGCGTGCCGAGCATGAACCCCGTGCGCTGGCGGCACCGAGCCGGTTCGGAAGCGTCGCTGTCGTTCTCGCCGACCTCGCCCTGGTGGCACCACACCGTCGAGGACACCATCGACAAGGTCGACCCCGACGTCCTGCTGTCCGACGCGCGAATCTACGCGGCCGGCCTGGCCCGGTTCGTCACCGACGAGGTGCTGCCGCTCGACTACGCGGCGCTGGCCCGGGCGATCGCCGAGCATGTCCGCGCGCTGCCGGCAGCAACCGACCTGGCCGATCTCGCGGCATCCGCCGACGACCTGGCGGCGGCCGTCGACGCGATGGCCGACGCCCGGCCGGCCGACATCAACGACCGCATCCGCCGGATCGGGCGCACCCTTGTCCCGGTCGCGTACACCGTGGGCGGCCCGTTCGAGCCCGATCCCGCCACCCGCCAGGGCTTCCTGCCTGGGCTCGCCGCGGCCACCCGGGCCGCCGATCTCGACCCGTCGCAGCCGCTGCATCACGCGCTGCGCACCGAGCTCGTCCGGGAAGGCAACCGGCTGCGGCACGCACTCGTCACGGCGACGCAGATCGCCACCAGCCGTTAGGAGACAGCCATGTCGACCAAGCACCGTCACCTGTCCGAACTGACCTGCGTGGTCGCCGGGGTGCTGCTCGTCGCCGCGCTCGCCGCGTGCTCGTCGCACTCCTCGGCCGGCCAGGGCGGCGGCAGCTCGCCGGGCGGCGACCTCCTGACCTACGCGGGTAACGACCGGCAGAGCAAGCTCGAGGCGCAGGCCAAGTCCGAGGGCCAGCTGGTCGTGTACACGTCCAACACGGCCACCCAGGCAGCGGCCAAGGAGTTCGGCAAGCTGCACCCGGACATCAAGGTCACCACGTATCTGGGCAAGGCGACCGACCTGCTCACCCGGCTCAAGGCGGAGTACTCGGCGAACAAGGTGGGCGGTGACCTGCTCGGCATGGCGAACACGGACATGCCGCAGGCCCAAGCCGCCGGCTACCTGGCCGAGTACTACTCCCCCAGCGTGAACCAGCAACCGGCCGACACGCTCAAGGCCGGCGCGAAGAAGGGGGACGTCTACTACGCGGCCGACCGCGAGGACTACACCGTCATGGGCTGGAACACCAAGCTGATCACCAAGGCGGAGGCGCCCAAGACGCTCGACGACCTGCTCGACCCGAAGTGGAAGGGCAAGATAACGATCAGCGGTCACACGACCGGCATCAACTGGCTCGGGGTGGTCGTCGACGCGAAAGGCGCCGACTTCGTCGACAAGCTCAAGGCGCAGAACATCCGCGTGCAGGACGTGACCGCGGCTGCGCTCGCCGACCTCGTCGCATCCGGCGAGGTACCGCTGTCGCCGAACCTCGGCCTGTCCGACGTGATCAAGCTGAAGACGCACGGCGATCCGCTCGACTGGGTCGCGATTCCGCCGGCTCCGGCGGCGGGCGGGAGCGACGGCGTGATCGGCAAAGCCAAGCATCCAGCCGCCGCGCTCATGTTCATCGACTACCTGCACAGCGCCGACGGCCAGAAGTTCATGGTCGGGCAGGGCGTCCTGTCCCCCCGCACCGACGTGACCACGCCCGGGCTGGGCGACGTCAACTTCCCGTCCGAGGACCTGTCGACCAAGTACTCGGTGGACGAGTACGCGCAGAAGTACACCGAGTGGCAGGCGCTGATGCAGAAGGCGTTCGTGAGCTGAGCCGGAGCGATCGCGCCTGGTCACGTGGGGTGAGGACAACGGGATGACCGACTTGGTGACCGCACCGGAGGCGACTCGCGACGAGGCGCCGGCGCCCGACGAGGGCCGGCGCCGGCGGACACGGATCGAGTGGCGCACGCCCAACGCGCTGTTCGTCGTGCTGCTGGTCGTGCTCGGCGCGCTGGTCGCGATACCCTTCGTCTACCTGGTGCGCTCGGCCTTCCAGGTGGACATCGGCCCGAACGAGGGCGCGGCGACCACGCAGAACTTCGCGGACATCGTCAGCGGCACGGGCGACCTGTGGCACCTCGCCCTGAACTCGGTCATCTTCGCTCTGGGCAGTGCCCTGGTGTCCATGCCGATCGGGACGGTGCTGGCCTGGATCGCCGAGCGCACCGACACGCCACTGCGCAGCTTCGCCTACGTCAGCGCGTACGCGGGGCTGGCCGTGCCGGGCGTCATCACGGTGATCGGATGGATCCTGCTGCTCGGCCCGCAGAACGGAATCCTCAACGTCTGGCTGGAGCAGCTGTTCGGCACGTCGTCGCCGCCGTTCGACCTGTTCAGCATGCCAGGCATGATCTTGGTGCACGGCCTGCAGTCGGTACCGGTGGTCTTCCTGCTCATGGTGGGGCCGTTCCGGTCGAACGACGCCAGCATGCAAGAGGCCGCGGCCATGTCGGGCGCGAACCCGCTGGCCACGTTCTTCCGGATCACAGCCCGGCTGTCGAAACCGACGGTGCTCGCCGTGCTGCTGCTGAACGTCGTGACCAGCCTGGAGAGCTTCGAGACACCTGCGCTGATCGGCATCCCGGGCGGGGTGAAGGTGCTGACCACCCAGGTCTACCTGAACATCAGCTCGGCGCTGCGGCCGCGCTACGGCCTGTCCGCTGCGTACGGGCTGGTGCTGATCGCCTTCGTGTCGATCGCCCTGTGGTACTACACGTACACGACCCGGCAGGCCGGCAAGTACGTGACGGTCAGCGGCAAGGGGGTTCGCCCGCGTAAGGTCGAGCTCGGGCGCTGGCGTTGGCTGACCGCCTTCCTGGTGATCCTGCTGCCGATAGTCCTGCTGCTGCCGCTGCTCGTCATGCTCTGGGCCGCGCTGCTGCCCCGGTACGAGATCCCGTCCTGGTCGGCCCTGCACTCGGTCACCCTCGACAACTTCAGCAATCTGGTCCACAACCACGACATCTACACCTCGCTGCTGAACAGCCTGGAGGTCGGCGTCACGGCCGCCCTCGCGTCGGTGCTGCTCAGCGCGATGGCCGCCTGGGTGGTCGTGCGCACGTCGATCCGCTTCCGGTCGGCGCTCGAGTACGTCGTCACCGCCCCGCTCGTGTTCCCCGGCGTGGTCCTCGGCGTCGCCCTCCTGCAGGCGTACCTGGACCTGCCCATTCCGGTGTACGGCACGTTGTGGATCCTGGTGATCGCCTTCTGCGTCAAGTACATCCCGTACGGCATGCGCTTCTCGTCTCCCGCCCTGCTGCAGATCGGCCGGGAGCTCGAGGAGGCGGCGAGCATGAGCGGCGCTGGATGGTTCCGCACGTTCTTCAAGGTCGTGCTGCCGCTAATGGCAGCATCGCTGACCGGCGCGTTCATCTACATCTTCCTGCTGTCGATGAAGGAACTGTCGGTGGCGTTGCTGCTCTACACGCCGGGCACGCAGCTGGTGTCCGTGCAGATCTACACGCTGTGGACCCAGGGCGAGATCCCCGAGCTGGCGTCGTTCGGCGTGTTCGTCACCGTGCTGCTCATGCTGGTGGCACTGGCGTTCCGACGCCTCACCGCCCGGTTCGGCCTGAGGCAGGCGGCGTGACGGCGGCCGACCAACTGGCCGGCACCGGTCGGGCGGTGCTCGTCGCCGGTGTCGGCCAGAACATGGGGCTGGCCTGCGCGCAGCGCCTCGCGCGCGACGGCGACCACGTCCTGATCAGCGACCTGCGTCCCGAGGTCACCGACGCCGCCGAGCGGCAGTTGCGGGAGCAGGTCCCGGACGGCGACGTCGCCGCGCGGTCGGCCGATGTGCGGTCGGCTGACGAGTGCGCCGCCTTGGTCGACGCTGTCGCTGACCGGTTCGGATCACTGGACGTCCTGGTCGGTTGCGTCGGCCGCAGTTCGTTCGGGTTGACCGTCGACATGGACGTCGCGCTCTTCCAGCAGGAGCTGCAGACGAACGTCGTCGGAAACTTCCTGCTGGCGCAGGCGGCGGCCCGACGCATGATCGAGCAGGGCCGCGGCGGCCGGATCGTGCTGTTCGGTTCAGGCGCCGGGTCGTCAGCACGACGCGGCGGGGTGTCGCACTGCTCGTCCAAGGCGGCGGTGCACATGCTGGCCAAGGTGCTGGCGCTCGAGCTCGGCCCGCACGGCATCACCGTGAACGTGATCTCGCCCGGGCTGGTGCCGAAGCCGACACAGGTGTCCCGGCCGGAGTACCGCGCCGAGGTGCTGCGTGGCATCCCACTCGGCCGGCTGGGCCGCCCCGACGACGTGGCCGGCGCGGTGGCCTTCCTTGCGTCCCCCGAGGCGTCGTGGATCACCGGCGAGGTCCTGCAAGTCAACGGCGGCTCGCTCGTCGGACGCTTCGCCCTGCCGGCCAGCGTCGAGAAGCCGCGGAGCTCGTTCTGAACGGGCCCGGGCCGTCAGTGATCGCCGACCTCGCCGCCGGCCTCGACCGCCACGCAACGACGAGCGCCGAGCTGACCGGCCGGGCGCTCGGGGCTTTGGCCGGTGCGGTAGCCGACCATCACGGGCTGGCCGCCACGCTGCCCGAGCGCGCCGCCGAGGCCGCCGCGCGAGCGGACCGGCGACGAGGGCGCGAGTCCGAGCCGCTGCTCGGAATCCCCTTTGCCGTCAAGGACATCTTCGCCGCCGCCGGGGCGCCCACCACCTGGGGATCGCGCTACTTCGCCGATCAGATCTTCGCGCGCGACGCCCGAGTCGTGCGGCAACTCGTCCGGGCCGGAGCGGTGCTGACCGCGAAGCTGGCGATGTCCGAGCTGGCCGGGTACGGCGGTCCTTCGGCGGCCGGGGCGTCGCTGCAGGGATCGGCCGCCAACCCGTGGCGGCCGAACTGCTACGCCGGCGGCTCGTCCGGCGGTTCGGCGATCGCGGTGGCGCTCGACGCGGTGCCGTTCGCACTCGGCACCGAGACGGCCGGCTCGGTCGTCGGGCCGGCCGCGCTGTGCGGGGTCACCGGGTTCCGGCCGACTCGGGGACGGATCAGCGGCGACGGCGTACTGACCCTGTCGCCCACGCTCGACAAGATCGGCGTCCTGGCCCGCACCGCCCAGGACTGCGCCACCGTGTTCGACGGGCTCCGCCGGGCCGGCCGATCCGAGCCCGTCCGTGGGCCACGCATCGGAATCTTCGGCGACGAGGCCGACGACTGGAACGACGACATCGGTCCGGCGCTGACGGCGGCGGTCGCCGAATTCACCGCCCTCGGCGAGACGGTGCTGCTGGAGCGTGAGCTGCTGGGCCACCCGACCGGGCCGCTCAACACCATCATGCTCAGCGAGGCTGTATTCGCGTTGCGCGCCGAGCTGGCCGATCCTGCGTTCCGGCTGATCGACGCGGGCCAGGAGGCCGGCCTGCGCTCAGGCGCCGAAATCCCGGCCACCGAGTACCTGACCGCGCTCGCGGCCCGGCGGGTGACCCAACGCGCCTTCGCCGCCGTGTTCGCCCGCTGCGACGTGATCGTGGCGGCCACCCGCGCCGACACAGCCCGCCCGCTCGGGGCCGGGCGGAGCGGCAACCGGGCCAGCGTGGCCGACCGGCTGCGCGGTGCCGCCAACCTGGCCGGGCTCCCTGGCGTCAGCGTCCCGGCCGGGTTGTCCACGCGCGGCCTGCCGGTCGGCGTGCACATCGTCGCCGCGCGAGGCAACGACGACCTGGCGCTCGATTTGGCCGCCCGCTACCAGCAGGGCACAGCGCACCACGAGCTGCGTCCGCCCTCGCGGCGGGGAGCGGCGGCGTGACGATCACCGTGGTGGGAGCGGGCGGCATGGGCGGATGCGCGGCCGCCGAGCTGCGCCGGGCCGGCGCCGACGTCATGCTGGTCGACCGGGATGCCGAGCACGTGGCGACCATTCGCGAGAACGGCCTGCGGGTGGCCGGCGTCCGCGGCGAGTACCACGTCGACTTCGGCTCGGTGCTCACCCCGGACGAGTGGACCGGACCGGCCGACCTCGTGCTGCTCGCGGTGAAGTCCCAGGACACCGACGCCGCCGTCCAGTCGCTGCAACCGCACCTGCACGACGACAGCACCGTCGTGTCGCTGCAGAACGGCTGGAACGCCCGGCGCATCGCCGGCGCGATCGGCGCCGAACGCACCGTCGCCGCGATGGTGCACGTCGTCGGCAACTGCGAGGCCCCGGGCCGGATCACCCGGCACACCGATGGCGTCGTGTACATCGGCGAACCGGACGGCACGGCCAGCCCGCGTACCGACCAACTGGCCGCCCTGCTACGGCCGGCGTTCCCCACCGAGTCGGTCGGCAACATCTGGGGATACATCTGGTCCAAGCAGGTGTACGGCGCCACCATGCCGGTGAACGCTCTGGTCGATCTGCCCGCGCGGATCGTCTACGCCCACGACTGGGTGCGCGGGATCCTGCTCGCGGTCGTCGCCGAGGCGTTCGAGGCGGCCACCGCCGAGGGTATCCGGCTGGAACCGTACGAGCGCTTCGACCCGGCCGACTTCGCCCGCGGCGACTGCGCGGCGAAGCTCGCCAACCTGCCGAGCGGTTCGGCGAAGGGCAACAGTGGCGTGTGGCACGACATCAAGGTCCGCCGGCGGCGCACCGAGGTCGACTTCCTCAGCGGTGAACTGGTGCGCATCGGCCGCCGCCACGGCCTGCCCATGACCGTCAACGCCCGCGTCGTCGACCTGATCGGCGAGCTCGAGACCGGCGCCCGCGGGATGAGCTGGGACAACCTGCACGCCCTCGTCGGGCCCGCCTACCAGTACCTCAGCAGCAACCCCGGCCTGGCCGGGTGCGCGCCGCAGTTGCGACGCGTGCTGACCCGTCGAACCGCATCACGCTAAGGAAGATGCCGATGACCGCAGTCACCGATTGGACGCCCGCCCCCACCATCTCCCGCGACGACATCGTCCACGCCTCCGAGGAGGTGCTCGCGCTGCCCGACCGGCCCTATACCGAGCGCGAGGACGTCTTCCGGGTCGAGGCGCTCGGCCTGCAGTGGGACATCGGCGTGCACGTGTACGAACCGGCCGACCCGGCCGCGATCGCCGTCGGCGGCGACGGCAAGAAGATCGGCGGCTTCCTGCTGCACGGCGGGCAGGACGACTGGCGGCAGGTCGAGCCCCTGGCCCGGTTGCTGACCGGTAAGTTCGGCTGGAAGACGGTCGCCGGCACATTCCCAGGACGGCTGTACTTGCCGGATCCGAGCCGCAACTGGCCCGGTGACACGCTGAACCCGGACGGCACGGCCCGAACCCCCATCTGGCTGGACGGCGAATACGTCACGCCCGACCAGTACGACATTGTCAAGGACGCCGGTAACCGGGCCCGCGACGGTGTACGAACGCTGGCCCGGGCCAAGCCCGGAAGCCAGTTCTACTACCGGATGGCCGCGTGGCCGGCCGCCATGGAGGCCGGCATGGTCGAGGCCAACCGCCGCCACTTCCCCGTCGACGAGTACTCCATCTACTTTCAGGGCCACTCGACGGGCGGGCCCATGGTGTCGATGCTGTGCCAGCGCGTCCCGAACTGCGCGGGCGTGCTGGCCGCCGAGAACTCCCCGTTCGGCGTCGTGAACGGCCGCAAGCACACCTGGGGCGGCACCCTGGGCAAGATCGGGAGCTACGAGCGGACCGCCACGAAGGCGCCGGCGAAGAGCGACCCGTTCAACGAGCTGTACCTACGCACCTGGCGCGACCTCGCCCGTTACCGCGGCCCGGAGGCACTCGGACGCGAAGGGCCGCAGGCGCTGATGCGACTGCCCTGGCTGATGGAGGAGATCCTCGCAGAGTGGGCCCAGCAGACCGAGCGGCCGCGGTTCAAGTGCGAGTACCCGATCACGCACAACATCCGCCCGTCGCTGATCGCGGCCGCCGAGGTGTCGGCGAGGCGGCTCGGCCTGGACGAGGACCGGACCCGAGCCCTGGTCGAGCAGTTCGTCGGCTACACCGAGCCGCTGACCGGCCCGGACGTCAAGCCCGTGCCGCCGTTCCTCTTCGGCATCTCCAAGGACAGCCGCGACCACAGTCCTGAGGTGTACGCCGAGGTGATCATGCCCTTGTTCGCGGCCATGACACCGCCTCCCAAGATCGCGCTGACCCGGTTCATGGCCGGCGTGCACATGATCTGGACGCCGGAACAAGACCTGCCGATGGGCATCACGCCCGCGGTCGTGCAGCAATGGCACGACGCGATCGTCAATGGCTGGTTCGTCGTCCCAGCCGCATGACGGCCGTCGAGGAGATCAGCCGCGAGCGGTGCGTCGCGGCGTCCGCGGCCGTGCTCGCCCGCGCCGAGCGGGCGACCCGCGAGCACGAGGACGTGTTCCAGGTGCACGCGGTCGGCCTGGACTGGACGATCGGCGTGCGCGTATACGAGCCGGACGAGATCGCGGTGGGCGCCGACGGGCGACGGATCGGCGCGTTCTTCCTGCACGGCGGCCAGGACGACTGGCGGCAGATGGAGCCGTGGGCCCGGACGATGGCGCGGCGGTTCGGTTGGAAGGTCGTAGTCGGCACATTCCCAGGACGGCTGTACTTGTCGGATCCGAGCCGCAACTGGCCCGGCGACACGATCAACGCCGACGGCACCGTCCGCACGCCGATCTGGCTCGACGGCGAGACGATCACGCCCGACCAGTACCAGGTGCGGCACGACCGGTCGATGCGGATGCGGTACGGCACCCGCACCGTCGTGCACGCCCGGCCGGGCAGCCGCTTCTACGACCGGATGGCCGGCTGGCCGCTGGCCATGGAGGCGGGCATGGCGCACGCGATGGCCCGGCACTTCCCGTCCTCCGAGTACTCGATCTACGTGCAAGGCCACTCGACAGGCGGGCCCATGGTCTGCATGCTGTCGCAGCGCGTGCCGAACGTGCAGGGCATCCTGGCCGCCGAGAACTCGCCGTTCGGCTACATCTCCCGGCGACAGCACGCGTGGAGCGGATCGCTCGGCAAGGTCGAGGGCTACGAGCGCATCCGGACCACGGCGCACGACCGGCACGATCCGTTCTACGAGCTGTACCTGCGGTCGTGGCGCGACCTGGCCCGCTACCGCGGCCCGGAGGCGCTGGGCACCGAGGGACCGTCGGCGCTGATGCGGCTGCCCTGGTTGATGGAGGAGATCTTCGACGAGTGGCACGAGCAGCTCGTCCGGCCACTGTTCAAGTGCGAGTACGTCATAACGCACGCCGTCGAGGAGTCGCTGTGCGCAGCCGCGAACGCCACGGCCGACCGCCTCGGCCTGGGCGACGCGGCCCGGGCCGAGCTCGTCGACCACTACCTGGGCCTGACCCGGGAGCTGCGCGGCGCTGACGTCAAGCCGGTGCCGAACGTGCTGTTCGGCATCTCGCGCAACAGCCGTGACCACAGCCGGGACGTGTACGAGGAGGTGATCATGCCGATGTTCGCCCGGATGGACGCGCCCCCGCGCATCGCGCTGCAGCACTTCCAGGCCGGCGTGCACACCGTCTGGCGCGCCGAGCCGGAGCTCCCGCTGGGCATCATGCCGGCCATGTCGCTCGAGTGGGACCGGGCGATCAAGGACGGTTACTTCACCAGCTGACTAGTGTCCCGCGCCGGGAATTGGGCGAATAAGTCCGCTGCGGGCGTCGGCCGAGGTGGCCTGCGACGCCGTCGAGGACTTCGCCGACCTGGGCGGCCCGCTGCTGGACCGGCTGGCCACCCCGGCCCTGCAGCGCTGGGCCGAGGCGCGGGTGGCCCCGCTGGCCGACTACGCCCGCATCGACCTGGTGCCCACGATCGTCGAGTACCTGCGCCGACGCGGCTCAGCCGAAGCGGCGGCCCGGGCCCAGAACTTGCACCGGCACACGCTGAAATACCGCATCGCCCGCGCGAGCGAGTTGCTGCAGTGCGACCTGACCGATCCCGACGCGGCGGCCGAGATCTGGCTGGCCCTGCGGCTACGCGGCTTGACGTGAACTCAGTGCACCGGGAGGTCGAGCCGGGCCCGCAGCTCGTCCAGGGTGATGCCGTAGGTCTCCTCGACGTGCACGCCGCCGGGCGTGATCGCGAAAACGGCGTGGTCGGTGTAGACCCGGCTGACGCAGCGCAGCCCGGTTAGCGGGTACGTGCATTCGGGGACGAGCTTGGCCGTGCCGTCGCGGGCGAAGAGCGTCATCATGACGAACACCTGCTTGGCGCCGATGGCCAGATCCATCGCTCCGCCGACGGCCGGGATGGCGTCGGGAGCGCCGGTGTGCCAGTTGGCCAGGTCGCCGGCGGCCGAGACCTGGAAGGCGCCGAGGACGCAGACGTCGAGGTGGCCGCCACGCATCATGGCGAACGAGTCGGCGTGGTGGAAGTAGCTGGCGCCCGGCGTCTCGATCACCGGAACCTTGCCGGCGTTGATGAGGTCGGGGTCGACCTCGTCGGGGCGGGCCGCGCGGCCCAGGCCGAGCATGCCGTTCTCGGTGTGCAGGGTGATGCCGTTCTCGGCGGGCAGGTGGTCGGCGACGGTGGTGGGCTGGCCGATGCCGAGGTTGAGGTAGGCGCCGGGCGGGATGTCGGCCGCGACCCGGCGGGCCAGCTCGGTCTTGTCCAGGGGTGCGCGGTCGGCGTGCTCGACGGTCATCGCGCGCTTCCGTTCGGCGAAGGGACGGCGACGACGCGGTCGACGAAGATGCCCGGCGTCACGACGGTTTCCGGGTCGATACCGCCGATGTCGACGATCTCGCCGACCTGCACGACGGTGGTCGTGGCGGCAGTGGCCATGACCGGGCCGAAGTTGCGGGCCGTCTTGCGGTAGACGAGGTTTCCGGCCCGGTCGGCGCGGTGGGCCTTGATCAGGGCGAGGTCGCCGCGGATCGGGTACTCCAGCACGTAGTCGCGGCCGTCGATCGTGCGCCGCTCCTTGCCCTCGGCGAGTGGCGTGCCGACCCCGGTCGGGGAGAAGAACGCCCCGATGCCCGCGCCGGCCGCGCGCATGCGTTCGGCCAGGTTGCCCTGCGGCACCAGCTCCAGCTCGATCTTGTTCGAGCGATACAGCTCGTCGAACACCCACGAGTCGGACTGCCGCGGGAACGAGCAGATGATCTTGCGAACCTGGCCGGCCGCCAGCAACGCGGCCAACCCCACGTCGCCGTTGCCGGCGTTGTTGTTGACGACGGTCAGCTCGCGGGCACCGGTACGGCGCAGCGCGTCGATCAGCTCGACCGGCTGGCCGGCCGCCCCGAACCCGCCGATCAGCACGGTGGCGCCGTCGGCGACGCCGGCCAGCGCGGCGTCCACGTCCGGCGCGATGATCATTCGGTCTCCGGTTCGGAGAGCACGCGCTGCGCGATGCGGAAGGCGGTGTTGGCGTCGGGCACTCCGCAGTAGATCGCGGCCTGCAGCAGGACCTCCTTGATCTCGTCCACGGTGAGCCCGTTGCGCCGGGCCGCGCGGATGTGCAGGGCCAGCTCCTCGTGGTGCCCGCGGGCCACCAGGGCGGTGAGGGTGATCATCGAGCGGCTGCGCCGGTCCAGTCCCGGACGGGTCCAGATCGAGCCCCAGGCATAGCGGGTGATCAGCTCCTGGAAGTCAGCGGTGAAGTCGGTGGCGCCGGCCGTGGCCCGGTCGACGTGCTGGTCGCCGAGCACCTCGCGGCGCACCTGCATCCCGGCAGCGCGCACCGCGGCCACGGTCGGCGACGCGATGCCCGGGCCGGGCGACGCGACCAGGCGGGCCACCTGCTCGGGCACCTCGGCCGGTGCCTGGTGGCCGACGCCGTCCAGCACGACCAGCCGGCCGTTCTGCACCGACGTGGCGATCCGGCGCAGCGACGCGACCGGCACCGCACCGTCGTCGGTGCCGGCCACGGCCAGCACCGGCGGCGCGATGGCGGCCAGCCGGTCGCGCACGTCGAAGTCGGCCAATGCGACGCAGGCGGCGGCGTAGCTGGCGTCGTCGGTGGTCGCCAGCGCGGCGAGCAGGGTGTGCGCACGGGCGGGCTCGCGGTCGGCGAAGCCCGGTCCGAACCAGCGGACCAGCATGGCGTCGACCAGGGTGGCCGTGCCGGAAGCCCGCACGATCGCCGCCCGCTCGTGCCACGCCGCCGGTTCGCCGATGCGCGCGCCGGTGCAGAGCAGGGTGGCGGCGCGGATGCGATGGGGCGCGTCGAGCAGCAGCTGCAGGCCGACCGCTCCGCCGATCGAGTCGCCGGCGTAGGCGAACGTGCGCCAGCCCTGTTCGTCGGCGATCGCGAGCACGGCCCGGGCCAGCTCGGGCACGTCGAAGGCGGCGACCGGCTCGGTGCCGGAGTGCCCGGGCAGCTCCCAGGCGATCACCCGGAACCGCTCGGCCAGCAACGCCGCGGCAACCCCCCACAGCGCCTCGGAGGTGGTGCCCAGCGACGGTCCGAGCAGCAGCTCCGGCCCGTCCGGCGGCCCGCCGAAGTCGGTGACGCCCAGCTTCATACCCGCACCTGCTCGGCCCGTTCCCGCTGGGCGCGTACGAACTCGGCGGCCGCGCCCAGGTAGGACGCCGGGTCGTTGCCGCCGTCCGGAGCGGCGCCCAGCGCCTGGCGGATCGCGTCCCGCTCGGCCAGCAGATCGGCCCCGAGGTGGCCGGCCATCCGCTCGGGGTGCACGACCAGCCCGGCCAGCAGGTCGGCGGTCTGGCCGGCCGCCGTCACGGCGACGCGGGCCAGCGTCCGCACCGCCGGCCACTCCAGGTGCCATGCGCCGGCCGGCCGCTCGTCGACGGCCTCGGCGGCGGCCAGGTGCAACTGCGCGCCGAGCAGCGGCGCCTCGCGGGCCGCCCGCCGGACCAACACCGACAGCACCGGGTTCTGCTTGTGCGGCATGGTCGACGAGCCGCCGCCCACCCCCTCGGACAGCTCGCCGATCTCGGGGCGCGACAGCGTGGCGACGTCGTTGGCGATGTGCCCGAACGCGTCGGTGGCGGCGACCAGTGCATCGCCGGCCCGGGTCAGCGGGCGGCGGTTGGTGTGCCAGGGCGGGCGGGCCACCAGCCCGAGCTCGGCGGCGAACGCGTCGGCGGCCGCCAGCGCGGCGGCCACCGGATCGGGCCGCCCGGCGATGCGCGCCAGCTCGACGGTCGCCGCCATCGTGCCGGCCGCGCCGCCGACCTGAACCGGCAACTCGGACCGCACCGCGGTGAGGTCGTCGCCGGCGTCGAGCACGCCGGCCAGCCAGGCGGCGGCCTTGAGCGCGAACGTGATCGGCACGGCCGGCTGGGTGAGCGTGCGCCCGGCCTGCCCGGTGGCCCCGTGCGCGTCGATCAACACGATCAGGCGCTGCACCTGCCGGTGCAGGTCGGCCACGACCCGGTCGAGGGCAGCCGCCGCGCACAGCACGAGCGCGGTGTCGAGCACGTCCTGGCTGGTGAGGCCGCGATGCAGCCAGGTACCGGCCGGGTCGTCGCCGAGCCGCTCACGAAGCAGCCGGACGAGCGGGATCACCGGGTTCCCGCCCGACTCCGCCCCCGACGACAGCGACGCCAGGTCGTCCGGTCCGACCAGGGAGCCGATTGACCGGGTGGTGGGCGCGATCCGGCCGGCCGCCAGCGCGTGCAGCCACGCCTGCTCGACGGCCACCAGCGCGGTCAGCAGCGCCGCGTCGTCGAACACGCCGTCGGCGCGCTCGCCGCCCGGACGCAGCAGGTCGCTCATCCCGGGCCGCTCCCGAACTCCAGGAACACCGTCTCGTCGGCGCCCTGCAGCCGGACGTCGAAGATCAGCAGGTCGCCGTCCCGCCGGGCGACGAGGGTCGACCGCCGCGCCGAGGGCACCGACGCCAGTAGCGGATCGGCCGCGAGCAGCTCGTCCGGGCCGGGCAGGTAGGCCCGGGTGAACAGCCGGTCGAGCAGGCCGCGCGCGAAGACGGTGACCGCGAAGAACGGCGCCCGGCCCGGCGCGGTCGGCCCCGGCGGCACGGTGGTGAACGAGTAGCGGCCGGCGTTGTCGGTGCCGCAGCGGCCGAACCCGGTGAACGTCCACCCGTCGCGGCGCACCGATCCAAACCGCTGCACGATCGTGCCGTGCTCGTCGGGCTGCCAGATCTCGATCAGCGCGTCGGGCACCGGGTCGCCGGCGCCGTCCAGCACCCGGCCGGTCAGGCACACCGTGCCGGCTCGCCCAGGCGGTACCAGCTCGGCATCGCCCGGGTACGGCAGGGCGTACCCGAAGAACGGCCCGACGGTCTGCCCGACCGTGGGCGCGGCGGTCACGCGAGCCCGCTCTCGAACAGGGTGCGCCGACGCCCGGACAGCACGATGTCCCAGTGGTAGCCGGTGCTCATCTCGGGCACGGTCAGCTCGTGGTCGTAGCCGGCGACCAGCCGCTCGCGATCGGCGGCAGCGGGCACCGATTGGTAGATCGGGTCGAACGGGAAGAGCGGGTCGCCCGGGAAGTACATCTGCGTCACCAGCCGCTCGGTGAACTGGGACCCGAACAGCGAGAAGTGGATGTGGGCCGGCCGCCAGGCGTTGACGTGGTTGCGCCACGGGTAGGGACCGGGCTTGATCGTCGTGAACCGGTAGGTGCCGTCCGGGCCGGTCAGGCAGCGCCCGGCGCCGGTGAAGTTGGGATCCAGCGGCGCCGGGTGCTGGTCGCGCTGGTGGATGTAGCGCCCGGACGCGTTCGCCTGCCAGATCTCGACGAGCTGACCGGCCACCGGACGGCCGGCGCCGTCGAGCACGCGCCCGGCAACCACGATCCGTTCGCCGATCGGCTCGCCCGGGTGCTGCACGGTGAGGTCGGCCTCCAGCGGGTCCACGTCCCGTGCCCCGAACACCGGCGCGGCCAGCTCGATCGCCTCGGGATCGACCTGGTGCGGCGCCTTCGTCGGATGGCGGAGCAGGCTGCTGCGATACGGCGGGTAGTTCAGCCGGACGCCGGACGGCGCGGGCTCGTCGTGCCCCGACAGCTTCTCGATCTCCGCGCTGATGTCCGCCTGGGTCTCCGTCACGGTCCCGACGGTAGTCAGGCCGGCCCCGGCCCGCGATACTCGACTTCCGCTGAGTGAAAGGAATGACCGGATGGCGGGCAACAGCGCGGACGCGGGGCGCAGCGTCACGGCCCGGGTGCTGGCGATCTTCGCCGCCTTCGACCGCCGGCATCGGGAACTGCGGCTGACCGAGCTGGCCGAGCGCGCCGGCCTGAGCCTGCCGACCACGCACCGGCTGGTGGCCGAGCTGACCGCCGGCGGCATGCTGGCCCGGCTGCCCGACGGGCGGTACGTGGTCGGCCCGAAGACCTGGGACCTGGGCCTGCTGGCGCCGGTGCAGAGCGGGCTGCGCGAGATCGCCTCACCGTTCCTGCAGGACCTGTACGGCGCCACGCTGGCCACGGTGCACCTCGCGGTGCGCGACGGGCCGCGGGTGCTGTACATCGACCGGGTGTCCGGGCACGCGTCGGTGCCGATCGTGAGCCGGACCGGCTCGCGACTGCCCATGCACGCCACCGGGGTCGGCAAGATGCTGCTGGCCCATGCCCCCGACGACGTGCAGCAGGCGGTGCTGGCCGACCTGGAACGGATCACGCCGTTCACGATCACCCAGCCCGGCCGGCTGCGCCAGCAACTCGCGCGGGCCCGCCACGACGGCTTCGCCCAGACCAGCGAGGAGATGTCGCTGGGCGCCTGCTCGGTGGCGGTGCCGGTGCGCGGGACGCAGGACGACGTCGTCGCGGCGCTGGGCATCGTCGTGGCCCAGCTCGGCCGCGACCGCCCCCGGCTGGTCACCGCCCTACAGGTGGCCGCGCAGGGCATTCACCGGTCGCTGGTCGAGGCGGCCCGCTGAGCGCTGGCTGCCGAGCCCGTCACCCACACGCCCTGGCCGACCACCCCGGCCCCGTCACCACTCGGCCAGCCGCCCGTCCGTGAGCCGCCACACCGGGTCGGGCAGCTGCCAGTCGGTGCGCCGGGCCTCGACGGCGTCCTGGTCGACGTCGATGCCCAGTCCGGGGCCGTCCGGCCGGGCGAGATGGCCGTCGCGCGGCGTGAGCGGCGCCGGGTCGCGCAGGTAGTCGAACATCTCGCCTTCGGGCAGCCCGGCGTACCCGCCGTGATAGTGCAGGCCGACGCTCTGCTCCTGGATGACGACGTTGCCGGCGCAGCAGGCCACCTGCAGCGACGCGGCCAGCGAGATCGGTCCGTTCGGGCAGTGCGGGGCGACGGCCACGTCGTAGGCCTCAGCCATCCGGCACAGCTTCTCCAGCTCGAACAGCCCGGTGAGGGACACGTCGGGCTGGATGACGTCGACGGCGCGACTCTCGAGCAGCCGGGCGAAGTCGGCCCGGGTCAGCACGCGCTCGCCGGTCGCGATCGGCGTGCGCCCGGCCACGGCGGCCAGGACGGGCAGCAGGTCGTCGTGGCCGGGAGGCAGCGGCTCCTCCAGCCAGAGCAGGTTGAACTGCTCCAGCTCGCGCAGAAGCGCCTTGGCCATCGCGCGATGCACCCGGCCGTGGCAGTCCAAGGCGATGTCGACGGAGTCGCCGTAGGCCTCTCGCACCGCAGCGACGCGGGCGACGACCTCGTCCACCCGAGCGGATCGGTCCAGCAGGTCGAGCTCGGCGGTGGCGTTCATCTTGACGGCGCTGAACCCCTGATCGAGTCGCACCTTCACCTGGGCGACGACGTCGTCGGGTCGGTCGCCGCCCACCCAGGCGTACAGGCGCACCGTTTCCCGCACCGCTCCCCCCAGCAGGTCGTACACCGGGGCGCCGTACCCGCGGGCCTTGATGTCCCACAGGGCGTGCTCGATCGCCGCGGCCGCGGTACACAGAACCGGGCCGTCACGGAAGAAGCCGCCCAGCCGCATGCGCTGCCACAGTTCCTCGACCCGCCCGGCGTCCTCACCGGTGACGTTGCCGGCCAGGTCGTCGATCGCACCGAGAACGGCCGCCGCGCGCTTGGGCACGATGGCCTCGCCCCAGCCGAGGCGACCGTCGTCGGTGCGAACCCGCACGAAGATCCACCGCGGAGGTACCCGGTAGGCCGTGATGTCGGCGATGCGGGCCATCAGCGGAAAGCGCGGCCGGACTCGGGGTCGAACACGTGCAGGTTGGCCTCGTCGAACGTGAACGCCGCCTTCTCCCCGCGCTCGAACCGCTGCTGGCGGGCCAGCTTGGCCGTGATCATGTCGTCGCCGACGTTGACGACGACGTGCTGCTCGGACCCGAGCGGCTCGACCAGTTCGACCACCCCGTGGACGACCGATGTCGCCGTCTCGGCAGCGGACTCGCTGATCGGTTCTAGGTGTTCGGGCCGCACGCCGACGACGAACTGCTGCTGATCGCCGGCCAGGGTGGCCGCCCGTCGTGCCGACAGAGTGGTCCGTACGCCCGTCCCCTTCAACGCGCGGCCGTCGTCGGCTCCGGTACGCGCGCACGGCAGGAAGCCCATCGCCGGCGTGCCGATGAAGCCGGCCACGAACCGGTTGACCGGCCGGTCATACAGCTCGTCGGGCGTGCCGAGTTGCTGGACGACGCCGTCGCTCATCACCGCGATGCGGTCGCCCATGGTCATCGCCTCGATCTGGTCGTGCGTGACGTAGACAGCGGTGGCAGTGACGGTTCGGTGCACCTTGAGGATCTCGGTGCGCATCTGCACGCGAAGGTGGGCGTCGAGGTTGGACAGCGGCTCGTCGAGCAGGAACACCGCCGGGTCGCGGACGATCGCCCGGCCGAGCGCCACGCGCTGGCGCTGGCCGCCGGACAGTTGCTTGGGGCGGCGGCTGAGCAGGTGCTCGATGCCGAGCATCCGGGCGCTGTCGCGCACCTTCGCGTCGATCTGGCGCTTGGCCATCTTGCGGCGGCGCAGTCCGAAGGCGAGATTGCCGTAGACCGACATGTGCGGGTAGAGCCCGTAGTTCTGGAACACCATCGCGATGTCGCGGTCGCCCACGTCGATGTCGTTGACCAGCCGGCCACCGAAGTACAGCTCGCCGCGGGTCAGGGGCTCGAGGCCGGCGATGACGCGCAGCAGCGTCGTCTTGCCCGACCCGGAAGGCCCGACCAGCACGAGGAATTCGTGGTCGTCGATCTCGAGGTCGGTCTCCTGCAGCGCGTCGACGTCGCCGTATCGCTTCGCCACGCCCTTGAGCGTGATGCTGGCCATCAGAGTGGTCTCCTCGGGAGTACAGGCGGCTGGGCTAGCGGGTCCGGCAGGCGGCTCAGGCTGCGGCCGCCGTCGACGTGCAGGACCGCGCCGGTGACGAACGTGGCCTGATCGCTCGCCAGGAAGGCGACGACCTCGGCCACCTCGGCCGGCCGGCCGTAGCGGCCGAACAGCGTGGCGGGCCCGGTGCTCGCCGACCCGACGGCGTCGAGCGTCTCGTCCATGGACGGCGTGTCGATGACCCCCGGCGCGACTGCGTTGACCCGGATGCCCAGCGGCGACAGCTCGACCGCCATCGCTCGGGTCAGCGCCGAAATGGCACCTTTGCTCGCCACGTAGGCGGCGTGGGTGGCGACCGGCAGTTCCTGCTGGATGCTCGTCAGATTGACGATCGCCCCGTGGCCGCGGCCGGCCATGTCGCGGGCGGCGTCGCGTCCGAGGACGAACGCCGCGGTCAGGTTCACGTCCATCACCCGGTGCAGGTCGGCCACGGTGGCCTGCAGGAACGGTGTGCGCTGGCCGAGCCAGGCGGCGTTGTTGACCAGGACGTCCACCCGGCCCCATCGCGCGAGCACCCGTCCGACGACGGTCTCGCACGCGTCGGGGTCGGCCAGGTCGACCGCCTCGAACGACGCGGGCCGGCCGCGCTCGGTCAACGCCTCGACCGCAGCCTTTCCGGCTGCCTCGTCGACGTCGACGACCGCGACCGTTGCGCCGCCGTCGGCCAGGCGGTCGGCCACGGCCCGGCCGATGCCCTGGGCCGCGCCGGTCACGACGGCGATCCGCCCGGTGAAGGTCCCTTCAGCTGACGAGCTCATGGCTCACGTACCCGCCAGTGCGCCGGCAGTCATACCCCGAACCATAGAACGCTGCACCAGGAAGAAGGCGATGATGAGCGGCAGGCTGGTGATCAGCGACGCCGCCATCAGGCCGCCGTAATCCGTCTTGAACGTGCCGCTGAAGCTCTGCTGCAGGCCCGGCGGCAGAGTCTGCTTGGTGTTGGACGTGACCAGGGTGAGCGGGTACAGCAGGTTGTTCCAGGTGTTCATGAACACGAACACCGCTGTCGTGACCAGCCCCGGCACCGACATCGGCACAACCACCCGCACCAGGATGCCCAGCCGGGAATACCCGTCGACCCGCGCCGCCTCCTCGATCTCGCGCGGGATGCCGTCGATGAAGCCCTTCATCATCCAGGCACCGAACGGGATGGCGAACGACGTGTAGCCGATGACCAGGCCGAGGTAGGTGTTGAGCAGGTGGGCCTTGAGCAGCAGCAGGTACAGCGGACCGATCAGCACGACCAGGGGCAGCATCTGGGTGGCCAGCACGACGATGCTCGTCGTGCCGTTCAGCTTGTAGCCCCCACGGGAGAAGCTGTAGCCGGCCAGGGTCGATATCACGACGGCCACCACGGCCGATATCAGCGCGGTGACGATGCTGTTGACGAGGTAGTTGCCGAACGGCAATGAGCTGCCGAACAGCTCGCGGTAGTTCGCACCGGTCAGGGTATGCGGCCAGATCGTCGGGTTGAGGTTGGTCGCCTCCTTGGCCGGCTTGAGCGATGTGGACACCATCCAGTAGATCGGCCAGAGCGTCCACACCAGGAAGAGGGCGACGATCACGATCACGACGGATCGGCCGATCGGCCACTTGCGCCGCGGCGGGGCCGCCTCGACGGTCGTCTCGGTCGGAGGTGCCGGAGTCAGTGTCACGCTCATGAGGTCTTCCCCCGCAGTACCCGGATGAACGCCGCGGAGATCATCAGAAGCAGGACCAGCCAGACGACGCCGATGGCCGATGCGTAACCGAGGTTGAAGCTGGTGAACGCCAGCCGATACACGTAGATGACCAGCGTGGTCGAACTGTAGGCCGGCCCGCCCTCGGTCATCGCCCAGATCAGCGGGAAGTTGTTGAAGTTCTGGATGATCATGAGTAGCGCGCCCACGACGGCTGCGCTGCGCAGATAGGGCAGCTTGATCAGCGCGATCATCGACCAGGTGCTGGCCCGGTCGATGCGTGCCGCCTCGGTGACCTCGACGGGGACACCGCCCAACGCGGCGGTGAAGATCAACAGGAAGAACGGCGCCTGCGACCAGATGTTCGCGATGATCACCGCGGCCAGCGACCACTGCGACGAGCTCAGCCACGGGATCGCCGAGTCGATGATGTGCAGCCTCAGGAGCAGGTCGTTGGTGATGCCGCCGGTGTCCTCGAACATGAACTGGAACAAGAACGCGACGACGATGACCGGCACCGCCCACGGAGTGAGCAGCACCCCCCGGAAGAACCGCCAGGGTCCCTGCAGGTTCTCGGTGGCGAGCGCCAGCACGAGGCCCATCAGCATCGCGCCGACGACCGACACCCCGGTGTAGATCGCGGTGTTCTGAAGCGACTGCCAGAACACCGGGTCGTCGACCAGCCGGCGGTAGTTGTCGGCGCCGATGAAGTTGTGTTGCGGATTGAGCAGCGGGTAGTGGTAGAAGGAGATGATGACCGCCCGCACGATCGGATAGCCGATGACCAGCGCCAGGATGAGCAGTGCGGGCAGCGTCATCCAGTCGAACCAGCGGGTGCCCCGGCGCCATCGCCGCCGAGGCACCCGTGCTGTCGTTGCCGCGGACGTCATCCGGGCATCAACCGCCCAGGTCGTTCTTCAGGGCCGACGAGATGTGTGAGGCGATCGAGTCGATCGACGACGAACTGGTCATGGCGCTCTGGACGCCGGTCATGACGTCGGAGTACGCGTTGTCGTAGGCGGTACCCCAGTTCGGCCGGATCACGGTCGGGATCACGTCCGTCTTGAACGCCTGGCTGATCGGGTTGTCCAGCTCCTTGGCGATCTCGCCGGTCGGTGTCTGCAGCGGCGGCAGCGAGTTCTCGTACTTCAAGGTGTAGTTCTGTATCGCGTAGTCCGACGTCGACAGGAACTGCATGAACTTCCAGGCGGCGTCCTTGTTCTTCGCCTTGCTGAACATCACCAGCTGGTGATCAGTCGGCGCGCTGTAGTGCTTGCCGTCCGAACCACTCGGCAGCGGCGCGATTCCCCAGGTCTGGTAGAACTGCGCGTCGCTCACGTGGCTCGTGGACTGGACGACGCCCTTCACGTACGGCCCGTCGATCGTGAACGCTACCTGGTCGGAAGCGGCCGGCTGGCGGAAGAAGCCACCCTTCTTGTTCGGTGGCGTGTAGCCCTTGCTGGCGACCGTCCGCATGAAGTTCAGGTAGTCCTTCATGGCCTGTGTGTCGGCACTGGGGTCCTTGCCGTCGAACGGCACGCCGCCGAAGCTTTTCATTACCGGCCAGTTCTGGTCCAGGCCGTAGGTGCGGTTCGTGCTGTCGGTGCCGAACGCGATGATCTTCGGCGCCTTCTGGTGAATAGCGGCGAGGTCGGTCAGCAGCTCGTCCCACGTGGCGGGCGGCTTGGGGTCCAGTCCGGCCTGGGCCATGACCTTCTTGTTGTACCAGAGGGCGAACGGCGCGACTGTCCACGGAATGGCCACGAGCTGGCCGTCGATGTTGCCGAGCTGCAGTTCCTGCGGGATCACGGACTGCTGGTACGACCCGTTGGCGTAGCTGTCCAGCGACTGCAGAGCGCCCGTCGCCTGGAGGCTGAACGTGTAGTTGCCCTGCAGCTCGGCAACGTCCGGCGTGTTGCCGGACTGCACCTGCAGGACAAGTTGATGCTCGATGTCGGTGTAGGAGATCGGCAGGCTCTTGACGGTGATGTTGGGGTTCTCCTTCTCGAACTCCTTGATCATCGCCTCGATGCCGGGCTGGGTGTTCTGCTCGGCGTCCGCCCAGTTCGCGAACGTCACGACCTGCTTGCCGTTCTGCGTTCCGCTGCCGCCCGAGCTGCTGCAGGCCGAGACGACCAGCAAGCTGACGGCGGCGCAGGCGAGGACGAGTGTTCGCGCGTGACGCCGCGCTCCCCCGGCACCTATTCGACTTGGGTGGCGCGTCGACGCGTCGATGGCTTCGGATCGACCGCAGCTCCGCATGACGGTGTCCTCCAGGTGGTATGACCTCTGGTCTCTGGTACTCTTTCGCGTCGACCCACAGATGTCAACCAGCGATCGCACGCCTCGGCGGCAGCCCCGAATCCTGCCGGTCGCGGACCGTTGCCAGAGCTCTGTCCGGCGGGGATTCCCACGTTCACAAAGGAGGGTCAGACCATGGCGACGCAGTTGCTTCCGGCCGGCGTCTATGCCGCACTGGCCACGCCATTCGACGCGGAGGGCGCCCTCGACGGCGCCGGCCTGGAACGCCTCGTCGCGCACGTCATCGCCGGCGGAGCCGACGGGATCAGCCCGGTCGGGTCGACCGGCGAGGGCGCGCGGCTGACCCGAGAGCAGCGGCTGGATGTCGTGCGGCGGGTTCGCTCGCTCGTGCCCGACGACCGGCCCGTCATCGCCGGAGCGCCACTGTTCGACGTCGCCGGCGGGCTGGCCGAGCTGGCCGAGCTGGCCGATGCCGGCGCGGACGCGGCTTTGGTCTCGCCGCAGTCCGGGTATCCCCTCTCCGACGACGACGTGCTGCGCTTCTTCGACGGGCTCGCCGAGCGCTCGCCGCTGCCGCTCGTGCTGTACAACATCCCGGCATACACCGGCGTCCGGATCGCTATTGATGTCGTCGGGCGGCTGGCCGAACACCGCAGCGTCATCGGTATCAAGGACAGCAGTCGCGACATGGAGTATCTGCAAGGCGTCGTGTTCGCCACGTCCGACGCCTCGTTCGGTGTCTTCACCGGCACCGACACGCTGCTGGCCGCGAGCCTCGCCGCCGGGGCCGATGGCGAGATCGCCGCCAGCGTCAACCTGGTGCCCGGGCTGGCCACCGCCGTCTACCGGGCGTTCACGAGCGGTGATCTGGCCACTGCCCGCCGCGAGCAGGCCCGGCTGTTCCGCGTGGTCACGGCCTGCCGGCGCGGCCCGGCGCCCGCGGGCTGGAAGGCGGCGCTGTCGGTCGCGGGAATCTGCGAGGGGTATCTGGCTTCACCCGGGTCGACGTTGCCCGACCCGATGCGCGACGAGCTGGCCCGCACGCTGACCGAACTGGGCGTCGTGCCGTGACTCGCGTCGAGGTGGCGGTCGACGGCCGAGCGCTGGTCGGCGAGTCGCCGGTGTGGGACGCCGACACGCGCACGCTGCTCTGGGTCGACATCCTGCGCGGCGAGATCCACCGCTACTGCCCCGCCGACGGCAGCGACACGTGCACCCGGTTCGACACGACGATCGGCGCGGTGGTGCTGCGCCGGGGCGGCGGCCTGCTCACCGCGGCCGGCCTGGGCGTTGCGCTCGCCGACCCCGACGCCGGCGCGCTGCAGTGGCTCGCCCGGGCCGGCCGGGGCGATCGGATGAACGACGCGGCCTGTGACCCGGACGGGCGCTTGTGGGCCGGGACGCTGACCGTCGAGCAACGCCCGGGGGCGGCCGCCCTGTACCGCCTGGACGGGGCAGCGCTCACGACGGTGCTCGACGACGTCACGGTCTCCAACGGGCTGGCCTGGAGCCCGGACGGCACGACCCTGTACTACGCGGACACGCCCACCGAGCGGGTCGACGCCTTCGACTACGACCCGGCGACCGGCGCCGTCTCCGGACGGCGGACGTTCGTCGACCTGCACGACGTACCGGGGCGTCCGGACGGCCTCACCGTCGACCGCGACGGCGGCGTGTGGGTCGCGATGGCCCGGGGCGGCGCGGTGCGGCACTTCGACCCGAACGGCCGAGCGGCCGGGGTCATCGAGATCGGGCCGCCGATGGTGACCAACTGCGAATTCGGCGGCCCGGACCTGAGCGACCTGTACGTGACCACCGGGTGCGTCGGGCTCGGCGAGGCCGATCTGATCCGGTACCCGCGCGCCGGAGCGCTGCTGCGTATCCCGGACGTCGGCGTGACCGGCTTGCCGGCGAACCGGTACGCCGCGTGAGCGCGCCGCGGCGCAGCGCCGCCTGGTTCGCCGCCCCGGGCAAGGTCGGCTTCGTCCACCGCTCGAAACTCTACGGCGAGGGCTTCGACGCCGGGCTGTTCGACGGGCGCCCGGTGGTGGGCATCGCCAACAGCTGGTCCGAGCTCAACCCGTGCAACGCGCACCTGCGCCGAGTGGCCGATGCCGTGCGCCGGGGCATCACGGAGGCGGGCGGTGCCGCGCTCGAGTTCCCGACCATGTCGCTGGGCGAGACGCTGATGCGCCCGACCGCGATGTTGTTCCGCAACCTGATGGCGATGGAGGTCGAGGAGACGCTGCGGGCCAACCCGCTCGACGGCGTCGTGCTGCTCGCCGGCTGCGACAAGACCACCCCGGCGATGGTGATGGGCGCGGCCAGCGTGGGTTTGCCCACCGTCCTGGTTACCGGCGGGCCGGCCCTGACCGGCGAGTTCCGCGGCGAGGCGGTCGGGTCGGGCACGCACGTGTGGCGATTCTCCGAGGAGGTGCGCGCCGGACGGATGAGCCCAGCCGAGTTCCGCGCCGCCGAGAGCTGCCTGGCCCGCGGCAACGGGCACTGCAACACGATGGGTACCGCATCGACGATGGCCTGCCTCACCGAGACGATGGGCCTGCAGCTGCCCGGCTCGGCGACCGCTCCGGCGGTGGACGCCGCCCGGCTGCACATCGCCGCCGAGGCCGGGCGTCGCGCGGTGGCGATGGTGCGCGAGGGTCGTGGCATCGGCGAGTTGCTCACCCGTGAGTCGCTCGAGAATGCGGTGCGGATGAACGCGGCCCTCGGCGGCTCGACGAACGCCGTCGTCCACCTGCTCGCCATCGCCGGCCGCGCGAACGTCCCGCTCGACCTGGACGACATCGACCGGCTCTCCCGCGACATCCCGTTGCTCGTCGACCTGCTGCCGTCCGGACGGCAGTTCATGGCCGACCTGCACGCGGCGGGTGGTGTACCGGCGGTGGTGCGCGAGCTCGGCGACCTGCTGCATCGCGACCGGCCGACCGTCGACGGGCGCCGTCTGGGCGACATCGCCGACGCCGCCATTCCCGGCCGGGCCGGCGTGGTACGGCCGCGGCACGACCCGCTGCAGCCGGCCGGATCGGGCGTCGCCGTAGTGCGCGGCTCGCTGGCCCCGGACGGCGCGGTGGTCAAGCAGTCGGCGGCCACCCCGGGACTGCTGCGCCACCGCGGCCGGGCGCTCGTGTTCGACTCGATCGAGGACTACGACGCGCACATCGACGACCCGGAACTCGACGTGGACGAGACGACCGTGCTCGTCGTCCGCTACGCCGGCCCGCGCGGGTACCCGGGCATGCCGGAGATCGGCAACCTGTCGCTGCCGCGCCGGCTGCTGCAGCAGGGCGTCACCGACATGGTGCGCATCAGCGACGCCCGGATGAGCGGGACCTCCTACGGCACCGTCGTCCTGCACGTCGCGCCCGAGGCCGCCGTGGGCGGGCCGCTCGCGTTCGTCCGGACCGGTGACGAGATCGAGCTCGACGTCCCGGCCCGGCGCCTGGACCTGCTCGTCGACCCGAGCGAGCTGACCCGGCGGCGAGCCGCCTGGCGCGCGCCCGAACCGGCGGCCGACCGCGGCTGGTCCCGCCTGTACGCCGACCACGTCCGGCAGGCCGACACCGGCGCCGACCTCGACTTCCTGGTCGGGCGCAGCGGGGCCGGGGTGCCCCGCCGCTCCCTCTAGGCGTCAGTCGATCGCGATGTCGAACGCGTGCAGGGCGAACGCTCCGGCGTTCGGCAGCGCCACGGCCCGCACCGTCTTGCCCGCCGCCAGCGGCACGTACGCGGCGAACAGGCTCACCGTGTGCGGCGGCTTGCCGTTCGTGCGGTTCAGGTACGGCGCGGTCGCGACGAGATCGTCACCGGGCGGCGGGGTGGCGCTGAACCAGTCCGGGAAGCTGAGCGAGAACGCCTGCACGGTGCCGTCGGCGTAGTAGACGGTGCCGTTGCCGGTTTGCGTCGCGGAGACGGCGGCACCGAGCAGGCCGAGTGCGTGACCCGATCCGCTCAACGCGATCAGCTGGCCCTGCATGGCCACGTTGTCGGGGGTGCCGGCCGCGACCTTCGGCCAGGTGAACGTGACCCCACCGGCCGATACCGGCGACCCGGGAGTGATGCCCAGCCCGGCCAGCGCCTGCGCCGAGTAGCTGTTGCCGGATCCGTCGAAGTTGCCGGGCGTGTGGTCGGAATCATCGGTGATGCCGACGTTGTCGAACGCGGCCGCCGTCGAGGGATACGGCACCGACACGCTCGCCGTCCCCGAGCGGCTCTCAGGCCCGCCCTCGGCCGCCTGGTAGAACGCCGTCGCGGTGAGCGGGTAGCCGCCCGGGTCGGCGCCGGCCGGCGCACTGACCGCCCAGGCCGTGGTCACCGACTGCCCGGGCGCGACGGTCGGCCAAGACGCCGGTGTGGTCGCCCTCGCGGACCAGCCGGCCGGAACGTCCAGCGCCACCGACGCGCTGTGCACGGCGTACGCACTGTCGTTGGTGAAGGACGTCGTGACCGCGCTCGTCGCGCCCGGCGGCAGGATCGTCGGAGCGGACACCGTGACGTAGCGGGGGCCGACCGGCTTGGTCACGCTGAAGGTGCCGGAGGCGGCGATGTCGGCCGACGAGGTACCCACCGAGACCTGGTACTGCCCACCGGCCATCACCCAGCCGTGCGCGTGCTCGTCCCAGTACGAGAGGTCGCGCGGCGTCAGGTCGAAGCTGACCGACCGCGTCTCGCCCGGCCGCAGCGTCACCTTCTGGTAGCCCTTGAGCTGGCGGGGCGGTTCACCCGTGCCGGCCGGGAGCCCGACGTAGAGCTGCACCACCTCGGCGCCGGTGCGCGACCCGGTGTTCGTCACCTGGGCGTGCACCGTCTCGTGGCCGTTGGCCGACAGGACCTTCGGCCCGAAGACGAGGTGCCCCACCGAGAACGTCGTGTACGACAGCCCGTACCCGAACGGGTAGAGCGGCGTGATGCCCTGCTGGTCGTACCACCGGTACCCGACCTGCAGCCCCTCGCTGTAGTCGGCGTTGCCGCCCACGCCGGGCCACTGCTGCGGCGTGTGCGCCGGGGTGTCGGCCTCGCTGCGCGGGAAGGTGAGCGGCAGCTTGCCCGACGGGTTGACGTCCCCGAAGAGCACCGCGGCGATCGCGTTGCCGTCCTCCTGCCCGGAGTACCAGCTCTCGACGACGCCCTTCACGCTGCTCAGCCAGGGCATCGTGACCGCACTGCCCGTGTTCAGCACGACCACCGTGTTCGGGTTCGCCGCGGCCACAGCTGCGATCAGTCCGTCCTGGTCACCGGGCAGCGACAGGTTCGGGCGGTCGGTTCCCTCGCTCTCGACGTCGTTGGCGAAGACGACGGCCAGGTCGGAGCTGCGGGCCGCCTGCTCGGCCGCGGCGTAACGGTCGGCGCCGGGCGGCAGCCAGCCCAGATGGACCTGGTCGCCCTGGGTGTTGTTGAAGTAGTCGACCTCTACCTGGTGGGCGCCCGCGGTGAGCGTGACGGTGCCCTGGCGGGTCTGCACGGAATGGTTGCCGCCGTTGTCGATCACGCTCCTGCCGTCGATCGTGAGCACGCTGCCGTCGTCGCTGGTGAGCGAGAACGTGTAGCTGCCCGCCGCCGGGGCGTCGAGAGTGCCGGTCCACTTCGCCGACCAGTGCTCTGCGGGTACGCCCGGCCCGGGCGACACGGCGGTGCCGTCCGCACCCCAGGTCTGGTCGACGTTTGGATCGGTGCGGGTGAGCACCGGCGAGCCGGTCCACGTCTGGTTGGCGTAGTACTGCCCCAGCAGGCCCGGGTCGCCGGTCGGGGTCGTCAGCGCGCTCGACGGCACCGGGGGCAGCCCGCCGTTCGCCGCGCCGCCGTCGGTGTAGGTGACGTTCACGTCGTTCCCGGCGCGGGCCTTGATGCCCTGGTAGGGCGTCACGACGTACGGTGCGAGCACGTGTGAGCTGCCGCCGCCTGCGGTGTAGGCGTCGTCACCGCCGTCCGGGCCGATGACCGCGATGGACCGGGTCGCCCCCGACACCGGCAGCACACCGCTGTCGTTCTTCAGCAGCACCGTGCCCTGCTCGGCGATGTCGCGCGCGGTCGCCGCGTGCTGCGGCGACGTGACCACGGCGGCCGGGGTTCCGGTCGGCGGGTGGTCGAACAGCTTGAACCGGAACATCTCCCGGAGCACCCGGCTGACCGCGTCGTCTATGCGCGCGATCGGAACCTGGCCGGCCTGCACAGCGGCTTTCAGCTCGGCGTTGTGCTCGGGCTTGGACTGGTCCATGCCGGCGGCGTAGGAGGCCGCCACGTCGTGCACGGCGCCGAAGTCCGAGCGGATGAAGCCGCGGAAGCCGAACTCGTCCTCGAAGATGTCCTGCATCAGCGTGGCGTCGGCGCAGGAGTAGGCCCCGTTGACCTGGTTGTAGGCGCACATCGCGGTGGCGACGTCACCGTCCCTGACCGATGCCTCGAACGCCGGCAGGTAGATCTCGTGCAGGGTCCGATCGCTGACGACGTCGTTGACGGTCTGCCGGTTCGTCTCCTGGTTGTTGCCCGCGAGGTGCTTGACGTCGGCCATCGCGCCGGTGGCCTGGATGGCCCGGATGTTCGCGACGGCGGTCTGCGCGGTGAGGTACGGGTCCTCGCCGTAGGCCTCGAAGGTGCGGCCGTTCTGCGGGACGCGGGCGATGTTCACGTCCGGGCCCTGGGCAACCTCGATGCCCTTGCCCCACGACTCGCTGCCCTGGATCGTGCCGTACTGCGCCGCCACCGACGGGTCGAACGACGCGGCCGCGTCGATCGGGGCGGGCAGTTGCGTCACGCCGGTGAAGCCGGCGGCGACCCCGGCCGGGCCGTCCTGCAGGGTCAGCCGCGGGATGCACAACCGGGGTACGGCCGGGAAGTAGTTCTCGTAGCCGTCCGGGCTGGCGGTCAGGCCCAGCATCTGGATCTTCTCGTCCAGGGTCATCTGCCCGAGCACCCGGGCGACTTTCGTCTCGGTCGGCGCCGTCGAGCCCACCCACGGGCAGTCCGGCGCGGCGGACGACGGGGCGGACTCGACGACCTGCGCGGTGGACAGGACGAGCACGGCCGCGGTCAGCGTGCGCAACACTCTGGACACGGTCGTCCCCTAACCGATGCCGATGGCGAACACGTGCATGCCGGTGATCCGCCCGGTCGGTGGCACCACCCCGCCCGGCGGCAGCGAGACCGCCCGGACGGTCTTGCCCGCGTCGATCGGGACGCCGGCGTAGAAGACGAAGACGGTGTGCTGGCGCTGTCCGGCGACCCCGCCGTTGCTGGCCGGGTTCGAGTCGTTCAGGTAGGGCATCGTGGCGACGGCGTCGTTCTCCGGACCGGGCGGGCTGAAGTAGTTGTCCAGCGTGGCTGTATAGTTGCTCGTCGTGCCGTCGGTGTAGTAGACGGTGCCGCTGCCGCCGATGTTCGACGGGCTGCCCGCACCGAGCAGCCCGAGCGTCGCGCCGGATCCCGAGACGAGCACCACCTGACCCTGGCCGACGGCGTTGTCCGGCTGCCCGGGCGACGTGTCCGGCCAGGTGAACGCGATGCCGTCGTGCGTCACTCGCCCGCCCGGGGTCAGCCCGGCGGCGGCCAGCGCCTGCTTGGAGTAGCTGTTGCCCACGCCGTCGAAGTCGGCCGTGGTGACGTCGGAGTCGTCGCTGATCCCGGCGTTGTCGAACGCGGCCGCCAGCGACGGGTAGGCGACGGACACCACGGACGACGCCTTGCTCACTCCCCGGTCGGGGCCGTGCGTGTACACGGCCTCGGCGGACAGCGTCGACGCGCCGGGCGTCGTTCCCGGCGGCACGCTCACCCGCCAGCGGGCCTGCACGGTCTGTCCGCTGTCGACGCCACGAAAGGTGCTCGGCGTCAGCGCCTGCGCGGTCCAGCCGTCGAGCACCTGCAGCTCGACGCTCACCTGGTTCAGGTCGGGGTTGCCGCGGTTGGTGAAGGTGGCCGTGACCTCGGTCGAGTCGCCGGCCATCAGGACGTCGGGCGACGCCTGCAGGCCGAACTCGCCGTAGGGCTGGGGCGGGCCGCCCGGCGCCTGCTGGCGCACCTGGATCGCGACGTCGGCCGCGCCGAGGTCCGGGTGCGCCGCCCGCACCCGAATGACGCCGGGCGAGTCGGCCAGCGTGCGAACCCAGACGGCGCCCACGCCGCCGGCGTCGCCGAATGCGAACGGGTTGTCGCCGACCAGCACGCCGGGGCCGTCGACCGACAGTGTCACCTGACCGCTGACGTAGGGGCGCGGCGCCCCGTACTTGTCCACTGCGCGGAACTCGACGCGCGTGGCGTCCACCCCGTCGGCGGCCAGCACCGGATCGTCGGCGTGGGCGGACAGCACGTCCGTACCCGGGTCGGACGAGAACGAGCGCGAGATCACCTTGGCGTCACCGAGATACCCGTCGATGCGCAGCTCCGGACGGGTCGAGCCGTCTACGCCGCTGAAGTCGACGAACGACGGCGGGTAGGGAAGGTGCCCGTAGTCGCTCGCGTCGGGCATGGCCGTGGCGAAGTGGGCGCCGCCGACGTACACCTCGAGCCGGTCGAGGTTGGCGCAGATCATCGCGCTGCCCAGCCGGTCGATCGGTGACGTCGGGCCGAAGTCCCAGTAGAACGCCGGGGCGATGACCGGCCGGATGCGCGGGTCGACCTGGGACTGGTAGATCGCCGCACCCGGTTTGGGCACCCGGAACAGGTCGATCACGCCGGTGAACTTGATCGACTGGAAGATGTTGCCCGAACCTGACTCGTAGTCGTAGCCCGACCAGGCCGCCAGCCCGCAGTAGCGGTCGTCGGAATAGGCGATGTCGTGAACACGCGCGTGGGCGGTGGCCTGCCCCTGCTGCGCCATCTGGGAGTCGGTGCGCCGGTAGAACTTCGCCGGCCCGGACAGCGTGCCGACCGCCTCGCACACGAGATACGGCTTGCCGGCTGCATCGGTCGGCGGGGAGAGATCCGGCACCTGCTGACCGTCCGAACCGGTGTGGTGGCTGTAGTCGTGATGACTGAACACGTCGAACTCGAACCCGGCGGCGCCGCCCCCGAACCCGTTGTCGTCGCCGCCGGTCGGGCGGGAGTCGTCGAGCGAGTGGGCCAGCGCGTTCCACGCCGTGTACTGCGGCACGTGGTTGCCGGACTCGTTCGGCATCGCGCCCCACACGATGATCGCCGGATGGTTGCGGTCGCGGACGATCATGTCCTGCACGTCCCGCTGGGCCAGCGCCTGCCAGGCCGCGTCGCCGAAGAAGCCCCAGCCCGGGATCTCCTCCCACACCATCAGGCCCAGCTCGTCGCAGGCGTCGTAGAACGCCTCCGACTGCGGGTAGTGCGAGCAGCGCACGAACGTGCAGTTCAGGTCACGGCGCAGGATCTCCGCGTCCCGGCGCTGGACCCGCTCGGGCATCGCGCCACCGGCGAACGGGAAGAACTGGTGCCGGTTGACGCCGAACAGCTTGAGCCGGCGTCCGTTGAGGAAGAAGCCGTCCAGGGTGAACTTCGCCTCGCGGAAGCCGATGCGCACCCGGTAGTCGTGCAGGGGCGCGCCATTCACCACGAGTGTCGCCACCACCGTGTACAGGTGCGGCGCGTCGACGTCCCACAGCGTGATCCGGTCCAGACCGGCCAGCGTCGCGCTGATCGTCGTCTGCCCGGTGGCCGTGATCGGCGCGGGCACGGTGGTCGTCGCGACGGGACGCGCACCGTCGAGCAGTTCGACCTCGAGCTGGGCTGACCCGTTCGGCACGACGGCCGCGTCCACCGTGCACTGGACGGCGACTTCCCGGGTCGCCGGATCGAGAACGTTCTGCGGCTTGGCGAACACGTCGGCCAGGAACACCTGCGGCACGGCCCGCAGCCGCACGTCGCGGTAGATGCCACCCGGCTGCCAGTAGTCGACCGACGTCGACGCCGCCGGCGCCGGCCGGTCCGGCGGTACGTCCAGGTTGAACGTCGAGTCGAGCGTGACGGCGAGGACGTTGCCGTGGGGCTGGACGTGATCGGTGATCTCGCAGCTGAACGGCAGGTAGCCGCCGAGGTGGTCGCCGACCTGGTTCCCGTTCAACGTGACCGTCGACCTCGTCAGCGCGGCGGCGAAGTCGAGGAACACCCGCAGGCCGGCGACGTCGGCCGGGGCATCGAAGTGCTTGCGGTACACCCACACCTGCTCCCAGCTGCTGGGGTCCCAGTTGCGCCAGGACAAGGGCGCGACGGTGTGCGGCAGCGTCACCGTGACGAGGTCGCGGTCGTCGAAGGACGGCTGGTCGCTGCCCGGTGCCGACTCGCCGAACAACCAGCCGGCGTTGAACGGCAGCACCCGAGCCGCCGGCCCGCTCGGCGGCGCGGCCTCAGCCGACGGTGGGCGGCTGCCGAGCACGGACCACGCGGCGAGCGCGGCGGCCCCCGCTCCGGATGCGCTGATGAACTGCCGCCGCGAGAGGCGGCCGGCTCGACGGTGGGGTTCGTTCTGCTCGGTCATCGTCTCTCTCCGGTCGGGGTCACCGCTGCGCGGCGAACGCTGGGTGCGAGATGCACACGGCCGGATGGAGCGGGACAGGTCGACCAGATCCGCTGTCGCGCAGGCAAGAACGGAACACAGCCAGTCGGCCGTCGATCGCGGCAGTGCGTGCGCTCTCGCGGCTAGACTCTTCCGATGGTGGTAAGACCTCCGGCCATCCTGCCGAGCCCGATATGCCGTGTCAAGAGGCCGCTAGGTGCTTTGACACCGTTGCGGCCGTCGGTGAGAATACGGCCAGAGGTCAGTCCACTTGTCCTGTGCCGTGCGAGAGGTGCCAACCGTGGCCCGATGTAGCGTCGTCGCGACCGCGCGGCCTACCTTCGCCGTCGACACCGGCCGGCGGCTGGCGGCCGCTGCGCGTGACGTACTGGCCGACGTCATGACGGTGTACGGCACCGGCGAGCCGGTCATGTCGCTCGACGCCGCCGCTGCGGTCGAACTCGACCCGGACGCCGACCTGCACGTGCTGCTGTGCGCCACGTTCGCGGATGCCTCCATGGCGGTGCGCATGCTCGGCGAGGCCACCGCGCCGGTGCTGCTCTGGGCGTTCCGCGAACCGGGCCAGGTCGGCGAGCGGCTGTGGCTGAATTCCCTGTGCGGCGCGAACCTGGCTGCGCACGCTCTGGTCGAGCGCGGCGTACGCGTCCACCTGCTGTACGGCAACCCGGACGAGCCGGCCGTCCGCGACCGGCTCGTCCGGGTTGTCGCAACCGGGATCATCGCACCCGATGCGCCCGCCTCGCCGGTCGCGGACGGTGCGGACGACGACGCCGTGCGCGATGCTCTGGCCGGGTTGCGGGGCACTCGGATCGGGCTGGTCGGCGACGCGCCCGACGGCTTCACGCCGTGCGCGGCCGATCCGGCGGCGCTCGACAAGCTGCTCGGCATCGAGCTGGTCGACCTGGATCTGGCCGACGTCCTGGCCGCTGCCGGCGAGGTACCCGACGCGATCGCCCGGGCTGAGCTGGCCGACGTGGCCCGGCGCTCTCCCTCCGTATTCGGCGTCGATGCCGAGCAGGCCAAGCACGCCTTCGCAACTACAGCCGCGCTGCGTACCTTGTCCCGATCCACCCGCACCGGAGCACTAGCGGTGCGGTGCTGGCCGGAGTTCCCGGTCGAGTACGGTGCCTGCCCGTGCTCGGCGCTGGGCCGGCTGCACGACGAGGGCACACCGGCAGCCTGCGAGCGGGACGTCAACGGCGCGGCCACCATGCTGCTGGTCGGCGCGCTGGGCGCCGAGGCCAGCTATCTCATGGACCTCGTCGATCTCGACAGCGCCGCGAACGTCGTGCGGTTCTGGCATTGCGGTTCGGCCCCGCCGAGCCTGGCCGCCGACCCGGCGGATGTCGAGCAGGGCCGGCACTGCAACCGCGACCTCGGGGTGGCCGGCAACTTCGCGCTGCGCCCAGGGCGCGTCACGATCACGCGGTTGTCGCGCACCGGCGAGCACTATCGCCTGCTACTCACCGGTGGCGAGGCGTTGCCCGCACCCAACCGGTACCAGGGCAATACGGCCGAGGTCCGGCTGGAGGCGCCCGCCGAGCGGTTCGTGCACGACCTCGTCGGCCTGGGATTCGAGCACCACACCGTCCTCGCCTGGAGCGATCTGCGGCCCGGGCTGCGCGGCACGGCCCGGCTGATGGGCATTCCCGTCTACGAGTGGTAAGGAGCCAGCATGCAGATCTCGCTGGACACGGCTGACCTCGACGAGGTGCGCGCGGCGGCCGATCTGGGCGTTCTCGGCAAGGTGACGACCAACCCGTCGCACATGGCGAAGGCCGGCGCGCGCGACCCGCGCCGGCACATCCAGGAGATCTGTCATGCGGCCGACGTGCCGGTCTCCGCCGAGGTCACCGCCACGACGACCGACGAGATGATCTCCCAGGCCCGCGACATCGCCACCTGGTCGCCCAACGTCGTGGTCAAGATGCCGACCACGCCGGACGGGTTGCGGGCCGTGCACACGTTCACCCGCGAGACGCACACGGCCGATTGCACCGGCTGCCCGTATCGCGACGGCTGCCCGATCCGCGCCCGGTTCGCGGCGGACGAGGGACTCACCCGTAACGTCCCGGTCAACGCCACGGTGGTCTTCTCCGTCGGGCAAGCCGTGGCGGCCAGCGTGGCCGGCGCGGCCTACGTGAGCCCGTTCGTGGGCCGGCTGGATGCGGTCGGGCAGGACGGCATGCACCTGGTGTCCGACATTGCCGAGATCTTCCGGCGGCATGACGTGCCGACCCGGATCATCGCGGCCGCGCTGCGCCACCCCATCCACGTCAGCGAGTCGTTCAAGGCCGGCGCGCACATTTGCACAATGTCCTACGCTGTGCTCGATCAGTTGCTGCACCACCCTTTGACGGATGCGGCCGTCGAGGGGTTCACCGCCGACTGGGCGGCGTTGCAGGCGTCCTCGGCTCCCTCCGAGAAGGCGCCCGACGCGCCGGCGAGGTCAGCGGTGTGAGCGGGATGCCGGAGCGGGACCGGCGGCGGCGCAGCGAGATTCAAGACAGTCGAACGCGCGAGCCCGAGGGAGGGCGCATGTGGGAGCCCATCGGCCAGGCGGGCAGCATCTCCGATCGCATCGAACGGCAGATCATCGACCTCGTCGATGCCGAGCAGCTCAAGCCGAACGACCGGCTGCCCTCCGAGCGCGAGCTCGCGGCCCTGCTCGGGGTCAGCCGGCCGTCGGTGCGCGAGGCGGTCAAGTCCCTCGAGGCGCGAGGCCGCGTACACGTGCGGCACGGCCAGGGCGTGTTCGTCGCCGCGCCGCGCTCGCAGCAGGATCTGCGGGCCGCACTGGCCCAGCACGAGGTCACGCTCGCCGAGCTGTTCGCGATGCGCGAGGTGCTCGAGGTCCCCGCCGCCGGGTGGGCGGCCACCGCCGGGGAGAAGGCCCGCATCGCCGCGGCCGCGGCAGCGCTCGGCGAGCTGAACAAGGCGATTCGCGTGAACCCGCCGGACTTCGCGTTGCTGGAGAAACTCGACGCGGCCTTCCACATGCGCATCGTCGAAGCGGCCGGCAACCGGTTCCTGCGCCAGACGCTGGGCGTGCTGCAGGAGATGCTCGCCGCCGGCATGGAGACGACGCTGCTCGTGCCGGGTCGGCTGGAGAAGTCCCGGGAGGAGCACGACCGCATCCTGGCCGCCCTGCGGGCCGGCGACGCGGCGGCCGCCCGGGCGGCAGCGCGACGGCACATCCGGCACGCGCACGGGGCGGCCCTCAGCCGCATCGAGACCGAACGGCGCGAGGCCGGCCGGGCCGAGGCCTGAGCGTCGACCGACCGCTCATCCGATCGCGACGCCGAGCCGGCTCGCCCACTCGCCCACGGCCGTCCACGTCTGCTCGGACACGCCCAGCAGGGCCTGCTCGTCGAGCCGGCTGCTGCGCGACGCGCCCGGCAGCCGCCCACCGGCGCCAACCACCGTCTCGGCCAAGCGGTCCAGGCGGTCACCGCTGCCCTTGCCGTCGACGTCCAGGCGAGCCGGGTCGAGCGCCAGCACGAGGTGGGCGATCTGCTGCGGGCGGCCCGCGTCGGCCGGATTGAACATGTCGACAACGTCGGTGCTCAGCACCGGGCCGACCAGCCCGGCCGTCAGCGCCTCGACGAGAAACGCGAGCGCGAATCCCTTGGCGCCGCCGAGCGGGGCGAGCATGCCGTCGAGCGCGGCCCGGGCGTCGGTGGTCGGTTCGCCGTCGGCGGTGAACGCCCAGCCCTCGGGCAGCGGCTCACCGCGCTGCGCGTGCACCTTGATCCGCCCGCGCGCCACCGCGCTGGTGGCCAGGTCGACGATCGCCGGCTCGGGGTGGGTGGGGATGCCGGCGGCGAGCGGGCTGGTCGACACGACGGCCGACGTGCCGTTCCAGGGCGGCATCACGGCCGGTCCGTGCGAGAAAACCAGCCCGACCAGACCGGCCTCGACCAGCGGCAGCGTGTAGACGCCGAGCGCGCCACAGTGCGACGAGCGCCCCACTGCGACGGTGGCCACGCCGTGGTCGGCGCAGCGGTCGCGGGCCAGCTCGGCCGCCCGCCACAGCTGCCAGTGCCCGAGCCCGTTCTCGCCGTCGAACGTGACGAGGGCGCCGGTGTCCGCGACCGGACGCAGCTCGGCCGCCGCGTTGCAGCCACCGCCCTGCAGACGGAGCAGATAGTCGGGCAGCCGGAGCAGGCCGTGCGAGTGCACGCCCCACGCGTCGGCGAGCACCAGGGCGTGAGCGGTCTGGGCGGCGGCCAGCGGCTCGACGCCGCTTGCGGCCAACAGCTCGCGCGCGACGGCCCGCCCCTGCGCGACGGTCGGACCCCTCACCGCGCCCGCCCCCGCTTGTGCTGGCCCACCGCGTGGGCCGCCTCGGCGCCGTCGAGCACGGAGTTGATGTCGTCGACCAGTACGCTCGCGATGCGCTGCTGGCTCTCGACGGTGATGCCGGCGACGTGCGGAGTGAAGATCACGTTCGGGGCGGCGTCCAGCGGGCCGGGCGCCGGCGGCTCGCTGGCCCGGACGTCCAGCCCGGCGCCGGACAGCCGTCGCGCATGCAGGGCGGCCGCCAGCGCGTCCTCGTCGACCACTTCGCCTCGACCGACGCTGACGAGCACTGCGCCGTGCCGCATGCGGCTCAGTGTGTCGGCGCCGAGCAGTCCCCGGGTCTGCGGTGTGGCCGGCAGGTGCACGCTCAGGACGTCGGACTCGGCCAGCACGGTTTCCAGGTCGACCAGTTCGACGTCCACTGCTGTGTCGACGTAGGGGTCGTAGGCCATCACGCGCATGCCGAACGCGCCGGCCAGCCGGGCGACAGCCCGCCCAGTGGCGCCGTAGCCGAGCAGCCCCCAGGTCCGCCCGGCCAGCTCGCGTCCCGGCGTGCGGCGCCACTGCCCGGCCCGCACGTCCCGGTCGTGCCCGGGTATCCCGCGGAACACGGCCAACACCAGGGCCAGGGTGTGCTCGGCCACGCTCACCGCGTTGGCGCCGAGCGGGGCAACCACGACCACCCCGTGTTCGTCGGCGGCGGCCAGGTCGATGTTGTCGAGCCCGACGCCGGCGCGCCCGACGACCTGCAGTGACGGCGCGGCGTCCAGCAGAGCGGCGTCCACCTGTGTGCGGTTGCGGACCACCAACGCCCGCGCCCCGGTCAAGTCGCCCGCGTCGGCCCGGCGGGCGAGCGTGCGGGCGGCGGCCAGGTGCTCGAACGGCTCGCCCCAGACGTTCTCGGCAACGACGACCTCGGCGGTATCCACCTCGGCGGCGCTCACAGCGCGGTCGCCACGTAGTGGATGTCCTGGAACTCCTCGAGCCCTTCCCAGCTGCCCTCCCGGCCCAGACCGCTCTGCTTGACGCCGCCCATCGGGGCGTACGCCGCGGACGGCAGCGCGTTGTTGATGCCGACGATGCCGGCCTCCAGGCGCTGGCTGACCCACTCGGCCCGGCGCAGGTCGCTCGAGTACAGGTAGCCGGCCAACCCCATCTCGGTGGCGTTGGCCCGAGCCAGGGCGGCGGCCTCGTCGGCGAACCGGAAGACGCCGGCCACCGGCCCGAACGCCTCGGTGGTGGCCAGTCGGGCGTCGTCTGCGACGTCGGTCAGCAGCACCGGCGCAGCGTAACTTCCCGCGTCCGGCAAGGCGAACTCCCGCGTGCGCCGCTTCGCTCCACCGCGCACGGCGTCGTCCACCAGGGCGTCGACCGCCTGCACCCGCGCGTCGTCGATGAGCGGGCCGAGGTCGGGCACGGGGTCGGCGAGCGGGTCACCGACGGTCATGGCGTCGACGGCGGTCACGAGCTTGTCGACGAACTCGTCGTGGACGTCGTCCTGCACGAGGAACCGGTTCGCCGCGATGCACGACTGCCCGTTGTTTCGGAACTTCGCCACGAGGGCGCCCTCGACCGCGGCATCCAGGTCGGCGTCGTCGAACACGATGAACGCGGCATCGCCGCCCAGCTCGAGAGCCGGCCGCACGATGCGAGCAGCGGCCAGGCTCATGATCTGCCGGCCGACCTCGGTGGATCCGGTGAAGCTCACGACTCGCACAGCGGGGTGCGCCAACAACGCCTCGGTGAGCTCACCGGCCGGGCCGTGCACGAGGTTGGCCACGCCGGCCGGGAAGCCCGCCGCGTCCAGACACCGGAACATCTCCACCACGGCGAGCGGGGCCTTCTCCGAGGCCCGCGACACCACCGTGCAGCCGGCCGCCAACGCCGCGGCGATCTTGCGAGCCTGGATCGAGACCGGGAAGTTCCACGGCGTGAGGCATACCGCGACGCCGGACGGCCGCCGCGTCGTGACGTGCCGGCGGTCCGCGATCTCGTTCGGGATCACCTCGCCCTGCGGACGACGGGCCTGCTCGCCGAACCACCGGAAGTACTCGGCGGCGAAGCGGATCTCGGCAACGCCTTCGGGTCGCCGTTTGCCCGTCTCCCGGGCGAGCAACGCACCGATGTCGTCGGCCCGGGCCACGAGCGCGTCCGACACGGCCCGGAGCAGATCGGCCCGGGCCCGAGCGGGGCGGCCCGACCACTCGCCGAACGCGGCCGCGGCGGCGTCGGCCGCCCCGATCGCGTCGGACGCACGGCCGTAGCCGACACTGCCGACGACCGAGCCGTCGGCCGGATTGATCACGTCCCGCCGGCCGGACGGATCACTCCACCGTCCACCGACGTACGTTGTCGCGTCGGGCATCGCGGCTCAGGCGCTCGGGTAGAGCTTGGTGATGACGAACTCCCGGTGTCCCAGAGCCTCGGCGCAGGTGCGCCGCCCGTTGATGGTGCGCTCCACGACCTCCATGAGCAGATCGCCGGACTGGCTGAGCGTGTACTCACGGCGCAGCAGCCCGGAGCAGTCGAGGTCCATGTGCTCGCTCATCGTGTCGGCCGTGTTCGGGTTCGCGGTCAGCTTCACCACGGGCTCGATCGGGTGGCCGATGATGTTGCCCTGACCGGTCGGGAACAGGTGGATCGCGGCGCCGGCCGCGGCCATCAACGTGACGCACTCGGCGGCTGCGGACGAAGTGTCCATGAAGTTCAGGCCGGACCGGGTCGGTGCGTAGGCCGGGCCGAGCGCGTCGACCACCGGCCGGCTACCGGTCTTGGCGATGTTGCCCATCGCCTTCTCCTCGATGGTGGACAGCCCGCCGGCGATGTTGCCCTGCGTGGGCTGCGATCCGAGCAGGTTGGCGCCCTCTCGCTCGATGCGATCGAGGTAGTTGTCGAACAGCGCCTGGAACTTCTTGCGCACCTCGTCGTCGACGCAGCGCTCGGCGATGAGGTGCTCGCCGCCGGTCATCTCGCTGGTCTCGCCGAACAGCACCGTCCCGCCGGCGTCGACCCACCGGTCGACCACCTCGGCGGTGGTCGGGCACGAGCCGAGACCACTGGTGGTGTCGGACTCACCGCACTTGATGCTCATCATGATCTCGCCGCGCTCGACCGGCTCGCGGTGCAACTCGCCGGCGTCCTGCACGAACTGCGCGACCCGGCGGGCGACACGCTCGTGCGTGCGCAGGTCACCGTTGCCCTCGATCGAGAATCCCTCGACCGGCTTGCCGGATGCAGCGATTCCTTCGACGACGCGCGCGGTCCAGTTCGGCTCGATGCCGACGACCACTGCGGCGGCGACGTTCGGGTTCGCGCCGGTGCCGATCAACGTGCGGAAGGTGAGTTCGAGATCTTCGCCGAACTGCAGTCGGCCGAAGTGGTGCGGCAGGGCCAGCGCGTCGGGAATCGTTTTCGCGACCGCTTCGCACACCGCGTTCGACAGGTCGTCGACCGGGATGACGACGACCTTGTTCCGGATCCCGACGGCCCCGTTCGGCCGACGGTAGCCGGTCAGCTGGCGACGCTGGTCTGCCACCGGATGCTCCTCACATTGTGGACGTGCACGTAGTCGCCGGCCTTGATCGGCTTGCTCGCCACCGCGACGCGGACCTTGTATTCGATGACCTCCTCGCCCTCGGCGATATCGGTGAGCGCGAACTTGTGCCCCAACGGCACCGGCTCCCTCAGCTCGACGACGACCGACTCGGGACCGACCAGGTAACCACCCTCGACCTCGCCCGGTGTCAGGTCGCGCGTGGCAACGGCCACGCTGTCGCCCTCGTTGTGGACCAGGAAACTGGGTGCTCGCTCAGTCGCCACGCACTTCTCCGTTCAGTTCAGAGGTCTTACCACTCACGATATGGGGGTCGGCTGGGCGTAGTCAACTGTGACGTACGCCCGCCGTTCGGTGGTCAGTGCGAGGCCGGCATCGGCAGCGGAGTGGCCACGTTGGTCGCGGTGCGCGCGGAGTCGTAGAGCAGGTCGACGTCGCCCGGGCTCACGACCTTCACCGTCCAGTACATCCGGAACGGTCCGCCGGACGACGGCAGTTGGGTCGGCGTGACCGTGGTGAACGCCCCGCCGGGGTCGGCTGCTCCCTGCGCGCCGGCGGCCGGCGTCGAACGCCAGCCGGCGGCCGCCCCGATGATCGGCGTGCGATCCCGGCAGGCCCCGCCGCAGTACCCGACCTCGAGGTCGACCGTGGCCGGGGACGGGTCGGCCACTTTCCCGCTCGCCCGCGTCCAGTACTGGAACTCCCACGCGCCGGCCGGGACGACCGTGCCGGCTCGCAGCGACGGCGTCGAGACGAACGTCGCGGCGTTACCGGCCCGGGCCAGGCTCAGCTCGGCCGGCCCCGCGCCGGCGGGGATGTCGGGACTGAGCCGCCCGCCACGGCCGGCGAACACGACCGGCGAGTCCACCCGGGCCGGGGGCTGCGACGAGGGCCGAGGCAGCGCCAGGTTGGTCGACTTCGATGCGGTGCCGTACTGCAGGTCGCACGGTGCGCCGGCCACGACGTGGACGACGAGGTAGAGACGGTGCGGGCCGTCGGGCAGCGCAGTAGGAACGGTCGTCCGGTGGGTGCTCACCATTCCCGGGTCGTCGGCCGCCAGGTCCGCGGTCCACGCCCCGGGGCCGATGATCGGCGTGCGGTCGGTGCAGGCCGGCGGTGTGCAATACCCGACCTCGACGCTCACCGTCGCCGATCCGGTGCCACCGCCCGTCCACGGCTCGAACTTGTAGTCGCCGGGTGGGATCACCGCTCCCCCAGGGATGTTCGCGCCGGACACGAACGTCAGGTCGCTGCCCGTTGTGGCCAGCGAAGCCGTACCGGGCTGGCTACCCGTCGGGAACTGCGGCGACAAGTCGGCGCCGCCGACATACAGCGGCACCAGCCCGGACAGCAGTTCCAGGTACTGCACGGCGGTGGCCGGGTCAGTCGGGTTGCCGGCCACGTTGAGCCACATGCCCGGCACCAGCCGACGGGCGTTCACCGTGTCCTGGTACATCGCCTGCGGGGTGACGTTGTAGCGCGGGTTGGTGCTGAGCCCGGCCGTGAGCGCGGCGTCGGGGTCGACCGCCCGGGCCTGTAGCCCGGCCTGCGTCACGAAGTCGGCGAACTCGGCCTCGTTGCCCTCGCAGGCGCTGCCCTGCCCGCCGCACCACGGCGTCTCGAACGGCTGGGACATGATGTGGTAGTGCTCGGTGCCGGTAGCGGCCGCGCACCTTGCCAGCCCGAGCCGCAGGTAGGTCTGCCAGTTCTCGGACTCGCCGCCCTGGTAGGACGTGATCACTCCGGGGCTGGCCAGGTTCTGATCGGGCGCCATGATCGTCTCGATGCCGTTGGCGTGGGCCAGATCAGTGAAGTGCTGCATCGCCGTACACACATCGGCCTTCTCGCCGTCCGGCGTCCTGTCCCAGTTCTCGTCGTCGAACATCGCCGTCGGCACCCCGGACGCGACCAGCGCGCCGATGTCCGCGCTGAGCGAGGCGCACGCTCGCTGCGGCACTCCGTCGGCGTTCGTCGGACACGGGCCGAAGCTCGTGTAGTGCTGCGCCGCGATGGCCGACCACCCGGGCGGGACCTCCTTGCGCGGCGGCTCGCTCGGTCGCGCGTCACCGGCGAGCACGGTCGTGCCGTCGTTGTCGAAGAACGCCGCCGCAAGGTCGGGGTCGAGCTGCTGGATCGAGGCCAGGGCGTTCTGGTTGCCCGGGCCCTCGATGATCCATTGCGGTCCACCGCTGGGACGCGCCTGCGCGGTGGCCGGCGCGGCGGCGACGACAACCACCGCCAGGACGCAGCCGAGTGCCCGGCGTCGAGTCATTGGCCGCCTCCGATCGCGAAGATGTGCATGGCGGTCACTGCTGCGAGACCCGGGTCTGACCGCTGCGGTACGGCGCGATCGCCAGCACGGTGACACTCAGGTACGGGCCCGGCTGGGTCACCGTCGTCGAGCCGATCCGGGCGTCGACCTCGACCGGCACCGTCCACGATCCGGGCGACGGAGCGCCGACCGAGACGGGCCTGCTGCTCGTCTCGCCCGGCTCGAGCGACACGGTTCCGCTCGCCGGTGTGACGCTCACGCCACTCGGCACCTGCGCGGTCCACGACACGTCGAGCGGGTACCCGCTGGTGTTCGCGAGGCGCAGGGTGGCCGGGCCGGACTGGCCGGCCGCCACCGTGACCGACGCGGGGTCGAGCGTGGCGGTGACGAGCGGCTGCACCTCGACCTGGGTGCGCGCCACCTCGGTGCCCGACGAACCGTGGCCGGGAGCCTCGAAGGTTGCGGTGGCGGTGAGCTGATCGTGGTTCGGCGGTGCCGTCGCCGGCGCGGTGACCTGCCACCGGGCGGTCATCGGCTGGTCGGCGCCCAGTGTGGCCGCCCGGCCGCTGTCGAGCGGGCGCAGCTGCCAGCCCGACGGGGCGCTCAACTGCATGGACGCATCGTGCAGGCTGAGGTCGCCACCGGCGGCCAGCGTCGCCGTGACGGTGGCGCTGCGTCCGGGCTGGATCGACGGCGGCGCATCGAGCCTCACCGCGCGGTCGCCGGTCGTGCCGGCCACCCGGAAGCTCCCGTACAGGGGTAGGTCGGCCGACGAATCGCCGACCATCACCTGGTAGTTGCCTTCGGCGACGGTCCAGGAGCCGGCGTCACCGTCCCAGGTGGAAATGTCTTGCGGGGTAAGGGAGAAATGCACGCGGGTCGACCGGCCGGGGGCGAGGCTCACCTTCTGGAAGCCCTTCAGCTGGCGGGGTGGCTCGCCGGTCGTCGCGGGTTCGCCGAGGTAGAGCTGGGCGACCTCGGCGCCGGCCCGCGTTCCGGTGTTGGTGACCGTCGCCGACACCTGCACGGTGCCCAGCGATGTCGTCGAGCCGGGCGACACGGCCAGGTCGCTGAACGCGAACGTCGTGTACGACAGGCCGAACCCGAACGGGAACAGCGGGGTCTGACCCTGCGTGTCGTACCACCGGTACCCGACCTGCAGCCCCTCGGAGTATTGCGCGAGGTTGTCCACGCCGGGGAACTGCTGCGGGGTGGACGCCGGCACCTGGGCGTCGCTCGCCGGGAACGTCATCGGCAGCTTGCCCGACGGGTTCACCTGGCCGAACAGCACGTCGGCCAGGGCGGTGCCGTCGTGCTCGCCCGGGAACCACGCCTCGACCACGGCCGGAACCTTGTCCAACCAGGGCATCAGCACCGGGCCGCCGTTGTTCAGCACCACGATCGTGTGCGGGTTGGCCGCCGCGACGGCCGACACGAGGTCGTCCTGGCCGCCGGGCAGGCCGAGGCCGATCCGGTCCACTGCCTCGGATTCCTGCGCGCCGACGACCACCACGGCCGCCTGCGCCTGCTTGGCGGCGGCCACCGCCTGGTCGATCGCGGCGGAGCGTACGTCGGGTGTGGCCCACAGCAGCTTGTCGCTCGGACCGGTGATCTGCACCGAGTAGTGCTCTCCGGCCTGCAGATCGACCGCGGCGCTCCCGTACTGGTCGTCGGCCGTGCCGGCCGCGTTGAGCACCGGCGTGCCGTTCAGCGACATCGTCATCACGTTGTAGCCCTTGGCGTTGTGCACGGACAGCAGGTACCGGCCGCTGGTCTCGGGAGTCAGCACGCCGTTGTAGGACTTGCCGGCTCGGTAGGCCGGACTGAGGTCGGCGGACGGGATCGCGGGCAGGCTGCTCGACGCCGGCAACCCCGCGGCATAGCTGACGTCCGCGCCGGCGTCAGCGGCCCGGATGCCTTGCACGGGGCTGACCAGGAACGGCGTCACCACGTTGCCGCTGCCGCTGCCCTCGGCCAGGCCCGGGCTGGCGCCAGGACCGATCACGGCTACTGACGAGCCGGCGCGGAGCGGCAGCTGACCGGACTGGTTCCGCAGCAGCACGGTGCCCTGCTCGGCCGCGTCCAGCGCGGTCTGGGTGTCGGCCGGCGTGATCACGTTCTGGGCGGTCGTGCCGTTGCCCCACTGGCGGTCGAACAGGTGGAACGTGAACATGGTCCGCAGGATCGGTGCGACCATGCTGTTGATCGTCGCTGTACTCACCTGTCCGTCCTCGACTGCGGCCTTCAGCGGGGCGGCGAAGTAGTCGGTGCCCTTGACCTGTATGTCCAGCCCGGCATCGGCCGCCGGGACGGTGCTGTACGTACCGCCGCCGTCGGAGCGCACGAAGCCGGTGAAGCCCAGCTCGTTGCGCAGGACGCCGGTGAGCAGATCCGGGTTCTGGCTGGCCGGCACGCCGTTGATTCCGTTGTAGGAAGCCATCACCGACCCGGCTCCCGCCCGTACGGCGGCGGCGAACGCGGGCAGGTAGATCTCGTGCATCGCCCGCGAGCTGACCTGCGCGCTCACCGCATGGCGGTTGGTCTCCTGGTTGTAGACGGCGAAGTGCTTGACGTCGGCGACGATGCCCTGTGACTGCATGCCCTGCACGTCCGCCGACCCGATTTGCCCGCTGAGATAAGGGTCTTCGCCGAGGCTCTCGAAGTTGCGGCCCCACTCGGGCACCCGGGCGATATTGACCGTCGGGGCGAGTGCCACGTCGATGCCCTTGTCGCGTTCCTCGGCACCGATCACCGCGCCGTAGCGCCGGGTCAGATCCGGGTCCCAGCTGGCGCTGGCGCCGATCGTCGCGGGCAACGCCGTGACGCCCTGCATGCCGGCCGCGACGCCGGTCGAGTCGTCCTCGAGCACGAGCTCGGGCAGGCCCAGGCGCGGATTCGCCGGCACGCACGACTCGTACGGCGGGCAGTTGTCGGCGTGCAGCTCGGCGATCTTCTCGTCGAGCGTCATCGCCGCCAGCAGCCGGTCGACGCGCTGGTCGGTGGAGAGGCCGGGCGCCAACCACGGCCGCGGGCTGGGCGCCGCCTCGGCCGGGGCCGAACCCGGGCTGCGCGCTGCCACCGACAACGCCGCCACGGCGAGTGCCGCTACCGCCGTCCGGACCGATCGCTTCGTGATCGCCATGACTCTCCTCGGGTGGTGGTCCGACCGGCCGGAGTTCCTATTCGGGGATCAGGCGTACGCCGGACGGATCGCTGACGAGCGAATAACGCCGCCCGGCGAACGTGATGCCGCGCAACGTGGCGTCGACGCCGCGGGGGGTGGCTGGATCGCGCAGCGCCGCGCGCCCGCCGTCGGGGGCGTAGCCGAACAGGTCCTGCAGGATCGTCGACGGGAAGGCACCGCCGTTGTTCTCGTTGTACTGCTGCCGCGAGATCCGGGTGGTGAGCGTTGCCGACTCGGCGAAGGACAGCGCGGTGCCTTGGCGACCGGGTACCCACTCGCCCGCGAGCACGCTCTCGACCGCCCCGGAAACGGCGTCCACGGTCGTGTTGCCGCGCCCCTCGTCCAGGGGCAGGCGCAGCGCCAGCGCCGGGTCGTCCGCGCCCGCGCTCGGATCGGCGTAGAGGGCGGCGAGGTCTGCGGCGGCCAGGGCCCGGCCGTACACGCGCACTTCGTCCACCGCACCGGTGAACCTCGACGCCGGGTCGATCGGATCGGCGCCCACGAGCAGGTTCGGACCGGTCGCCGGGCTGAGCGCGCCGCGCACCGTGGTACTGGCGGCGAGGACTCCGTCGACATACACGGCCACCTGCTGCCCGTCGAACGTCCCGGCGACGTGGTGCCAGTCGCCGGTCGGCAGCGTGATCTTGGTCGTCGCCGTCTTGAGCTTGCCGGCGACGGCGACGCTGAACGCGATCACGCCGGCCCCACCGCCGCGCAGGGCGTAGCCGGCGTTCGGCGCGGTGAGCGGATACCACGCGCCGGTGGTGGTGAGCTTCGAGACGATGCTGCCGGCCGACACCTGCGCCGGCCAGGCGTCCGGCCGGATCCAGGCGGCGACCGTGATCGCGCCGGTCGGGTTCAGCTCGGGGCGATCCCAGACGGCCACGCCGCTCGGTTCGGGCACGAGCTCGTGCGACTGGGCGAACGGGCCTTCGGCCCCGACCCCGGCCAGGCTCCGCAGCAGGCCGAGCGCGGACGCGTAGTCGCCGAAGCGGGCGAGCGCCCCGGCGGCGAGGGCGGGCCAGGCGTCGTAGGCGCCGTTCGAACCGTGGTCCGGGCGCAGCGAGTTCGCGGCGTCCGCGTCGGACAGCGACAGCGCGCGCATCCAGCCGCCGTCGACCAGCTCGCCGGTGGCGAACGCAGTCATCTCGGCGCGCATCGCCGGAGTGAGGTCGTCGCTCAGCAGCCGGCCGATCGTGTCGAAGTCGTAGACGTGGCGCACGGCCGCCCGCGAACCGTCGTCGTGCACGGTCTGCCACACTCCCTGGCCCGGCACGTACAACGCGAGCACCCGGGCGACCAGGTCGTCCGCCTCGGCCCGCAGCTGCCCGGCGATGTCGTCCTCGCCGCGGCGCGCCCTCAGTTCGGCGATCTGGCGCAGCATCCACACGTTGGCGGCGTTCAGCGACGGCACCTGGTTGACGTAACGCGGCACCTCTTCGAGCAGGTTGCCCTTGGCGCCGTAGTCGGCCAGCCCGGTGGCCGGCTCGACCAGCTGCTGCCAGTGCTGGGCGAGCGCCTGCATCTGGTCGATCACCGGCTGGCCGCCGACCGCCTCGTCCAGCAGGGCGACGTCGCCGGTGTACGTCACGTAGGTCAACAGCATGGTGAACGCCGAGAGGTCGTTGGCGCTGTACCAGGGTCCGACCAGCGTCGAGGTCAGCGCGTCGACGGCGTAGCCGTTGCCGACGCCCAGTTCCAACCAACGCCGGGCCTGCTCGCGGACCACCACCGGGTCGAGCAGCACGAGCAGCGGCGCGAACAGCGAGGTGTCCCAGAAGTAGGCGAGGGTGACGCCCCACTGCGGTCCGGCGGTGACATAGGTGCGAGTCAGGAACTGGGTGTAGTCCGTGCGTTCCAGGGCCAGCACCGACAGCACACCGCGGTAGTACAGGTCGCGCAGCCGGTCGTCGTCGGTGGCCAGCGCCGGCAGGCTTCCGGAGAAGTGGTCGTTCTCCGGGGTGAACGCGTCGGCGAAACGCCGCTCCCAGCCCTGCTGGGCCGTTTGGAACAGGGCGGTGAACCGCGCGCGGGCGTCGACGGCGGCACCGACCGCCGCGGCCGACGTGCCGGCCGCGGCCAGCACGATCCGGAGGGTGCGCGACTCGTGCGGACGCAGGGCGATCGTCCAGGTGGCGCGGCCGGTTGCCGCCAGCTGCGTCGGGCGATCCGGGAACGCGAACGCAGTGGCTGCCCCACTGGTCGAGTCGACGACGCTCAGCACTCGGCCGCTGTCGGCGAGCTGACCGGTCCAGTCGGTGAATGTGCCGTACTGCCTGGGGAGCCCCCACTCCCACGGTCCGGCGTACTCGCGCAGGTAGCCGCCGAGGTCGATGTCGAGCCGGGCGCTGACCTGCGTGTCCGCGGTGGTCGCGATGTCGAGCTCGAACAGCACCAGCGGCTGCTCGAACGCCATCCGTACGGTCGACTCGAGCGTGACGGCGCCGACCACCGCTCGCCGTACTGCCTGGTACGGAAACCACCGGGACTCGTGCGCCGGCACTGGCACACCGTCGAGCATCAGCCGCGCGACCTCGCCGCCGAGCGACAGCGGCGGGAACGTCAACTCGGTGCAGGACAGCAGGTTGGGCGTGGTGTGCAGGCTGCCGACGAAGTTGTTGACCGACGGCGGATTCAGCAGAGTCGGAGCCGGCTGCCACTCCCCCGCCAGGTCGTCCAGCTTCGGCACCGGCCGTCCGGCGCTGGGCCTGGAAGCCGCAGCCGCCGTCGCCGTCGGTAGGCCGAGCACGGACCCGGCGGCGACGCCGAGCGTGCCGGCCGACAACGCCCGCAGCACGGTCCGGCGCGAGACGCCGCCGGTCATGGCGCCGACACCACCGTGACGGTGAGCGTGACCGTGCGCGGCGGCCCGTGCGGGCGGGCCTGGAGGGTAATCGGTACCTGGTAGCTACCCGGTGCGGTCTCCGCGCCGGCCGAGACGGACAGCCGGGTGCCGGCGCTACCACCGCCGGGGATCGCCACCGTGGCGGCCGTCGGCGTGACTGTGATGCCGGTCGGCGCAGTCGCGGCGAGGTCGGCGGTGACCGGGTGCCCCGTGATGTTGCGCGCGGACACGTCGGCCGCGGACGACTGGCCGGACGCTACGGTGACCGAGGCGGCCGGCAGGAACGGGATCGCCGCCGATTCGCCGGTCGCGTCCGACGGCGGCACGGCCGACGCGCCGGTCCCCCAGGCGCCGGGCGACGGTCCGAGATCGACGTCGAGCCGCGCGCCCTGGGCGTACTGGGCCGCCGTGAGGTACAGCTTGGGCCAGGGTTGGCCGTTGAGCCGGAGGTCCTGCACGTACGGGGCGTCGACGGCCGCGTTCGGGGCGTTCACGCTGAGTTCCCGGCCACTCGTCAGACGCAGCACGGCGCGCGGGAAGGCCGGGCTGCCGAGCACCAACGTGTCGCTGCCGGGGATCAGCGGGTACAGCCCGAGCGCCGACCACACGTACCACGACCCCATCGCGCCCAGGTCGTCGTTGCCCGGCTCGCCGGCCGGCGCGTTGCCGAACAGCGCGACCTGGGCCTGCCGCACCACCTGCTGCGTCTTCCACGGGGCGCCGACGTAGTCGTACTCCCACGGGATGGCCAGGCTCGGCTCGTTGGACAGTTTGGCGTTCTCCGGGCCGGGCGTGGCCAGGTTGGCGGTCAGGCCGTCGAGGTACGACTCCCAGGCCTGGGCGCCGCCGCGCGCACCGACGAGGGCGCCGACGTTGAACGGCACCATCGGCGTGTACTCGGCCGCCGAGCCCTCGATCATGCCGGTCGACGTGCCGGGCGTGAACCCGGGCGCCCACCGCCCGTCGGCCAGCTTCGCCTGCACGTACCCGGTCGCCGGGTTGAACGCGTCCTGCCAGTTCTGGGCCCGGCTGACAAAGGTCGCATACACGTCCTGGTGATGCTGCGCCTTCGCGAACGCGGCGATCGCGTAGTCGGCGGTGTCGTACTCGAGCTGGGTCGAGACCGACGCGGTGAAATTGCAGCAGCCGTAGTTCAGGTTGTTCGGCAGGTAGCCATAGTGGTCGAGCTCGGCCTGTCCCGGACGGATCGTGCTCGGCTGCGTGGCCTCGGCGATCATCGCCCGCAGCGCGGTGTCGGCGTCGAAGTCGCGCGCCCCGAACGCGTAGGCGCCGGCGATGATCGGATCGGCCGGATCGCCCACCATCTCGTAGCTCTCGCCGTTGGCGTTGGACCATTTGGGGAGCATGCCGTCCTGCGCGTAGTCGTCGAGCATGGAGCGCACGACGTCGCTCATCTCGTGCGGCGCGAGCAGCGATGCCAGTTGCACCTGGTCGCGGTAGATGTCCCAGCCGGAGTAGTCGGCGTACTGCGCGTGCCCCGGCGCCACCGTGTGGACCTGCCCGTCCATGCCCAGGTACTGACCGTTGACGTCGCTGAACACGTGCGGGTCGAGCAGCGAGTGGTACAGCGCGGTGTAGAACACGGTCTGCTGGTCGGGGCTGCCACCCCCGATCTCGATCCGGCCGAGGATGTCGTTCCAGGCCTGTACGTTCGCGGCGCGGACGGTGTCGAAGTCCCAGCCGGAAATCTCCGCATCGAGATTGGCGGCCGCGTTCGCGTCGCTGGTGTAGGAGATGCCCACCTTCGCGGTCAGGTTCGGATCACTGCTCGTGTCGAAGGTGAGCGCGACGCCACCCGGATCGCTGCCCGGCCCGCCCGGCCAGACACTGCTGGCCGTGAACGGGCGGCTGAACCTGATGTCGAAGTGCAGCGTGTAGTCGCGCTGGTGCGACGATCCGAGGTTGCAGAAATGGCCGGCCGTGACCGAGCCGATCACCTCGTCGCCGCCGACGACCCGCGCGCTGGTGGCGTCGACCTTCTGGTACTTGGGCTGGCCGTTCACGATCTTCTCGGCGCTGTCGGCGACCTTCAGCAGCAGGTGCGACTGCGTGGACGCGGGAAAGCCGAACCGCGACACGCCGGCGCGGGTCGTCGTACTGATCTCGGTGGTCACCGGGTTCGACCCGTCGGGCGCGGTGGTCGTGACGCCGTAGTAGCCGACCTGGGTGGACTCGCTCTCGTGCGAGAAGTCGGCCGTCGCCGCCCTCGGGTCGGCCGGCACGTCGCCGACCAGCGGCAGGATCGGCACGTCCCCGTAGACCGGACAGCCGGCACCGCTGAGATGGTCGAGGCTGAACCCGGTCAGCTGGCTCGAGTTGAACCAGTAGCCGCCGCCGTTCTGCCGCTGCGGAGCGGTATCGGGGCTCCACTGGATCATGCCGAACGGCATGTCCGGCCCGGGAAACGTGTCACCGCCACCGGCAATGCCCCCCGACCCGTTCCCGGCCGTGGCGACGCCCGTGCCGATCAGCGGGTTGACCAGCGACGCCGGGTCGGTGACGAGCGGCACCGGGGTCGACGCCGCTGACGGAGCGGCCACCTCGACCGCCGGCGACCCGGCGACGACGAGCACGGCCAACCACGAGATCAGGCGGGACGCCCTCATGCGGACGCCTGATCGCTGCCCGGCGGCGTCATCGGAGGACGCGGAGATACCCGGTACATGACGACCGCGTGCGGAGGGACGTCCGCGCTGATGGGACCGTTCGTCACGGCGGTGCCGGGCCGCCACAGGTCGCGCAACAGGTAGACCGGCGTGCTGGGCAGGCCGACCTCGGTGGCGCTGGTCGTGATCGTCGCCGTGACGTCCGTCTGGTTGAACAGCACGACGGCCCGGTCACCGTCGGCGAGCGGTCGGGTCAGTACCCAGTGCCCGTCGGCGTTGCTGACCGGGTATCCCTGCTGGCCGAGCGGATCCTGGTCGACGGCGATCACGCCACGGTTGGTGAGGATGTCGCGCGTCGTCGCCGACATCGCGGTGAGGTCGTTGCCGGCGATCAACGGCGCCGCCAGCTCGGCCCAGAGGCTGAACTCGCTCCGGTACTCGGTGTCGGTCATGCCGCCGTTGCCGACCTCGAGCATGTCCGGGTCGCTCCAGCCACCGCCCGGCGCTACCTCGCTCGCATGGGTCACGTCCGCAACGAGGTGGTTGACCATGCTGCTGTACCGGTCGGCGATGTCGCCCACGATGCGCCACACGTTCGCGATGGCCGGCGCCCACGTCCAGTCGTGCTCGCTCTGCCGGGCGTCGTTGACGTCGAACACCATCGGCCGGCCGGCGGCGAGAATCGCGTCGTGCATCCGCGTCGCCAGCAGCTGCGTCACCTCGGGCTGGGTCAGCGTGGGGAAGTCGTCATACGGCACGTTGCACCGGTCGAGCTTGACGTAGTCCACTCCCCAGTCCGCGAACGTCCGGGCGTCCTGGTCGTAGTGGCCGTAGCTGCCCGCGCTGGTGTTGGCGCAGTTGGCCGTGCCGGCACTGGTGTAGATGCCGAACTTCAGCCCGAGCGAGTGGACGTAGGCCGCGACCGGCGCGATGCCGTCCGGGAACTTGGCCGGGTCGGGCTGCAGGTTGCCCGCGGCGTCACGCTCCAGCAGGTCCCAACCTCCGTCGAGGTTCACGTACTCGTATCCCGCTGACTTCATGCCCGAGGCGACGAGCGCGCGGGCCTGCGCCTCGACGATCGAGGCCGTCACGTCGCGGCTGAAGTGGTTGTAGCCGTTCCAGCCCATCGGCGGGGTCGGCGCCAGACCGTTGTCCAGCGCGCCTGCGGGCGTGCGAGTCGCTGTCGCCAGGCCGCCGCACGCGACGAGCAGGGCCATTGCGATAGTGATCAGCCTGCGCATCGCATTTCCTTCCAGTTCTCAGCCCACGCCGACGGCGAACACGTGCACGCCGCGGATCCGACCGTTGGGTGCGACGAATCCCCCGTCCAGCAAGGTGATCGCCTTGACGTCCTTGGCGCCGTCGATCGGCACGCCGCTGTAGAAGACGTACATGGGCTTGGCGGTCTTGCCGGTGGCCGTGTTGTAGTAAGAGGTGGTCGCGACCGTCTCGTCGTAGGGCCCGGGCAGCACGGTGTTCTGGTCGATGAGGAACGAGAAGTCGCTGTCGGTCCCGTCGGCGTAGAAGACCTTGCCGCGGCCGACCCCGGTGGCGAAGGTGCTGGCACCGAGGAACCCGAGCGTGGCGCCGCGGCCGGAGACGAGCAGGGTGCGGCCGACGCCCAGGACGTTGTCCGGCTGACCGGGCGTCGTGTCCGGCCACCGGAACGAGATGCCGGCGTGCTGCACGGTCGCGCCCGGCGTCATGCCGGCCGCGGCCAGCGCCTGCCGCGAGTAGCTCTTGCCGGTGCCGTCCAGGTCGGCGCCGCCCGGGTCGGCGTCGTCGCTGATGCCGCGGTTGTCGAATGCGTCCTCGATCGGAGTGGCGAGGAAGACCGGCGCAGTCGCCTGTGTCCCGGCCGGCTGCCCACCGATGGCGTAGCCGGCGACGGCCGTCACCGCGGTGGGCGCGGCGGGCACAACGGAGGCCGGCGCCGTCACCCGCCACCGCGCGGTGGCCGACCGCCCGGGCGCCAGCTCGGTGCCCGGCGCGCCGCCCAGCTGCGTGACGGTCCAACCGTCCGGCACCTGCAACGACACGGTGGTGCCGGTGAGCACCTGCGACGGCGGTCGGTCCGGCCCGTCCGTACGCAGTTGTCCGGACGCGGGCGGCGGCGTCGCGCGGATGCGCACCGTGCCCGAGCCGAGCGTCGGATGGCTCGCCCGCACCGTGATCGATCCCGGAGCGCCGGCCCGGGTGCGCACGTAGACGGCACCCACACCGCCGTTGTCGCCGAGCGGGAAGGCCGCGTTGGTCAGCGTCGCGGTGACCGTGGCCGACTCGCCGGGATCGACGAGTTGCGGGGTGGCCTCGACGGCCAGGCTCACCACGTCGCCGACGTACGCACCCGGACCGTCGACCTCGACGGCGACCGAACCGGCAACGTACGGACGCGGAGCCCCGTAGCGGTCGACCGCCCGGAAGGCGACCCGCGTCGCGTCCGACCCGTCGGCCACCAGCTCGGCGTCGTCGGCCCTTATCTCCAGGCGGTCGCCGGCCGGGTCCCCGGCGAAGCTGCGCGAGAGCACCAGCTTGTCACCGACGTAGCCGTCCAGGCGCAGGTCCGGCTGGGCCGGGGCGTCCACGCCGGTCGTGTCGAGGTAGAACGGCGGATGCCCGATGTGCGGGTAGGTCGTCGTGTCGGGGGCCAGGCTGGCGTAGTGCGCGCCGTCCAGATACGCCTCGATCCGATCGCAGTTCGACCAGATCACCGCCGCGGCGCCCAGGTCGGTGACCGGCGACGTCGGCCCGAAGTCCCAGTAGAACGCCGGCGCGATCACAGCCCGCTCCTGTGGGCTCACCTGGGCCTGGTAGAACGCGGCGCCCGGCTTGGGCACCCGGAACGTGTCCGCGATCCCCGGCCACTTGATGCTCTGGAACGTGTAGCCGGCCAGCGAGTCGTAGTCGAACGCGCACCAGCCGAGCAGGCCGCAGTACGCGTCGTTGCCGCCCGCGATGTTGTGCACCTGCGCGTGCAGCCGGGCCTGTACCTGCTGCACGTCCTGGACGTCCGTACGCCGATACCCGGGCGGACCGTCGAGCGCGCCGACCGCCTCGCTGACCAGGTACGGCACGCCGGCGGTGGGTGCGGACAGCGTCGCGCTTCCCTCGGAGTGACCGTAGTCGTCGTAGGCGAACACCTCCTGGACCCAGTTGGTCAGGTTGTGCGCGGTGTTCGAGCCCGAGGTCTGCCGCGTGCCGTCGAGGGAGTACGCCAGCTCCTTGGTACGCGTGTACAGGTCCGGGTCGCGCGGCGACTCGTTCACCTGTACGCCCCAGACGATCACCGAGGGGCGATTGCGATCACGCACCACCATGTCGTGGACGTTCTGCACGACGAGATCCTGGAACGCCGTGTCGCCGAGGTAGCCCCAGCCCGGCGTCTCCTCCCAGATCATGATGCCCAGCTCGTCGCAGGCGTCGAGGAAGTGCTCGGACTGCGGATAGTGCGAGCAGCGCACCATGTTGCAGTTGAACTCGCGCTTGAGCAGCACCGCGTCGTGCCGCTGCACTCGTGGGGGCATCGACATACCGGCGAACGGGAAGACCTGGTGGCGGTTGAGGCCGAACAGCTTGAACCGACTGCCGTTGAGGAAGAACCCGTCGTTCTCGAAGCGAGCCTCGCGGAAGCCGATGCGACGGCTGAAGTCGTGCACCGGCTGCCCGTTGACGCTGAGCGTGGCGAGCACCGTGTAGAGATTCGGGTGGTCGACGTCCCACAGCGAGACGCCTCCCAAGCCGTCCAGGGTCACCTGCGCGACGACCGGGCCGGCCTGCCCGATGGTCACCGGCACGGTGGCCCGGGCGATCGGGCGGCCACCGTCGAGCAGCATCGCGCTGACCTCGACCGGCCCGTCGACAGCGAACGCGGCGTCGGCCGTGACCTGCACCTGCACCTGCCGCGACGCCGCGTCCAGGACGTTCACCGGCTTGGCGAACACGTCGGCGATGAACGTCTGCGGCACCATGCGCAGGGATACGTCGCGGTACAGGCCGCCCGGCTCGAAGTAGTCGACGGCCGGTGCGCCGAGGTCGGACCCGTCCGGCGGCACGTTCTGCCAGGTCGCGTCCAGCTTCAGTGCGAGCACGTTGTCGCGCCGGGTGAGCTGGTCGGTCAGCTCGTAGCTGAACGGCAGGTAGCCGCCCTGGTGCAACGGCAGCGCCTGCCCGTTGAACGTCGGCGTGACGGACGTCAGGGCCCCGGTGAAGTCGAGGAAGGTCCGCATCGTGCTCGACGCGGGCGGGGCGTCGAAGTGGCGGCGGTAGGTCCACACCCGCTCCCACGAGCTGGCGTCCCACTCGCGCCAGCCCAGCGGTGTCACACAGTGCGGCACGGCCACGGTCTCGAAGTCCCGGTCGTCGAAGCCGGGCCGCTCGCTGTCGGCCGTCCAGGGGCCGAACCGCCACCCGGCGTTGAGCGCCCACGTCTGGGCGGCCGCGCCTTGCGGCACGCTCGCCGGCACCGCTGCGGCCCGGGAGCCCAGCAACGTCCACGCGGCCGCGCTGAGGGCGCCGGCACCGGTGGCCTGCAGGAAGCGGCGGCGGGCGACCAGTCGGCGTGGTGAGCTCTCGACGTCCCCGTACCGGTCATCGCCCATCGGACAACTCCTCGCGCAGTCACGGCTGTCACCAAGTGGTAAGACGTCCGTCCACCTTTGAGGAGCAACGAGAGCACTGTCAAGGAATCACGGACCTTGTGCCAGGTAGTCGCCCAAGTCGCCCATATGCATTGACCTGGCGGGCAGCCGGTCCTAATTTGAGAAGATTCACATCTGGTCAGACCTCATAGGTCAGGTATCCGTGGCCAGCCCGGGATGAGACCACGGTCCGCGACACCTATCTGGCGGCGTTCTAGTGTCGCGCGGGGCACTAGGGCATTTCGAACGGGTCGCCGCACCGGAGGGAACCGTTGCGGCCCGGCTCGTCACACCAGCGGAACTCCCTGGGCCAGGGCCTTCCTCCGGCCGCCCCCGCGCATGAGGATGTTGCTGGACGCCCGACCGGCCAGCAACGGACAAGGAGATCGGATGCCGTGGTTTCCGGACTTCATCAACGCCGCTGAGCTGGTTCGCCAGCAGAGCCGGGCGGCCGGCCAGGCCGACCCGGTCGCGCAGTACATCGCGGCGCTCAACGACGGCAATGCCCGCGCCCTGGAAACCGTGTGGCCCGGCGAGGTGGTTGTGTTCGACCCGCGGGCCGGCGAGGTGCGCGGCCACAAGGCGCTCGAGCAGTTCGTCCGGCAGAACCGGTCGTGGCTGGCCGACCACCACGCCCGCATCGACACCGTCGCCGCCACCAGCACCGGCGGGCGGGCCGTCGTCGAGCTGCTGGCCCACCTGACCGACGGCGACCGGCAGGTGTCGTGGCCGGTGGCGGTGGTCGCCGAGTCGTCCGACGAGTTGTCGATGGTGTTCCGCACGTACTGCAGCCAGTGGCCGGTCGACGGGCGGCGCCACCTGCGGGCCCCGGTGCTCACGCCGGGGCCGACGCGTCCCGCCGACGTCGTCGAGCGCTTCCAGGCTGCGCTGCTGGCCGGCGACGCCGACGCGATCGTGCGTACCTTCGCCCCGGACGGCTACCTCCGCGAGGCGATCGGCGCGCCGTTCGTCCACCGCGGCCCGGACGAGCTGCGGGCGTACTTCACCAGCTGCTTCAGCGCGGGCGGAGGTATCGCGCTGCACCCGTGTGCGGTCACCGACGACGGGACGGACTGCGTCGTCGAATACAACTGCGTCCGATGGGGTCGCCACGAGCTGCCGCCCCAGGCCGGGCTGGCGGTTTACGAGCGCGACCCCGACGGGCGGCTGGCCGCGGTCCGCGTCTACGACGACGTGGAGGCCCCGGCCGAGATCAGCTGATGGGCCGCCGGGCGGTGCGGGCGTCGAGTGGGCCGACGCGCCTCACGCCGGTTCGTAGGCGGCTTCGGCCTGCGGGAGGCGGCTGCGGCGCAGACCGGGCACGAGCGACACCGTGACCGCGAGCGACGCGCAGCCCGTCAGACCGATCGCGGTGGCCACGCCGGCGTGATCGCCGCCGAGCTGCTGGGCCAGTGCGCCGGCCAGCACGGCGCCGATCCCCTGCATGGCCAGCATCCCGGTGCCGTTCAGGCCCAGCACCTGACCGCGGATGCCCGGCTCGGTGTTGCTGACCAGGCGTTCCTGCAGCGGCAGGCTGGCCGCGTAGCCGGCCGAGGCGGCGAACGCCAGCGCGACCTCGATCGCCAGCGGCGGATGGAAGACGAACGCGACGTAGGGCGCGGCCAGCAGGAACCGCAACGGCTCGACCAGCCGGCGGCGCACCCGGTCGGTGACGAAGCGG